>CAIVVT010000209.1 GCA_903909435.1 uncultured Acidobacteriia bacterium | reverse complement strand
GCCTCCGCTTCGCCGGCCAGTTTCATTCTGCAACGGCAACGCCCGTTCGCCAAAGAGTTTCCAGCGAACGGCAACCTGTCACCTTTTTGCTTGTCTCAGGTGAGGGGTTCAGTGTAGTAATCGGTGTCCTGCTTCCATTGCAGAACAGAGGCATCGATTGTGGCAAGCTGTTTCCTGCCGAGGTTAGTCAGGCCGACGCGGTAACCTACCAACTAAAGCTGGTGTCTAGCGATACGCTTCCCCAGGAAGGCATTGGTGGAATCGTTATCCAGACAGTGAATATCGGCAAGTCCCGGTTCACATTGTCTCCAACAGTACAGTCCGTCATTCAATAAAAGGCAGACCATGAGTGCCTCCCCGCTCGACCAGTATCGCACTCGCGACCCGAAACAAGTCTGGGGACAAGACGCGCAATTTCAGTCCCGCCGGGACGAGGCGACACTGACGCTTCGTTTCCCATTACGATGGTCGGCATAAACGCCAGCGCGTCTATCGTAAGAAACTGGGACCGATCGCTTCCAGCAACTCCCGCGCGTTGACCACCTGGGTCTCATTCCACCGTTTTGGGAAGTGCCGTCTATTGCCTGTGACGGGAAGGCCGGCGCGGCCGCTTCAGCACATTCCCCAAAGCGGTTGTCTCCCTCGTCCACCGACGCGGTGAAGGCCCGGGCCGCACTGACCATGCGGGCGGTTTTGCGCAGAATCGCCAGGAAACGTCCAACTTCCTGTGGACCGAATCTCAGACGAGGATAGAGCAATACTCGTTCATATTCATCCAGAATCGGTTGGGAAACAAACAGCCGAACCTTCCTGTTCAGCACAAGGGCAACGACCAGCGCTTCACAGCCCTCGGGATTCAAGTTGGCCGACACCACGACGTTGGTGTCCACAACGAGGCTGGTCACTTGCCGCGGACTCTAGCGACTGGAGTGTCGCCTTCGCGTCGGACAGTGGCTATGATGCGGTTAATCTGACCAGGAGTGAGTTTGTTGGCCCCGCTCTTCTTGGCCGCCGCCTGCATAGCCGTCAGTTCCCGGGGAGGAGGCGCAAAGGACTTCATATAGTCCTGGAAGCTCATGATGACGACGCTTGGTTCGCCTCGGCGGCCGACCAGAAAGCGCTCGTTCTTTTGCGTGGCGCGCTGGATGATTTGTCCAAGCTGGGTGCGGGCGGTAAGGGCCGAGACGACATTCGTGATGTACGACTTGGTTTGCGGCATGGCTGGCTCGTGCACCGAACTGATTAATTAGTTCCGCTTCAGTGTATCAAGTGAAGGACACGGAGCCACTCCACGATCCGGCTGACGCCGCACAGCTGCCTCCGCAAGCCGGCGCGGCGCACTCAATGCCATGGCGCACGCCCACACTGCATCCTGCCTGCGAGCCTCCATCGCGCCTTCGCCCTGGTAGAGCACGGCGTCTACAGCCAGGCCCGCCCTTCACCCCTGCAACTGCAGCAGTTCCAACTCCGGCTGCCCCGTCTCGTCGAATCGAATGCGGCCCGGCTGTTCCTGCATGTGGCGCTTCACCGCCATCGCCAACCAGACTGCGGACGGCAGCGCTAAGCCCACCGCCATCCCGCTCGCGCTCTTCAACATGTCCTGCTCCAGCACCGAGACGAACCAGCAGGAGAACGTGAACGTCGCGGCGTAGACGGCGAACGTAACCCGCAAGTTGTGCTTGCCCGGGAGGATGCTGCACGCGAATGGCAGCTTGTAGAAGTTGCGCATCAGGATTTCGAGCAGCGCGCCTCCCGTCAACGTGAGGAACGTGCAATGCACCACGGCCCGCGTTCCACCCCACAGCAGCCAGTACACCGGCAGCGGCAGCCAGGCCACGGGTAGAATCGCCACCGTCCACAGGAACCGCACCGCCGCCTGCCGAACGGCTGCCACACCGCCGCGTTCGGTGATCCGAAAGCTCCAATTGGCTTGCAGATCCACCGGCATGCCATACAGCGCGCGGAGCCCGATCACCAGCAGGCACGCCAGTTCCAACGGCACGGCGAGCAACGTCGAGCCCGGCTGTTTGGATGCGGTCCAACCGGCGCCAATCGATTGCGCCAGAGTCTGGCCAGCCCAGGCAATCCCGATGGCGGCCGAAATCGCCAGCAACATGCGGTGCCTGCGATTGCGGGTGACCGTGCGCGCAATGAACCAAAACACGGCCCGGGTCCGCGGATTGCGCAGTAGCACCAGATTGAGAACTCGTTCCAGAGCGTGGCGCAGCGGAGCGTTCCGCGCCGTCCCCGCTTCGCTCTGCTCGCAAACGTTGCGCAGGATGCGCCGGTATTGCCCGCTGTAAATGAACAACGCGCCGAGGCCCGCTAGTGCGGGCGCCGCGAGTCCGAGTACCGCATAAATGCCGGGCAGCGCTCCGGCACCGCCGCGAATGGTGGAGAACAGCCCGACAAACCACCACGGGACAATCCAGACGCCGCGATCTAGGGGTGTTGTCAGAGCTTGAGTCGCGCTCGGCATCAGGAAGAATCCGAGGAACGTGCCCAGCACGATGCCGAGTTGCAGGAATGCGCTCAACCGCCGGTAAGCCGCATACGGCAGCATCGCCAGCAGCAGTCCCTGCACCGCGATCTGCGCGAAAAACACCGTTGCCGCGGTGGCCGTTACGGCTACTCCCCAGCCGAACAGAGCCCGCAAAACCTCGAAGAGGCCATTGTGCAAAGAGCCCAACACGGGGAGCGCCAGCGCCGTGAACAGGTTCGTCGAGAGTACGACCACAGCCAGGTACAGCAGCACCGCGAAGACACGGGCCTGGAGCAACAACGACGGCCGGAGCGGCAGGCAGCCGAGCGTCATCGCGTCCTGCTTGTTGGGGAAGAAGCCGTCCCACGCGAGCGATCCGGCCAGCGCGGTGAACAGCATCGTGAGAGCCACGAGAAACGACGCGTCACCGAGGATTACGACCGTTCGCACCTGCTCGAAAGCGGGCGGCACGAGTGCCTCTCGCCACACCAGGCCCAGCGCGATGATGAAGTTCAACGCGCCCAGCAGCGCCATGCCGGTGACGGCCGTTTGATGTGCTTCGCCGCCTGGGGCGACCAGTTCGAAGTCCGCGAGACGCATCAGAAAGTGCCGCGCCAGACGGCCGAAACGCGGTGTGCCACCGGCAATTCGCGTCATGCCCGCATGGCCTCCACCAACTCCGCGGCAACCTCCGAGGGGTCCTTCTCGACGGCAAGCTGCGTGAAGATCCGCTCGAGCGAGGGCAGCGACATCAGCGATCGCAGGTGCTCGACGGAGTCGTCCGCGACCACCTTACCCTTGTATAGAATCACGACGCGCTGAGCGACCTTCTCCACCGTCTCCATCTCGTGCGAGTTCATCAGCACGGTCTTGCCCTCGGCGGCGAGCAGCGTGATCAGCCTGCGTAGAATCAACGCTGAACTCACGTCGAGACCGGAGAACGGTTCGTCCAGGATCAACAGTTTGGGGTCGTGCAGCAGGGCCGCGGCCAGCAGAATCTTCTGCCGCATGCCCTTCGAGTACGACGACATCAACGTGAAGCGGTCGCTGTGCAGCCCGAGCAGACGCAGGAAGCGGTCGATGCGTGGTGCGGCAGCCTCAGACGCGATCTCGCGCAGCAGGGCGATCATCTCCAGGTACTCTTCGCCGCTGAGGTAGGTGTAGAGGTGCGGTTCTTCGGGCACTTACCCGAACTGGGACTTGAATCCTTCCCAATCGTCATGGACGGGCCGGCCCTTCCACAGCACTTGTCCTTCGCTACGCTCAATCAGTCCCGTGATCATCTTGACGGTGGTGGACTTCCCCGATCAATTGGGTCCCAGGTAGGCCGTAACCTCTCCCGGACGGGCCGAGAAGCTGACATCATCCACGACGGCTATTCCGCTATAGCGCTTGGAAAGCGAGCGAATCTCCAGCATTGGGGCCTCTCTCACCGCGCCACTGGCCAGAACTCTGGGCGCCGCCAGCCTGATTGGACACCGTTCCAATGCTCGGGTTCCCGGCAAACCATTGAACTTAAAGCAGGCTCTCGAGAGTATCAGCCAGCCGGGCGATGTCGTCTTCGTTGTTGTAGAAATGGGTCGAGACACGGAGCAGTCCGTGCCGTGCGGAAGTGACGACCTGGTGCTTCCTCAGCTCCACCGCCAAGGCGGAGGCGTCCTTGCCCGGGAATCGCGCCGCCACAATCGCGGAGTCGTCGTAGGGCAGTGGCTCGCCGCCGAGTGCTCGCAGGCGTTCACGGACCAGTCCTCCCAGGGCCAGCACGCGCTGTTCGATGCGCTCCGGACCGATCTCGAGCATTAGATCGACGCTCGCTTCGAGTGCGCATAAAGGCAGCGACGCGAGCATCCCCGCTTCGTACTTCTCTGCCGTCGAGGAGAACTCCGGCATGCCCTCGTGCAGGCTGTCCACGCGCCGCCACTCGCGGTGGCTGCGCCAGCCGACGGCCAGCGGATCGAGCCGCTGCCGCAGGCCGGGCGAGACGGCCATGAATCCTGCCCCGTTGGGCGCGAGCATCCACTTGTAGCAATCGACGGCCAGCAGATCGGGACGGATCGAGCCGAAATCAAGCCGCAGCGCCCCCAGGCTTTGAGTGGCATCCAAGTAGAACAGGACGCCGCGGCGGCGCAATTCGGGGGCGATTTCTTCGATGCGTGCCCGGTAGCCGGTGGAGTAATTCACCGTGCTCAGCATGACGAGGCGGGTGCGGGAAGTCAGCGACTGCAGCACTTCTTCGCACCCGCAGCGGACGCAGTTCACGCCGCGCCGGGTGAGATGCTCGGCTACGTATAAATGGTTGGGGAACTCGCCTTCGACCGTGACCACTTCGTCGCCCGCGCGCCAGTCCAGTCCGTTGAGCAGGTGCGCCAGCGCCCAGGACGCGTTGGGCATGAATGCGATGTCTTCCGGCGCGGTCTGGATCAGCTGGCCCAGCTTGACGCGCAGCCCGTCGAGATCGGTGTACCAGTCGAGGAAATCGGTGCAGGCGAACTCGCGGCGGCGGGCCAGATGGCGCGCGATGGCGTTCTCGCTCGCTATCGAGAGTTGTCCGAACGTCGCGCTGTTCAGAAACGTTCGGTTCGCCAGTGAGGGGAAACCGGCGCGAATTCCGGCCCAGTCGATGGTCATGGCTGTGTCACGCCTGGGGGTATGCCTTCGCGGCGCGAATCTTCTCCGCCACCCAGGCAGCGGCCTCGGCCAGCGGCACTTCGGTCATCGTCTTGCCGCGGCGTTCGACGATTTCCACCAGCCCCGAGACAAGCTTTTTGCCCACCGTGACGCGGTAAGGGATGCCCACCAGGTCGGCGTCCTTGAACTTGACGCCAGGGCTCAACTCCCGGTCGTCGTAGATCACGTCAACGCCGGCAGCCTTCAACTCCGCATAGATCCGCTCAGCCGCTTCCTTGAGACTCGGGTCGTTGGCTTTGACGGGCGTAACCACCGCTTCAAAGGGCGCGATGGAGACGGGCAGGCACATGCCGTCCTTGTCTGAGAACAGTTCGACCGCCGCGCACAGAATACGCTCGACGCCGATGCCGTAGCTGCCCATAATGACAGGTGTTTCGACGCCGTCCTGGTTCAACACGTTCAGCCCCATCGAGTGGGCATACTTGTAACCCAGCTTGAAGATGTGGCCGATTTCGACCGTCTTTTTGATCTCAAGCGGCAGGCCCGTCTGGAGTTCCGTGTCGCCCTCGGCCACCTGGCGCAGGTCGTGAATACTGGCCGCGAAGTCCTCGCCGGGCGTGACGTTCTTCAGATGGTAGTCATTCCTGTTCGCGCCGGAAACCATGTTCTTGCGGCCTTCGAGCGTCTGGTCCGTAAGCACCGGCAGGGAGTCGGGCAGGCCGACGGGTCCGAGCGAGCCCGCGTCCGCGCCGAACCACTGCCGGATCTCCTCGGGCAGTGCGGGCCGGAACTCGACGCAGCCCGTCGCGCTCTG
>CAIVVT010000208.1 GCA_903909435.1 uncultured Acidobacteriia bacterium | reverse complement strand
TTGATTGGCTGGGGCATCGGACTGCTGGCCGCCCGCCAGCGATTCAGTTCGCTATGGCCCGCCGCCGGATGGGTTCTGATCGCACTGGCCGGTGCTTCGGCCCAAGTCCACGCCAGCCGCCAGGGCATCCCCGGTGGCACGGAACACGTCGGAATGGGTTTCACCTTGGGGACATCGGCTCAGGCCATCTCGAGCGGTTTGTCTCAAGCCCTGGTGATTTTCGCGTTGATGGCCGTGCCCTACCTGATTTGGCGACTGGGGCAGGCCCGGTCGCTTTCAGCCTGATCGCTGCTATTCGTCGAAGCCCGGCAGGTCCACGCGCTTGGCGATGTGGTCCTTTATCCAATGGGCGTCCCACCATTCCTTGGGATCGATCTGAACGCCGTCGAGTTGCATGCTGAAGTGGATGTGGTCGCCACCGGCCATGCCGGTCATCCCGCTCTTGCCCAACACCTGGCCACGCTTCACTGCGTCACCCTCACGTACGGCGATCTCGCTCATGTGCCCGTAAATGGTCTGCAGGCCGTACCCGTGGTCCACCACGACGCAGTTGCCATAAATCCCCAAGGGCGCGGCGTACACGACTTTTCCGTCGTTCGACGCTTCGACGCCGACGTGTTGAGTGATGGAGAGATCGTAGCCCAGATGGACCTGCTGATCGACCTTCCTGTCCTGGTAAACGTAGTTGCGTACGTCAGCAAAATGGGCCTCCACCTTGGAGTTGCGCTGCTGCCGGAACGGTTGCGACCAGAGGAATCGCGGCTCCGTCTTCAACCGCAGATCGCGCAGTGTCTGGTTGTTGCTGCGGCGCATTTCGCCGTTGACCTTCAGGAAGCGGGCCAGTGGGTCGCCGGAACCCGCCGGATCGAGTTCGTTGATCACCTTTTGCAGGAATTGCTCGTTGATTTCCAGGTCGCGCGTGCGATAGACGGGCTGCTCCTTCTTGGGGAAGCGAATCACCATCTGGCCCGTCACCTGATTCCCCGCCCCATTGGTCGCGTACACCAGCGGCTCGGTTCCCGGCGGAGTGTTCCAGGGAAAAGCGTACAGCGCGAACAGGCCGGGCTTGCCGCCGGGCAGCGGCCAGGAGCGGAACTTCTCGTTCCCCACGCGCACACCCGACTCGGTGGAGCTGCCGGATACGTTGAAGGTCACCAGATCGGCCATGCCCAGGTAGAGGTAATGCTGGTCGGAGTCGATGCTCAAAGAGGGCGGGCGAAGGACGACGGTGACTTCACGCTCCACGCGCGCTGTGGCAGCGCGAAAGTCGTTGGAGACGGCTTCGATGACCAGGGTCGCCTTGCCTTCCTTGAGCTGCGGGATGGCCTGGGAGCCGGTTACGAAGTGAAGCGTGGAATCCGCGACGTGGCGTTGCCAGAGGATGCGGCGTGCGGATTGTGACGTTTCCCAAGCCTTATAACGCGTGCCGGCCTGTTCAACGTAGGCGCTGGCGGAACGCAAGCCGTGGGGAGCCTTCACCGCAACCGAAATCGGCGTCTGTGCGCCAAGAGTCGTTATGCCGGCGGGCAAATCTAGCGCCGGCGCCGCGGAGTACAGCATCAGCAAGGCCAGAGGAGCGGCGACTAAAAGAACGAGAATGGCAATTATTGTTTTCACGGTGTCCGACTCCAGGATACCGCGCCATCTGACTTCCATCGGTCCATGGGAACATAGCGCGGCCTCTCCGCTGGCCAGCGTCCTGGGCGACGAGCGTTCCCGGCGGAGTCTATCCAGACGTCAGTCCCAGCTTCAAGCGAAGTTCAAGCGAGGTGGAAGACTTCCTGCAGCGGGACCATCTCTTCGTCAGGACGCTTACCGTCGAGAGCCTCGAAGAACTCGCCCATCTCCTTCTGCCAGCGCGCATTGACTTCGCGCCCGGCCATCCCGCTCAGTGCCGCGTTGAAGTCGGGCGTCTCGACGTAACCGACCAGGAGTCCATCGGGACGCAGGAAAAGCGAATAATTCGTCCAGCCCGTTTCGCTCAGTGCGTTGAGCATTTCGGGCCACACAGACTCGTGTCGGGCTTTGTATTCGTCGAGGCGATCCGCCTTGACTTTGAGGAGGAAACAAACGCGCTGCATGGGGATACGACATCGCAACTGGAACCTCATGTCAACTGGCAAGGCGTGAGCAGGCTGTGGTAGCCCGCGACAGGCGCTGCCCCAATGCCCGCAGCGTGATGCATAGAGCCGCGCAAAACGCAAACCCATCCATGCTCTCTCGAAGGATCGCCGAGGCGTTTATCTTCCGTTTACTTGTCGCAGGATATCCTCAGGAACAGGGTTGTGTTGTCTGGCAGGACCTGGATCTAGGATCTGCGGGGAGACTACTGTATGGCTGGACCCGCTCAGGTTCTCTCAGCGCTTGGGAGGGCGAAGACTCCGGTCACAAATCCCCCAGGATGTCGGGCGACTCGAGAATTGCTAAGCGCGCCTTGTTTCACGGTGCCTGCATGCGAGATCAACCAGGTTCGTGGAAGCCTTTTGAAATTGGCGAAGAGGTTGTGCGGATGACGCCGTTGACGGCCAATGCGAGTGTAGTGCTGAGGTGCCCGGGCTGCGGATCAGGGCACATTAACCGGTCCAGAATCAGAAGGCTCCTCGACTACTTACTGCTATTGCTTTCCTTCCGCCCTTACCGCTGCATTTGCGATCACCGCTTCTACGCCAGCAAATTCTTCCCTTCCCTACGCCCGCCGGCCTGAGTCTGGCCTGCCGCCGGCTGACAACGTGAGAGCGGGAAGGGCCGGATTCAGACTCCTCCGAACTTGTGTTTGAACGCGTAGATCATCTCGAATCGAAGGAAATAGCCCGGATCGCCGACGCGGTAGAAACTGCCCGGGAGCATCACTTCGTACAAAGCGTGGCCCTTCAGTTGCGGAGTGAGTAAAAAGTCCAACCGGCTCTGGAACATGTTGCCGCGCGACGTTCCGGGACCGAAGATAGCCTGACTTCCCGGGAAGCGCTGGAAGGCGTCCATGCGGTAGTAGGTGAAGCGCCAGTTAGCCCCTTTCCAGGGACTGAAGCCGGACTCGGCTTGCCACATACTGAGGTTGGTCCAGTATCCAACCCCTTTTTCTTTCAACTGACTATAGATATACAGTTCGCTCCAGGCAGGCCAGCGGCTGAACAGGGGGTCCCAGCCCTCGTTGGTGCCCCTCGTGGCCGGATCGTCGCCCGAAAAACCATACCAACCGGCCTGAAGGTATGGTTTACCTGCCGATTTCAGACTCTTCCTGAGGTTGCTGTACGCGCCCCATCCGCGGAGTTGCGCGCCCGCGTGATCGCTGCCCCACTGGTCGTCGGCCTCCGATACCCATTTCCAGTCATGCTGGAAACGGCGCACGAAACGCCCGCCGGCGGTGTGCACGTGGCGGTCTGGTTGAAACTGCGGATTCGAGTGCGCCCGGCGGTCGTGATACTCCTTCTTGAGGAAGTAATAGGCTTCAAGATCGGTGTCCTTGCGCGGAGAGTGAGTGAAGGTGCCGCCGACGGCTTGCTCGTCCCACTCCACCAACTGGCGGTTTACATTATGGATGCGCGGCAGGAAACGGTCATGCGAAGGGTTCCAAACGCCGATCGACTCGATCTTCGACTTGCCCCAGGAGTAGGTCAAGTCATAGGCGTTTGAATACACGGAGCGCGAACCGTCCCAGGGATTGCCCTCGATGAACAGCCACCCGTCATCCTTCATCAGATTCTGCCGTCCCACCTTGAGGGCCAACCCCTTGGTCAGGAAGTCGTGCAACTCGACGTTGAAGCTCTCGAAGATGATCTCGTCAAATTTGAAGGGCGTCCGCGGCAGCACGATCTCGTTTGTTTCCTGATCCAACCCCACGTTGAAATCGATCTTCGGCGAAAGGTGGAAACTGGACCACAGCCGGGTTCGATAGCGAATCTGATTCCGCTGGTCGTCAGTCTTGTCGCTGTAGTCGAGAATGTTGTTCCAATTCTCGTTTCGCACCCTTTGTTCGAATCCGACCTCGACCGAGGGAGTTGGCTTTTCCTGGCCCAGCGCGACGGCGTGGCACAGCACGAACATGGCGGCCGGAAGCACGCCTATACATGCAATAGAGACCCTTTTATCTTTTTTCATCTCAGCCAAAACTCCTGACTCGAAAAGAGCTTCCCCTCAAAGCACCGCTTAGGCCGCGGGACCGGGAACCGAGAGTACTCAAACAAGAATGCCGCCGAAGATAATACTCACCGGACTCTGCTCTGGCGCGAACTCGATCGTGGAGCGCGGCCAATCAGCCAGACCTGCTTTTGGGCAAAAGCCAGGGTGGCATCCGGTGCCGGGCGAGGCGTGAAATTGGATGCCTGAAGAAAACTCGTTTCGGGCGGCCGTCAAGACGAGCGTATCATTGATGCGCACCAATGCCAATACTTCCCACAAGGGTACGGGTAACGCCCTGGCTCGTTTTGGGCCCAGACTGACTTCAAGTTAACTTGGGGCCGCTGTAAGAAAGTCCGATCCGATGCGACTACCTGTTTGGAATCGAAAACGGATGACCACGAAGCGAATCGAAGCAGACAGGATGGACACGGGTGAAGCTGCCCGCGGGGACCGGTTCTCCCGGCTCTTCGAGTCCTACCAGGCGGCGTTGCGGCGTCTGGTAGGGGCATACGCCAGCAACCCGGCGGACCGCGAGGATCTGCTGCAGGAGATAGCGGTGGGCATCTGGCAATCGCTGCCCGGCTTTCGAGGCGACTCCAGCGAGCGCACATGGATTTACCGGATTGCGCACAATATCGCCATCCGCAGCAGCCTGCGCAACAGGGTGCGAAACGCTCGGGAACCGCTGCTGGCGACTCCTTTTGATGCCGCTTCAGGCGGCGTGAGCGCGGAGGATGCGCTGGTGGACGACGAAAGACGGCGAGCGCTGATGAGTGCTATCCGAAACTTGCCGGTGCTTGACAGGCAGGTCGTCACGCTGCATCTCGAAGGTCTGAGTGCAGCAGAGATCGAAGCGATTACAGGCGTGTCACAGGGGGCAGTTGCCACCCGGCTGACACGAATCCGGCAGAAACTGGCTGAACAAATACAAGCCGAGGGAGCAGACAGATGAGCCAACCTGAAGAACTGGAAGACCTCTGGAAGTCACAACCTCTCGACAAATCACTAAAGGGGGATGAAATGCGTAGTGTCGTACTCAAGAAGATCAGCGCGTTCGATCGCACGATTCGGATGCGTAACCTCAGGGAAACCGTGACGGCGGTAGCGGTGGCCGCCTTCTTTCTCTACCTCGCCTGGTCGCAGCGGAACGGGATTGCCCGGCTCGGCAGCGGCATCGTTGCGGCGGGAGCGGTGTGGATCGTCTACTACCTCCGCCGCTTCGGAACAGGTCCTGCAGAGCCGTCCCCTGACCAGCCGGCAGAGAGCTTCCGTCGCGCTTTGGTTATGAAATACGAGCACCAGATCCGGCTGCTGCGGAAGGTCAAGCTCTGGTATCTGCTGCCGATGTACGTCGGGCTGATCACCAACACCGCAGGGCTTTTACAGCAAGAGGCGCAGACTCGCCGGCTTACGTTGCTGGACGCCATCGCCCCTCTGATCTACACCCTCATCTTCGCGGGAGTGTGGTGGTTGAACGAGGTGTACGCGGTTAGAAAGCTGGAGCATACGCGGTCTCAGATTCTTGCCGGGTTCGATGATGCCGCCTAGGGCAGCCATCCCCGGGGTGTACGCATTCAACCGCAGGGATTTCCGTTTCCTAGACTGGATTCAGAGGGTTCCAGCGCCGTAGGATTCACGGCGGCCCTCCTTCCATTGCCCGTGCTTCCCCGGCGCTACTGAGTACTCAAGCGGCGCACAAGTGAAGGGGGCCTTGCCCGCCCGGGCTTCAGCTACTTCAAGAGGGCATCAATCGCGGCCTGCGCGATCGCTTCGTCGATCTCGGAGGCCGCGCCGCTCGCCGCGATTCCACCCAGCAGCTGCCCGTTCACCTTGATCGGCAAACCACCCTGATTCGGGAAGAACTCAGGGAACGCCAGCGCCTCGACGTTGCCCTTCTGCACCTGGTCAGCTCCGCTCTTGGAGGGACTTCCCAGGAATGCCGCGTGGCGGGCTTTCTTCTGCGCGAATTGCAGGGTGACCAGGGAAGCTCCGTCGCCCTTCTGCAGGAACAGCAGATTGCCGCTCTCGTCCACGATCACGATGGTCACCTGGACGTTTCGCTTGAGCGCCTCGGCCTCCGCGGCGGCCACCATCGTCTTGATGGCTTTCAGGTCGAGGTATTGCTTGGAGGGGAGATTGGCGGCGGTGGCAAGCGTCATGAGACCTAATATACACGCGAGGATTCGGGACATGCGGATTAGCCTATCATTGCCCTGCCCTGCTCGTATGCGATTATTGGCTACGGTGCACGGCAGAGGTGGGCCCGGACCGCCTCCGGAGCGTGCCATGGAAGGGAATTGCTAAGCTACAGGCGGCATCAGGCTCATGCGAATTCGCCTTCTCCCGGCTGCGATCTGTTTGCTCTGCGCCTTCCGTGCCGCGCCGGGAAGCAGTCGCGACCAGTTGGAGCTGGGTCTGCGCACCCGCGCGGAGCGCTTCTACCGGTTGCACGTCGCCGGCGATTTCCGCGAGGCGGAGAAGTTGGTATGCCGTGATTCGCGCGATGCCTTCTACGCGCTCGAAAAGCGGCAATACCGCAGTGCATCGGTCTCGAGCGTTGTCGTTTCCCCGGATTCAAAGCACGCGGACGTAGTGACCTTGCTCGAGGGCGAGTTCGCTGTTGGAACCGGGCACCAGGTCATCACCGCGCCAGTACCCTCGCACTGGCGGCGCGAGAAACAGGGCTGGTGCGTCGAACTCGTTCCGCCCGGCTCGCAGCATGGAGCTCAGGTCGTCGTGGAGTCGCCGATGGGACCGATGACCCTGGAACCACCGCAGGCGGGCTCGGTTGCGCAGCCCGTCGTTGGCCTGAAGCCCGAATCCGTGGCCGGCATCTCTTCCGGTGTTGCGTTTTCCAAGGACACGCTGCGCTTGAAACGCCAGTCCAGAGCCGAAGATTCGATTGAGATCCGCAACGGGCTGCCTGGCACCGTAAGGGTCGAATTCGACTGCCCGCGGCTCGCGGGCTTCAGTTGCACCATCGACCACTCCGAGATTCAGGCTGGCGCTACGGCGCGGTTCAGGGCCGCCTACGACCCTACGAAATCCGGGCAGGTCCCCGGACGCAGCCTGTACCTGATCGTCCAGCCATTCGGCCGGACGAAAGAGATCGCGATCCTGCTCGAATAAGCCGCCCCTGTCGTCTTGGCGGGGCGGCTCTCCAGAGCCCGCGAGTTGGCATCCTTTACGCGGTGCCCGCCCTTAGTTCGTCAGGCGTTCTCCGGGGTTCCTGTTGCGCGGCGTTACCGGCATGCTCCCCCCGTCTAGAACCAGAGCCAGATAGGACTGGGCGACAAAGCTGGTCGAGATCGCGCCCGCCACGAAGGCATACCCATGCGCATAGCGGAAATCGCACTGCGCGATGGCATAGCCCTGGAAGGTGACCGCGCCCATATTGCTGGCCACGCTGGCCCAGGTGCTGCCCGCCGGAATCGTGGGCGTCTTGAACGCCGGGATGGTCGCTGGCGTCGGAATCGGATTCGTGCTCGACGGTGTACCGCCGTAGAAGTAGAACGTGCAGCTGTTGGCCTGCCCCAGCGTGCCGAACGGGTCGGCACCCGTGTTGGAAACGGCTACGCCCGTGTTCCACCCGGCCGCAGTCTGAATATAGGGGAAGAGCAGCGAAGTCTGGCACGGCGCGATGGTAAAGACGCCCGTGGTCAACTGCGGCACCATCGTGAAGCGTGGGATCGGGCCAGCCGATGCGCCCGGTGCTGTGGAAACCGGAGCGTAGGAGCCGGCAACGGATACCGGCGATGCCACACTCGTCAGTGCGGCCAGTTGCCCGCTCGCGTACCCGACCCAAACCGGTACGTCGATGATCTCGGTCAAGGGGCCCGAAGCAGCCGTAATCTCGTAAACCACGGTCCCGCCGCTCGCCGCTGTGAGCGCCACTTGCGTGTAGCCGTCCGTGGCTGTCAGAACGCCGCCGGAGCCGGTCGCACTCGCGCCGGTAACCAAGGAGGCCGCCGCAGTTGGCGAGGTGCCTTCCGAAACCACCCTGTTTGGAACGTAGAGTTGGACGTTGTCCGGAATATTGCCAAAGGTGACCATGAGGCGAGTCCCGTTGGTCGGTATGGCCGGATTGGCCGCTTCCTGCGCCTGGGGACGGAACCCGTTGCTGAAGATCTCCTGGAACGTCACATAGAAGCTGGCTGGTCCCGGCGAGTCCGCCGACCACGCCCGCACGTCGCACTGGGCCAGACTCAAGGTGCCGGGGACCAATCCCGTCCCACCGGCGCCTGTCACCCTGGTCTGTACGTTGAGCGAGGGAATCGCATAGGCCAGATTCTGTACGCTCGACACCAGGCTAGTGCCGCCGAAGAGCGGTGTTGCGGTTCCAACCGGCGTCGCGATGATCTGAACCGAGACTCCATTCGCAATTCCCGCGCTTTGCGCCATGGTGGAGACGTTTACGCGAATTCCGCTCAACGTGAGGGTGAACCCAGGCGCGGGAGCGGACGGAGCAAATGTGACATTCAGGAAATTGAGCGTGGTATTCCCTGTCACTACGCCGACCGCTGACCCGGTCGCGGTCCCGCTCCAGTGGAACGCCGCCTCGGTATTAACCGAGCCATCCGTTTTGGAAGTGATTGGTGCATTGACAAAGACAGTGAAGTTGAATCCCGCCGACCCTCCGGGAGGTACACCCA
Organism: uncultured Acidobacteriia bacterium; assembly: GCA_903909435.1. GTDB lineage: Bacteria > Acidobacteriota > Terriglobia > Bryobacterales > Bryobacteraceae > CAIVVT01. The sequence continues at coordinate 4,412 of CAIVVT010000208.1, read as the reverse complement.
GGCAGCTGAAGCTGACGTCAGGCAGTAACTCGGTAACACCCTCAGAACGCAGAATCGTAGTCGTGACGGGGTTCAGAGTGCACGACAGGTCGGCTCGCGCCACGCCGCCGCAGACAGTCAATAGCGAGGTAACCGCTAAGATCGCTCGAAGAGTTCGCATATATCCTCAGTCCGCCACGGCCGTTGGCCACAGCTGTAGTTATCATATAGCGGCGGTGAAAGACTTCGCGCTCCGGGAAGGTTCGCCGCGTGCGGTTCAGAGCATTTCGCCCGCTTCTGCCCTCAATTTGCGGATGGAATCCTCAATCTTAGGGCGATTGGGAACGTCCGGATGATAGTGCAGGTACTCTTCAAGTTCTCGCGCTGCCCCCAGTTTGTCGCCTCCTCTCAGACAGATCTCCGCGAGCAGCAATTGCGGTCGCGAGAAATGGCCCGGTTCAATGCGCCGGGCTTGATGCAGGTACTTGCGAGCCAGATCCATCCGCCCCAAAGCAAAGTAGTTCATCCCCATCTGCGAGTTTGCGAGGGCATCCTCGGGCCGTTCCAGCACGGAATACAGGTTGAACGTGTACGCGTCAGAGGGACGATTGAGCGTCAGCAGAACTCCACCCAGGTTCACCAGCGGTTCGAAACTGCCGGGCGAGGCACTTAAGGCCGCCCGAAATGACTCCTCGGCCTTCTCATACTGGGCAGACTTGTAGAACAACGTCCCCAGGTTGTTCCAGGCTCCGCTGAACTCCGGCGCCAGCCGCACAGCGGTCTCCAGGCTCTCGATCGCCCGTTTCTGGTTGCGCTGCGCCAAATGCCGCTGCGCCTCCTCGTAGGCCTTCTTGGCCTTCTCCGGGATCGCCAATTCGCGCATCGAGATCGTAGCCTGACGCCGTCCCGGTTCGCGGCTGAACAACGATTCCTCAAGAATCAGGGTTAGGGGAACACAGTTCTTCGAGTCGGCCGTGCCTGGGCCGATTTCCACGGTGCGCCGGATCTCCCCACGATTGGGCACGCCCAGGATCAGCGTGTACGTCCCGGCGCGGAGCTTTTTGAACTCAAACTCGCCGTTCGGCGACACCAACACCGAACCGCTGAACGTCGTACTGAATCCGTCGAGCGTGATCACCGCCTTGGCCGGAGGCTGCAGCACCCCCCTCAACCGGTACTCCGTATCGGCGGCGAAGCAGGTTGCCGCACATAGCACGAGTGCCATTGACAATCGCCGCAAATGGTCGGAGATCTTCATGCCACACCTGTTCTGGACCTCATTATGCGCCCAAAGTAGCCCGTTTTGGAGCCCCGCACAGCCCTGGACAGCAAGCGTGCGGCTTTTCAGCTACGGGAACAAAGTCGCACTGCCGCACGGGATTTTGAGGCCTAAGCAACAAATGACATAAAATTAGTTGACTAGTTCTTCAATGAGAGATAACCTAAGTGCGTGGCCAGAACTCAGAGCAGACTCCAAGTGGAGCTGAAACAAGGCAAGCCGTTCGCCTCACCCGCGGAGGAAGCGATTGTCGCGGTAGTCAAGACCGCGGATCTGCTGCTCCGGTCACTGGACCGCAAACTGACGGGGCAGGGTTTGAGCCACCAGCAATACAACGTGCTGCGGATCGTCCGCGGAGCTGGTGCGGCAGGCATTCCGACATTGGCGATTGGCGAGAGGCTGATCGAGTGTGCGCCAGGCATGACGCGCCTGCTCGATCGTATCGAAGAAAAAGGGATGGTTCGCCGGGAGCGCTGCAAGCACGATCGCCGGCAGGTGCTGTGCTACATCACGGTAAAAGGCGAGCAGCTCCTCGACGAGCTGCAGCCTCTGGTTGACGACTTGGCACGCCGTTCGTTCGAGACGATCCCGTCCGGTGAACTCGAGTCGTTCATCGAAACACTAGAGCGTATACGGGAGCAGGTTGAACGGATATAGGCATCCGCCTGAATGTTTAGTTAATCTATAGGGAACAGAGGGTAAGAATGAAAATGGTTCGAAACATCGCATTCGTTTTGGCGGCACTGGCCCTACCGGCCTTAGCTGCAGACTACAGTATCGACTCCGCCCACAGCGCTGCGCAGTTCTCGGTGCGGCACCTGATGGTGAGCAACGTCCGGGGCGAGTTCAGCAAGGTAACCGGCAAGGTCACCTACGACGACGCTAAGCCTACCGCGACCACGGTGGAAGCCTCCGTCGATGTCTCCACGGTGAGCACCCGCGAGCCGCAGCGCGACGGTCACTTGAAGAGCCCCGACTTCTTCGACGTCGCCAAGTTCCCGGAATTCACCTTCAAGAGCACCGGCGTAACGAAGACGGCGCAAGGACTAGACGTGGCCGGCACCCTGACCATTCATGGCGTTTCGAAGCCCGTGGTCCTGCACGTTTCCGGCATCACCAAGGAAATCAAGGATCCGTTCGGGCTGCTGCGCCGCGGTGCGACCGCCACCACGGTGATCAACCGTAAGGACTTCGGCATCAGCTGGAACAAGGACCTGGACGGCGGCGGCGTCGTTCTGGGTGAGGACGTCACCATCACGCTGGATATCGAAGTTACGCGCAAACCCGCGTAAGCACCGCTTTATCCAAGCCATCCGTTGACTCCCGCCGCCGCAAGGTGGCGGGATTTTTCGTTTACTCACGCGGGTTCCCGTGCCATTCCCGGCCCCTGGTATTCCCCCGACCGGCGGCAGAATCATTCCTGCCTTGGGGCGCACCATTCATGCTGCAGCGTGGACGCGCCCGTACCCGTCAAGTCGCTTTCAGGATGCCGACAGGATCGACGGCGCTGCACACCGAGGGGGACGCCACACGCCAGATGCCAAAACGCTATCCTGCGGTCACGGCCATGCGGAAACTTCAACTCACGCTTTCTGCCGCAGCACTCGTACTTTCGGGCTGCCGTGCGCCGGAACCTCGCCCCCAGGCTCCCGAGCCGCCCGCCCTGGTCTGCGAGATGCGCACGTTTGAGACCTCCCAAACCGGCTGCGGCGATCACGGCAGCCGCGCGCAGGCCTGCATCAGTTTTCGCGCTGTTTGGCCGGAGTTGAACGGTGGAGCTTCGGGAGTCGCAGCCGCTATGAATGCGGCGATCCTCACCGCGCTCGGTTCCCCCTCGGGCGCGGCATCCCTGGCCTCCTACGCCGGGGAACTCACTGACCGCTGGCGGGTGGAACACCGGGGCGTCGTCCGGGCGGACTCGAGTTGGTTCGAGCGGCGCATGGTGCAAGTTCTGGCTCGCCGCCCCGGAGTGTGGTCATTTGAGGTCGATCGAATCGGGCAAACCGGCGAAGCCCTGCCGTTCGACGAGCGCACCTATTTCAACCTCAGTCCTCGAACGGGCGCCCCAGTGACAATTGAGTCTCTGCTGGCGCCGCAATCCAGCACGCGCTTCGCCGCGTTGGCCGAGGCCAGGCTGCGTTCGACGCTCAACCTCGCGCCGACGGCGCCACTGCCCCTCAGGACGCTGAACTTCACGCTGCCGGCCCAATTCGCCGTTGCACCCTCCGGCGTAGTCCTGGTCTGGACGGGCGCGGACTTGAGCGACCGAGCCTCGGCTCGCATTGAAATCACATTGCCCTGGAGCGAAGTCCGCGACCTGGTCAACCAGACTGCGGTCCTGCCACCCACGCCCGCGGCCGAGCAAGGATTCTGAATGCCGCTCCGCCGCGCGCAGTGTGACGGGCGGCCGCTCTTCAATGCGGCAGCGCTTGCATTTGCGGTTCCGCGCCCGGTGGCAACCCCAGCTAGCCGGGAATCGAAGTCGCGTCCGGACCAACGACGCTAGCTCTGCCGGTCGATTACAATTCGAGTCAGGTGAGACTCGTCATATTCGCTCTAATTCTGTCGGCGCTAGCGCCCGCTCAGCCCGCGCGTCCGGCCGATCCGCAGGAGATCCTCAAGCAGGCCTTCGCAGCCCATCAGTCCGGCGACATCACGACAGCGATCCGGCTTTACCGCGAATTCCTCAAAGACCACCCTGACGTCGCGGAAATCCGCTCGAATCTCGGCGCCGTGCTGGCCCGGGACGGTCAATACACGGCGGCCATCACGGAGTACCGGGAAGCGCTCAAGAAGTTCCCCACCAATCCCGGGATCCGGCTGAATCTCGCGTTGGCGTACTACAAACTGGGACGGCTCCCCGAGGCCACGGTTGAACTGCAGACCGTCCGCAAGGCGCAGCCTGAGAACCTCCAGCCCGTGTACCTGCTGGGCGATTGCTGGCTGCAGATGGGCGAGACACGCAAGGTCGTCGATTTGCTCTCGGATCTCGACCGGCGGTACCCGCAGGACATGGCCATCACTTACATGCTGGGCTCGGCACTACTCCGCGGGAACCGCAACAGCGAGGCCCAGCGTCTGCTGGATCGTATCCTGAGCAAAGGCGAGTCGGCCGAGTCGGCACTACTGTTGGGCTTCAGCCTGTATCAACTGC
>CAIVVT010000207.1 GCA_903909435.1 uncultured Acidobacteriia bacterium | reverse complement strand
CCTGGCCAGTTTGAGCAGGTCATTTAGAATCAATCACTTCACCAGTGTCTCTCCGCCGTAAAACACTGTTTGTTTCACTTGGGGAGCCATTTCTTTGTCCGGCAACGACTTACCCGCAGTTAGTTAACGCCTCCCGCCCTCCCGCAAGTCCCCAACTGGCCGTGGTTTCACGACTTCCGCCTCTCTCCGTTTGTCTCCGAGTTCGCCATGGTGGGCCAAAAGCGCGCCCCGGCAACGGTCACCGGAGGCCGTTTCTCCACGTCTCCGCCCCGATTATCGGAGTTGGTTAACTGCGGGCCAAGCGTGTCCAGCCTCAGACCGGACGATCCGAAACATCGTCGGTGTAGTTGTTAGCAGACAGCCCGTATTCGATACTTGGCTGAGTGATTGGAAAAACCCAAACGGCAGGGCTCTCCGCAATCCTCTGTGCCGACTGGGGCAAGGAAAGCCGCAAACGTGCGGTTTACGTGGCGGACATTGCCGCGCGGACCGTCAAGCGCGTCGCCGCAAGCGAGTGGTCCGTAACCACGGTGCTTGGGGAAGCCGAGCGGTGGACGTCAAACGGGTCCGTGCTTGTGACCTTCGACGCACCCTTGGGAGTGCCCGAGAGTTACCTCAATGCCGCGGCACGCGTTCTGTCATGGCGGTGGCCAAAGACATTCCTTGAATTACTGGCATGCGCCTGCTCAACGCGTGATTTCTTTAGCGCCACCATCATCGCCGACAATTGGAAAATTGAGCGCCCGTTCTTCTCGGTGCCCGCCGGAGAGGGTGGCCTCACTTCGTATCGGATTGCGGCAGATCGGATGGGAGTAGATCTCTACAGAACCATCGACAGGCTCACAAAGGCAAAAACCCTCTTCGTGAAATCCGGCATTCCCGGATCGGTTGGAAGTGCCGCTTGCGCTCTTTGGCGGGACCTCGGGCCCCGCCTGACGCAGAGCCGCAGCTTCAGAGTGTGGCCGTTTGAGGGAGACCTGGACTTCCTCCTCCGATCAGCGCCTGTTGTAATCGGTGAAATCTATCCGCGAGCGGCCTACGCAACAGCTTTGATCGGTACGCCCGATACTGTGCGGCCCCCCTTGGCCGTGGCGAAGACTGTTGCGGCAGTGCGCGGCGATGCGATGAACGCACTCCTGACGGCCGAATGGGTTCGCGCGCTGAGCGTGTCGATCGAAGACGTTAAGGCCGCGGAAGCGAACGAAGATGATTTCGATGCTTGCATCACCGCGGCGGCACTTCTTCGCTGTGTGCTTGAAGACGTTCGGCTTTCCCAGGCCCCTCTCGACTCGGCCCAGGCAGAAGGGGGAATGCTCGGAACGTCAGCCATAAACCTTCGGTTGCCCGAACATACCTTCCGAGCTGGTCACGGTGGCGAGCACAAACCAAGAGCGCCGAGGATTTCCGGCACAAAATGCATCGAGGCCCTAAGAGCAACTCGAACCTTTAGCTGCCCGATTGAAGGTTGCGAAAAGGTCTACGAAGCCACCCGTGGAGGCTGGGACGGCCACGTTGGATCTGCTCGAATTCATCCAAGCTGGCATCCCGAGCTAACTTCTGCCGAAGCCCGCAAGAGACAGTTCGAAATCGAGTTTCCTGGTTTCTTTGGGTGACCTGAGGGGAAGGCCGCGCCGTCAATCGCGCGCAAATAATCTGGAAGCCCTGCTCGGACGAATCCAACACGCGCGGCGTATTAGATAATGGGTACGCGTCCTGTGAACACAGGTGACCGCGCCTGATGCGGACGTAAACCGTTGGGGTTTGAAAAGACGGCTTATGCGGTTGCGGGCTTCCAGTTACCAGGTAGGAGTTCATCGAGCTTT
>CAIVVT010000206.1 GCA_903909435.1 uncultured Acidobacteriia bacterium | reverse complement strand
AGACACTCTTTCCCTACACGACGTCTTCCGATCTATCAGCGTGAACGCCCCGGCGAGGTGCTTCATCTGGGCGTCAAAGAGCTCGATCGCATCAGCGGCATAGGCCATCAATTCCGCAGTTATCGCAGCAACAGACTGCGCAACCCCGTGATCGGCTGGGCTTTCGCCCACGTCGCCCTCGATGATGCCTCGCGCGTGCCGGTCGCCACCGTCGCGGCCAACGAGCTAGCTGGCTCGTCGCCGAGTTGACACCGGTAAGGGTCGCTACTCCTCGCCGTGTCGGTCGCGACAGGGGCGCGCGCTGTCTACGAGCACTGCGGAACGCTGCCAAAGACCAGGCCGCCTACTCAGCGAGCGGTCTCGGATGTGCCTTCAGTCAGTACCGGCCTTCGCCCCCATCCGGCTTCTTGCGACCGACCCGTTCGTAGTAACGCTCGGGGATCTGTTCGGCCTTCTTGTAGAAGACCCACGCACAAGGCTTGCGCGCGTCCGGGTCGTATTCGGTGAGCCACAGCGGGTGGCCACCCCACTCCATTGGCAGTATTTCGTTGACCGCGCAGTGCAGGCAGTAGTACGGAACGTTGGATTGTCCCCAGCTCCAGTCATGCGCACCTTCGGTGACACCGAACTTGTACGGTGGCCCGAGGCGCGATGGTGTTCCGTCGATAGCGTCGCCGCGTCGCATGCGTCCGCCGCTGCCGCACGGGTCCATCACGATGGCGTAGCGGTCACCCTCGTCGACAACGGCTACGCCGCCGTCCTGCGCTGGGCCGCTATGGTGTGCCCGGATCATCTCGGCAATCACCGCTACGCGTTCCTCGACCGTCAGGGTCAGGAATCCCTTCCACGTACGCTTCATCATCCACGTCGCCTGCGACGCGCGCAGGATGTCGTACATCTCCTCCTCGCCATGTCGCTGCGCAACGCGGGTCAACAGGTCCCACACCCAGTCGCACATTAGGTCGTGGACCGATTTGCCTTCTTCGATTGTGTACTGCGCCAGAACCTTCGCGTCGGCGGCCCGGCCATCATCAACAGCGTCGACGAGCAGAGCCTGGGTCGGAGCGCCGAGCGTCTCCAGGTCGTCCTGCCGGACCCTTCGACCGAGCTTCGCCATGTCGGTCAGGCGCAGCATATATAATGACCTCTCGGCATAGTGCTTGCGAACATCATTCCCCCGTGAGCGCTCGCGTTGTCCACAGTCTTCTTCCGAGCCTCCGGTGTATTCTTCGCCGCTCTCACCTACAGCGGAACCGCTCGCGGGACACAATTCGGCCTCACGGCGGCCACCGCTGATTCAGGCCCCGCGGCCACCTCTATCGCGCACACGTCTTGGCATCGAGGCGCAGGAACCGCTGCGCGTTGTTGCAGAAGATGTCGGCCTTCTGCTGCGCGGTCAAGTAGCTCGCCTCGTTGATCCGGTCGACCGTCGCCTTGATCCCCTGCGTCCAGATGTAGGTGTCGGTCCCGAACATGATGCGCTTGTCGACCCCCGGAATTGACTCAACCAGCTGTCGCAGGTAGCGGTGAAACTCCTTCGCCGGCAACAGGTACGCGATGTAGGCGATATCGACGTAGACGTTCGGGTAGGACTGCATCAGCGCGTAGGTCTCCGCGAAATACGGGTGGCCGGCATGCATCAGGTAGATCCTAAGCTTCGGGTGCCGGTTGAGGACCTCCTCGAGGCCCGCTGGATTGCCGAAGTCACCCCGGTACTTAGTCCGTAGCCCCGCGCCCTCTACCTCGGCCGGTGCCGATGCGAGCCCGGTGTGCACGCCAATGGGAATATCCATCTCCTCGGCGAGCGCGTAATAGGGCTCGAGGTACGGATCGGTCAACCGGGCGCCGTAGTATTCCGGAAATACCTCGCCGATGACCTGCACCTCGCCTGCCTGGATCTGCTTGCGGAGCACGTCGACCGACGGGTTGAAAGTGATCTCGTCGCGCAGCTTGACACCCGGCTCCGGCGGCCCGCCGATCGCAACGCCCGGGATCACAAAGTCCGGGTAGGCCTTGCGCGCGCGGGCCGTGTGGTAGGCGTTGTTGCTGACCATCGCCTTGACGACGTGATTGCGCTTGAGTTCATCGACGATGAAGCGCATTAACTCGTCTTCGGACGCGAACTTGCGCGTTGGCTTGCCCGTGAACGGATCCGGTGGCACCGGCGCGTACCAGTCGGGGTCGCCGTTTGGCGCCACCCCGAGGATGTGCACGTGCATGTCGATGATCGGCTGCGGTCGCGGTGCGTCAGCGGCGAGTGCCGGCACGGTAACGGCAGGCACGATCAGGCACAGGGCGGCTAGGAAATGAGTGACGCGTCGCATCCGCAGCTCCTTGGTCTTAACGATCTGAGCAGTATTCACGTCGTTGTACGCGAGTCAAATAAGACGGCCTTATAGGCGAAAATGCGCCCGCCGAATTGGCCTCGTACATTGGCCGCCAGCAAGATCTCATTCGTGCTGCCAGAAGGTCTAAATCGCGCCGCTCGCACCCGCGATTACAACGTGCAACCGATTCGCTCCGGCGGCGCGTGGATGTGGCTGTCTGGACCCGCTTTCGACGCCTGCAGACCGTGCACGGCCCGCCTCCCGCAATTCGGTCATGACGGCTGCGCTCTAACGAATGTGCAAGTCGGCCCCCCGGTTACGCTGGCCAAGAACACGCGATGCCATGCCGGGAACCGGGCCCCCCAATGACGGGGATGGTCGAATTGAGCGGTACGATGCCTGTCCTAGAGGCCCACCGCTTTGACGAGGCAGGCCTCGCGCAGTGGATGACGGAAAATGTCCCGAGCTTCCGGGGACCCATGACCGTGGAACAGTTCAAAGGAGGTCAGTCCAATCCCACCTACAAACTTACGGTTCCCGGCTATACATATGTACTGCGCCGCAAACCCGCTGGCCAGCTCCTGGATAGTGCGCATGCCATCGAACGAGAGGCCCGAATCATGGAGGCGCTGGGGACGGTGGGCTTTCCCGTCCCACAGGTGTACGGCCTATGTGCAGACCATACGGTCATCGGGACGGCTTTCTACGTTGCCGAGTGCGTCGCCGGGCGCATCTTTTGGGACGCGACATTGCCCAGCATTGACCGATCGGAGCGTCCGCGCTACTTCGATTCGATGAATGAAACAATCTCCAGGCTCCACTCCACGAACTACGCAGACATCGGGCTCGGCGACTACGGCCGCACCGGCAGTTACTTTGAGCGGCAGATTCATCGATTGTCGCGCCAGTACCTCAGTGACGTCGGTGCAGGACGCAACGCCGACATGGACCGAATCATAGAGTGGTTACTGCGCAACGTTCCCGCCGACGAGGCCACGACCCTCGTACACGGAGACTATAGAGTCGACAACGTGGTCTTTCACCCAACGGAACCACGCGTGATCGCGGTGCTTGATTGGGAGCTTTCCACGCTCGGTCATCCTCTAGCCGACTTCGCGTACCACCTGATGATGTACCGGATGCCATCGCTGGTGTCATTCACCCTGCTTGGCGCGGACCTTGATTCGCTGAACATCCCTGCAGAGGCAGAGTACATCGCCGGATACTGCGGCCGTACCGGCCGCTCCGCAATTCCACAGCTAGACTTCTACGTCACTTTCAGCATGTTCCGGGTCGCTGCGATCCTACACGGCATCAAAGGCCGAATCATTCGCGGCACGGCGGCTTCAGCACGTGCCCACGAGATCGTGGCGGCGCTACCGCAGGTGGCGCAATTAGCGTGGGCGCAAGCTCAGCGCGCGCATCTGTGACCAATGCCGAATCTGCTGGGATCACCGTCCTCCACATCGGCCTTTCGGCCTTGTCTTCAGCCACAGCGCCTCTGAGGCCATCGCCAGAAGTTGTGAATTCACTCCAGCAAACATGTACATGAAAGCCGCGCAACTGCGTGTCGCCGTCATCGGCCTCGGTCCGTACGGCCAGATAATCACGCGGCTGCTGCTGGATAAAGGGCTCAAGCTCGTAACGGCGATCGACCGAAAGCCAGACCGTGTAGGCCGCGACGTCGGCACCCTGCTTGGACTCGACGCGCCTATCGGCCTCGCCATCCACGCCGGCGGCGAACAGGCAATTGCCACCCTTTTCGCACAATTGCGCCCCGACGTCTGCGTCGTATGCACGCGAACCGAGCTTTCGGATGTAGCGAGCACGTTGGCAAGTGTGCTGCGCACCGGCACCAACTGCTTGACGTTGTGTGAGGAGGCGTTCTTCGCACACAACAGCGCGAACGAAACGGTCGCGAGCTTAGACCGCCTCGCCAAAGAACACCGCTGCACGCTGAGCGGCGTAGGATTTCAGGATACAATCTTTGGCTGGATTACGGTTATTGTCGGGGCCTCGTCACACCGGATCGACAGCGTTCGGGTCGTGCTGCAGTACGACGCCGATGGGCCCCGGCTGGCCGAATCGCACGGCATCGGCCTCGACATCGCGTCATTCGAACCGATCGCGTCGGCATCGGAAACACGATTCTACACAGCGCCCGTAGTCGAGTGGCTGTGCGCAGCGTTTAACTGGACCGTCAGCGACATCCGGACCGACATTGCCGCGGTGCTGTCCAAACGAACGGAGACCTGGCGATTCTGCGGCCTCGAGATTGCACCCGGACGCGTTACCGGCATGACCACGACATCGCGCGCCACGACGCACGAGGGTCCAACGGTCGAGTGTCGCTGCATCGGAAAGGTCTATGACGCGCTGGACCGCGATTTCGTCGAATGCACGGTGGGCGGGGTGCCAAGCACAACCGTCCGGATCGACCAGCCGGTACTCCTAGAGATGACGGCAGCGAGCCTCGTTAATCGCATCCCGGACGTGATCGGGGCGCCGCCGGGACTCGTCTCGACGAACGATCTGCCGGCGCCGCGTTACTGGGATGGCGGCCCGCTACCGCGCTAACGGGCCCGCTCCGGCCCGGAGTCAGCCACCAGAGGACCTGCGCCACGATGGTCCCCGTGAGCGCCAGGCCGAAGACCGCCGTGTAGTGGCCAGTCACGTCGTAGAGGTAGCCGGCCAGCATCGGGGCGAGCGCGAACGTCACGTAAGTTACGAAATACCAAATCGTGTACGCGCGATCGTAGGCGCTGGCGCCGAACCAGCGCCGCAACGTGATGACAAAGACGATGTCGGCGGCGCCGTTCGCGAGGCCTGCGATCGCGACATAGACGCCAAGGATCCACACATTTGCAACGTACTCGAGCGCGGCGAGCACGAGCACGGCGACAGCCTGCAGCACAAAGATAACGACAATCGACTGCCGGGCTGGTGCGCGGTCGGTCCAGAGCCCGGCGATTAGCGCACCTAGGATGTAGGTGGCCGCGGTCAGCCCAAGCGCGTCCGCCGCGATCTGTGGCGAGATGCCGGCGTCGGTGACGAACGCCGCCTGGTGCAGGAGCAGCGAGGACTCAGTGCAGTAGAAGATGGCGCTCAGCGCCAGAATGGAGCAAAACGACGCAGTCGCGATTCGTTCGTTGCCGGTGCCCGCGCGCTGGAGCAGGGGCTCCACCGCCGCGCGCGGAGTGGTGCCGGGATCTATGGTGCCGCCATCCAGGCGCAGCCCGAGCTCCTCCGGGCGCCGGTCGGTCATGAACGCTGCAAGCACTGGCAGATTGACGACAAGCATGCAGGCGCCGAGCGTCATGGCCGTCGCGCGCCAGCCGAGCCGCTCGATCAGCGCTTGCGCGAGCGGCGCCACCACCACGCCACCGAGTTGGAAGCCGGCAAATACGATGCTCATCGCCAAACCGCGCCAGCGTTCGAACCATCGGCAGACGACAATCGGCATGGATGTCGCGATCAGCAACATCCCCGCGCCCATCGCGAAGCGCAGCAGGTAAAACTGCCACACGTTGACAACCCGGCTGATAAGCAGGAGTGAGGTTGCCTCGACGACGGTGCCGGCGAGCATCAGGCGCCTGGCGCCGAAGCGCTCCGTTCCACGCCCGATCAGGAAGATAAGGGGTGCGCTTAACCAGAATGCCGAGATCGATCCGCTGACAACGGCGCGGCTCCACCCGAATTCATCCTCGAGCGGTTTCAGGAAGAGCGCAAAGGCGTACGTTCCGGCACCGAACGCCGTTAGCGCCGCGACTGTCATCGCGAACAGGATCCGCCAGCCCGTATAGATCCGGAGCATCCGCCTGCCTTTCCTGCGCCCGGCGTCGCTGCCCCGGCGGGTTCATTGCCTGGGGTCGCCGCTCGCGACTCACCGTCACGTGCGCTGTTTCTGGTCGGTGGACTTGGTCGCGCTTCCGCCTACAGCCGCCGGTGAGTGCCGTCGCAGAGCGGCGGCATTTGGGTTTGCTTGCATGCGCAGAGCCAGACGGTCCCGGAAGTCGTTGGCGTGTAGGCCATTGGGGTGAATGCCGTGCCCCGGTCGGACCCGTCGCAGAACGGCTGCCACTTCGACAGGCCGCAGCTGCACCAGTAGTACGTCTTCCCGGCCTCCAGATCGACTTCGACCGGAGTCTTCTGCGCCACCTTTCCTCTCACATCAACTCCCGTGTCTGCTGATTTTCCACAGGTTCCCCGGTCGCCGCCGGAACGCGGCTCGCGCCGAGACTCCGCTACCCACGAAGCGCGTCTGGCCGGCCGGAGGCGCTACGAGCTCTTCAGCTTGTCTAGCGCGCCCGCGACCCGTTCCGCCGTCTCCGGGCTTCGAGCTGCGATCAGGGCGTCGCGGACCTCCTGAGCGAGGACGTCCTCGTAGCTCATGTGCACCCCGGCGTTCATGGCGCGCTTACCCAGCGCGATCGAGAGCGACGAGTTGCGCAGCAACTTGTCCGCGAACTCGAGGACGCGCCGGTCGAGTTCCGCCAGAGGGACGACATAGTTGACGAGGCCCCAGCGCTCGGCCATTGCGGCGTCGAACTTGTCGGTCGTAAAAACCAGTTCCTTCGCTCGCTGCAGCCCGATCAGCTGCGGCAGCAGCTTGGTGCCGGCATTGGTCACCGTGTAGCCCCAGCGAGCCTCCGTGAACGCGAAGCGCGTATCGTCCGCGGCCACAACGAGGTCGCAGTTCATACTCCATTCGCAGCCGGCACCGACTACGTGGCCATGCACCGCGGCCATGACCGGCTTTGGCATGCGCATCAGGACGCGTGTGACGTTCTGCAGATTCTCGAGCACGCCGACAGCATCTGCAGTGGTCTTGACGTCGCTGAAATCCTCTCCGAGGTCGTCGCCGGAGCAGAACGCCTCGCCAGCGCCGCGTAGGATCACCACGCGAATGCTCGCGTCGGCCTCCAGTTCCTCAAGCGCAGCGCGGGTCTCGCGGATCAGCTGGCGGTTCAAGGCATTCAAGACCTCCGGTCGATTGAGGGTCACGAAGCCGATCGCGTCCCGTCGCTCGAGAAGGACCGTTGCGTATGTCATCTGCTACTCCGCTCAGGACTCGGCCGTACGCCGTGGTGCACTTCCAGACGAGCATCTCCGGGATCGGCAGCGTCTCGGTTCTACGGCCGGTCCGTCACGCTGGCCGGTCGACGCCGAGTCGAGTCAGCGTCCTGGCCGCGGGTCGGCCGCCCATAGATCGTCGCGCGGCGGAAAGCACCCGAGATAGGAGAGCATCACCTGCCGTGGGTGCTCGGCGCCGTAGACGACGCCGCTCAGTGCCAGCACGTCTGCGCCCCGGCGAAGAACCTCGCCGGCGACCACAGCGCTGAGATCGCCAGCTGCAACGATCGGCACGCGCAGGTTCGCCCGGGCCTGCGCGATGACCTCGGCGCACTCGCCGTCGCGATGGACCCTCGCCGAGCGGACTTCTGAGAGATCCGCCCTCGCCTGCCGGTCACCCGGTCCTAGCTGCGCCGCGCCGTCGTCGGCGGAAGCCGCCGTTCCGCCCGGAAGGCCAAAGGCGACGTAGGCGGCACCCTCTTCCACTGCTCTCTTCGCTGCGTCAAAGTCGAGCCCGCAGAATACTCCGACGGCGGCCCAGGGCAGCTGCGTCCGCGCGGCACAAACGTCGGCCGCCGGCCCGGTCAGGTAGAGACCGTCCGCACGCTGCCGACGTGCGAGCTCGACGTCGTCGACGACCAGGAACGGAACGTTGAAGCCCCGGCATAGCGCATGCACCACGCGGGCATCGCCGTCATCTGTCGTGCCGCGCGAGTCGTAGAGCAGTCCGGCGCCACCGGCGCGCAGCAGCGTGTCCGTAACCGAGGACAACGTGCTCACCGTGTAGCCCTCCGGATTTCGGACCAGCACGCCGGAAATCGGGAACGGCAGCGTCGTCCGGCTCTCGGCCCGACGACTCATCGCGTAGCCTCCGATCGTGCGGACGCCGGGATGCCGGCCGCCTGCGCGGTGGGCGGGTTCGCGGCCGGGACGTCATCGCCGAGAAGCCCCAGGCGCTTCAGGTCGGCCGCGATGTCCGCCATGCCGTAGCCCTCGAGCGCCTCCTGCGTCGGAACGCCGCCTGTCACGGTCCAGCGTCGCAACTGGTAGTACTTGTTCTTGAGCTCCTCGAATTGCACCGGGTCAATCGAGCGATCCCTCGCGATGCCGAAGGCTCGTGCGGACCGACCCACCATGTGTGGTGGCAGAACGTCCTGGGAACGGTCCGTGCCTTCACGGACGTTGTAGGCGCGCTGCAGTGCGTTTACCGCGCGCGCATAGTGAAATAGGTCGTCTCCGGTGAATTCTCTGCCGGAGGCCGCAGACAGCAGCGCCGATTGGATGCGCTCGTTCGCGGTGGCGCCCAGATGCCAGCTCTGCAGCTTGCAGAAGCCGAGCAGGTCGTTAATCGTGATCAAGTCCTCGCCGAGGATCGCCTGCTCAGCCTTGCCGTCGTACTTGTCCTTGTTGAACGTATTCTCGTTCAACGTCACTTCCTCTGGCTTGAAGTGGACTACCTTGGCGTAGGCCTCGATGCCCTGTTCCTCGCCGGCGGTCCGAAGCACCTCGAAGGATTCTGCTGGCAGGAGCGTCTTCATCGTGTCCGCACGCGGGCTCATCACATGACCGAGCGCCATGCCCTTGTCACCGATTGTGATGCCGGGGTTCGGCACGCCATACAGCGGCAGACCTTTGACTGCATCGGCGTAGAACTCCGAGTTCCGGCCAATCTGCTTGGCGGCCGACTTCATGCCGTTCGCCAGCACGTCACCGATGCCGTCGCGGGAGATGATTTTGGCTAAGATCGCTGGGATTCCAGTGGAACTGCCCCACTGCAAGTCGATGCCGTCCGTATCCGCCGGCGTCGTGACTCCGTTCTCCTGGCACTGCATGAGCCAGCCAATGATCGTAAACGTGCTCGAGACGTCTATTCCGGCCCGCTGCATGGTGTCGACCGCCGCCATGAAAACGTCCCGGTCCCGACTGCGCGTCACGTAGGTCGGATAGATGTAATACGCACAGTTGAGGACGGTTCCCTTCGCATCCTCGGCCTTCGGGACGACGCGGGTCGCATCATCCGTGCCCGGGTAGTACTCCATGCACGGCGTTGGACACCCGAGACAGCCGTACTGCCGCGCGCTGTACTTGGCCTTCATATTGCGGATGAGCTCGCTTGGAACGTCGGCGTCCGGCGCCGCGGACCACCACCGCTTGTATTCGTCCACCGTCCGTGTAAGTCCAAAGCGGCTCGTCTCCTGGAACCACCAGCGCGACCGCATTTCCTGATACCAGTCCTCGAGTGCGGCCTGGCACTTGTCATAGTCAGCGAATTCGAGCTTCTGAGTCCCCTGCGCCACGATGGCCTTCAGTCGCTTGGAGCCCATGACGCAGCCGAGGCCGGTGCGCGACGCCGCATGACCTCGGCCGCTGCGGACGGACGCAAAGCGCACGAGATTTTCGCCGGCCGGCCCGATGCAGGCGATGCTCGCGTCCGGCCCGTGCTCGAGTTGAAGTAGCGTCTGGGTCTCGTAGGTATCCTTGCCCCACAGCGCCGTCGCGTCGCGGATCTCGGCCTGACCGTCGTGGAGGTATAAGTACACGGGCGTGTCGCTGGCGCCGGTGAAGGCCACGTGATCGAAGCCAGAACGCTTGAGATGGATTCCGAACGCGCCGCCCATGTTCGCCGAGCCGAGGATTCCGGTCTCCGGCGACTTGGCCGTGATCTCAACGCGGTTGAACGGGGTAACCTCGCCGTCCTTCATCGGCATGCCGACGCGGTTGATCGGCGTGGTCTCACCGTCGAGCGTCGGCATGCCCGGAATGGCCGGCATGCCGCACAATGCGCCGGTGCCGAAAATCAGTACGTTGTCGGGTCCGATCGGATCGCAATGCGGCGGGGCGAGCTCGTAGAGCAAGCGCGCGTTGATGCCGCGGCCGCCAATGAACTTGTCGGCGTACGGTTTCGTCGGGCGAGTTGAGCTTTGACCAGTATTGAGGTCTACCACGAGTATGTTGCCGGCGTACATCTGGAGATCCTCGGCTGCGGGTTTGCGGCAGGCCGCCATTCAATGACGCGGGCGGAATCCAATCCAATCAACGATGGTCATTTCATTTATTACGGCGAGTAATGTTGAGAGGCGGACCCGTGCCCAGCGCGTAATGACTCGGGCGGACGCGTTCCCACCCGCAGCCTCCATCGGTACGCACTAGTTGCGGCGGATCGCAAATGTTCCTGAGCGTCGCGGCGACAGCGCTCAGGCACGCGTGCGGCGAGACGACCTGAGCGCCAGCACTGGGGAGCGAACACTCGGTCGATCCTCGCTGGCTCGCCCCTGGGAGTCGGCCGTGACCGATGGCTGAGTCAGCCCCATCAGCGCGTTACGCATCCACTTTAGGGCCGGGTCCTCGGTCCCGAGCGTCGACCAGTAGATCCAGACTGTTATCGGAGCGATGCGGAACGGAAGTTCCATCACGTGGAGGCCGAATCGCTTTGCGATACACCGGGACGTCGTCAGGATGAAGTCAGTGCTGGCGATGATGTGCGGCGCGTCCAGATAGTACGGCGTCTGCACGACGATCTTCCGCCGGGCACCGACTGTGCTGAGCGCTACGTCGACGTGGCTGTGAGAGCTGCGCTTGCTCGAAACGTGCACGTGCCGGTGGGCCAGGTACTTCTCCAGCGTCAGCGGATTGCCGATGATCGGATGGCCCGGGCGCACCGCCGCGACAAACTCGTCCTTATAGAATTCGCGCCGCTGGATCTGCACATTCTGCGGCATCGAGTTGTCGATGACGAAGTCAAGGTCAGGACCAAGCAGACCGCGCAGCATATCTCGGCGCGAGGACTGGAACACCTCGAGCGTCACCCCGGGCGCCTCGTGCTGGATCGAGGCCAGAAGCCGCGGCACAACGAAAGTCTCGACCATATCGACCATGCCGAAGCGAAAGTGTCGGTTCGATTGCTCCGCCTTGAAGCCCTCCGCACGCGCCATGGTGACGCGCACGTGCTGTAGGGCATCGCGAATATCCGGCGCGATTTCGCACGCGAGCGGCGTCGGCTTCATCCCTTTCGCGGTCCGCACGAAAAGCGGATCGTTGTAGACCGACCGCAGTCGGCAGAGCGCGTGACTGACGGCGGGCTGCGTAATAAACAAGAGTTCCCCGGCGCGTGTCAGTGTCCCCTGACTGTAGATCGCGTCAAAAATTCGCAATAGATTCAGGTCGGTATTGGCGAAGCTCACGTCGTCATTCCTCCCAGCGATATCGCAATATAAACGGGGCTAATGAAGCTACGGCAACTAACGTGAATCGGACTAATGTTTTGTATAGCACAGAAAATTAGGGCGCACCATCGCTCACGCGGGCAGCGAGACATCGGGTACCGCCGGCAGACGAAGGGCCGGGAAGAGGCGCGGTACTGGACCAGACGCGAGGACGTCCGAAGATCGCTTACCATCGGCACCGCGCCTCCGAGTACTGCACGACCTCCACCGACGATGGTCGCCAATGCGACGCCTGATCGGTAGCCGTTGATTGCACCTCGACCATCGCGCGAGTCGAGTGGAATCGATGTAAAGACCGGTCAATTAGCTACCGTTATCGCCGGCCATAGTTGCGGCGCATCCTGCGCACGGCAGCGATCTCGTAAAGTATCCGGACGGCCGCCCGTGCGGCATTCGCAGAGCATCCAACGAATTCATGCCAACCTGTAAGCCAACCCCGACCGCGGCCTCGTGCGAGACGGTATTTGCTGGGATTCATACCTCGCTATTTGCTCTTGCGACGAGTGATCTGTCCGCCGCCGACGCCGCGGCGCTCGGGATCGTGGACCGCGACGTAGGCGTGCTCGGGTTCCGGCGTCTCGGCGACCTACTGTGCTCGACGATGCCCGAGGCTGTAATCCGCTGCTACGGTCGCGACGACACCGATTACTGTGGGTTTCACGTACGCAAGCGCACCGGCGAGTCTTACACCGAGTTCTATACGGAATTTGCGGACGGTTCCTCGATGACGACGAGCACGAATCCCGAGAGCGTTAGTTATCCCTTGGTACGCATCTTTCGTCGTGTCGCGGCCGTCGAGGACACCGGCTTGCTCGAAATCGCCCATCGCGCGGCAATCGCAGAGCACTCGCTGGCGCGCGGAACACGAGCGATTAGGGCGCGCCCGGATCTCACCTCGTGTGCCGCAATGATCGAGCGCTTCCTCGACCGCTATATCCGCCTGATCGCGTCGGCCGGATAGCGCTGGTGGTCGTCAGTTGCGCTCACGACCGGATCGGCCATTGCCCAGCCACCGACGTACGCGGGCCCCGCCGACGCTGCAAACGCTGCTCAGCGGCTAGGAATTGTGCGTTCACGGGGCACCTGTAGTCGCCCGGCAGCAAGCGAATGCACCTCCGCCACGATCGCAAGCGCGATCGCCTCCGGCGTCACCGCACCGATGTCAAGTCCCACGGGTCCACGCAAGCGCCCCCCAAGGAGCGCGGCAGCAACCGGCCCAATGTCGGCCAGCAACCGATCACGACGATTGCGCGGTCCGAGAAGCCCAATGTGCGGAAGCGGGCTTGCAGACAATGCGGTCAGATATTTGGCATCCGACGCAAGATGATGGCTCATGACAACGGCCGCGAAATAGCGCTCGAGCGGAATCCTCTCAGCAACCGTAGCGGCCGGCCCGAGACTAACCTGCGCACCCGGAAAGCGCGCGGGGTCCGCATACGCTGCTCGGTGATCGACCACTGTCACCTGAAACCGCAACGCATGCAATTGCGCGACCACCGGCTCGACGTCAGGTCCCGCCCCGCAAACAAGTACCCGCGGTGACGGCGCTACGAACTGCACCCACGCCTGGCAATCGACACCAGCCTCCTGCCACTGGGCAACGGTAGCCGTCTTGTTCGCGGCCGCCGCTCGGCACGCGGCTACGAGCTCGGGTTCGCCGGGATCGCTGCACCGGTGACACCAGAACCGCGTCCCCAGCGATCCGGCGACTCCGGCGTGCACGACGGCAAGAACAGCCGGTTCATCGCGCGCGAGCAGTGCAGCAGCTGCCTGCAACGCCGCAGTAGCGCGGCTCCCTCGTGCGGCCGGTTCGAGAAGGATTCGCATCGCGCCTTCGCAGCCGGCACCGATGCCAAAAACGAGATCATCGTCGCCTCTCGCATCGTAGCTGACGACGTGCGGTACACCGGTGGCGAGCATGCGGTCGGCGTGCTCGCGCAGATCGTGCTCGAAGCAGCCGCCGCTCAGCAGCCCCGTCAAGCGCCCGTCCGCCTCAAGCAACATGCGCGCTCCTGCCTTGCGATACGTCGATCCAACCGTATTAACAATCGTCGCCAGCACACATGCTCCGGTTGCGACCTCCAGCCGTTCAACGAGCAGCTCGAGGCTCGTGTCGAGGCGAAGCGCGTGCGTGCCGACCATAGATCTATCCGCCATCATGCAGTCCGCGGGTAGGAGCCGGAAACCGCTGAGTCACCCGCAGTTGTTAGCGCGGTGAGGTTCTGCGGGCCAGGACGCTCTGCGGAAGCCATTGTCGAAGCTGACCTACCAACTATAGAACGGGACGACGGTCCCGGCTACGATCGGTCCAGATGCCGACGTAATCTCGACGATGCCATCGGTCGCGAGCAGCGACAGCACGTCGCCCGGCCGTCCGGGCCCGCGCGTCGCAGCACGCGCGATACCGGCATCTTCTCTCGAGAGAACGACCGGAATGAATCGGCACGTCGGGCCACCGACCGGTAGGCCGTCGGCCAGTGCAACGGACGTCGGCTCCACCGAACGGTGACCCGTCATTCGGCACAGTGTCGGCACGACGTAGCGTACGAGGCAAGCGAGTGTCGCGGGAAGACTGCCGGGCAGCGCGAAGACTAGTTGGCCGCGCGGACCGACGCCGAACCACATCGACCCGCCCGGCCTCTGGTTCACCCCGGTCACGACAGGCAGCACTCCGACGGCCGCAAGCACAGCCGCCAGGAAGTCATGGGCCCCGTGCCCTGTGGCACCACAGACGACGAGTACGTCCACGCCAACGAGGGCAACCGAGATGCGCTCACGCAGCTGCTCCGGATCGTCGTCGACGTGATCTGAATCGATTTCTGGGATACCGTGGCGCCGGAGCGTCGCCGACACCGCTGCCATTGTCGCGCGACGCACCTGCCAGGGTTCCACGGGAGCATCGATCGACATCAGTTCCGTGCCCACTGAAAGCAACTGCACGCGCGCTGGGCGCCGCACCATGAGGACGCCGCACCCGACAGCTGCCGCGGCGGCGATCTCCGGCGCCCGCAGGACAACGCCCGGCGACAGTAGCTCTTGCCCGGCGAGTGCCTCGGCGCCCCTGCGCTGTACGTTCGCGTCCGGAGATGGCAACCAGCGCGGCGAGATGGTAACTCGGGCTCCGACCACCTCAATTACCTCAAGAGGGGCGACCGTGTTGCAGCCGTCAGGCAAAACAGCACCGGTCGTCACCTCGATGCAATGGTCCGCGCTAACGAGGCGCAGCGGCGGCTCACCCGCGGCCTGCAGCCCTTGACGTCGAAACGATCGCGCACCAGATATTAAGGCCGCACCGGCGAGCGCGATACCATCCACCAGCACGCGGTCCGCCGGTGGTTGCGCCCGGTCAGCACTTACAGCGTCAGTCAGCACGGCGCCCCAACATTCCGCGAGCGGTAGACCCACGGAAGGAGTAGCGCGGATCCGCGCAAAGATCAGCTTATCGGCATCCGCAGGAGTCATGTGCGAACCCGGAATCACGAACCGCGCCGTCGCTAGCGACCGGCGCCATTATCAGGAGACAGGCTGGACGGTCCAAATGAATGCGCCTCATAGCATTTTATCGGCAGCGATCATTTGACCGCCGAAACTGTCCCACACACATTGGGGCGGAGCGCTCGAATGCGGTGCCGGCGCTTACGGCCAGAAATGGTGGGCCCGCGCTGCCGCGCTCACGAGGAATAGTCCATGTCCGTGCCACGTCGCCCATCCACGCCGTTCCACCGCGGGCCGATAGCGGAGTACTGGCGAGCGTCGATGGAGAGTCTTGAGGCCCTTGATCGCCCGGCGCTGGCACTTGCCGATCGGGAGATGTTTGGTCTCGGCTTTACCACACTTGGCGATCTCGAATGCTCGGCTGCCCCGGGGATGATCGTCCGCGGATACGGTACCCTGGAAGGGATCTCGCTCGGCATTCACGTTCAGAGCGAGTCGGGAGCGCCATACGCGGAGTTCTACTCCGAGTTCGACGGTGGGTCATCACTGACGACCACCAACGGGCTGCTGTCGACGGATTACACGAAGCACCGCATCTTCCGAAACGTTCTGCCGAACACCGGCATCGGTGCCCTATACGCGGCGCACGTCGAGGGAGTCCGCAACTTCGCTGCCGAGAATCGCTGCACTGCGCGTTCATGGAACTCCGAACTACGCTCGCTGGCTGAGGGAATCGAAAGCTTCTTGATTCGCGCCTCTACTCAGCCCTCGTCCAGCTAACGCGACGGCCGGGCCTCGCGACTACACGGCGCTGAGGCCGCCGTCCACCGGAAGTGTGTGGCCGGTGATGTAAGCCCCAGCGTCTGAGGCGAGCAACGCGGTCGCTCCCTTTAGATCATCGTCGCCACCGAGCCGACCGAGCGGCACCTCGTTCACCAGCGCCTCCTCGCCGCGCGCTTCGATGAGGCCTCGTGTCATCTTGGTTGGAAATACGTAGGGCGCGAGCGCGTTGACGGTGATTCCGTATCGTCCCCATTCGCCCGCGAGCGTTCGTGTGAAGTTAACGAGCGCGCCCTTGCTTGTGTTGTACGCGATCGCCTGCATAAGGCCCGGCTTATTGCCCCGCAGACCCCCTACCGACGCGACCGTGACGATGCGGCCGTAGCGGCGCGGGATCATCGAGGCGCGGCCGACGGCCTGCGTCAGCCGGAATGCCGCCCGGACGTTGAGGTTCATGACCTTATCCCACGCTTCGAGCGGGTAGTCCTCGGCAGGTGCACCCCAGGTCGCTCCAGCATTGTTGACTAGAATGTCGATCGTCGGCGACAACGTGAAAACCTGCTCGATCAGTGTACCTGGACCTTCTTCGGCGGCGAGGTCGGCAGAGATCGCCTCTGCATGGATGCCAAGCGATGCGAGGTGAGCAGTTGCCAAATTGAGCTCTGGACGCTTGCGAGCAACCAGAATGACGCGGGCACCGAGCTCGCCGAGCGCCTCGGCGATCTGCAGCCCAATGCCGCGGGAACCGCCGGTAACAAGCGCTGTACGGCCCTGAAGATTAAATAGATCCTGTACACGCACCGGAACCTCCAGCCTCTAGAACCAAGTCTCTGTCATCGCTGCCACCGTCGCGTCACCGCGTTCCACTGCATCGATCAGCGCTCCAACGCGGGGTAGCTCCCAACGGAAGAAGTACTGGCAGGCCTGCAGCTTCCCACGGTAGAAGTCGTCTGCGCTTTCACGACCGGCGGCGCCGATGGCCGTCGCCTGGTCTAGCCAGATCCATGCAATCACAGCATGACCGAAGGCCTCGAGAACTGGCGTCGCGTTGGCGAGCGAAATGGCAGGTTCCGGCTGGGAGACGAGTTTTGCGGCAACGTGCGTTAGCCGCTCGATCACTCCGCTCAAGGCGACGGCGAATTCCGCAAGGCGCGCGGTTCCGATGCCGCTCGCCGCGCTTGCCGTCTGTCGCATTCTGTCGAGGAGCGATCCGAGCGCCGCGCCGCCGTGAAGTGACAGTTGTCGGCCTACAAAGTCTATTGCCTGAATGCCGTGCGTTCCCTCGTGAATCGCATTGAGCCGATTGTCGCGGTAGAACTGCTCGACGTTGTAGTCCCGCGTATATCCGTAACCGCCGTGCACCTGGATAGCGAGGTTGTTGGCCTCAAGGCACCACTGCGACGGCCAGCTTTTGACGATGGGTGTCAAAATTCCGAGCAACCGGGACGCGGTATGACGTTCGCCGGTCGTCTCGGCGGTGCGCTCTTCGTCGACGAGCCGGGCACAGTATAGGCACAGAGCCAAAGCGCCCTCGACGTAGGCTTTTTGCGCGAGCAGCATACGTTTTACGTCCGCGTGCTCGATGATCGGGACCGGTCGACTGCTGGGGTTCTTATTCCCGATGGCGCGGCCCTGCGCGCGCTGTCGCGCATAATCGAGCGCGTGCCGGTAGCCGGCGTACCCGATCGCGGTCGCGCCAAGACCAACACTGATTCGCGCTTCGTTCATCATGTGAAACATGCACGGGAGCCCCTGGCCGGGTTGACCCACTAAGTAACCAATGGCTCCTGGTTCTCCGAACGGTTGCCAGCTCCCATCGCCGAATACCAGAACTGTGTTCGGAATGCCGCGAAAGCCCATTTTGTGATTGAGTCCCGCGACGGAAACGTCGTTCCGCTCGCCGCCGTCGCTAGCTGATCCCGGCAGTCGTTTCGGCACCAGGAAGAGCGACAGTCCGCGCGCACCCAGAGGCGCGTCTCGCATCCGCGCGAGCACAAGATGGACTATGTTCTCTGCGACTTCGTGATCCCCCGCGGAGATCCACATCTTGGTGCCGAACAGGCGATGGGACCCATCCGGCCTCGGCTCAGCGCGCGTCGCAATATCACCGAGAGAAGAGCCTGCCTGCGTCTCAGAGAGGCACATGGTGCCGAAGCATCTGCCAGTCAGCATCGGCCCGACATAATCCTCTATCTGTTCGGGAGATCCATTTGCTAGCAGCAGGTTCACATTAGCGATGGTCAGCAGCGCGAAGCCGGCAGTGGCAGGGTTCGCCGCCATGAGCCAAGCAAAGCCCGCCCGTTCGACGAGCACCGGCAGTCCCATTCCACCGTGCGCCGGAGCTTGAGCCGCCGCCATCAGGCCAGCCTCGCAGAAGGCTGCCAAAGCCACCGCTACCTCCGGGATGACACTGACCATTCCGTTCTCTATTCGAGGCTCCGTCTGGTCCCCTTTCTTGTTGTGCGGGGCGAAGAGGTCGATGGCTATCCGGGAGTATATTTCGAGCGCAGCATCGAAGGTCTCACGCGAGTGCTCGGCGAACTGCGGTCGGGCGCAAAGGTCCTGCGCTCCAAGCCACTCGTAAAGCATGAAGGTGATGTCGCGCTCATTGAGCAACTGCCCAGCCGTGATCGTCTGAGTCATCGTGCCTCCAATCCGATGTGCCGCGACTCGCACGCGAGAGGCGCCCACCGACTGACGGCGAAGTCGACCGGTTCAACTGTCTCTACGCGGCGCTGGCCCGAATGCTGAGTTGGCCCCAGGCGAACACCGCGGATCTCACAATCATTCTCTGCGCTCTGCTTGATCATCGGGAGCATCGCGACGAGGACGTTCCGCTCGCGTTCGCCGAAATTGCCCGGGAACTCCGGCATCGGTGTCAACGGGCCCGGGCGGCGGGCATCCACTGTGGCTAGGGCCCAGCCATTCTGCTTTTCCTGTTCATCGGCTTGATCGTCTACTTCCACTTCGCAGCACGAACCATTGTTCAACTGGTCCCTGCAAGCGCACGGTCTCCGTTCAACGTCCGCTTCTCCCATGGCGTTCATCAGTTGCCTGCTGCGTGCGTTCGTCACGGAATCCTCACCTATTCGGCTGAACACTGCGAAAGCGTGGGCAATGGCCGTGCTGCCAGCAAAGCGCGGTAAATTCCGTAGGGATTCATGGTCGACAATTCGGCCCTCGTGAGCAGGCTGGCCAGCACCTGCTCTCCTCCACCGGTCGTCCAGAAGGACTGCAGGAGATCTTCGTCCACTAAATCTCGCACCTCGCCGGCCAATGTCTTCCTAGTTTCGCATTGCGCCCGCCGCGCCTCGAGACCAGCGAGGAGCGCGTCCGCGAGTTCCGGCACGCCCGTGCCGAGCGTGGCTACGGTCCGAAGAAGCGGCCGCGCTGCTACTCCGGCTGTGACGCGAAGCATCGTCTGCAAGTCCGCTATGACTCCGTCGGCGCCGTCTCGGTCGGCTTTGTTGACGACGAGGATGCTCGCAGACTCGAGCAGACCCGCTTTGATGGCCTGAACGCGATCACCTTGCCCCGGAATGCAGATCACCACCGTCATATCTGCGAGACGCGCCACGTCGACATCTACCTGGCCGATTCCGACCGTTTCGACAAGGACCAGCGTGCGCCCGGCTGCGCCAAGAATGCGAATCACGTCCGCCGCTGACCGCGCCAGGCCGCCGCTCGCGCCACGGGTCGCCATCGAACGCAGCAAAACGTCGTGGCGGTCGAGATCAGGCATTCGCAATCGGTCTCCGAGAAGCGCGCCGCCCGAATATGGGCTCGAGGGGTCGACTGCCAGAATTGCTACCGACAGCCCGCGCTCTGAGAACTCGCTCGCCAGCCGACCAGTAAGCGTGCTCTTTCCTGTTCCGGGTGAGCCCGTGATCCCGATCACGTCAGGCGGCATCGATCGGGAGTAGAGACTCTCCATCGCCGCCTGCCAGCCGGACTCGCGAGCCTCTACGCGGCTAATGAGCCGCGAGACCGCCCGCCGGTCGCCACATTCTGCATCAATCAGCAGCGCGTCCCAACTATCCACGCGCTAACCCAGCGCGCCTAGTTGCGCCGAGAGTGCGCAGCGCGGCAACTATGTCTTGCGACGCGGAGCCCGCGCCGAAGATCGCCGCAACTCCCATCTCTAGAAGTTGATCGCGGTCGCTTGCAGTTATCACCGAACCACCGAGCACGACTGCGGCGTCGCAATGCGCTTTACTGAGCGCATTCATGAGTTCGGGAAGATACTCGATGTACTCCCACGAATGCGTGCTGATTCCAATTACGTCGGCGTCCTCATCAATTGCAGCGCGCACGATTGCCGCCGGTGTATTGAAGCGCCCGAGGTAGATCACTTCCATTCCGGCGTCGCGAAGCATTCCGGCCACTGCAAGGGAACCCACTTCGTGCTGGTCAAGTCCGAGCATGCCAACCAGTACCCGAACCGCTCCTGGCGTTGAGCTGTTCATGGCGGGCTCACCATGCCGTGGGCATCGTATGGCGCTCCGTAGGCTTGCCGAATCGTCCCAGAGATTTCCCCGATGGTTGCCTCGGAATCGAATGCTGCCACGACCGGCATCACGAGATTGCCGCTTCCGCGGGCCGTGGTGTACACGTGGGCCAGCGCCTCACGCACGTGGCCGATGTCCCGACGACGCTTGAACTCCCTCACCTGTTCAATCCGATCGCGGTACGGCCGAATCTTCGTCTCGGCGATGTCGCGAAGCAGCATGTCCTCCGCGGGAGGGACCGTATGCGCGTTGACGCCGACGACCTTCCGCTGGCCCGACTCTATCTCGCTCCAGTACCGCGCGATAGTTCCTTCGAAGAAGTTGCGGAACCATCCGCTCTCGATCAGATCGCCGGGCGGACCGCGCCCCTCGATTTCCCGGATCATTGCCATGATGCGGCCCTCCATTGCGCTGGTCAGCGCCTCGACGTAGTGCGACCCACCGAGCGGGTCGACCACGCTCGTAATACCTGTCTCCAGTTCGATGATCTGCTGCGTGCGCAGCCCCAGCCGATGCGCGTCCTCGCTTGGCGTGCGAAACGCCTCATCGAACCCCGAGATCTCGATCGCGCTAGCGCCACCGAGCACGAGCGACAGTGCTTGCAAGGTACCGCGCACGATGTTGTTGGCCGGCTGCTGCGCGGTCAAGGAGAGCCCCGAGGTGTGACTCGCGATCGCAACTGACCAGGACCGTGGATCGATCGCGCCGAACTCGTCCCGCATCATCTTCGCGAAAAGTCGGCGCGTGGCGCGGAGCTTGGACACCTCTTCGAAGAAATCCATCCCGCAGTTGACAACAATCGCGATTCTTGGCGCGAACGAATCGATGGGAACGCCGCGCTTTAGCATCTCGCGGACGAGATAGCGAATCTCCACGAAGCCGAGGGCCATTTCCTCCACTGCGTTCAAGCCGGATTCGCTGAAGAAATACGTATCCTCGACGAACGAGTGGAAGCGCGGCATCTCCTTGGCACAGAACTCCATGACGTCGCATGACATTCGCACCCGTCCCTCGAAGGGCACATGCACGGCGTACGTCACGTCCTCGCCGTAGAACGGGAGTTGCAGAACGGAGCCCCGCAGCTTGTCGACGGCGAAGCCCAGTTCCCTGGCCGCCACATAAACTGCGGTTAGAGCGAACAGCCCGTTCGTCATTGACGTGGATACGGTGATACGGTCGAGCGGCAGATCCCTCAGCAGTTGCAGAAAGTCCTGCTTGTGGCACAGCGACACGCCCTGAGTGCCGACGGCGTTCACCGCGAGCGGATGATCTGGATCGAGCAATGCCTGCGTCGGAGCGTCGACGATGAAGTTGAGGCCCGTCTGCCCCTGGCTGATCAGATAGCGAAACTGCTCATTCGACCGCGTCGGATCCCCTTCCCCGGAGAGGCCGCGCTGGATCCAGCCACCGACCGGCGCTGGATCGGCGCGGCGACCGCGAGTAAATGCAAACGCGCCGGGCGCCTCGTCAACGTCGCGCGCGTCGGAGGCCCCGTAGAAGCCCTTCAGCGGCACGCCCGATCGGGATCGGTGCGCGCTCATGCCTTGGGCCAACGTCCCGGCGGTTGGTTCAGGGGTAGTCATTGCTATGCATCAGTAGTGTCCGGACGTTAGTGGGCGACATGCCCATAAATGACTGATCCGTTTAGGATAAATCGTGACTTTGTCTGGTCTCGATTTCGACTTCGGCATGCGCCGGTGCGACCCTGCGAAGACCCTGTTCGCGGACGTTT
>CAIVVT010000205.1 GCA_903909435.1 uncultured Acidobacteriia bacterium | reverse complement strand
CGGAGCCGCGACCGTCAGGGAGCGGTGCCGCGGTTCTTGCGGCCGAGGGGCTCGGCAGCGCCGCCGCGAACGCCTGGCGCCCATCGGCGCCGACGCGGTCCACCACTTTGCGGACGTACTCTTCGATGCCCGCGATGAACGGGTCCAAGTGCGCCGAGCCCTTGTGAATGCGCTGCAGGTAGGATTCCCACTGCCCCGTCATGGCCGGACTCTTGACCTCGGGATGGACCACTTCGATCAGCCGCACGCCCTTGTCCGTGGCCGCCAGGGCCTTGCCCTGCCGCTCGATGTAAGCGCGCTTCAGCAGCACCTCGATCATGGAGGCGCGCGTGGCCGGAGTGCCTAGGCCGTTCTCCTTCATCGCGTCGGAGAGTTCCTTTTCGTCGAGGGTCTTGCCCGCCGTCTCCATGGCCGTCAGCAGCGTGCCCTCGGTGAGCCGCTTGGGTGGCTTGGTGGTCTTGCGTTTGGCCTTGGCGTCGAGGACGTCCTGCGCCTCGCCAGCCGCGAGATGCGGGGGCAGGGCAGCGTCGGCCTGGTCCTCCCCGGAGTCGTCGTCCTGCTTGCCGCGGCCCTTGGCGGGCTTCTTCTCCGTAGGCCGGTCCAGCGCTTTCCAGCCCATCTGGAGCACCATGGTTCCGGAGGTGTGGAAACGGTCGATCAGGTCCTGGTTGGCGATGGCCGTGATCACGGTGGTGACCGACGAGAGGAAGTCGTCGTGCCAGGCGCTGAGCAGCCGGCGGCAGATCAGGTCGTAGATCTTCTGCTCGTCGTCGTTAACGTTCGCATGCGCCGCCGCCGTCGTCGTCGGAATAATGGCGTGGTGGTCGCTGACCTTCGCATCGTCGATGAAACGGCGGCTCAGCGGGCGCTCGCCGGTGCCCGGAGCGAGCAGTTCGCGGTAAGGCGCTGCGATGTTGCTAACGATGCGCGGGAGGGTCGCCGCGACGTCTTTCGAGAGATGGCGGCTATCGGTGCGCGGATAGCTGATCAGCTTGTGCCGCTCGTACAGCGCCTGCGCGACGTCGAGCGTCTTCTGCGCGCTGAAGCCGAACAGGCGGTTGGCGTGGCGCTGCAATTCGGTGAGGTCGTAGAGCAGCGGCGGCAACATGCGCTGCGTCTCGCTCTCGGCCGATTCGATGGAGGCTGCACCCGTTTTGGCGCGAGCGACAATCGCCTTTGCCTCTTCGCCCTCGGCGGGCAGACGCGTGACGCGCTGATTGCCCTCGTTACGGAACCACGTGCCGTTGTACTTGCTCTCGTCCTGGCGGCTGCTGGGGTGGAAGGTCGCGACGACCTCGATGTAATCCTCGGGGACGAAGTTGCGAATGGTCAGCTCGCGCTCCACCACGATGGCGAGCGTCGGGGTCTGCACGCGGCCTACGGAGAGTTCTTCGTCGTAGGCCAGCGAATAGGCTCGCGAGAGGTTCATGCCGACCAGCCAGTCGGCGCGGCTGCGACCCCGCGCGGCGTCGGCGAGATTGTCGTAATCGGCGCCCGGCTTCAACGCCTCGAAGCCCTTCTTGATGGCCTCCGGTGTGAGCGAGGAGATCCACAAGCGGCGCACGGGTTTGTCGCAGTGCGCGGCCTCGTAGATGTAGCGAAAGATCAACTCCCCCTCGCGCCCGGCGTCTGTCGCGCAGATCACGGAGGAGATCTTGGGAGAGGTAAGGATCTTGCGGACCACCTCGAATTGGTCGCGCGTCTGGTCGTAGACTTTGAGCGGCCACTCGTGGGGCAGCATCGGGAGCGTGTTGCGCCGCCACTGCTTCCACGAGGGGTTGATTTCGTGCGGCTGCGGCAGGGCGACCAGGTGGCCGATGGCCCAGGTGACGACGTAGCCATTGCCGTGCAGATAACCCTGTCCCGACTGGGTTGCGCCAAGCGTCCGAGCCACGTCGCGGGCCACCGAGGGCTTCTCTGCCAACACCGCGATATTGCCGGATTCCTGCGCCTGCATCAAGCACCTACCAGTTTAGCGGGGAGGGGTCCGGGGACGTTTGGGTTGTAAGAGTTTGGTGGGGCGGCTCTCGAGAGCCCGCATTGATTAGTTTGCGGACGCTGGAGCGTCCGCGCGGCTCGGAGAGCCGCCCCACCACGGAGCCCACTTAGCCGGAGCGGCGGAAGGCGAGGACGGCGTTCAGGCCGCCGAAGGCAAAGGAGTTCGACAACGCCGCATCGACTTGCAAGGGGCGGGCGACGTTGGGAATCACGTCGAGGTCGCAAGCTGGGTCGGGCGTCGTGAAGTTGACGGTGGGTGGCAGCAGTCCGTCGTGCAGCGCGAAGACGGTTGCGGCCGCCTCCAATGCGCCTGCGGCACCAAGCGCGTGGCCGTGCATCGCCTTGGTCGAGCTTACGAGCGGAGGCGCGGCGAACACCTCGCGAATCGCCTTGGTCTCGGTGGTGTCGTTGGCGGTGGTACCCGTGCCGTGCGCGTTGATATAGCCGATTTGTTCCGGCGCGAGTGCGGCATCGGCGAGCGCGGAGCGCATGGCCTGCGCCGCTCCGGCGACGGCCGGCATGGTCACATGGTGGGCATCGGCCGACATGCCGAAGCCGCAGATCTCGGCCCACACACGAGCGCCGCGAGCGCGCGCGCTGTCCAGAGTTTCGAGCACGAACATGGCCGCGCCCTCGCCCAGAATCATGCCGCGGCGGTCCAGGCTGAAGGGCCGGCAAGTGTCGGGAGAAACCACGCGCATGGCCTCCCAGGCGCGGAACATGCCGGCGGTGAGCGGGGCCTCGGTGCCGCCCGCAATGGCCGCATCGACCAGGCCCGAACGCACCATCCAGAAGGCCTGGCCGATGGCGTGACCGGCCGAAGCGCAGGCGGTCGAAACTGTGTACGCCGGCCCCGTGACCCCGTAGCGCATGGAGATCCAGCTGGCGGAGGCGTTGGTCATGATGCGGGGAATCGAGAGCGGATCGAAGCGCGTCCGGCGCTCGGCGTAGAGCTGGCGATAGACCTCGTCCTCGCTGGACTTGCCGCCGATGCTGCAGCCGGTCACGACGGCCGTGCGGGCCGGTTCGACCGCGAGGGTGGAGTCGGCCATGGCCTCCGCTGCGGCGGCGCCCGCGAACAAGACGCTGCGATCGAGTTGCAGCGCGGCTTTGGGATCGAACCAGTTCAGCGGATCGAACCCACGCACTTCGGCTGCCGTGGTGATTTTCAATCCCGTGGTGTCGAGGCCTTCGACGGGACCGATGCCGCAGCGCCCGCTGCGGAGTCCGTCGAAAAACAACTCCCGCCCGTTGCCGAGCGCGGATATCACACCAATGCCGGTAATCGCGACGCGGTGCATTCCTATTCAACCGGCTGCGAATCTGCCGGCTGGGATGCAACCGATGGGGCGATTGGCTTGCGAGCCAGCAGTGCGCTCACGCCGGCCACGGCTTCACGTACAGAGGTTATCTGGCGGCCCGCATCGTCAGGGATGTCGATGCCAAACTCCTCTTCCAGCGCGAAGAGGATCTGCAGTCCGTCCAGCGAGTCGATGTTCATCTGCACGAACGTGGACTCGGCGGTCACCGTCTCCAGCGGGATGTGCTGCGATTTGGCGATAACGGCGATTACCCGCGCTTCGATCTGTTCCTGAGTGGGCGTGTCCGGTGTGCTCATTGGGCTCCCTTGGTCGCGATTCGGCCCGTCGCCGCTATTTCGACATCGACCTTATCATCGACTTTTAGCATAAACACACTTGGGTTCTTGAGTCCCCACTGCATGTACTGCACCGGGAAGTGGGATTTCGCCGCGATCTGTTGGGCGTCCACGTCGAGTTCCATGGGCAAGGTCATCTCGTGGTGCTGCCCATGCAATTCAAACTGCCCGTGCACACGGATGGCGCCCTTGCCGTGAGCGGGGACTTGACCTTCCACGCGGTCGGGCCGAAAGACGATGTCGGCGAACTTGGGGCTCTCCAGAACACTGGAGTGCATCCGGGAATCGCGGGACGAACTGCCGCTTTCGCCACTGCGCGCATCGACGACAAGCGCACCGGAGGCCTGACCCGTGGCGGTGTCGAAGTGCACCGTACCGCTGCGCAACACGAAAGTGCCATGCACGGTGTGCAAGCGCGTGTCGAGCGTCCAGTGGATCTCGGTTTTCGGCGGATCGAAGACCAGCGTCGTCTCTGCCGCGAAGAGTGGAAGCACGCCGCACAGCGCGCCGAAAAGCAAGCTCAGTTTCAATTTCTGCATCCGTTCAGTCCCGATTTACGGCTCCAAAGAGAAGTGTTTCGAAAGCCGACGGGGGCGTCGGCTGCAGACCTGGGGCCCGGCCTACTAGACCGTCAACAGACCCCAGCCCAACGATACGAGCGGCCAGACCATTCCCAGCGGCTTCCACTCGCCAACGTGCGTTGCGAGCATGTCGGCAAATACGGCAGGCCGCGACTCCAGCGCCGCCAGCACCCGCCCACGCAAACTGTCGCGGCGATCGAGCAGCAACAGCAAGTCCGCCATCAGGGCGGGACCGCGCCGGATGCGTGCGTGCGCCGACTGATAGCTGTCCAGCCGATCCAGCGCGAGGGCATCGCCGAGCGCGACGGCCTGCCGAAACGCGAGGCACATACCTTCGCCCGTGACGGCGTCGAGCGAGCCGGAGGCGTCGCCAATCAAGGCCACATTGCCCCTGGTGACGCGCCGCAGGTGCCGCGAGGCGGAAACCCCGCCGCGCTCCGTGGTCACGGCCTCCGCACCGCGCAGACGCCGTTCAAGCTCCGGAAAACGCGGCAGCGCCTGATCGAGCCGCAGGTCGGCTACGCGCGCCAGGCTCGCCACGCACACGACATCGGGCGCGATTGGGGTAACGTAGATCTGGCAACCTGACGACCAGTGCACCTCGACATGATCGGTCCATTGCCCCACGCGATAATGCCGCCGGAATCCGAAGCGCAAGCCTTCACTCACCCGCGCGTCGAGACCGGCCCAGCGCCGCAAGCTGGAGTTGCCGCCATCGGCACCCGCAATGTAGCGGCTGCAAACCGTTTCGTCGCCGACCTTCAGCAGTTCCTGTCCCAGCGCGGTTACGGGCGAATTCCACAGCAACCGGACGCCCACCCGCTCGGCCGCTCGAACCAACGCGCCGTGCATCACCGTGCGCCGCATGCCGAGGCCGACGCCTTTCGGGAAGCACGCTTCAACGCTCGAATCGCGACCGAGAAAGCGAATACCGTAGAACGGCTGCCCGGCACAGGCGTCCAGTTCAATGCCAAGCTCCGCCAGGGTGGCCAGTGCATCCGGCATCAGTCCTTCGCCGCAACTCTTGTCAATCTCGGGTTGCGCCCCATCGGCGACGACGACGTCGAGCCCCTTGCGCCGCGCCGCGATGGCTGCGACGAGTCCGGCGGGGCCTCCGCCGGCGATGAATAGATCGCTCGTTATCAAATGCTCACCACCTCAGGAGCAGTAGCTCCGAACAAAAAGCGGGTCCCATTGCGGCCATCAAACTGTAACTGCCCGCAGCCGGCCTGCGGTTCTGCATCACTTCTTCGAGCACTAGGAGCACGGAGGCGGACGAGAGATTGCCCGTACGCTTCAAGCACTCCCAACTGGCCGCCAACGCGCCTTCCGGCAGGCCGAGAGCGACCTGAGTGGCTTCGAGAACGCGCGGACCGCCGGTGTGCAGAATGAAGCTGCCGATGTCCGAGCGCGTCAGGCCCTGGTCGCCGAGAAACGCTTCGACGTCGTTCGCCAGGTGCTGCTCCACCACTTCGGGGACTTCACGCGACAGCACGATGCGGAAGCCGCGTTGGGAAATGTCCCAACCCATCACGTGCTCCGTATTCGGGTAGAACACCGAGCGCGTCGCCAGGATGCGCGGTCCGGTGCAGCCGGTCTCCGCCCCGGCCACCAACGCCACTCCGCAGCCGTCGCCGAACAGTCCGGAGGAGATCAGATTCGCAATCGAAAGATCTTCCTTCTGCAGCGTCAGGGAACACAACTCCACGGCGATGACTGCGGCCACCTGATCGGGGTACGCCTTCACGTAGTCGGCGGCCCGAGCCACACCGGCCGCGCCCGCTACGCAGCCCAGTCCGAAGATGGGAACGCGCTTGATGTTGACCGGCAGGCTCATGCGGTTCATCAGCCGCGCGTCAATCGACGGGCTGGCAATACCCGTGACCGAAACGAAGTAAATCGCACCCAGCTTTTCAGGGCCGATGCCGGCGCGCTGCAGCGCGAGTGTCAACGCTTCTTCCGCCAGATCGATGGAGACGGCGATCCATTTGTTATTCGCCTGGCCCCAGTTTTCGATGGCGTAATACTCTTCCATCGGCAGCGCCAGATGTCGTTTCTCCACGCCGACCCGGGCATGCAGCCGCTCGATAAACCAGGCGTTGTCGAGCTTCGCACCCCAGTAGTGCTTCAGCGCGTTGAGCAATACGATCTGGTCGTATTCATTCTTGGGCAGTGCGCTCGCGGCGCTGGCAATGATCATGTATTCATTGGAACAAAGAGCGTACTCTGAGTGCGATGCGAAGTTGCGGCGCCGGGTTACCGCGAATGCTGCAATGCTCCGATTCGGGCCAACTCCTCGGCATACAAATGGTTGCGCGGAAACTCCGCGTTCAGACCGCGCAGCAGGCGTTCGGCTTGGGAAAAGTCCTTCGAACGCATGGCCGCAACGGCCAATAACAGCTGCGCGAATGGCTTCAGGTAATGGCCTCGCTCCGCGGTAAGCCTTGTCTTTTGAAGGCCATATTCCCGGTCGGTCGAATTGCCTATGGCTTGCAGGAACCAGCGCACGGGCATCGGTTTCAAGCTCAGCAGGTAGTTCTCGACTCCGATGGCCGTCCAGGCGTCGTAGCAGTTGGGGTCCAACTCAAGCAGATGCTGGGCCGTGAGCCGGCTCTTGCGCGTGGAGGCCAGCGAGGTCATGTAGCGCTCCTCGATCAGCCCCTCGTAGTCGGACCGCAGACCTTGCGATAGCATCAGGGCCAGCAGCGCATTGGTGTCCTTCGGGGCTTGTGCGAGGCGTTGCGTGGCGAGCTGTTGAGCCCGGGCGACCTGTTGTTGAAACAGGCGCGCGGTCCGGGCGTCGGGCGTGAGATGGCGCTCTTTACGGAAGTTGTCGTCATGCAGGAAGAACTCCGACTGGAGGATGTGCAGCCGGTCGAACTCGCCGAAGAGATAGGCGGCCGCATCTGAGGCGGGGCCCATGGCGTCGTCAGGATGAGCGCGCAAATGCTCGGCGAAAGTCGCATGGGCCGACTCGAACTCGAGGTTGTACATCTGCCGGTATCCGAGTTCGAGCAAAGTCGGAGTGCCTGCCGCGCCCAACGGCGCAAGCAGCGTGGCGAGCGCGATGGAACCGCGTACCAACATCCAACTCATGCGACGCCCTTCAGACATTGGCGACACGCCGCGCGAGTCCCAGCGCCTCAGTCCAGAAGGAGGTCGAAGTGTGCATGGTCTCGACCACCGACTGCACTCCCAGGACGAAGCGCTCGATTTGTTCGTCGGAGACCATCAACGGCGGCGCCACTTTCAGCACCATGAAGTTGTTGCCGCAGATCTGCGTCAGCAGATTCTGGTCGCGGAATAAGCGCATCACGAGAATCTGGCCGAACATACCGGGATGAATCGCCATGAAGGCCTCGAATGCCGCGCGGAGTGCAAACTTGCGCGGGGCTTGGAATTCGATTCCGCCCAGCATGCCCAAGCCGCGCACGTCCTTCACCATCTCATAGCTTTTCAACGCCTCGCGCAAGCGAGCCCGCAATTCTTCACCCTTCTCAATGGCGCGCTCGCCCAGACGTCCCTCTTCTAGGACGCGGATGGTGGCCAATCCGACGCGCATGGCCAGAGCGTTTTCGCTGAAGGTCGAGGTATGGATAATCGAACGCTTCAGCGAGCCGTAGACCGAGTCGTAGATCCCGTCCGTCATCAACACCGCGCCACTTGGAATCAGGCCGCCGCTGAGCGCCTTCGCCATTACGACGATGTCGGCGTCCACCTCGAAATGACGCGCAGCCAGGAAGGTGCCGGTGCGGTACATGCCGGTCTGCACTTCGTCGAGCACGAGCAGCGATCCGTAGCTCTGGCAGAGCGCCTTGGCCGCCTTGAGATAACCGGGCTCGGGGATGCGAATGCCTGCCTCCGCCTGCACCGGTTCGACGAAATAGGCCGCATAACGTTTCGTGGCGAGCTTCTGTTCGAGTGCCGCGAGATCGTCGAACGGGATCTCGTCACAGACGGGCAGCAGCGGCCCGAAGCCCTCGCGCCAAAACTTGTCGCCCATCAACGAAAGCGCGCCGCAGGTCAATCCGTGAAAGGAGCCTCGCGCGTAGAGTAGTCCGTCACGTTTCGTATTAGCGCGGGAGAACTTGATGGCCGATTCGACGCCTTCGCTGCCTGAACTGGGGAAAAACACCTTTTTCAACGTCCCGCCCGCGCGTTCGCATAGAGCTTCGGCCAGCGCCCCAGCATGTTCGGGGACGTGGCTCTGCAGCATGGCGGGGCCGCGCCGGTCGAGTTCGTCCTTGATTGCTTCGAGGATCGCCGGGTGGTTGTGCCCGATATTGTGGACACAATAGCCCGAGAGGAAATCGAGGATGGTCCGGCCATCCGCCGTTGACAACTCCGCGCCGCTGCAGCGCGTGTACTGGACATTCATCTGCAGTGCGTTCAGCAGCCGAACCCACTGGGGATTCACACGCTCGTCATAGAACTCGCCTGCCGAAGTAGAAGTTGTTTGTGCCGCGATCATCGTACGCTCCTGGGAGGGACCGGGCGAGTTGACGCTTTACGCGCCAAGCTCGAACTGGAACAGCTATCAGTCTTTCAGATCCAGATACCCGCGCGCCGGTCGAGGTCCTGAGCCAGCTTCCGGCAGTTATTCGGATAGCCGCCCAGTGAATGCAATACGGTTCGCGCGGTTCACGAGGTCTTGTTCTAGCGGGAGTTTACTGCCAGGCGCCCGCGCACAAGTGCAAGTGGTTTTCAGTGAAGGGGTTACCAGCGAGAGTTTGTATTACCCACGCAGGGTACTACGGAGTTCGTCCAACCCGAGTGAATCCGCGAGACTTTGTTG
>CAIVVT010000204.1 GCA_903909435.1 uncultured Acidobacteriia bacterium | reverse complement strand
GGCTGCAAACTCGAAGCTCTCTTGGGTACACTCTGTCATAGCGAAAGCCGCCTCCCTGCGGAACGTAACTGTAGCCTGGAAACTCAGTTATGCCCCAGATGGCGGCTTCTTGCTACTCGCTGTGTGAGAAATCGCGGCTAGGCCTGCAGTTCTCAACAGCCTGCCGTGCCCGGATGCGCAACGGGGATATCGCCACGCCATCGACGAGTTTGTGGATTGGTGCTGATCAGAGCCGCGGCTGTCCTTCAGCAAGCCCGTTGTCGTCCCTTATAGGTTGCACCTGGAAGCACGACAACTCGCCCCACGCACGATCAGTTTTCGGCTGGGAGCCGTGTGCCGCCTGGCGTACGAGGCGGCAGGTTGCGGACTTCTCAGCGCCGACCCAGCCGCAGGAATACGGTGAGTCACTGTCGCCAAGAAACAGGGCCTTCGGCTTGGTAACTGGTTGGCCGCAGAGCAAGCACAGGCGCCCTGGCGAGCAACGGACCGCTAACAGGTCAAGGGGAAACGAGATCGCGCCCTGCCGGCCCTACCGCTCGCCTGCGGACTTCGCCGCCACGAACTCGCCAAGCTTTCCTTATGTCACCTGCAGCAGCGTGAAGGCCTTCGGGCAATCGTGGACCTGCGTGGAAAGGCAGCTCACCTTCGAACAACTCCGGTTCCGGATTGGGTGTACGGCCTATTGAACGGCTGGACGACGGCCGATGGAATCAACGCAGGCAGCCTTTTCCGGCGGGTGAGCAGCGCGGGTAGAGTCTGAGGCGAGGCTGTTAGGGAAAAGCTGGACTGGCACGTCGTCAAGGAGTTCGCGGCGAAAACTGGTTTGAGCAAACTCGCGCCGCACGATCACCGGCGGAGTTGCGCTCGCCTCTGTCGTGCCGCTGGCGGCGAGTTGTAGCAGATTCAGTTTCTGCTGGGTCATGCCCCGGTGCAGACTACGAAGGGTTTCCTCGGCTTCAACCAGCGGGTTGCATCCGCAGCCAACGACCGCATCGGGATGGAGCCGAAACCCTGAATGGGCACCACTGGAAGGGTTGCCGACGACTCTGGAGTTGGTGGCCTCCGCGCTACACTGCGGCGTTCTTCGTTCTCTATCGAAAGAACGGCGTGGAATCAGCTACTCAGAAGCGGGGCTGCGATCTGGGCCGAGATTGCCAACATTGAGTACGCTTCGGAAAGGTTGATCACAACACGGGCGACCCTGCTCACTTCCTCAGGATCTTGTCCACGGCCTTTCCCCTGGCCAATTCGTCCACCAGTTTGTCGAGGTAACGGATCTGTTGCATGAGCTTGTCCTCGATTTCCTCCACCCGATAGCCGCAGATCAGGCCGGTGATCTTGGACACGTTCGGGTTGATCTGCGGCGCCACGGCGAAGAAGGTCTCGAAGTCGACCTTCTTGTCGATCTGCTGTTGCAGCGTCTGTTCATCGTAGCCCGTGAGCCAGTGGATGATGGCATGCACCTCCTCCTTCGTACGACCCTTCTTCACAGCCTTGGTGATGTAATGCGGGTAGACGCTCGCGAACGCCATTCTGAATACTCTCGTGTTGTCCATGGACTCGTTGCTCCTCTAATTTTGGCGCTTTCCTTCAAACGCGCGCTGAGCCCACCTGCGTCAGCGCAGATTCGATGAGCATGGGCGTGCAGGGAAAACGGTGGCAGTCCCTTGCTCCACCTCAGCGGAACCTCAAGACGCGGTCAGGGCTCAGAACCCACGGCGAAAGCCTCCATCAAGCCTGCACGCGATAGCGAAGATAGACCATTCCAATAGCAAAACGGCGTTCTTTCCACGAGATCCAGCCCTATGCGTACGTTGCTGGGCAAGACCCGTATGCCTCCGCCAAGCATAGTAGGCACGACGAGCAGATGATACTCGTCGACGTGCCCGGTCCGGATCGTGTGGGCGGCGAGTGTCGGACCCGCCACCGAGATACCGCCAGACGATTCAGCCTTCAACTCGCGAGCCGCCTGCGGGTGGAATTCCCGCTCCAGGAGCGTCTTCGGTGTGGAGACGGTCTCTCGCGTTTTTGAATAAACGATCTTGTCCGCCGCTTGCTAGAATCGCGCGAAGTCCAGCATGGCCAGGGCCCGGCAAGTAATGACCGCTGGCGTCTCCCAATCCGCCATCGTTTCGTACTCCTTGCGTCCATAGAGATAGGTGCCGATAGGCCGAGGGAGATCGGTAATGAATGCAAATGCCTCCTCGCTTGGCGTCGACCTATCGAAGTTGCCGTCATCCGCAATTCAGCCATCCAGCGACGCCGGCAGATAGTAGATCAATTTGGCCATCGTGTAGCCTCAACATCATATTAATCGGCGGTTAGCCGACGGCGAGCGAGTTTTGACTCTTCGATCCCGCCATCTTTCGCGCCAATGTAACGCGCAGTTGCGTTTTGCAGAGCCATCCTTGAGCGGTTCGGTCCTGGACGACGCGCCACTCTTCCAAAGCTGGGCGCGAGTCGCAGCGGCGAGGAGACGCCGGTGCGCCTTCTCCGAGCCGCCGATAATCCGCTCCATCAGGTGCGCTTCCCCGAACGTCGCTTACGGCCAATTCCCGAGTAGGAGACGGCTCGCTCACATTCGGCGAACTTGGAGACGAAGCATGCCTGTCACGGAGTGGCTTGGGCGGGCACTTTAGCGGCAGTGCGAAGATGCACCCTCATGCTTCCCGTAGGTGACCTTGCTCGTGCCGCCCTCGCTAATAGGGGCTAGAAGCTCATAGGAGCGATGGCGCCACCAGTCTTCATTCATGCAGCGCTCACTTTCGTTGACGCGGCCGGTCGATGACAGGAATTTCCATTGAGGGGAGCCCCGTCCCGCATAGCACATAGATGTCCTCCAAGCCACGCACCCGGGCCCATCCCGAGGTCCCAAGCCGCCTGTGGATCTATCGCAGGCGCCTGGCTCCTTGTAGACTTCAGGACTGCGTGTTCTCAACCAGCAAGAGAGTGATGTCGTCGGTTTGCGCAACGCCTTGGGTGAAGCTGTCGGGTTAAGCTTCAAAGGTTCTGCAAAGAGAAAAGGGTCATGGTAAGCCTTTCAGAATCCGTGTCGTAGTGGAAGGAAGGAAAGGACCGATGACCCGAAAGCAGGATAGCGCGAAGTTGCAGGACTGGAAAGTGGTGTTGGCCGAGAACGAAGATTTTCTCAAGGCGCTGCTCCAACCGGTGATCCAGCAGGTGCTGGA
Organism: uncultured Acidobacteriia bacterium; assembly: GCA_903909435.1. Classification (GTDB taxonomy): domain Bacteria; phylum Acidobacteriota; class Terriglobia; order Bryobacterales; family Bryobacteraceae; genus CAIVVT01. The sequence goes on along the minus strand of CAIVVT010000204.1, from coordinate 1,547 downwards.
GGCGGAGATGGAGGAAACGCGGGGCGCAGGCAAGCATGAGTGGACTGAGAATCGGTCAGGTTACCGCTCAGGGTATTACTCGCGAGGCTTGATCACGCGGGTGGGCAAGATCGAATTGCGGGTGCCGCAGGACCGGCAGGGACGCTTTCGCAGCGAGATCTTCGAGCGCTATCAGCGCAGCGAGAAGGCCCTGGTAGGAGCATTGTCTGAGAGGTACGTGCAAGGCGTATCGACGCGCAAGGTGAAGGCGATTACTGAGGAGTTGTGCGGGCATGAGTTCTCAGCCTCCACCATCAGCCGGATCAATCAAAGCATGGATGCGGGATTGGAGAAGTTCGCGCAGCGGCAGTTGGAAGAGGACTATCCGTTTCCGATTCTGGATGCGTGCTATGAGAAGGTACGCGAGGACGGCGTGATTCGCAGCAGGGCGGTGCAGGTCGCCATCGGGGTGAACTGGGACGACCGGCGCTGCATCCTCGCGGTGGAATTGGCCAACCGTGAGAGCACGAGCAGTTGGCGTGGGTTTCTCGAGCAGTTGAAGAAGCGCGGGCGGCGCGGGGTGGAGTTCTTAGCAACCGATGATCATCCGAGACTGAAGCGAGCCATCGCCGAGGTAGTTCCGGAAGCGGCTTGGCCGCCCTGTTGCGTGCACTCTCTGCGCAACGCCCTGGATCATCTGCCGCGCACGGCCGACGACGATTGCCTGACCGAGCTGCGCTGGATTTACGACCGCCCAAACCTAGCCGAGGCGCGCCAGGACTTATCGGCCTAGCCGAAGAAAGGGGAGTCCCGCTATGCCACGCTATGTCAATAGGTGGTGGAAAACATCGAAGAGACGCTGACCTTCAACCGGCTGGCCCACGCCCATCATGAGCACCTAATATGAACCAACATCCGACAGCGGCTCGGTGAAGAACTGAAGCGGCGAACGCTCGTGGTGCAGATCTTCCCCAACGCCCCGAGCCGCCTGCGATTGGTGCGGGCACTGGCTATCGAAATCCACGAGGATTGGGTCGAAGCAACCCGCTACCTGAACGGGGAGGACCTCAAAGAACACAAAACAAGCCGTGAGAAACCCGGAACCCGCCGCCTGACGGCGAGATCTTGATCACACTTCGCGGAGGCGCCGAACCGTTGCTCCGCTCAGAAAAGGGTATACTTGCTCTCAACGATTCTGCAGAACTTGACGAACACAACTTGACACCGCGATAGCCTCAGTGCGTTGCGTCCGCGCTGTTCGCTCAATTTGAGTGGGGCTTATTCGAATGCTTAAGATTGCAATGATCTTAGTCGCAACTTGCGCTGCGCTTGGGGTAGCTGACAAGGAGCAGGCTGATCTAAAGATTGCCGAGGCCATCGACCACGAGATGAGACAGCTCAAAGAGTTGCCGGACGATGCTCGTGCGCTCGCAATCAAGAATCTCGCCGCTCGCATTCGCCAACAGCCGGCCCGCTACGCGATCGCTCTGGCGGAGAACCTCGCCGTCGATGGCACTGAAGGAAGCGGCCACGACATCCTACAGGCAATAGCCGACACAATACTGTTC
>CAIVVT010000203.1 GCA_903909435.1 uncultured Acidobacteriia bacterium | reverse complement strand
ATCGCGACTTCGGTTGCGGGCATGGGCCAACAAAACGATGGGCCGCCTCCGGTCCAAGCCAAGAGACTCCCACCGGAGAAGGCGGTCCGGAGGGGACCGCCCGGCAACGACGGCTTCATTGATCGCTACGATTTCGGCGCGCAACTCTCCGCGCTCCAAGACCTCGATGCGCTCAAGCCCCGAGCGGTGGAAGTGAGCCCGGCGAGAGTGAGCCCGATGGGAGCATCCGCTGGAGCGCCAGGCGCCGCCGAGTCCGCCGTACCCCCTGGATTCAAGCCGAAAACCGACGTTCATCTGACACAGACGGCTCAAGACGCGGTTCAGATGAGCGAGAAGTGGATGGCCGAACACAATCAGCCAGCCGTCGGCCGCGATGGCCGTGTTTTGTATTCCTACGGAGCTGGCCTCCCGACTGTCGTCTGCGCGCCGTTGCGGGTCTGCATGATTGAGCTGCAAGCCGGCGAGAAGCTGGTAGGCGAGCCGCACATCGGCGATTCGGTCCGCTGGAACCTCTCGCCGGCTATGTACGGCAACGGAGGCTCGGCAACCTCGGTGCTCGTTCTGAAGCCGCAGAGTCCAGGGCTCGATACGAACCTTCTGATCACAACGGATCGGCGCGCGTATTACCTCCGCCTTCTCTCCAAGCCGGACGAATACGTCGCGCGAGTGGCCTTCGCGTACCCGGATGACGAGGAGAACGAGAAAAAGTGGCGCCAGCACCTGGCCGAACAGAGGACCCAAGAAACCAAGGCTACAGTCATCGCCGAACTCCCGCCCAATGCGGTGGAGTCGATGTACTTCAACTACCGGCTCAAAGGTGGCGACGATAACATCCGTCCGGTGCGGGTCTTCGACGATGGCAAGAAGACCTATATCCAGATCAGCGAGGCTGCCCGCAATCGGGAAGCGCCGGTGCTCGTTGTCGTTGGACCGGACGGAAAGCAGGAAATGGTGAACTACCGCGTCAAAGACGACATGTACATTGTTGATCGACTCTTTGAACGCGCCGAATTGATTCTCGGAAGTGGCAAGAAAGCACGCAAAGTGGAGATCGAACGTGAACGAAAAGGCTGACACTTCCTCTGGAGCCGCGAACTCAACCGGCGCGCAGTTCGGAGCTACGCCTGCTGGGGACGCGCCAAGCGGGCTCGATTTGAACCCTCGGCCTCCACGGCCGGTTCGCGTCAGCAAGCGAGCTGCAGGAGCGCTCATGGCCCTCGCCGCGGTCATCCTCGGCCTATTCGCGTATGGCGGATACAAACGCCAGCAGCGCCAGGTCGTGGCATTGGCCGAAGGTAGCGTGCCCAGGAACGTCTCGCCGGCGACGGCCGCGGGAGTAGACATCGCGAAGGACATACCCTCGGGAAATCTACCGATTGTTCCAGCGCTTCGTGGAAGTCCTTCTGACCCAGGCACGCTCGTGCCACCCGGCGAACTCGGATCGGCCCAAGCAACGCAACAACTCAACGGCGCGTCGGGTACTAGTGGACAGGTGTTCGTGCGCCAGGCCCCGATGCCCGCGCAACCAACCGCGGTTCAGGTTCCTCAACCGCGTGAGCCATCTCCAGAGGAACGGCGCCTCATCGCCGCCTACGAAAGGGAACAACAGGCGATCGCCGCTCCAACGACGCTCCGGGACGGCTTTGGCACTCCAGGCTTCGGCGTAGCGTCACAAGCGGGTCCGGGCGGTCGCAACAACGGTGATGACGCGTCGCAGATTGCGTCGATGGTTCAGGCTTTGTCCCGGCAGAGCAGCGGTTCCCAACCAGGTGCGGACGCAATCCGCGGTTTGGTCGCCGCGCGGACGAATTCTGGGGGAGACGGCAACGGCGACGCCGATCAGAACATGCAGGACCGGAAAGAATCGTTCCTGGCAAAAGCTCGGACCGGCCAGATGGACGATTACTTGAAGTCCACGAGAAATGCGCCGCTGTCACTCTACGAAATCAAAGCTGGCTGGGAGATCCCGGCGGTTCTTGAGCAGGCTCTGAATTCGGACCTCCCGGGAGAGCTGAAAGCGCTTGTGTCGTCGAACGTGTACGACACCGCTACAGGCCGCTTCCTGCTGATCCCGCAAGGCTCGCGTCTACTGGGAGTCTACAACTCACGAATCGGTTACGGGCAAGACGGCGTTCAAGTGATCTGGGACCGGGTGATCTACCCCGACGGCTCATCGCTCGATCTCGGCGGCATGATCGGCCAGGACGCGCACGGCTACTCCGGATTTCGTGCCAAGGTGGATCACCACTACACTCGGCTCGTGGGCTTTGCGGTCCTGACCAGTCTGTTCGCCGCAGCCACCGCGATTTCTCAGAGCCAGAACCGTTCGCTCCTGACGTACCCAAGCCCAGCACAAGTTGCCGGAAGCGCAGTCGGACAACAGGCATCAGAACTGGGAGCGCAAATCACCAGGCGCAACCTGAATGTCCAACCGACGATCAGGATCCCGGTGGGATACCGGTTCAACGTCAGGGTCAACCGCGACGTTCTCTTCGATGCCGCATATACCCCAATAAGTGCGCCCCGCTGATCCACAAGCCGCAATGCTCACGCGGACGCGCGGAAGACGATCCCAGTTGACCAACTCCAGTCGATTTCGCATTCAGTGACCCGCGTCGCGACCTCAATTGGGGCCCCCCTGCCGAGTGGGGCGGCGGACGGATTGCCGAACAACTTGTCGGTACCGATTTCCGTGACCAGTGTTTCTCGGTCCTGATGCCGAACGTGAACCAGCGGCGGAGAGATCAGCGGTTTCCCCGTTCACCCCCAGTCCTCGACCTATCTCCTTTGGCTCGCGAACCTGCAGAACCTGAGGGTAAGAACTGGATACTTCTTCGGAAGAAGACGTCTACGCATGTCATTGCGGCACAATACATATAAGGCGTGCATCGCCCAGGAGCTCTATGTCCACGAGCGGACACGACGATAAAGACGTTACCGAGGGGTCCACCCCGCAACTGCCGGACACAGCACCACTGTTGGACAAAAGGGCAGGACGACAGTGGCCAGACCCAGAAGCATTCCACCCGTCGGAATTCATGCGGGCCCGCCGACCGCACTTGTTCTCGGACACAAAGGTCATCGAGTATGCTCATCTCGATCGCGCAGTTCTTGATCACCACCTAGAGACCCTCACCAACCGTAAGCAGGAGCTGGTATTCGAGCGCTTCGCTCGAAAGCTCGCCGAGAAGGAACTCTGTCCCAACCTCGTCCCGCAAACGGGGCCAACAGGCGGCGGAGACAGCAAAGTAGACACGGAGACCTATCCCGTCGCAGGAGAAATCGCCCTTCGCTGGTACGAAGGACAGTCCGACGCCGCGCAACAACGGTGGGGCTTCGCCATCAGCGCAAAGAAAGCATGGAAGCCAAAAATTGAGAAGGATTTGGCAAGCATAGCCGGAACAAAAAGAGGCTACGTCCGCGCGTACTTCATCACGAATCAGTACGTCAAGGATAAAGACCGTGGTGACATGGAGGATGAGCTACGCAAAAAGTACGGGTTCGACGTCCACATCCTCGATAGAAACTGGAT
>CAIVVT010000202.1 GCA_903909435.1 uncultured Acidobacteriia bacterium | reverse complement strand
ATCTCCTGCGCTACAACCTCAAGACCGTCCGTGCCTACCTTCTTAAGGAAGCCTTTCAGCAACTCTGGGAACACAGTTCGCCCGCCTGGGCCGGCAAGTTCCTCGACGAGTGGTGCCGCCAGACCATGCGCTCCCGTATCGAACCAATGAAGAAGATAGCCCGTTCGCTTCGCAACCATCGCGAACTGATCCTCAACTACTTCCGCGCTCAAAAGCTGCTTTCCAGCGGCGTCGTGGAGGGCTTGAACAACAAGGCCAAAGTCACCATGAGAAAATCGTACGGCTTCCGCACCTACCACGTCCTCGAACTTGCTCTCTACCACTCACTTGGCAAGCTACCCGAACCGGAGTCCACCCACGATTTCTTCTGACGAGCCATAAAGTTCGGTAACATTTCTTGTTGAGGCAACACGTGGAGAGAAGTAATTGTCGCCGAACACGCCCGACTCCACCTGCCGAAGAACCAACCTGGACCTAGCACACCTACCTCTCCTATGGGCCCACGTAGTGCCTATGGTGGCGCATTTCGAGCCTCACTCATAGACTATGGGCACAAACAACGCGACACACGCCGAACGGCTAAAGGGCTGAGATCGCTCGTCTCGAATCAGAATCACGCCACTTCTCGGCACCACCGGCAAAGTCGACTTTCACAACGTACGCCCCCCCCCGCATATTCGCCCTTACAACCATACGATCAACAATGAGAGCCAGAAGCACTAGCTTTCCGCCTACAAAACAGCAGGATCTTGCTCCATACCTCCAGCAGTTGCTAGTGGCAGGGTGCCCACCCTACGATTCGCCGGATTTACTACCATCGGTGACCATGCGGAGAGGGGGATTACGGTTCGATGAACCTTCAATAGTAGATCCACTTCGCTCTTGCTGATATTCAGTACGTCCGCTATGCGAGAGGGCAAGTCCCCGCGAAGATGCATGCGCAGTACCTGATTCCGCCGACTGAGGTTCATCGAGTGTCCGATCGCAACGGTGGCCAGAGCGGGGGGTTGTAGCGTCCCGAACCGCTCGCTGATTCGCTGCATCTCCGAGCGTAGGGAAACCTTGGTATCAATACTATCTTTGAGCTTCCCCTCCCACGCATGCCTTATCTCTGCAATCTCGAGTCGAACCTTGAGGTAAAGGCCGAATTGAAGGAAGGCTACGACCGCCAATCCGACTACGGCTATGAACAGCGGGCTCACTAATTGCTTCATTTTGTTATGTGCGTTCTAGAACAGCGTACGCAACCGTTCCTCGCGGCTGATGATCTCCACAATCCGTACGCCGTAGTTGCCATCTACGACCACTACTTCACCTCTAGCGATTACGCAGTTATTTACGATAATCTCCACGGGTTCGGTCACCGAACGGTTAAGCTCGACGATCGAACCTGTGGTAAGCTTCAACGCCTCTTTGAGACGCATCTGCGTTCTTCCGAATGAGACTCCAATCGGGAGATCCACTTCAAGCAACAAATCAAGGGTCTTTGAGTTTCGGGGGAGCGGAGCGGTCGGTGGCTGCGGATCCGCAACGAGTGGGTCTCCACTAGAGGCAAGTGCGGTCACACTCGCCGAGGGGTACCTATCCGGTGCCTTTGTCGCTAATGCGGCTTCAAGTTCGGGCGAAATCCCGATTGCGCAGGGCGGTAAGGCGCCGCCGAATGCGAGCGAAATCTCTTGCCACTGGAACCCCTGTGAGTAGTTCGCAACCTCGCGGCCACCTTTCATCATTACGTCGAGACCTGAGCGATTACTCACCTTTGTGGCGACTTGCGATAGGCTTTGCCTAACGACCTCCAAGAAGGCGTCCTTCGATGAAGCATCGTCCGCGTTGTCAAGACCGGCTGCCAGCAGAATTCCCGCACCCACGGACTTCCACACCGACTCAGGCAGACATACCAGAACGCGCGCCCCCTCGGCGATCGTTAAGTTCTCTTGCCATCCGAGTCCATCAGGCGGCGATTCCACATGCGGACCTGCGCAGGTTTCAGCTTGCTCTCCCGTCATAGCAAACAGGGCGGTTGAAAGCGCCGCCGACCACTCTTCCGCGAACCACCTCACGATTGATTCAGTCATTATATGTGAACCGCCCGTCGACGTCGCCTAAACAGCAGCGCCACGTCCCATGGGCCACTTCCTTTGAAGAAATGCTCTAAGCCGGGCAATGGCCTGAGTCTTCAACTGGGAGACTCTCGATTCATGGAGCCTCACCATCGTGGCAATCTCGCGCAATGTCAGCTCTTCCTGGAAGTAGAGAGCCAGGACCGTCCGCTCTATTGCAGGCATCCGCGCAATTGCCTGCGCAAGGATCCGCCGCAGCTCGGATCGTTCCAGTAATATAGAAGGCCAGTCGTCTTCGCTGTCGGCAACGAAGCGTAGCAATTCGCGACCATCTTCTTCAGGCGGATGGCTCTCCAGACTTCCCAGATTCAATCCTCGGATTTCCGTAAGCCAGTTGTGATATTCGGACAGAGTGATATTGAGCTCACAGGCAATCTCTTCCTCGCCCGGACAGCGCTGCAGGACTTGTTCCAATCTTGCTATGGCGCCCTCGATTTGCTTGCTGCGATGCCGCTGTTGTCGCGGCGCCCAATCGAGTCCGCGGAGACTATCTAGTATCGCGCCTCGGATTTTGTATTCTGCATAGGTCTTCAGCTTTACGCCGTGGCTGGGGTCGTATCTGTCGATGGCGGAGATCAGCCCAACTACGCCGGTAGAGACCAAGTCCTCAAGGCATACGGTCTCAGGCAAACGATCGTGGATGCGGCGAGCAATGAGGCGGACTTGAGGCATCTGCTGCAGAATAAGTTGTTCTCTCTCTTCAGCATTGATGACGGCCGCTTGTCCCTGATAAGGATTCATATAATACCCCGACTTGGAATACTTCAAGCAGCAGCCGCGGCCGTGAGGGGCACCGCGCCAATCAGGCGCAGGAGCCCAGTTCGAGTTGCGGCCTCGATATCTTCGGGAACGCTCTGACCAGCACAAAGGAACGACACCGGCCGACCCGTCTCCATCGCCACGCTGAGGAGACCGCCACAGGATGTCGTTTCATCCAGATGAGTGAATATGAGATGCGAAGGCCGGAGAGGTTCAAATCGCCTCGTCGCGCGGATCAAGTCTGAGCAGCGCATGGTTGCCGGGAGCACTAAATGGACATCGATTTCCGGGCGCGTTAATGCAGGCGCCCATTCGCTCATCAACTCGGGTTCACGCGGTCCAATACCGGGGAGATCCAGAAAGACGGTCGTCTTGCTGCGGTGTTCTTCCAATGCGCGCACAAGAGCGCCTGGCGTCTCAACGACCTCGCACGCAACGCCCAGAATGGCTGCGTAGGCTCTCAGTTGGTCCGCTGCGGCGACACGATATGTATCTGCGCTGAGAATAAGAGTCGGAGTATGTTTCGCCAAGCCCATTCCTACCGCGAGTTTGACTAGCGTCGTCGTCTTCCCACCGCCGGCTGGGCCCACCAAGGCTACGATCTTCCGTTCCGCCCCGGACGCACCAATCTCGGCGTCCACGCTCAATCGGCTACCGATTTCAGTCACGAGTTCCCGTTGAAGTCGAGCTTGATTGAGAATGGTGCCGTCGCCTGTCACTCGCTGGGCCGCGGAGTGAATCAAAGACTCGACCAACGCCGGAGAGAAGTCAGCGTTGGCGAGTTGGACGCCCAAATGGAACTGATCGGCTGGAAGTGCCGGCACCATTCGCACAGCGCAACGGGCTAATAGATCGCGCATTGCAGTGAGTTCGTGGTGAATCAACTCAAGCTCCTTGGAACGGGAGCCGCTGCCCGCCGGAAAGTGCGGAGCAGACTCGCCCTCAATACGATTCGCCTGAGTTGCCGACTCCGGTTGCCTCAAAGTACGGGCTTCGGTCTCTACGATCACTTCGTACAAACCCAGGTGCCGCTCCGCCGGTTCGGTCCGGCGGGACTGGACGAGAATAGCTTCAGCGCCCATTTGTCTCGTAGCGACGGCGATCGCGCTTTCGACTGTCTCTGCAAAGAATGACTTGCGGATCGGAATCATGTGTTTCCTCCAAACTTCCCAAGGACGACTACTTTAGCTCCGGCTGGAATCTCACCATGTGAAAGAACGCTTATTCCAGGGAACTGGCTCTCCAGAATCTGGCGAAGGAAGTATCGCGCTCCAGCACTCGTTACCACTGCGAATGAGCTGCCGTGCCTCTTATAGGCAGATTTGGCGGCTTCGATCACCGTTCTCACTTGGTGTGGCGCGAGGTTGCAATGCGAGACTGCGTCCTGGTGCTCCACCGCTTGTTCGATCTCTCTCTCAAGTGAACCCTCAACCAAGAGCGCGGGGAGGTTGCCTTCAGTGGACACGAAGGGCTTGACAACTGACCGCCTGAGCGCCTGCCTGACGTATTCAGTAAGCAATATTGGATTTCGCGTCACAGCCGCGGCCTCGCTAAGGCTCTCAAGGATCACGACTCCGTCACGAATCGGCACACGCTCGCGCAAGAGGTTCTGCAGCACGCGCTGAAGAGTGGACAAAGCCAGCAACTTCGGCACAAGGTCCTCGACGGCACGCGGATTGTCTTCTCCAACGCGGTCCAGAAGTCGCTTTGCATCTTGACGAGTGAACAGTTCGTGCGAATAGCGGCGGCTCAACTCAGACAAGTGCGTGCTTAGAACACTGAGTGGATCCACGACCGTACAACCGGATGCGCGAGCACTCTCGGCCTGCTCGGTTGGAGCCCAATACGCGTCAATCCCGAAAGCTGGCTCCTTCGTAGCGATACCGTGTGCCGGCGGCTTCCCTTCCGGCGGCAAAATGACCAATACCGAGTTTGGAGGAAGTTCGAAACGAGCGACTTCAGTGGCTCGAATGAGCACTGCATATTCGCGAGCCTTGATAGAGAGGTTGTCGGTCACTCGTACGGGTGGAAGAATGTAACCTAGGTCCGTCGCCATCTGCTTTCTGATTGCAGATATTCTGCGGAGAAGAGGGGAATTCGCTCCGCCATCGGCGAACCTTACAAGACCGAGTCCTAGTTCTATCGCTAGGGGTTCGACATGGAGTAGCGACTCGAGGCTCTCTCTTGGCACGACCGCGGAAGGCGCCTCCGCCGCCGCCAAGTCTTCAGAGTTCGCGGCCCGCTGCAGCCTGAGGGCAATCCACCCAACGCCCCCTCCGAATACGACGAAAGGAATCTTCGGCATGCCCGGGAGTAGCGCCATGGCAATCAAAACCCCTGACGCTAGGAACAGCGGCTTGGGCTTGTTGAACACCTGCTGTCCCACATCGACACTCATGTCTTTGTCAGAACTTGCACGAGTTACGATGAGCCCGCCAGAAATGGATATCATCAAAGCGGGAATAACCGTGACCAGACCGTCCCCAATCGTAAGAACCGTGTAGGTTTGAAGCGCTTGGCTCAGTTCCATCCCATGCTGGAACACGCCGATCAGAAACCCTGCCAGTATATTTATGGATGTAATAAGGATACTGGCGATTGCATCCCGCTGCGTGAATCGAGTGGCGCCATCCATAGCGCCATAAAACTCCGCTTCCGAAGAAAGTGCTTTGCGGCGGGCCCGCGCTTCATTTTCGTTAATGAGTCCCGCATTTAAATCGGCGTCGATTGACATCTGCTTCCCAGGCAATGCGTCTAGGGTGAATCTCGCAGTGACCTCTGAAATGCGAACCGCGCCGTGATTTATCACGACATACTGGATCGCGATCAGCACGAGGAACATTACGATGCCATTAACGAAGCTTCCTCCAACGACGAATCCTCCGAACGATTCAATCACCTCCCCGGCTGCGCTGGTGCCACGAGATCCATTGAGTAGTATCAACCGCGAAGAGGATACGTTGAGCGCGAGACGAAATAGTGTCATCAGCAGCAAGAGCGTTGGAAAGACACTGAACTCGACAGGGCGACGAATGTTCATGGAAACCAGCAGGATTACTGTGGATAGAGTAATGTTCGCGCTTATTAAGATGTCGAGAATGAAGGTTGGGAGCGGCGTGACCATTGCCACTAGAATCCCCAACACTGACACGGGAACAACAATTTCTGCAGCCGCCAACTTTTCCCACCGGGCGGCAAGCCCGACAGCCATTCCAGATGCGCCAGCCGCCTCTCCATTCCCAGCTGGGTGGGATGCCGCCGCTTGCGACGCGGCCACTGATGTTGAGATTACCGGCGCTGAGAGTACCACTGCTGATCCTTCTTCAATTCTGTCTGCCCCTAATTGGCGTGCCGGTTCAAAATCTTGAATACATAAGCGAGTACTTCAGCTACCGCCTGATAGAGGTTGGCTGGGATCTCTTGCCCAACCTCGCAGTTCCTGTATAGAGCCTGCGCAAGAGGTGGGTTCTCGATGATGGGAACCTCGTGCTCCCTGGCCATTTCTCGGATGCGCAAGGCCATGAAGTTCTTTCCCATTGCCACCACCTTGGGCGCACCCATGGCTAGGTGCTCGTAGCGGAGTGCTACTGCGTAATGCGTTGGATTGACGACAATGGCGCTGGCTTTGGGCACCTCTGACATCATTCGCCGCCGCAGAATTTCGTGCCGCAGCCGGCGGATTCGCATCTTGATTTCAGGACTGCCTTCGCTCTGTTTGTATTCAAGTTTCACCTCCTGCTTTGTCATCTTCATTTGGTTGGAGTAGCGTTGCCTCTGCCGGAATAAGTCGATCGTGCCCCACACGAGAATCAGCAGCGCGGCGGACTGAAACAACGTCGAAAACGCGGCTCCAACGGAATGCAGCGAGTCTCCCAAGGGTCGGTATGGCAAGCTGAGGAACTCCGGCGAGTATTGCGCGAAGACCTTCCATCCTACGTAAAGGATGAGGACGAAGAACACGAGGGCTTCCACCAGGGACCTCACATTGCGGCCGGGCATCCCCTTCAACTTCGACATAGGGTTGAGGCGAGTGAAGTCTGGAGCCAAATTGGATGGGGCCAGGCCGAAACCAGTCGCCCCCATTTGAGCGAGTACCGCGGTGGTGATCATCGCTACTCCGGCGAGGGAGAGTGGAAGGAGCCAGACCGAAGCGACTTCGATTGTGCTTCGGCTGAAACTGGTCCCTGAGAACTCTGAAACAAAGGCGGTTCGGAGCATTGAGCGGATGCCTCTGAGCAATGAACTACTCCAAGCCTCTGCAGTCCACACCAACATCGCAACAAAAACCGAGAACTGCACTCCAGACACGAACTCCTTGCTGGTCGGGTACTTCCCATCCTCCCTTGCCTTCTTGAGGCGCTGCGGTGTGGCACTCTCGGTTTTTTGGTCTCGTTCGGACATTCGCTGACGTCACCTGGACAAGAGATGCAATTCTGTTACCGCGCTGACTGCCAACTGCTGGTAGAGCCAACAGAGCGCTGGAGCTAAAGCGGCGACCGCAGCCATCGCCCCCAACAACTTCAGCGAAAACGACATCGAGAGAAACTGGATTTGCGGCTGCAAGCGCCCGAACAATCCGATACAGAGATCGGCCAGAAACAGCAAAGCGATTATGGGCAGCGCGAGTTTAATACCAATCTCCAAGCAGTGCGCCGAAAACCCAATGAGAATTCTAGCGGCCGCCGGAGCATGAAGTAGAGCCTTTTCGGGAGAGCGGAGCAACCCGGACACAAGCGCCTTAATGAGTTCGCCATACAGAGGCGAGTGGAATAGAAGGAGGTTTGCCGCAAGGCTGAAGAGGGAAGGCATGATGCCAGAATCCGCTTCGCTGAGAGGATCGATGGTGGATGCATAGGAAAACCCCGCCTGGACGGATAGTATTTGCCCGCTGAACGTGAAGGCCTCAACGGCGAGCGTGGAGACCAGGCCGATACTGGCACCCGTGATGAGATCGGCGACAAGCCTTATCGGGAAGTCCGAAAGAATCGGCCCTTCCCAAGGCGGAGTTGGCGCGGAAACGGCTATCACGACAGCAAGAGCTAACGCGAAGAACACACGAGTCATCGCCGGTAGACTCCGAAAACCCGGCAGCGGAAGAAAGACGAGCATGGCCGAGAGCCGCAACGCCAATGAAGCTGCGTGCAACACCACCCATGTATCGAAGGTCTCAGCGTGCATACTTTGCAAAGTCTGAAAACAAGTGACAGGTGTAGGTAGTGAGCCGAAGGATCATCCACGGAAGCATTAGCAGAATCGCGCCGAAAAATGCCAGTAGCCTGGGCACTGCAGAAAAGGATGGGTCTTGGATTGAAGTCACAATCTGCAGCAAGCTGATTATTATGCCAGCAACAATTCCAACTGCGAGGAGGGGGAGACAAATCCAGAAGCAGCTCCACAGCATCCCGGCGATCAAGTCTACAACTGATTGCGCATTCATGCTTATGTAACGCTTTTCAACAATGAGCCCACAACGAGGTTCCACCCATCGACGAGAACGAACAGAAGGATCTTGAACGGCGCGGAAATCATCGCCGGTGGAAGTTGCACCATTCCAACCGAAAGAGTTAGAGACGCTACAACCAAGTCGATAATCAGAAATGGCAGAAATAGGACAGCCCCGATTTGAAATGAAGCCCTGAGTTCGGAGAGCACGTAGGCAGGAGCGAGGATCCTCAGACTAAGCTCTTGCGGCCTATTTGGGGGGGGAGTCTTTGTAACTTCGAGTATCAACGCGAGGTCCTTTTCCCTGCAGAAGCGAAGCAGATAAGCGCGAATAGGGCGAGTTCCCTGGTCCCATGACTCTAGGCCCGACGAACGATGTTCTTGATACGGCACCCAACCTTGTTGATAGGCATCTGCTGCTATCGGCTGCATCACGACGATAGTAAGGAAGAGCGATAGGCCCAACAGGACTTGATTGCTCGGAACGCTTTGGGTTCCCAGCGCTTGACGAAGAAAGTGAAGCACCACCGTGAGGCGAAGGAACGGCGTTACAGAAACGAGAATCGCGGGGAGAACCGCAAGAGCTGTCAGCAAAGCCACGATTTGAAGCGTTGAACTTGCTGATCCTCCCGGCAACGAAGACAAAAACTCGTCCTTTCCCGATCGGGGAAGTGCAAGCAGCATAAAGCCGATCAAAGGCGACCGCCCTCTCTCAGATCGGCAATAGGTGGATTCGGGTGTCGACTCACAGGCAAGGCCGCAATCTCAACGCCATCAGGGTACGTCACAATTAGGAAGCTTTCCCCCGCCGCTGAAATGAGGTGGACTACGTGTCGAGACGTAAGAACTCGGCGAGCTATCAAGTCTAGTTGGACGGCGCTATGTCCCGGAACGCCGGTCCATGCTAAAGACGCAAGCTTTCCCTTGCGCATCAGCCACACCAGAAGGGCCAGCAGGCCGCACAAAAAGAGACCAGCTAACGTTTGTTCAAGAGCGCTCACAGTACTAATCCTCGGTGTTGAAATCAGTTATTCGAACGCCCATCGTGTTTTCGATGATCACGATTTCACCGAAAGCGACGACGACTCCGCCAATCAAAATATCGATATTCTCACCAGCAGAGCGCCGCATGGCGATGACACTTCCTGCGTCTAGCTCAAGAACTTCCCGGAGCGTTAATATGCGATGATCCAGCTCAACTGATATATCCAGCTGAATATCGGCCAGCAAGCTAATATGATCTTCTGCTGTCATTACCGTATCAATGCGATGGTTGATTGACTTAACTGGTCAGTGGTAGTAATCACTTTTGAATTCGCCTCGTATGCTCGCTGGTATACGATAAGGTTCGTGAATTCCTTTGCTATATCGACTGTTGAACTTTCGATCGACCCGCCGAGGATTTGGCCCCTGCCGCCAGAACTAGGCAATCCGATGGCTGGCAAGGCCGATTTTGAACTCAGTTGGTAGTTGTTGTTCCCAGACGCTATAAGCGATTGAGGGTTAACAATGGATGCCATGGCTAGCTGGCCGACCGCAATCTGTGCGCCGTTGGAGTACTTAGCTATTACCTGCCCCCCGTCGGCAATTCCTATATGGGTCAACTGGGCGGCCGGAGAACCGTCCTGTGAATTCGCAGACACAGCCGAGGTCTGTGAATACATCGTAAGCCGAGGCTGCGGGGGGGTCGAATTGTCAAAAAGATTGAGTGAGATGTTCATCGGTGACGCACCGTTGGCTAAGCCCGTGACTGCTAACGCGGGGGAAGGAGCGGCTAGGGTTGGCGAGACGGGCGAGGTCATATTGCCGTTGGTATCGAACTCAACTGTTCCCGGCGAGGGCATCTGCGTGGCTGCACCTGCGGCAGGATCGAGGTCCGAGACGGGAAATGTCATGGCATAGTCCCAACTGCTAGGAATTGCTCCAAGTGCGCTGGTCTTGGTGAATTGAACAGAAACTGCATGTGAGCCACCCAGCGAGTCGTAGGTCGTTATTGAAGTTGAGAATGTGGTGGCAGTTGGCGTCGAGACTGCCGCCGCATCGAGATTCAAGTCGAAGGAGACATTCGCTGTTGGCTTCGGAGCTGTCAGCGACCCAACCTGAACACTCAGGTTGGTTGGCGGAGTCGTCGTATCTAAAACTCCATCGACTGCGTTCCAGCCCTGCACCTGAAATCCCGTCGCGGTGACTAATTGCCCGGCTTTGTTCACCTCCAGGTTGCCGCCGCGAGTATAGAGGGTTCCTCCGTTATTGGTAGGATCGCTTACAACTAGAAACCCATCGCCCTGTATCGCCACGTCCAATGCACCGCTTGACGATTGAATTGCGCCTTGAGAAAACTGACGAATTGTAATGGGCGACGCGACACCGAAGCCAACCTGTGTTTCTCCTAGCCCTGCCCCGAGAGATTCCGTCACTAGGTCGCTAAAGGAGACCACACTCGCCTTGTACCCCGGGGTGTTTAAGTTTGCCAAGTTGTTTCCGACGACATCAATTGCAGTAGTATCAGCGCTAAGCGCCGAAAGTGCAGTATTGAACGAAGTGAACATAGAAATGAGTCTCCAATGCGCTTTGTATACTAGTCTGTTGCCGTATCGTTCGATTTGATCGTCAAACTGTTGTGCTGCCGGTGCCGGCCGTCGGCGTGACAGTAGTTTGTGCTCCCAGCACGGCACCAATGCTTCCTACAGACGTGTTCAGGGAGATGAGTTGCTCAAGGTCGGAGAATTGAGCCAACTGGGACATGAAGGTTGTGCTGTCTGTGGGATTCATCGGATCCTGATTCTTTATTTGCGCCACGAGAAGTTGCAGAAAGATTTGCTCGTTTCCAAGTGCACTCGTGCCTGTGCTGGCCGAACTTGCTGCTGGGTTTGTTCCAGCTTCAGTCTGGGATGAAATTGCCGACGCGATTTGCATGGTTCTTTTGCCTCCTAGGCCTAGGTCTATTGGCGCCTGGGTTACGTCAGGTTGCGCTCAAGGGATTCCATCCACTCTTTGGAATCCCTTGCAGAACGCCGACCCTTACGTTCTGAATTCGCTCCGGCGTTGTCGCTGCGCGCGTCTTGCCCATTTCTGTCGGAAGAACTATCCCGATCTGGCCGGGAATGATCTTGGCCGACGGAGGATTCAGATCCGCTTCGCCGACTGGACGGACCAACGGGAAATTGCTCTACCTGCTGTGGCCGACCTGTTCCGAAGTGATCTGTGGCATCGCGAACTGGCAGATCCCCCGCCACGGTCGATGAATTGAGCGGCGTACGTGAGACGAGACCCGAAGACGCCATACCGGCCAGCAAGGATGATCCTCGCTCTGCGGCACTCCCATCCTGCGCACCCGGGTTCAAGATGGAATTGCGACCCTGGATCCGGCTATCGACTGTCCACCCTTTGTCGTTTAGAGCCGACCCCAGGTCCGCCAGATTGTCGGCCAGTTCCTGCGACGTTCTCGCGTCGCTCGATTTCAGTTGAATCTCAACGCAGCCCTGCTTTTCTATGAACTTCAGTCCAACCGGGGACTCGCCCGCAATCTGAACCTGCAATTCGATGGATTCAACAGAGGAGCCTGAGTGCCTACCCAATTCCGCTACCACTTGTTGCAGAAGCGGCGGAGTTGTACTTGCAGTCACCTCGGGTCTTGCCGTAAGTTGGGCGGAGAACTGTCGGGTCGCGAATGGCATCGCTAGAGTGTTTTGCTCCGCCCCCGTGCTTTCCCGGCCGCCCCGTACGTCGAGAATCTGGGGGGCGCCAATCCCTTTCGGCCTCCTTGACTCCGTGAAAGCAGTCTTCTGTTTCCCGTCCGATTCACCCGGTGCAGACTCATTTCCATTGGAGGGGGCGTGTTTGCTCGCATTTGCCTCACTGCCCCTCGCAGTTTCGCCATCGAATCGCGGGCCCTCAGTGTCGTCCGGAAGAACTACAGTGGTTGATGAGACTAACCTGCCGACAGACGGTCGGGGTTGGCCGACGGAGGGCGTGAGCGAAAGTTGGGCAAATGGGGCGATATCGAGAGGTCGCCGTACCGCGTTGTCGGAGACGATGTCCGCTCCTCCCGCCTGATTCAGAGACTGACCTCCGAGCCACGCAAGTCCCAAATTCTGCGTCTGGATTTGATCTGCACTTCCTACGGCACGGGGTTGAGGCGGCGGCGTGGGGCAGTCGAAAGCTGCACCGGCGGGATTGATCGCAACCCCATTGCCGGCAAGTCCAAGCAGCCACCTTTGACCTGTTGACAAATCACGGACCAGAGAGGCTTGGCTGGCCGGCGCGGCGGCCGTGTCTTCTTTTCCCGTCGGCTGCGGGGACGTCGTCTGAGTCCCCGTTGGAATCGACCCTACTGGCAGGTAGGATTGGGAATTCGACAGAGAACTGCAGCCATCGCAGCCTGTTGCGTTTGAAGATTCACTCACGGTGAGAGACTTCAACCAGCGTGCGGTGGTTGGCTGATCCGTAGATTGGGCGACAGGCACTGAGTCTGCGACTTCTGAACGTTCCGGCTTCTTATTACGCCCGGCCAATACCCGAGCACTGTGAATGGATACCCTTGGTCGTGGCGAATTCGAACTCTCCGCATCGGCTTCCTCGTCGGATGTCGCATCGCCGACACTGACTCCTTGGCTGGCGCTCACATCCGAAAGGCCGTGCGATAGGAGGTTACGGAAAGCGTTGTCCGATCGACTGCTCTGGGCGGCACGCGATGCTGCGTGTGATCCGGATGCCCCGGATGCCACTCCGTTTGAGTATTGATACTGGTCTGCCAATAACACGGCATCGTAGAGAGCAACTGTTTGGCCAGATCAGGATGTACTGCAGAATCAGATTCTTGGCTGAAAACTGAACAGTACATGCAGGCCGATTGTTCCAAGATGGAACCGCAGCGGCTCTCCGCGTGTGCCAACTCGGCACCAGGCGAGAACGATGGCAGTCAAGTAGTTCAATCGAATAGCCAGTTGGAGTTGGCATATCCATTGCACTAACTGCGACAGGTCCATGGATCCCCTTACTATCACCGCCGCGGCTGGGATGCGATCTCGCCTTGAGTCGCTGGACCTGCTGGCCAACAACCTATCGAACACTTCTTCCCCTGGCTTCAAGGCCGATCGCGAACGATTCAGTCTCTATCTTGCACAAGTGTCAGCCGCCGCCCAAGAAGACGGAACCGGAGTTGCCCAGTCTTTCAATCCGGTGATCGAGAGCCACTGGACCGACACTACGCAAGGTGAGCTGCGCGCCACTGGCAGTTCAGCCGACCTGGCACTCAGCGGCAAGGGCTATTTCCAAGTGGATGGAGAGGACGGACCACTGTTTACGCGGGATGGCCGGTTCACGGTCACAAAGGCAGGGGAACTTCTTTCCACTAGCGGGCGTGCATTCTCAAACACCGAGGGAAAGCCGATTCGCGTCGACCCTTCCTTGCCCGTCACAGTGGATGCCGATGGAAACATTCAGCAGCAGAATGTCGCCGTCGGGCGACTGAAGATGGTCGACTGGCCGACGGAAATGCCCTCCCAAAAGCGCGGAGGAGGAACGTTCCAGCTCGACGCAGAGTCACTCCGAGGGTTACTTAACTCCAGTGCGCAGGTTCGCCAGGGTTATCAAGAGCAGTCGAACCTTAGTCCTGCAGAAGCCTCGGTGAGGCTGATTGAAACCCTAAGACAGTTTGAGTCGCTAAACAAGGCGGCCCAAATCGGTGCGGACATGAATCGCCACAGTGTCGAAGAAGTCGCCCGAGTGGCCGGTTAGTTTCAGGAGTCGTTTCTATGGTACGAGCCCTATTCAGCGCAGCGAGTGGAATGAACGCTCAGCAAATGAACGTAGACAACATCGCAAATAACCTCGCGAACGCCAACACTGTTGGATTCAAGTCCAGGAGGGTACAGTTTCAAGACCTGATGTACCAGACTATTATCCAGCCAGGTGCAGCTGCGGGCTCGCAGAGTTACGTTCCAAGCGGCCTCCAATTGGGACTAGGAACCAAGCCAGTATCAAATGAAATCGTCTTCCAACAGGGGAGCTTTCAAACAACCGGAAATCCTATGGATCTTGCCATTCAGGGCAAAGGGTTCTTCCAGATCCGCCGTACTTCTGGTGAGACAGCCTACACCCGGTCTGGCGAGTTTCATATGGACAATAACGGCAATATCGTCACTGCCGACGGGGATATGCTAGACCCTCAAATTACGATTCCCCCAGATGCGCAGACTGTCACTATCGCGAAAGACGGGACAGTGAGCATCAATCTAACCGGGCAAACTGCGTCGCAGGTGATCGGGCAAATCCAACTCGCCATCTTCCCGAATCCGGCGGGGTTGAACGGGCTAGGCAGTAACTTGTATGTCCCAACGGACGCGTCTGGCTCGGCCACCGTAGGAGCACCCGGTGGACAGGAAGGGATGGGTACGCTCATGCAGGGCGCTCTTGAACAGTCCAACGTCTCGGTTGTTGAGGAGTTCATCAACCTCATTACCAGCCAGCGAGCATACGAAGCTAATTCGAAGGTCGTTACGGCCGCGGATCAAATGTCGCAACAAGTCAATAACATGTCGAGGTAATGAGAATGAGAAGTTCGAGTCGCGCCGTGGGCTGCTTACTGCTCCAGTTGGCGGGATCGACATGGGCGGCGGAATGCCTTCAAGTTGAAGGGCCCGTGATTCGGGTGTCAACTCTTACACCGTTTATCGTGTTGCAGCCGAGCATCCAACTCGATCGGATTCTGGCCTCAACACCCAATCCCGGCGCGAAGCGTTGGATCACGGCGGCGCAGATAGCCCAGTGGAGCCTGTCCCCGCGCGAAGGCATGGCTCAGATCGGAGTCTGTCTGGAGCGCGAATTGCATCCCCTGCGAGCCGAGAGCTTGATTGGTGATCTTCAGTCCGTGCTCAACAACCACGGTCACGATGATGTCCAAATCTTAGAGATCACGTCCATTCAGCCCTTGCTGGTCCCCGATGGGCGACTAAGACTCGCGCTGACGGACTTCCAGCCCCTCGCAACCGGCGTTGGTCTTTGTGGTTTCATGTGGCGAAGTACGCTTGAATTCGATTCGCACCGGCTGATGACAGTTAGGATTCTAGGGCACTATGAGGCCGAGGCGACTCGCCTCGTGGCTAAGCGCAGCCTGCAAGCCGGCGATGTCCTCTCCGCTGAGGATTACAGCAGAATCACTGAGTTCGGTTGTTCGCGTGGTACGTCGCAGTCGGCGCTGCCTGAGCATTCGATACTAAAGCGCGCCGTGGGCTCTGGTTACCGAATTGAACCCGCGATGCTCAAGACACAACCCGTGGTCGAGGCGGGTACAGTCGTTCGCATCGAAGCATCGGCGGGAACAGCGTTGGTTAGCCTCGTAGCGACAGCCGAGAGTTCCGGTGCGCGTGGTGACGCCATTTTCGTCCGAAACGATACGAGCGGAAAGCGGATTCGAGTGGTGATCACCGGGAAAGGCGAGGCAATCGCCATCGTCGCGGGAGCAACAAAATGAGGCCGCGAATCTGCATGCTGCTCGCGATGGCGGTCTCATTCAGTGCCGCTGAGGGCCTGGCTAAAGTCCAAAAAGGAAAAGTCGTGCGTGTTTCGACGCCCTCGCCGATCGACAAAATCCTGGAGGAACTGAACGAACACCCGCCGAAACAGCAGTTTTCCTTAGGTTCCGCTTACGATCCCACGGGCAGGTTCTCCAACGTCTCGCGCGACTTGCGCGCCGCGAACATGAATGACTTCGTGACCGTTGTAATTTCAGACCACTCAAGCGCTTCGTCATCGGGTACGACTTCGGCAAAGAGGAAAAGCCAGGCCAATGCCAGCGTCACGGCCTTCGCCGGTGTGACTAAAGCGCTGGGACCGTGGGCTAACTTGGCGGGCGCAACTGGCAACACGCAGTTGGACGGTCAGGGGCTAACGAACCGGACCAGCGACTTGACAACAACTCTAACTGCCCGCGTGATCGCCGTGCTACCTAACGGCAATCTCATCGTCGAAGGCAACAAGCTTGTTCAAATCAACTCCGAGAAGCAAAAAGTGACCATTCGGGGAATCGTCCGCTGGAACGATATAACTCCAACGAACCAAGTATCTTCAGACCGAATGGCTGACCTTGAGGTTCTGATCGATGGGCGGGGCGTCGTAAACGATGCTCTGAGACGGCCAAATTTCCTGTACCGGATGTTGATGAGTGTGCTTCCCTTCTAGCCATGAAAGCCACACTTGCGCTCGGACTACTGGTGGTTCACTTTTTCGCTTGCTCTCGGGCGGCGGGGAACCCGGTTCGCATTAAGGAACTCGCGTCGCTCGAAGGCGTCCGCGACAACCAGTTGATAGGCTATGGATTGGTGGTTGGTCTGAATGGAACGGGTGACAAGCGACAACCGGTGTTTCCCGCGCAGACGCTGGCTAATCTCCTTGAAAGAATGGGAGTGCAGATTCCGGCTACGGCCATCCAAGTCCGCAACATGGCAGCCGTCATGGTGACAGCCAACTTGCCGCCATTCGCTCAGCCCGGGGTTCGGTTGGACGCTCACGTTGCGGCGATTGGGGATTCGACGAACCTGCAGGGCGGACTCCTGTTGATGACTCCGTTGAAGGGTGGGAATGCCGTCGTCTACGCGGTAGCGCAGGGGTCGGTTGTGACTGGTGGATTCGCGGCCGGTCGAAGCGGGAGTGGAACCACGGTTAACCATCCTACAGCGGGACGGGTTCCCGCCGGAGCCATAGTCGAGCAGGCCGCTCCTTCCGTGATGCCTGGGGAAAAACTCCGTTGGCAGCTTAAGCAGAGCGACTTCACCACTGCGGCGCGCATGGCTGCGGCTATGAACAAGCACTTCCAGTCAGTAGTTGCCAGTTGTGAGAGTTCGGGCGTGGTTAATGTGAAACTGCCTGAGGATTGGAGGAGCCGAGAGGTGGAATTTATCGCCGAGACGGAGTCTCTAACACTAGAATCAGACCGGCAAAGCCGCGTTGTCATCAACGAGCGCACCGGGACCATCGTGCTCGGCCGGGACGTGGTCATCCGGCCTGTCGCGATTCTGCAGGGAAACCTCACCGTTCAGGTCGAAACCACTTTCGAGGCCTCACAGCCGAACCCACTCTCAAAAGGAGAAACAGTGGTTGTCCCCAAGGTCGCGGTCACGGCCAAAGAAGATGTCGCCAGGAATCTGACGTTGAAAAGTGGAGCTACTGTGGACGACCTGGTGAGGGCGCTGCTGGCAGTTGGATCAACGCCACGCGATATCATCGCTGTGCTTCAGTCCTTGAGAGTCGCCGGCGCTCTCGAGGCCGAAATTGAGGTGATCTAGATATGGAAGTCAGATCAGCACGAGTTGGCCAGTTGACTATCGAAGCCAACGGGCCCAGGACTTTTGGATCTTCGCCGAGTAATCCCAAGAACATTCATCGCGTCGCGCAGGAATTTGAATCGCTGTTGATTTCGCAACTGCTGAAGTCAATGAAGCCCGGCGGTTTGGGCGAAGAGGGCAGCGGGTCCAACGATTCGGTTATGCAGTACGCACAAGAAAGTATGGCTCGAGTCCTAAGTCAGAACGGCGGAATTGGAATGTCGAGCGTGATCGAACGGGCCATGGCTCAACCGGGCGCCGATACGCCTGCACCGGAACCTGGATCTGCGAAAGCGCGGGGGCGAATTTAGGATAGGCGCGGGAGCCCCATCGTCGGGTCAACTCGACGTAGCTCTGATCGCAGCGTGCATTTCGCCTACAGCTTCGGATGACCACCTTGTGCCGCTCGTGGACGCGACGTAGGCGTTGGCACTGCTTCCAGTGCGATTGAAACGGTTGATTCCTTGCGCTCGCGCATCAGAACTACAGCAATCGTCCTCTTGCCGGCACTGCGGGCCTCGCGCATGGCATTGG
The DNA here is from genome assembly GCA_903909435.1 of uncultured Acidobacteriia bacterium. Classification (GTDB taxonomy): domain Bacteria; phylum Acidobacteriota; class Terriglobia; order Bryobacterales; family Bryobacteraceae; genus CAIVVT01. The sequence goes on along the minus strand of CAIVVT010000202.1, from coordinate 6,026 downwards.
TCACATCCCGGGGTGAGCCTACCTGCTCGTTATCGACTTTGAGTAGAACGTCACCCGCCTTGAGCCCCGCCTTCTCTGCAGCGGTCCCTTTCACGACCGACCGCACCAGCACGCCGTCCTTGACTCCAAAGTAGGTTGCCAACTGCGTATTGCCCAAGGCTTCAGCCTCGACGCCGAGGACCGAGTTGCGCCAGGACATCATTGCGCGCGGAACATCGGGCATCGGAATGTCCATTTCGGGCATTTCAAAATGAAACTCCTCCACAGAGGGAGCCATTGCCTGGCCTTTGCGAGTACCTAGGGCAACAGAAACGGCCTGCTGCTCACCTTTGCGCACGATAGAGAGGTTGACTGTCCTTCCCGGAGGCGTCTCCCTGACAAGACGGACGAACTGCCCGGTTCCCTCAACCCTCTGACCGTTGAATGCGAGCACGACATCTCCTGCTTTGATGCCGCCCAATTCAGCCGGACTGCCTTCGTCAACCCGAATCACTTCGACCCCGTATTCTTCTTTGAGGTTCAGCGCCTTAACTCGCTCTCCATCCACCTCGCGCACGCCGACGCCCAGGAAGGCACGAGAGCCCCAAGCTTCTTGTGCGAAATCTGGAGACGCGAAATATACCTCGGGTGCAACCTGTCCCCAGCCGGCCATCGGGGCCAGGAACAGCAAAGACGAACTTAGGATTGCCCCGCGAACAAGCAGATCAAATCTCAGCATGACTCTCACCTCAAACGAATAGACGCACCACGCCCGCTCGGGTCTTGTGGCCGGGATGTAACAACGCCTTCAAGTGGACACACTGGATGAGAAGATGCTATCTCGTGCGATTCACCACAAGTCAATTTCCCCGCCCCGCTATCGGACCGGCGAGCCCCAACGCTGCACGCAGTTTGAGCTGGGTGACGCAGTGCATCCTTCCCCCAGTCCGGATAAGAGCAACCTCCCGCCGTCAATGATCGGGCCTTTATCCTCAAGGCCTCGTTCGGCCGCGGATCAGTGGGGCGATGATCGTCGATGAGTGACGAGCGCATGGACTCACTTCAGAATGTACCCGCGGAAGCTTTCATCGCTCGTAGGGCGTTGACGCTGCGCTCGCGGATGTATGGGTTCTCTTCCCGCCTTAAAACCTCCTGCAGCGTGCTCGCGACATCAGTTCCACGCGACTGTACGAGCAAGTCGATCGCCTGGGCACGAATCGTCGGGCTGTTGTCGTTCAACACAACCCCCGCGAGAACGACACGCGTCTCCGGGTTCTGCGCGTAAGGCCTGAGCGCGTCCAGTGCCTTGAGGCGAACTCCGGAATTCTTGTCTGACTTCAAAGCCGTCAGTAGTGCCCGGCGCACTGTCTCGTCACTGCAGCGGTGCTGCAGCAGGTCGATCGAATCCACGCGCAGCGCAGGGTCTTGGTCATTTATGGCCGCCAGCAGCAGATTGCGCATCCGGGCGTCGTTCGGTTCTGCCGCGCTCTGCGTCTGCGTGATCGGGCGATACGAAACCTGGGAGCCTTCAGGCGAGGCGGTCGTCGGTTCTGCTTCCGTCGGAGTTCCGGTCTGAGCGGACACGGAATGCGCGCTGGACAATTGGACCGGCCCGGGCCCCATCAATCGATCGCTGACGCCGCCACCGATTCTGCCGCTCATGAAGCCCACCGCGAGCAGCGCAAGCGCGCCAGTTGGCTTCAGCCATGGGATAGAACCGATGCTCTGCCACAATGCCACCGGGGAGAACCACGTTCGGTGAGGCGCTTCCCGCGCCAGCCTCGCCCGCAGATCACGACGGCACCGCGCCAGCAGATCGGAGGGGACGGCGGTGGTTTCAAGTTCCAGGAAAGCGTCGAGCCGTTGCAGTCTCTGCCGCTCTGCTCTGCACGCCGTGCACGACTCGACATGACTCTCAACCGTTTCCTCTTCCTCGAAGCTCAACTCCCCGCAATTCAGCAGTACCAGAAGATCTTTGATGGTTTCGCAATTCATAGCAAGCCTCCCAACTCGGACCGCAGCTTTCGCGTAGCCCGGAAGAGACAATTTTTGGCGGCCTCCTCGGTGGTGCCCAGGCTCTCCCCAATCTCCTTCAGCCGCATGCCTTGAAAATGGCGCAACTCGAACACCATTCGTTCGCGCACGGTCAGCCCATCCAGAACCGCCCGGATGCGATCGTGGACTTCCTGGCTGAGCAAGCGGCGCTCGGGGTCGGCGAAGCCGCGGGTATCCGGCACGGAAGCCAGCCGGTCAACGCTGCCCTCTTCGGTTTCTAGGACTGACGGTTCAGTGCGCCGCACCCGCTTGCGGCGTAGGTAATCGACACAGAGGTTGTTGACGATTCGATATAGCCAGGTATTGAAGCTGCAGTCGAAGCGGAACTTGGGAAGGTTGCGGAAAACGCGCAGGAACGCTTCCTGGTAGACGTCGTAGGCGTCTTCTTCAGAGCGCAGCAGGTTAGTCGCCAGTCGCAGCACGCTGCTGTCGTACTGCTTCACCAGCCGCTCGAAAGCCTCGTGATCGCCAGCCTGAGCCGCGCGAATCAGTGCTTCTTCATCCATGCGGCTCCCACTCGCTGCGCGGACCAAGGCGCCTGAAAGCCCAGTGGCCTGACAGGCCAGAATGAAATTGGTAGTCAAGTCGTCCTCGCCGGGGCGGCTCCCCGACGAGTAGACGAACCAGAAACGAAAACGATAGCGCCAGCCTATTCGGCAATCTCAATGTCGATGCGCTTATTGGGCGCATCGATCGCCGTGATTTTGAAACTGCGGATCTGGCCCGGCTTGATGCCTTCCGGCGCACTTGCGCCTCCTGCGCCCTTCCAGCGGTTGGAGAGCAGGGCAGCCAAGTCCTGTACGTCGGACGCCTGCGCAGTCGCCGCCTGCGAAGTAGCTTCCTCTTTCGTCTTGCAGCGCGAGTGCACGCCTTCCGCCAGTTCGATCTTGGCGACATTGCCGTGCACTTCAATGACGCGACCCATCAGAGTCTCACCCACCGTATGCTCGGAGATGAAGACGTCCGCCGAGGTCGGCTCCAGTTGCTTCATACTCAGGCGGATGCGGCGCTTGTCCTTGTCCACTTCGAGCACTACAGCCTTCACGACCTGACCTGGCGACAGCGCTTCCTTAGCATGCTGGATGCGCTTTTCGCGCGTGATATCCGCGACGTGGATCATGCCCTCGATGCCGTCGCCGAGATCGACGAAGGCGCCGAACTGAGCCACGCTGGTCACGGGCACTTCCACCACGGTGCCGGGCGCAAAACGGCTCTCGACCGTGTCCCAGGGATTGCCGAGCGCCTGCTTCAATCCGAGACCGATGCGCTTGTCGTCCTTCTTGATATCCAGAATCACCACGTCCACTACGTCGTCCAGTTGAAGAATGTCGCTGGGCTTCCGGACGCGCTTGGTCCAGGACATCTCCGACAGGTGGATCAGTCCGTCCACACCGGGCGCGATCTCAACGAACGCGCCGAACTCCGCCAGACGGACAACCTTGCCTCGAACGCGATCGCCCTGCTTCAGGTTTTCCAGCGCCTGGGCCCACGGATCCGGGGTCAGTTGCTTCAACCCGAGCGAGATCTTCCGGCTCTCGCGGTTGATCTTCAGGATCTTCACCTGCAACCGCTGGCCGACCGTCAGCACGTCGGCGGGTTTCTCCACCCGCTGCCAACTCATGTCGGTGACGTGCAGCAACCCGTCGATACCGGGCAGAATCTCGACGAATGCACCGAAATCGGTCAGGCTGCGAACCCGGCCATCCACCACCACATCGGCCTGCAAGGTCTCGAAGGCCTGCTGCTTGGCAACCGTAGCCTGCTCTTCCAGAATTCCGCGGCGATCCACAACCACATCCGGCCGCTCGGGATTCGCGATGTCGAGCTTCGTAATGCGGCACTCGATCGACTGACCGACGAGTTTCTGCAGGTCGCTCATCTCCCGCACGCCGCTGCGGGATGCCGGCAGGAACGCCACCACACCGTCCGCCACTTCGACGCGCAACCCGCCCTTCACCTGCTCCTTCACCGTTCCGCTGATGGGCACCTTGCCATCAAACGCCGCTTGCAGACCCGAGAAGTCGCGCGCTTTCTCCACGTGGATAGTAGAGAGCGAGTAGTAGCCGTCTTCCGTCTTTCCCGTGATATGCACGGGAAGTTTGGCGCCCGGAGCGAGGCCGGCAGGCAGTGACGACAGGTCGCCACGGAAGACGCCCTCCATCTTGCGGCCGACGCCGACGACAACGCCGTCGTCCGATATCGAAAGCACGGTGCCCTCGATAGCGGTCTCCGGACCTTCGACGCTCTTGTGCTCTGCTTCGAACTGGCGAAGTACTTCGCCGAACGAAGACTCTTCAGTGGAGGGTGCAGACTGCTCCAGGTTATGGGGCGATTCAAGGGAATTCATGGAAACTAACTCACGAAACGCTTTCATTGTGACATATCGCATGTATAAGATGGCGGCGTGGACACCGCCCTGCCCGCGAATCGCAAGCTCGCATGGTTCCGCTGGCAGGACCTCGTCTGGCTGCTGCTGTTCGGTTCGCTCGCACTCATGAGCCCGCTGCAGAGCCCGGCGCAGATGGAAATGCTGGGTGCCATGGCGCTGCTCCAGATCATCGCCCCGCGCGTTCCCGCCCTCGCTACCCGGCCCGGAACGGCCCTCGTGATTGGCTTGAAACTGGTGCTCGGCTTCCTTCTCATCGGAGTCACCTACGGGATCAACTCCGATTACGCGCTGGTTCTCTTCCTGCCGATTCTCTCCGCTGCGACCACCTACGGGCCATTGGGGACTTCCCTCGTTACCCTCCTGTCCTGTGCCGCATACCTCGTCTTTCTCCCCGTCGCGCAGGCGCGCGGGTACCACTTCGACCCGGAGGACATCCAGAACATACTGCTCCGCGTCTTGTTCCTGCCGCTGATTGCTTACCTCACCCACGGCCTCGCGGATTCGAATCGCACGGAGGCCAAACGCGCGCATGCCACCGCCGAGGAGCTCGCCCGCGCCAACGAACGCTTGCTTGAGGCCGAAGCCTCGGTCCGCCGCAGCGAGCGACTCGCGGCGCTCGGACAGCTTTCCGCCGGACTGGCGCACGAACTGCGCAACCCGCTCAGCACCATCCGTACCTCGGCCGAGATGCTTACAAAGCGCTTAGAAGGCTCCAACGCCGTGGCGCAGGAGTTGGCCGGCTACATCGCTTCGGAAGTGGACCGCACGAATCTCCTGGTGACACGCTTCCTGGAGTTCGCACGGCCGCTTCAACTTCGCCTGTCCGAAGTCGATCTGCATTCCTTGCTCGACGAGGCCATTCTGCATTTTCAAAAACAGGATCCGGCCCGCCAGTTGACCATCCACCGCGCCTACGACCCTTCTCTGCCCACCATGCATGGCGACGCGACCCTGCTCGAGCGGGTGTTCTTCAACCTGATCCAGAATGCCGCCGATGCCTCCGCCGCCGACGGGGTGGTGACGGTGAAAACCCGCGCGCTGACCTCCGGTCTGGAAGTCGCTGTGATCGACCTTGGCAGCGGAATACGGCCGGAACACCGTGAGCAGATATTTAATCCTTTTTTCACTACCAAGCCCAGCGGGGTCGGTCTGGGCCTCCCAATTGCCGCAAAAATCGTGGATGAGCACGGGGGCCGTCTGGTAGTGCAAAGCGAACAGAATCAAGGATCTGCGTTCGTTGTTCAACTACCTGGGTCGCAGCCCTCCGCGCACTGACCGCCACTCTCAACCTTTGTAAACTCCCGGCATCCATCAATCCCAATTTTGGAATAATCTCGCATTTCTGCCGAACTTTTCCTCACCTCGCTCGTCTACACAAACACGGGAACGGTGCGCCGCTGATGGTGTCCGGTCCGTGAAAAACGAAATGAATGAGGCAATCTGACATGAGCAGGCCCGCATTCAGCAACCTCGGACGGTTAAACGCCGTTCGATTCACTCCCGTAGTTCCGCTCCCGGAGGTACACAAAATGCCGCAAGTTCGATTGACCCGCAAAGAGAAAGAGCTTCTCGCGATGCTCACTCAAAATGCTGGACGCTGCGT
>CAIVVT010000201.1 GCA_903909435.1 uncultured Acidobacteriia bacterium | reverse complement strand
TCTCGGGCATTTGCCTCGCTTCCTTGAGAAGCTGCGGCGTGGGGCAGACCTCGTGATGGGAAACCGCTTCCACGGCGGCGTTAAGCAAGGCGCGATGCCCTTTCTCCATCGCTACTTGGGTAATCCAGTTCTGACTGCGGTCGGCCGGATGTTCTTTCACGCGCGTTGCGGAGACTTTCACTGCGGCATGCGCGCGTTCCGCAAAGATGCATTTCTGCGGATGGATATCCGATCCACCGGGATGGAGTTCGCCAGCGAAATGGTAGTGAAGGCGAGCCTGCTCAGGATGAAGATCAGCGAAGTACCGACTACGCTTTCGCGCGATGGGCGAGGGCAACCGTCTCACTTGCGCACCTGGCGCGATGGATGGCGTCATCTGCGCTTCCTCCTCATGTACAGTCCGCGCTGGTTGTTCCTCTACCCCGGAATTCTAATGGTCGCACTGGGGCTAACCGTATGCGCGTTATTGCTGTCTGGGCCCCGCGTTTTCCACGGCATTGGCTTTGACGTGCATACCCTGTTATACGCGTTCGTTTCAGTGCTCTTAGGATTTCAACTGATCGCCTTCGCCATGTTCACGAAAGTGTTTGCGATCTCGGAAGGGTTGCTTCCCGACGACCCGCGCCTCAACCACCTCTTTCGTTGGGTCACTTTGGAGACGGGCTTGATCGTTGGCGGTCTATTGATGCTCGGCGGCATTAGCGGCTCGGTTTTCGCCTTCTCCAGTTGGGCGAAGGAGAGTTTTGGCGCCCTTGATGCCAGACGAATGCTCCGCCTTGTGATGCCCGCGGTCTTCGCTTTAACTCTGGGTGTCCAGATAACCTGCAGCAGCTTCTTCCTCAGTATTCTGGGGCTGAGGCGCCGCTGAGTGCGTTTCCAAACCGACAAGAACCGATTCTTGTTCAAAAGAGGGGCTCCTTCCTGCTTGAGTGTTCAGTGGAATTCATGAGGATCTTAATGGCATCCCACTACTTTGCCTCTCACCGGGGTGGCATTGAGTCTGTCGCCGAGGAGCTATTCGGCGGCCTCGCGGCCAGAGAACAAGAAGTGGCATGGATCGCGAGCGATGCAACTCCGCCACCAAATCCAGCGGGGAGGTCGCACGCCGTTTCACTACGCGTGTTTAATTTAGTGGAGGAGAGGGTCGGCCTGCCTTTTCCGATCCCCAAACTGGGAACTTTAAGAGAGATTAGCCGCGAGGTGAGCGTTGCCGAAATCCTCATCCTACACGATTGCCTATATCTGACTAACATTCTTGCCTTTTTGCTCGCAAGATTCCATCGGGTGCCAACCATCATTATCCAGCATACAAGTTTCATTCCCTACAGCCTCTGCGTGCTGAATGCGGGAATGAGGTTCGCTAACGCAATCGTGACGAAGCCGATGCTGTCGCACGCCGAAAAGGTCGTCTTTATCAGCGAAACGACAGGAGATTACTTCAGACACTTACATTTTAGAAGCAGTCCGGAGATCATATTCAATGGGGTTGACATTGAGTTGTACCGTAGGCTGGGTGAGAACGAAACCAAGGCAGGACTTCAGCGTCAATACGGCTTACCCCAGGACCGGCCGGTGATTCTGTTTGTAGGACGCTTCGTAGAGAAGAAAGGCATGTCGGCGATGAAGCGTATGGTGGAATTGCATCCAGACTGGACATGGGCATTCGCCGGTTGGGGGCCACTCGACCCCAACGCTTGGAACGCCGCGAATGTGCGGGTGTTTTCTAATCTGCGAGGCCCTTCCATGGCCGCTCTCTACCGCGCAAGCGATCTATTGGTGCTTCCGAGTACCGGGGAAGGATTCCCC
>CAIVVT010000200.1 GCA_903909435.1 uncultured Acidobacteriia bacterium | reverse complement strand
GGCGCACGCTTCAGCGTGCAGTGCCGACACTCCTGTCGGCACACCTCCAGACGTGGACAAGAGTGTCCACGCTGCACGCTGAAGCGTGCGCCACAGGGCATAATGTGGAACACTCCGCCCCGTCGGCGGGATGCTGGCGCGGGTCCTTCGCAGACGCTTCGTGAAGCTAGTTTCCCAGTCTCGCGACCTTTGAGCGCGGCCTCAAATGGGCGATAAAAGGCGCGAGAATAGGCTAGGGAATACGATGCTCATGCACCTCAAAACGCTCCTCCCCGCAGCCATCCCTTTGGCGCTCGCACTGGCCTTGGACACCGCCTCCGCCCACGCGCAAGCCGTCAGCATCTGGCTGACTACCGACGACCAGAAGACGCTGCTGCAGCCCCAGGCTCCGCTGACCTTCGCGCCCGGCAGCGCCACAGCCGTTCCGGCCATCTTGCTGGACGTCCACGCACGCTGCCAGACCATCGAAGGCTTTGGCGCGTCGATGACCGACTCCTCGGCCTATCTGATGAACCAGAAGATCCCGCCCGGTGCGCTACCGGGCGTCATGGCTTTGTTGTTTGACCATACGGCGGGAATTGGCGTGAGCTTTCTCAGGAACCCGATGGGCTCATCCGACCTGGCGCGCACCGCTTACTCCTATGACGACCTCGCCGCCGGTGCCACCGATCCCACGCTCGCCTCGTTCTCCATCGCGCACGACCAGGCTGACATTCTGCCGCTGCTCAAGCAGGCCAGGGCAATCAATCCGCGCATCACCCTGATGGGCAGTCCCTGGAGCCCTCCCGGCTGGATGAAGACGACGGGTTCCATGATCGGCGGCAGTCTGCTTCCCACCGCTTACCCGGCCTTCGCGAATTACTTCGTGAAGTACCTGCAGGCCTACGCCGCCGAGGGCGTCCCGGTGGACTACATTTCCCTGCAAAACGAGCCGTTGTACGTGCCCGGGGACTATCCAGGCATGCTGCTGACCGCCGCGGAGGCTCTGCCGATTCTGCGCGACCACCTGCTGCCCGCCCTGGCGGCCAACAACCTGAGCACGAAGGTGCTGGTCTACGACCACAACTGGGACAACACCGCGTACCCATCCACAGTGCTCGCCGATCCGGCGCTGGCGAATTCAGCTCAGATCGCGGGAACCGCCTGGCACTGGTACGGCGGACCGGCGGGCGCAATGACCACGCTGCACAACGCGCATCCGGACAAGCGGAACTACGTCACCGAGGCCTCCGGCGGCACCTGGATTTCGGACGAGGTGAAGACGGACTTCGAGATGATCACTCACTCCATGCGCAACTGGAGCGGCGCATACGTCAAGTGGGGTTTGGCGCTCGACGAGAATCGCGGTCCGCACTACGGCGGTTGCGGCACTTGCACCGGCCTGATCACGGTGAATCAGAGCACCGGGGCGGTGACCCCGGCCATCGACTATTACACCCTCGGCCACTTTAGTAAGTTCGTTCCGCCGGGCGCCGTGCGCGTCTGGTCGAGCAACGCACCGGGCCTGATCAGCGCGGCCTTCGTCAACCCCGACGGCTCCAGCGCGCTGGTGGCCTACAACGATTCGGCAACCAGTCGCAGATTCCAGGTCGTCTCGGAAAACCGCTCGTTCGTCTATACCTTGCCGGCCTTGGCCGGAGCCACGTTCACCTGGACCGAGCCGATTTTCAAGCAGCGTCCCGCCAAGCCAAACGCGGGCCGGCAGCCGGGATTTCAGCCTGGCTTGGACTACCGCATCCATGCGACCGCGCAGCGGATTCTCGCCTCCAGCTATACCGACGTCTTCACCGCCCAGACCGAGCAGACTTCAGACGAAGATGGCGGCTTCAATCTGGGGTACGCGAGTGACGGGAGTTGGGCGAAATTCAGCCGGATCGATTTCGGCGCCGGCGTCGAGTCCGTGGATGTGCGGGTCGCGAGCGCCGGTGCCGGCGGGACGGCGCGGATGCGCCTCGATAGCCTGGCCGGTCCGATCATCGCCGAAGTGCCGCTGCCGGTGACCGGAGGCTGGCAGACTTGGCGGACGGTGACCGCGCCGGTCACAGGTGCCACGGGCTTCCACGAGCTTTACATCCAGTTCATCGGCGCTCCAAACACCGGTGGGCTCGCCAACCTGAACTGGCTGCAGTTCAAGTAACTCCCCCGCGCCCCGCGTCATTGAATCGCGCGAAAGGCAGGCGCGTGGCCCCGCTTCCGTTACTCGGGAAACGGCTCCACCGTGGTTTCCCCATGCCGCCCGGCTGCCATGCGCGGACAACTGCCTGGCCGTGAGCGCGGCCGTAGCCTCTCTATATGTTATTCTCGCCTCACGGCTCAACCGGGAGGCTGGCAAACTCATGCGCGATCTCGCAACCATCCACACTCTGGCAGGCACTCTCTTTTCACAACCCGGCAGTGCCGGCGCATGGGACGCGCTGCGTCTCACCGCCGGGCAGCGGGAGCATTACGAGCAGTACGGGTTCGTTTCCGGCGTAAAGCTTTTGGACGAGGCCCAGGTGGATGCACTGCTAGTGGCGCTGGAGCGTCTGGTCGATCCGCATCATCCCGGCAATTCCTTGTTCTACGAGTTCCATTCGAACGAGTCTTCGAATCCCGCCACGACGCTGTTCCACGCCCTGGGTGCATGGCGCATCGAGGAGCCCTTCCACGACATCCTCTGGAATCCTGCCTTCCTCGTGCCGGCCTATCAACTGCTCGGCGGCGCGGTTCGATTTTGGCACGACCAACTTTTCTGCAAACCGGCGCATCACGGAGGCGTGGTGGCCTGGCACCAGGACTACTCGTACTGGACGCGCACCCAGCCGATGTCGCATCTCACCTGCTGGACTGGGCTCGACGACAGCACCACGGAAAACGGCTGCCTGTGGTACGTGCCCGGCAGTCACCGCTGGCGCCTCTTACCCATCACCGGTCTGGCGGGCGACATGAACGAAATCATGAGCGTTCTCGATGACCGGCAGCGCGCGGAGTTCGTGCCCGTCCCGATTGAGTTGAAACGCGGCTACGCGACTTTCCACCACCCTCTGCTCGTGCACGGATCCTATCAGAACCGCAGCGACCGCCAGCGCCGCGCGGTCGTGATCAACGTCTTCCGCGACGGCGTCCGCTCCATGAGCGACGGCGAACTGCTCGCGGGCGTGCCTCCCATTGCCGCGGGCGAACGCATGGACGGGCCGTTCTTTCCGCTGCTTATGGAGAGTCTGAACCCCGCCTGACGGCGCTCTTCCGCACGCGGGTCTACGATGGAGATAAGTGACAGCTGCATCCCTTTTTCAGGGCGACCACACGCTCATCATGGGCATCGTGAACGTGACGCCCGACTCGTTCTCCGATGGCGGACGCTACCTCAACCCGGACTCTGCGCTGACCCACGCCTGGAATCTGATCGGCGAAGGTGCGGACATGCTCGATCTTGGCGGCGAGAGTTCCCGGCCGGGCGCCGATCCTGTTTCCGTGGAGGAGGAACTGCGCCGCGTCGTCCCCGTCGTACAGGCCCTCGCCGGCGTCTGCGGTGTTCCGCTTTCGATTGACACGACCAAGCCCGAGGTTGCGGAGGAGTGCCTGCGGCTCGGCGCGCGCATCGTCAACGACATCAACGGGCTGAGCGATCCCGGGATGCTTCGAGTTACTGCACGGCACGCCGCTGCGGCGATCATCATGCACATGCGAGGCACGCCCAAGACAATGCAATCAGCGCCGGCGTACCAGGACGTAATTGCGGAGCTGCAGGCGTTCCTGGCCGGGCGTGTCGCCGCCGCCCAGGCCGCCGGAGTGACCGATATCGCCATCGACCCCGGTCTCGGCTTCGGCAAGACCACCGCCCACAATTACGAGATTCTGAGGCGCCTCGACGAGTTCCGCGGCATCGGCTGCCCCATCCTGGTCGGGCCTTCGCGCAAGGCGTTCCTGAACGCATCGGACGGGAGCCGTGGCGCCAGCGAGCGATTGCCGGAGACTCTCGCCGCCGTGGTCATCGCGGCTATGAACGGAGCTGCAATGGTGCGGGTTCACGACGTTGCCGCGTGCCGCTGCGCGCTTCAGGTCGTACGTGCTTTGAGGCGGCGATGAACGATCTCATCCATCTGTTTGGCGTGCCGCTGCAGTGCCATATCGGCTGCCTGGCCGACGAGCGTCTCAACGCGCAGGAATTGATCGCCGACGTCACCGTCGAGACCGATATCCGCCCGGCGGCAAAGTCCGACGACATCGCGCTCGCCGTCAACTACGTGGCGCTTGTCGATCTGATGCAGGAACTCGCGGCCGAGCGCGAGTATGCCTTGATCGAGACGCTGGTCGAGTCCCTGGCGCAACGCATCCTGGACCGTTTCCCGGTGGACAGCGTGCGCATCCTGATGCGTAAACCCGCAGCTCTGCGGCAGCGTGGAGTCGCCGCGCCGGCGGTCGAAATCGTGCGGAAGCGGAATGGCTGAAGTCTGCCTGGGCCTCGGCTCCAACGTCGGCGACAAGCGGGCCAACTTGCGCGCCGCGCTCGCCCTGCTCTGTGGACCCGGCACGCCCGAGGTCAGCCTGCTGGCGGTCTCGTCCCTCTATCGCACTGAGCCGGTCGGCCTGCTCGATCAGGACTGGTTTCTCAACGCGGCTGCCCGGCTGGAGACCCGGCTCACCCCGCGTGATTTATTGAATCGTCTGCTGGCCATCGAGCGTGAACTCGGCCGGGTGCGCACCGTGCGCAATGGCCCCCGCAGCATCGATCTCGACATCTTGTTATGGGAAAACCTGATCGTCGCCGAGGCGGACCTCGTCATCCCCCACGCCCGCATGCACGAGCGGCTGTTCGTGCTGGAGCCGCTAGCCGAAATCGCGGCTGCTGTTCGCCACCCCGTACTCGGGATATCCGTGGCGGAGGGTCTAGCCAGACTAGCCGCACAGTCGGGCGGCGAAACCGGCGTGTTGCGGGTGGAAGCAGCCACGTGGGCGGCCCCCACCGTTCGCCGCTGACGGGAACCCGAATCTCAACTTGCCATCTGGCTCAGCCCGAGCAGTTGATCCTCGAAGCGATAGTCGATATCCGGCTTGGCGTGGTGCCGCAAATACCACTTGTAGGTTTCCTTGAGCCCCTCGTCGAAGCTGCATGGCTTGAAAGCCAGGATGCGTTGCGCCTTGTTCACCAGCAGCGTGATCGGCGGCAGGTCGAAGTACATCCCAAAATACAGGTGCGGTCCCATCGGATGTCCGCCCGTGCGCAAGATGCGCTCTCGCGGGATGCGAACGACCTTGGTCTCTTTGCCCGCGGCAGCGGCCAGCGCGTCGATCACCTCGGCCTGCGTCATGGCCCGGGGATTCGCGATGTTGAAAGCGTGGCCGACCGCAGTCGGTGTGTCGAGCGCCTTGACCATGGCCGCTACCAGGTCCTTCACGTACAGGAACTGCATCAGCCGGCGGCCGTCTCCCGGCAGCACCAGCGCCCGTTTGTCGCGCAGCCGGTCCCAGAAGAACTGCTCGCGGTAGAACGGGTTGCCCGGTCCGTAGATGAACGGCGGACGCAGGGTCACTGCCTGCAATCCGTAGCGCTGGTGCAGTTTGAAAAGCGCCCGCTCGCTCTGCGCTTTCTGCCGCGCGTAGCGGTCCGGCCAGTCGTCGGCGGCCAGCGCGTCGCCCTCGTGGTGGTTCAGCCCATCACCGTAAGCGGCGACGCTGGACATGAACACATAGCGCGAAACCTGCTCGCAAACCAGCTTGCCGAGCCCCTCCACGGCTGAGGCCGGCGTGCCGCGCTCCCAGTCGTAGGCGTTGTCGAAAACTGCGTCGAATTTCTTGCCGGCCAGCGTCCGCCCCAACTGCGTGAGGTCGTTGCGGTCGGCTTGCAGATTCTCCACCTTCTTGCCGAACTCGTGCTCGGCCTTCCGGTGCAGGATCGTCACCTCGTGGCCCAACTTGGCGAGTTGCGCGACGAGGTGCCGTCCAATGAAGGTTGTTCCACCGATAACGAGGATTCGCATCCTCTTGCTTTCGTCCTCCCTGGCTTCCGGCAGCGAGCCCCAGTCCGTCACATCGGAGGGGCGATTTCGCGGATCAATCGTAGTACTCAAGGCCTAGGTGCGTGATGAGGTCTTCGCCTTGCATCCAACGCAGTGTGTTTTTCAATTTCATCAATTGGATGAAAATGTCGTGTTCGGGGTAGAGCCCGGGCGCCGTCATCGGGCCCTTAAAGTAAAAGCTCAGCCATTCCTGGATGCCCTTCATGCCGGCGCGCTGCGCCAGATCCATGAACAGCACCAGGTCCAGCGCCAGCGGTGCGGCCAGAATCGAGTCACGGCACAGGAAATCGATCTTGATCTGCATCTTGTAACCGAGCCAGCCGAAGATGTCGATGTTGTCCCAGCCCTCTTTGTCGTCCCCGCGCGGCGGATAGTAATTGATCCGCACCGCGTGGTAGAGCTTCGAGTACAGGTCGGGGTATAGTTCCGGTTGCAGGATGTGCTCGAGCACCGAGAGCTTGGTCTCTTCCTTGCTCTTGAAACTGCCGGGATCTTCCAGCACTTCGCCATCGCGATTGCCCAGGATGTTGGTCGAGAACCAGCCGTGGATGCCCAGCATGCGAGCCTTCAGGCCGGGGGCGATCAACGTCTTCATAAACGTCTGGCCGGTCTTGAAATCTTTGCCGCAGATCGGCAGGTTCTTGTCCCGTGCCAGGTCGCGCAGCACCTGCGTGTCGGTGGTCAGGTTCGGCGCGCCGTTGATGTAGGGCACCCCGGACTTTAAGGCCGCGTATGCGTAAATCTGGCTAGGGGCGATTTCGGGGTTGTCGTTGCGCAGGCCCGCCTCGAACGCCTCCAGCGATTCGTGGACCGCCGACGGGCGGTGGAACACCTCGGTGGAGCCGCACCAGATCATCACCAGCCGCGCGCAGCCGTTGTCCGCTTTGAACTTGGCGATGTCGGCAATCAGCGCCTGCGCCTTGTCCATCTTCGTGCCGGTCGTATGCTTGTTCGGACCGTCGATGTTGCGGATGTACTCGTGGTCGAACACGGCCTTCATCGGCTTGATGGCCTGTAGCGGCTCTTTCACCTGTTCCAGCAGGCTGGGCTCCAGGACTTTGGCATTCACCGCCGCTTCGTAGGCGGTGTCATCGTAAATGTCCCAGCCGCCGAAGACCAGGTCTTCGAGTTTGGCCAGCGGAACGAAATCCTTGATGTACGGGCTGCGGCCGTCCGTGCGCTTGCCCAGGCGGATGGTGGCGAGTTGGGTCAACGAGCCGATCGGCAGGGCCAGTCCGCGCTTGATGGCCTCGACGCCGGCGATGAAAGTCGTTGAAACGGCGCCGATTCCGGGGATAAGAACGCCTAGTTTACCCTCAGCCGGAGCGATCTTGATTGGGGATTGAGATGGCAAAAGTAGTACTCCTCGCCGGTCTGACGTGGGCCGGGAACACGTAACTCCAACTGCTATCCTATCAATTGGATGCAGGTACGCGCGACAACCACTATCCCGACCGTGGTGGCCGACGACGAAGCGCCGGCCCTCGACGAGCTGGTTTTTCTGCTTCGCGAATTTCCGGAAATTGACCTGGTGGCCACCGCCCGCAACGGCGTGGAGGCCGTCCAGGCGATCGAACAGCACGAGCCCGATCTGGTCTTTCTGGACGTTCAGATGCCCGGTCTCGACGGCTTGGGCGTGATCAACAAACTACGCGCCGACAAGGCCCCGATGCCGTCTTTTGTGCTCTGCACCGCCTACGATCAGTACGCGCTGGAGGCCTTTCGCCTCGAAGTGATGGACTACCTGCTGAAGCCGGTGGATCGCGAGCGACTGGGGCTCACCGTGGATCGCGCCTGCCGCCAGATGCTCGATCCGGAGCCGCGCACCCCGGAGCAGAATCTCGTCAGCGGCCCGGCCCGCAACAAAATCATCGTCAAGTCAGCCGGCCGCAATCTGATTGTCGATGTTGACGACCTGATCTACGCCACAATCGACGACGGGCTGATTACGGTGGTGACCACCTCCCTCGAGGGACAGACCAGCTTCAAGACCGTCGAAGAACTCCAGGCCAATCTGGACCCGTCCATTTTCTGGCGCACCCACCGCAGCTATCTGGTGAACATCAACCACATCAAGGAAGTTGTGGCCTGGTTCAAGTCCAGCTACCTGCTCCGCATGGATGACAAAAAGGGCACCGAAATCCCCGTCAGCCGCGTGCAAACCCGCCGCTTGCGCGAACTGTTCCGGCTCTAGCGTGACTGCTTTTGATTCCGCGCTTGACGAAGTCCTCCCCCCCCCGCCGGCACGGAGCCGCGCATGGCCGGGCACGGTCCAGTCTGCCAGCCTCGCTGCCTCAAACCCGACCAGCCCCGCGCCGTCCGGCCGCAATGTTAATTCTGTGTAAATAAACACGAACACTTCGCCCTCGCTCGCCGTATCCTCATCAGCATGCAGACTGCGCAGGTTCGTGAACGGCTCGCCGCCCTCTGGCCAATCCTCAAGATTTTCTTCCAAAACGCGTGGGCCTGGACCAGGCGCCAATGGGGCCTGATCAAGCCCGGACCGGAGGTCCGCCGCGCCTCAAAAGCCAGCGCCGTGCTGATTACGCTGGTCTGGGCGGCCTACATCGGCACGCAGATCCACTTCGGCTTCGGACCGGTTGTAGACGCGCTGATCTGCGTCGTGATTGCCTACTGCGCGCTGTATCTCGCGGCCTGCCTGGTCTGGCTCGTGCTCTGGCTGCTTTCCAGACCGCCGCGCTGGCCGCTATCTCTGCTGGCCGTCGCGACAGGTCTGGTCGGATTCATGTGGCCGAACTTCCCCTGGTCGGGGCTCCTGCTGGTCGGCGCATTTGCCACGCTGGCGTCGGTGCTGGCCTCGCTGTTTGCCGGCGGCTTCTCCGCGCTGGCGCGCCAGCGGCAGGTGATCACGGTGGTGCTGCTGGTCCTGGCGCTCGGTTTCGCCGGTGCATCCATCTGGCTGCTCACCTGGCGAGGTCTCGAAAAGGACATGGCTGACGCGCCGCTATCCAAGCAGCCGAAGCTGAGCGCGCTGGCCCTGCCGGATCCCTCGCAGCCCGGCCCTTTTAAAGTGGTCGCCATGACCTATGGCCCCGGCACGGATAAGCGCCGGCCGGAATTCGGGCGCAAGGCCAAGGGTTCGGGAGTCGCCCTCGTCTCGCGTTGCGTGGACGCCTCGAAGGTCTTCAAGGGGCCCGAAGGCTGGCACGCCAAGCTCTACGAATGGTATTGGGGCTTCGACAGCAAGAAGCTGCCGCTGAACGCGCGTGTCTGGTACCCCGACGGGCCGGGGCCGTTTCCCCTGGTCCTCATCGTCCACGGCAACCATCTGGCGCAGGAGTTCTCCGATCCCGGCTACGAGTACCTGGGCCGTTTGCTGGCCAGCCGCGGCTACATTCTGGCCTCGGTGGACGAGAACTTCATCAACAGCAGTTGGACCGACGGGCTCGACCAAAAGGAGACGGCCGCGCGCGGCTGGCTGCTGCTGGAGCACCTGAAGCTGTTCCGCGAATGGAACTCCGCGAAGGGTAACCCCTTCGAAGGCAAGGTGGACCTCGACAAGATTGCGCTGATGGGCCATTCTCGCGGCGGCGAGGCCGTGGCCACAGCCGCCGCGTTCAATCATCTGCCCGCGTTTCCAGGAGATGCGACCCAAAAGTTCGCGTACAACTTTAATATCCGTGCGCTGATCGCCATCGCTCCGGCAGACGGCCAGTACAAGCCCGCCGGGATGGACCGGCCGCTCAAGGATGTGGACTATTTCGTGATCCACGGCGGTTACGACGGCGACGTGAGCACCTTCACCGGCAGCCGCCAGTTCAACCGGACCAGCCTGAGCGACGGCTTCCCCGGCTTCAAGGCCGAGCTGTGGATCTACCGCGCCAACCACGGACAGTTCAACACCATCTGGGGCGACGACGACAACGGGCCGCCTTACGGCTGGTTCATGAACAAGAAGCCGCTGTTGACCGGGGAACAGCAGCGCCGGATCGCGAAGGTTTACTTCTCGGCGTTTCTGGAAGCGGCGCTCAAGGGCCGCGACGAGTACCGCCAACTGTTCCGCGACTACCGCGTGGGCGCCGCCTGGCTGCCCGACACGACCTACGTCAACCGCTACGCCGACGCCAAACGCAGGATTGTGGCCGGCTTCGACGAGGACTTCGACGTCGAAAGCGCGACCCTGCCCGGAGCCCGCATTCACGGCGAGAAACTGGCGCTGTGGAAGGAGCAGCGCACGGAACAGCGCTGGGGCGATCGCGGTGACAACAGCGTCGTGCTGGGCTGGCGCGAGCCCGCCGCGACTTACACGGTGACGCTCGGCGACGACTTCGCCAAAACCCTGACTCCCGACTCGCGGCTGTCCTTTGAACTCGCCGACACCAACGAGAATCCGCCCGACCCGGATGCGGACAAAGAAAAAAAGGACGGCAAGAAGGACCCTAAATCAAAGGACAAGCAGAAGGACGCTAAGAAAAAAGACGAGAAGAAGGACGACGACAAGAAGCGCAAGGCCCCGCTCGATTTCAGCGTCGAACTGCTGACCGCCGACGGCAAAACGTTCCGTCTCCCGCTCTCGTCAATCGGCCCGATCTACAAGCCGTTCCACATCGAATATGCCAAGTTCAACAAACTCGGATTTGGCCGGGACGACAAGGACACGGAAGCCGTCCTGCAGCGCTACGCCGTCCCGCTGAAGAACTTTCCGGCGTTGGGTTCCGCCCAGATCCGCGAGATCCGCTTCCGCTTCGACCGCTCGAAAGAAGGCGTCGTCGTGGTCGATAACATCGCCTTCGAATCGCCAGACTGATGCCGGCGCGACCGGGCTCATTGACCGGGGCAGAAACCCCAAACCGCTAAAATTTGCGGTTTTCGAAATTTTGCCCTTTACGATTCAATAACTTGCAAAGCCGAACCGCTAATTCTAGCGGTCCGGCTATTTCCGCTCCGGCTCGTTACCCCGCCGCACCGGTCTGCACGCGCTGTGCTTCCAGCCAGCGGTACCACTCGTCGAAGCCCTCGCCGGTCGTGCACGAGACGTTCAGAATCTCGATCTGCGGGTTCACCCGGCGCGCATACTCGTGGGCCAGCGCGGCATCGAAGGGCACGTAGGGCAGCAGGTCCAGCTTGTTCATCACCATCAGGTCGGCGCGGTAGAACGTGGCGGGGTACTTCAGCGGCTTATCTTCGCCCTCGGTGACGCTGAGCAGCACCACGCGCGACTTCTCGCCGAGGTCGTAACTCGTCGGGCAAACCAGGTTCCCCACGTTCTCGACGAACAGGATCTCAAGATCCTCCAGCGGCCAACCCTCCAGACCCTTCTGCACCATGCGGGCGTCCAGGTGGCAGGCGCCTCCGGTCGAGATCTGACGCACGGGGAACCCGTAGCGAGCCAGGCGGCGCGCGTCGTTATCGGTCTGAATGTCGCCCGTCAGCACCGCGACGCGCCGGCCCGCCTCGAAGCCGGCCAAGGTGCGCTCCAACAGCGCCGTCTTGCCCGATCCGGGCGAACTGATGAAGTTGACGCACAGCGTGCCGTTGCGCTCGTAGATCGCGCGCAATTCGGCCGCGACGCGATCGTTCTCGCTGAGGACTTTGCGCTCCATCGGGATGCGGTTCATGTTTCTTCAATCTCCATATAGGCGAATTCGAGTTCGTCTCCGCCCTTGGACTCCGTTGCGATGGAGTCGCACTGCGGGCAGATGAACGGGAATTCGGCAGCCTCAAAGTACTCGCCGCAGTGCTGACAGTGGTTGCGTCGATGACAGAATTGCACGTCCAGCTGAAGGTGCTGCAGGTCCGTGCCGGCGATCAGCGCTTCAAAGCAGAAGCGCAGCGACTCCGGGTCCACGGCGGCAAACTCCCCGACGCGCAGCCCGACCTTCAAAACACGGACGCCGTTGCGCAGTTCCGATTCGTGGCGGACGGCGTCAATGACCGAGCTGGCGATGCCCATTTCGTGCATGGCTTCAGCAGATCCTGGGCAACTGATCTCCAGCCAGCATGTCTACAACCCTGGAGGTGCCCAGCACCGTCCGCATGCTGACCATGCCGGGGTGGCCCGCCGTGACGGCCCCGATGGTCGCCGCCCGCGCGCCCAGCGGATGCCGCCGCATGGCGGCCAGCAGTGCGGCTTCGTCGGCCGGATCGACAATCGCGATCAGCTTGCCTTCGTTCGCCACGTACAGCGGATCGAGCCCGAGCAACTCGCACGCGCCCTGCACCTCCGGCCGCACCTGAATCGCGCGTTCGTCCAGCAGGACGCTGACCTGCGATTGCTGGGCGATTTCGTTCAGCGTGCTCGAGACGCCGCCGCGGGTTGGGTCGCGCAGGCAGCGTATGCCCTGCACCGCGGCCAGCATGTCGGCGACCAGCGTGTGCAGCGCGGCGGAATCGCTGCCCACCGGACTCTCGAATTCGATGCCCTCGCGCTCGGCCAGAATCGTGATGCCGTGTTCGCCGATGGAGCCGCTCAGGATCACCTTGTCGCCGGGCTTGGCCTGATTGGCCGAGAGCCGCACACCGTCCGCCACCACGCCGATTCCGGTGGTGTTGATGAACAGCCCGTCGCCGCTGCCTTTCTCGACCACCTTGGTGTCGCCGGTGACCACGCGCACGCCCGCTTCCTGGGCCGCGCGGGCCAGCGAGTCCACCACGCGCCGCAGCGTCTCGGTGGACAGGCCCTCTTCTAATATGAAGGCCACCGTGAGAAACAGCGGCTTGGCGCCGCCCATCGCGAGGTCGTTCACCGTGCCGTGCACCGAGAGCGAACCGATGTCGCCGCCCCGGAAAAACAGCGGCTTCACCACGAACGAATCGGTGGTGACGGCCAGCCGGACGCCGTTGATGTTGACCACGGCCTGATCGTCCAGGCAGTCCAGAATCGGGTTCGAGAAGGCCGGCAGGATGATCTCGCGCATCAACTCGGCGCTGAGCGTCCCTCCGCTGCCGTGCCCCAATAGAATCCGGTCCTTGGTACGAATGGGAAGCGGGCAAGTGAAGCTGTTCATTACGCGGTCACCAGGTGGCGGCGGTAGCGGTAATACGCGGAGCACGCGCCCTCGGCCGAGACCATGGGCGCACCGAGCGGGGTCTCGGGCGAGCAGCGGGTGCAGAACGCCGGGCAGTCCACCGGCTTTTTGAGGCCTTGCAGCACCTGCGCGCTGATGCACTCGGGCGGCTCCGGCACGTCGGTTTCGGACAACCCGAACACCTTCTCGGCGTTCCAGTCGTCGAATTCGGGCCGCAGTCTCCACCCGCTCAGCGCGATACTGCCGATGCCCCTCCACTTGCGGTCGGCCGTTTCGAAAACCTGCTCCAGGATGTGCTGTGCGGGCTGGTTGCCGTCCCGGCTCACCGCCCGACCGTATTGGTTTTCGACCTCGGCGCGGCCCTCTTCGAGCTGCGCCACCAGCATCGAGATGGCTTCCAGCAGGTCCACCGGCTCGAACCCGCCGACGACGAACGGCACGTGGTATTGCGCGGCCAGCGTTTCGTAATCGCGGTAGCCCATCACGGCGCATACGTGACCCGGCGCGATGAAGCCCTGCACGCGGTTGACGGGCGAATCGAGCAGCATCCGGATGGCCGGCGGCACCAGCACGTGCGACACCAGCAGGGAGAAGTTCTTTAAGCCCTCGCGCCGGGCCTGCCACACCGTCATGGCGTTGGCGGGTGCGGTGGTTTCGAACCCGATGGCGAAGAACACGACCTTGCGCTCCGGATTGGCGCGCGCGATCTTCAACGCCTCCATGGGGGTGTAGGCGATGCGCACGTCGCCGCCCTGCGCCTTGACGCGGAACAGGTCGGAAGACGAGCCCGGCACGCGCAGCATGTCGCCGTAGCTGACGAAAATCACGTCGGGGCGCGACGCGATCTCGATCGCCTTATCGACGATTTCCAGCGGGGTCACGCACACCGGGCAGCCCGGGCCGTGGACCACCTCGACCTGCTTGGGGATCAGCTCGTCGATCCCGTAGCGCATCAGGGTATGCGTCTGGCCGCCGCAGATCTCCATTAAAACCCACGGGCGGGTCACCTGCTGAGCCAGTTTCTGAACCAGCGCCTCGGCCACTGTGGGGTCGCGATATTCGTCGATGTACTTCATTGGCTGGCCTCGCCGTCCGGCTGGAGCCCCTCGTCCTCCAGCAGGCCCATCTTCTCCAGGATTTCGTAGGTCCGCCGGGCTTCTTCGGCGTCCACGCGGCTGATCGCGAAGCCGACGTGCACGATCACGTAGTCGCCGACGTTCGCCTCGGGCACGAAATCCAGATATGCCTGGCGCGTGATGCCGCCGAACTGGACGGTTCCCACGCGATTGAAGGCTTGTTGTTCGACCGCCAGGATCATGCCTGGGACTGCTAAGCACATTTAGGCGCCTCCGCGATGAGAGCTGGTGTGCGATCCGGGATCGGTTCTGGCTGGGGCGGGGCCGGGAGCCGTCGATTCGGAAATGAAGGTGGCCACCATTGGCTATGATTCCGCTATCCGCCTGGCTTCCGCAACCAGTCCCGGCAGGGCCTGCTGCACGCTCGCCGAGAGCTCCATCCCAAACTCCATGCTTTCCGGCTCGACCGCCAGCATGAAGATCGGCGGCCGCGGCCCCTGCATGAAGCGCAGGCCGGCGATCAACCCGAGTTCGTGGAGCGAGGCATTCGCACGCTGGTCGTCCACGTCTTCCACGCCAAACGAGTAAATGGTGCCGGGTTCTCCGCCTGCCTGCATGGCATCGATGCCGACAATCCGATCGGCCCACTCGAACAGGTGCAGGGCGTCCAGCACGGCCGTCCCCACTTCCACTGCCATGATCCTGCGAGGCAGGAGCTTGCGAAGTTCCCTCACCGCGTGGACGCCGACACCGTCATCCCGCAGCAAGACATTTCCCAGTCCTACGACCAGGGTTTTGGGCCGGCGCGCTCGATCAGACTTAGCAGGGTAGCTGAGCATTCCACTCCATTCCTGGAAAATAGGACATTCAGTACTGGAAATCTTCATGCAGTTTATCTGCGAGCTGCTGCAAAAGTCAACAATCAGCTGCAATGCCAGTGTGAATAGTTGAATAACGCATGGAAAATCTCCACAGTTTATTCTTGACAAGCCCAGATTACCGATAATAAACTCAGATTGTCTGAATTAGACGGTACTAAAGTACTAGTACAGCAACTAATAACCTCCATTCCAGCCTGTTGAAAGCTTCGCCCGTGATCGTATCGCTCAGTTAGAGTACCTACGCCGGAGGTGTCGGCCGGCGTGGCAGAGATCAGAAAGGTGGTAATGCGTGAGAATATCCCGGCGAGATTTTTTCACTTATTGTAAGAATTCATCGGCCGCGCTGGCGCTGGGGACCACCCAATTGGGGCTTCTTCAAAAAGCTCTGGCCGCCACCACGGGTCCGACGGTTCTGTGGCTCCAGGGCGCGGCCTGCAGTGGCTGCTCGGTGTCGTTTCTGAACCGAATTGCCCCGAGCGCGCCGGCAACTGCGGCGGACGTGCTGATGCAGACCGTAAACCTGGCCTACCATCCGGCCTTGATGGGCGCGACCGGCGAGCTGGCCGTGGCGCAAGCCAAACGCGCCTACGATAACGGCGGCTACATCCTGGTGGTGGAAGGCGGCGTGCCCACCGCATTCGGCGGCAACACCTGCCTCGCCTGGACAGTTCAGGGCAAGGACACCACGTTCCAGCAGGCCGTACTGGACTACTCGGCGCGCGCCTCGCAGGTAATCGCAGTGGGCACCTGCGCCTCGTACGGCGGCGTTGCCGCAGCAGCGCCAAATCCGACTGGGGTCAAAGGCGTCAGCGCGGTGAGCTTGAAGAACACCTTGAACATCCCCGGCTGCCCGCCGCATCCGGACTGGATCGTGTGGGCGATCGCCCATCTTCTGACCAATTCCGTCGGTCCGCTGGACTGCTCCAACCGTCCGATAGGACTCTACGGCCAGAGCATCCACCAGAACTGCTGGCGACTGGCGGCGTACCAGGCCAACCAGCACGCCACAGCCTACGGGCAGGACAACCTGTGCCTGTTCGACCTGGGCTGCCACGGTCCGCAAACGCAGGCCGCCTGCCCGTCCACGGGCTGGAACAACATGGCCAATTGGTGCGTGGACGCCAACGCAACCTGCCTCGGCTGCACCAGCCCGGCATTTCCCTTCGCAGCGTTAAGGAGAACGACCAATGCCAACAACGGTGACTAGCATCGACCCCGTTACCAGACTGGAAGGCCATCTCAAGATCGAGGTGACCATCGCATCGGACAGCGGCTCCCAAAAGGTGGTGGACGCGAAAGCCACCGGCACGATGTTCCGGGGCCTGGAGAATATCCTGGTTGGCCGGCCACCGGACGACGCTCCGGATATCACCCAGCGGATCTGCGGCGTTTGCCCGGTTTCGCACGGCATGGCCGCCGTAACCGCGCTGGACAAAGCGGCGGGGTTGCAGGCGCCCGACAACGCCCGCATCATGCGCAACCTGGTGCTGGGCGCCAACTACATCCAATCGCACATCCTGCACTTCTATCATCTGGCCGTCCAGGACTTCATCGACGGGCCGAACATGCCGCCCTGGCAGCCGAGTTGGAGCACCGACAAGCGCGTGGACAAGGCCACTACGGACGTGCTGGTGGGCCACTACGTGACCGCACTCGACATGCGCCGCATGGCGCACGAAATGGGCGCGTTGTTTGGCGGCCGGCTGCCCCACCCGCCGGCCTTTGTTCCAGGCGGCTTCACCAATTCGGTGCGGCCCGACCGGATCAGCAGCTTCCAGTCCTACCTCGGCGTGCTGATCCCCTTTATTCAGAACACTTACATCCCCGACGTCGAGGCGCTGGCGTCCTATTATCCCGACTACTACAACGTGGGCGGGGGCACCGGCAACCTGATGGCGTTTGGTGTCTTCGACCTGGATGCCAGCGGCGCCAACAAGCTGCTGCGGAGCGGCCGCGTGCAGAACGCCAGCACCGCGCAGCAGACGATGGACCCCAACCAGATTACCGAGCAGGTGGCCTACTCCTGGTACGCCAACTCGACCAACAACCTGAAGCCGTCGTCCGGCCAGACGACGCCGCAATTCCCGAAAACCAACGCCTACTCCTGGCTGAAAGCGCCGC
The DNA here is from genome assembly GCA_903909435.1 of uncultured Acidobacteriia bacterium. Classification (GTDB taxonomy): domain Bacteria; phylum Acidobacteriota; class Terriglobia; order Bryobacterales; family Bryobacteraceae; genus CAIVVT01. Next base: position 5,679 of record CAIVVT010000200.1, on the reverse strand, counting down.
GCTACCAGAACGCGCCCTATGAGGTAGGGCCGCTCGCCCGCATGTGGGTCAACGGCGATTACTCGCGGGGCATCTCGGTGCTCGACCGTCACCTGGCGCGCGCTCAGGAGACGCTCAAAGTGGCTCTGGCGCTGCAAACGTGGGTCGCCCAACTCGACCCCAGCGCTCCGGTCTACAAGCAATACTCCACGCCGGAGGAAGGCAGCGCTTTCGGTCTGACCGAAGCCCCGCGCGGCGCGCTGGGCCACTGGGTCCGCATCAACAACCACAAGATCGCCAATTACCAGGTGGTGACGCCGACCTGCTGGAACGCGTCTCCGATGGACAACGCGGGCGTGCATGGCCCGCTGGAGCAGGCAGTGATCGGAACCACGGTGCTGAACGCGGCGGAGCCGGTCGAAGTGCTGCGCGTGATCCACTCCTACGATCCGTGCCTGGCGTGCGCCGTGCACGTGATGCGGCCGAAAGAAGGGGTCAGGGTTTTTGCATTGGGCGCGGTCCCGGGCGCCTAGGTCCCGCAGGCAGCGAAGGCCGCCCGTGTGGTGCGGGCGGCATTACAGGAACACTCAACCCGGCCCGCGGTATGGGCCGAAGGGACGCGAGGCGGCGTGATAACGCCTGATCTGGCATTGGCACACGCGCACTAACGCATGTGCCGGAAGAGGATTTCTATGCAAAAGAGTGCATTGCGGATCGCGAGGCTGGCGGCGCTGGCGCTCCTCCCGCTCGCGATTTCCTGGGCGACTTCAACGCCGCCGGTGGGCAGAACCGGAGCGCCCGGAGAAACAACCTGCTCAGCCTGCCATGGCGGAGCAGGCACCGGCAGTTTGGGGGTAGCTTCGACCTCGGGCATGATCAACTACACCCCTGGTGCCAGCAAACACTTTACCGTGACCGTCGCCGGCACAGGCGGAAACGCGGGGTTTACCATGACCGCGCGTCCGGCCAGCAACCTGTCGGGCGGCGTGGCGGGTAACCTTGTCGCGGGTGCGACCACGCAGGTTCTCTGCAAAGTCGGGACCGCCTGCGCAACGGGTAACCCGCAGTACATTCGCAGCGTGGCGGCGACACCCACGACGGCCGTTTTCGACTTTGACTGGACCGCGCCCACCGGCACCGAAGACGTCACGCTGTACGTCGCCGGCGTGGTGGGCTACACCGGCAACACTTACACAGCCACTTATCTATTGAAGGCGGGCTCCGCTTCGCCGCCGACCCTCTCGGTCACCCCCGGCAGTCTGTCATTTTCCTATCAAATCGGGGGTACGGCGCCGGCGGCGCAAACGCTGGCCATCAGCGGTGCGGCAACCACTTACACCGTCGCCACGGCAGGTGGAACCTGGTTGACGGCGACGCCAACCAGCGGAGGTACGTCGGGCAGCGCCAGCGTTGCGGTGAGCACCACGGGACTGGCCGCGGGCAGTTACAGCGGGTCTGTGACGGTCACGGCGGCCGGCTCCACCGGCAGCCCGTTGACCATTCCCGTGACGCTGAACGTAACGGCGGCGACCCCCGCCTTAGCGGTGAGCCCGGCTTCGCTGAGCTTCGCCTATCAGGTCGGCGGCAGCGTGCCAGCGGCGCAATCGCTGGCCATCAGCGGTGCGGCAACCACCTATACGGTGACTGCCGCCGGTGGAACCTGGTTGTCGGTGACCCCGGCCAGCGGCGGGACGTCCGGCAGCGCGGCGGTTTCAGTGAATCCCGCAACCCTGGCGGCAGGCACTTACAGCGGGACGGTGACGATCACGGCGCCGGGTTCGACGGGCAGCCCGAAGGCGGTCCCCGTCACCCTGACCGTGACACCGGCCGCGACTTCCAATTTGACCGTCAGCCCGGCCTCGCTCAGCTTCGCCTACCAGCTGGGAGGCGTGGCGCCCACGGCGCAAACACTGGCCATCAGCGGAGTGGCGTCCACGTATACAGCGACCGCCGCCGGTGGAACCTGGTTGTCGGTAACCCCGGCCAGCGGTGGAACCTCCGGCACCGCGACCGTTTCGGTGAACACGGCCAGCCTGGCAGCGGGCACCTACAACGGGACGGTCACCATCACCGCGGCAGGCTCGACGGGCAGTCCGAAAGCGGTGCCCGTGACTCTGACCGTGACGGCTGCACCCACCAGCCTGACCCTCACCCCTGCTTCGTTGGCCTTCGCCTTCCAACTCGGCGGCACCGCCCCAGCGGCACAAACGCTCAATATCAACGGCGTTTCCAGCACTTACACGGTCGCCGCGTCGGGAGGTACCTGGCTCACGATGAGCCCCACCAGCGGCGGCAAGTCGGGCACCGCCACGGTCCGGGTGAACACGGCGGGGCTGGCTATCGGCAGCTACAGCGGTTCCATTACCGTCACCGCTGCCGGAACGACGGGCAGCCCCAAGAGCGTGCCGGTCACGTTGACGGTGGCGGCCGCGGCTCCCACCTTGACCGTCAGCCCAACCTCGATCAACTTCGCCTACCAGATCAGCGGCACTCTGCCCTCAAGCCGGACCCTGGTGCTCAGGGGCGTGGCGACCACCTACACCGCCGTGGCCGCGGGCGGCGCATGGCTCACGGTGAGCCCGGTCAGCGGCGGCACTTCCAGCAGCCCCAGAGTCTCGGTGAACGTCACCGGGCTCGCGGCGGGAACCTACACCGGTTCGGTGAGCATCACCGCTCCGGGATCGAACGGCAGTCCCAAGCTGGTGCCGGTCACTCTGACCGTAACGCCTCCGCCTCCGCCGCTCACGGCGAGCCCGTCCCCGGTCAGCTTCACCTACCAGTTGGGCGACCCGGCGCCGGCGCCGCAGAGCCTCGCCATCAGCGCGGGAACCCTGACATACACGACTGCGGTGACGGGCGCCACCTGGTTGACGGTGGCACCGGCAAGCGGCACGTCGCCCGGCAGCGCGAACCTGACCGTGAATACCACGGGTCTCGCGGCGGGAACGTACACCGGCACGGTGACCATCACCGCGCCCGGTGCGGCCAACCGGACGCTGGCGGTCCCGGTAACACTCACGGTGACGGTGCCGTCGCTGCAGATCGCTCCCGCGACGCTGGCCTTCAGCTACACGGCGGGCGGCCCGACTCCGGTGGCCCAGGTGTTCAGCGTGGCCAGCAGCGGCACTACTCTGAACTACTCGGTCACAACCTCGGGCGAGGCGTGGCTGACGGCGGCTCCGGTCAACGGCGCAACCCCGGGCACGCTCTTCGTCTCGGTGAACCCCGCGAATCTGGTGGCTGGCACCTATACTGCCACGGTCACGGTTACGTCGCTCAATTACACCAACAAGCCGCAAGCCCTGCCTGTGACTCTCACAGTGGTCACGACGGGCCCGGTATGCCCGGCACCTTAATCGACTGCGTTACAAACCACCGGTTGCCAGCGCCAGTTGGCTACCCGGCGGCCTTTGGGGCGGCACTCCTGAGCCTGCGTTGGTTCTCCCAGATCCCGCATTGATTCGTTTGCGGGTTTTGGAGAGGCCAAGTGGCGCTGGAGCGCCGTCCCACTTTTGTTTTTGTGAGGAGTGATTAGCTGTCGCGTCCGGTGACGAGATCGGTAGCTGCGAACAGAGCCTTCCGGGCCGGGGATGCGGGTACTCCCGCCAGCAGGGAGCGCGCTTTCTGGGTGAACTCGCGGGCCCGCTCGCGGGCTCGCTCAACCCCTTTGTAGCGATCGACGAGTCTGCGAATCTCGCTGAACGGCACATGCTCGTAGCTGGAATCGGCCAGCACCCGCTCGACCAGCTTACGCTCGGTTGGCGTCGCCTCGGCCAGAGCGTAGATCAGCGGCAGCGTGACTTTGCCTTCGCCCAGGTCGTTGCCCACGGGCTTTCCCAGGACCGATTCGCGCGAGGTGAAATCCAGGATATCGTCCACCAGCTGGAAGGCCATGCCCAGGTTCCAGCCGAAGTCGCCCAGCCGGATCTGCTCCGCGTCGCTGGCCCCGCCGATGATGGAACCCAGGCGGGTGCAGGCGGAGAACAGGCTGGCGGTCTTGCGATCGATCAGCTCCATGGAATCGGCTTCCGTGACGTCCAGTTTGCCGATCCAGCCGAGTTGCAGCAGCTCTCCGTCCACCATCTGTTGGGTGAGCGAGATGAGCAGGTCCAGGATCTCGAAATTCCTCAGGCGCAGCGTCAACTGAAAGGCCTGCATGTACAGCCAGTCGCCCGCCAGAACGGAGCGCTGGTTGCCCCAAACGACGTTGGCCGCCGGCTGGCCGCGGCGGATCAGCGCGTTGTCGATCACGTCGTCGTGCAACAGCGTGGCAGTGTGGATCAGTTCGACGATGGCAGCCAGCCGGATCGCGTCGGGACTCGGCTCCTGATAGAGCCGGCAGGCGATCAGCAGCAGGATCGGGCGCAGGCGTTTGCCGCCATTGCCTTGCAGGTGATGCGCGATGCCCGAAACCGCCTCAATATTACCCACCGAGGCCGAACGCAACTCGACTTCCATCTTCTCGAGGTCACCCGAGACGAGGCCTAGAATCTCTCGTGCGGTCAGCGCGGTACCCAGCTTGCCAAGGCCCATCGAATTCGTCCAGTTTATCGGGCTTTCACGGTAGTCCGCAAACAGAGCCGTCTCCAGTTCGCGGTAGTCGCCTCGGCGACCTCATCTAAAGATAGTCCTTTGATCTCCGCGACTCGACGCGCGGTTTGAACCACAAAGGCCGGTTCGTTCCTTTTGCCTCTCCACGGGACCGGCGCAAGGTACGGCGCGTCGGTCTCCACGAGCAGCCGATCCAGCGGCGTGCGGCGGACGGCCTCGCGAAGCTGGTCGGCTTTCGGAAAGGTGATGATGCCGGAGTAGCTGAGCAGAAAACCCATCTCAAGAGCCTGCTCGGCCTCGGCGGGGCTACCCGAAAAGCAGTGGAAAATGCCGCCCGGCCCGCCGCCTCCCAGCCAGTGCTCGCGCAGTATGGCGACCGTGTCTAGCCAGGCTTCGCGGGTGTGGATGGCGATGGGCAGATTGGCGTCGCGGGCGATTTGCAATTGACGCGCAAACACTTCGCGCTGCGTCTCGCGCGGCGAGAAATCGTAGTGATAGTCGAGGCCAATCTCCGCAATCGCGACCACTTTGGGGTGCGCGGCAAGCGCAATCAAATTGGTCCAGGTGGACTCGTCCGCTTTGGATGCGTCGTGCGGGTGGACGCCCACGGTGGCGTAGATAAAGTCGTAGCGTTCCGCCAGGCGTATGCCGGCGCCCAGATCGGGCGGGCCGTCGCCGCTGCCGATGGCGACCAGGGTCTCGACGCCGGCGTCGCGGGCGCGTTGAATAGCCGCTTCGCGATCTTCGTCGAAGACCGCCGCGTCGAGATGGCAATGCGAGTCGATCAGGTTCATTTCAGTATTCGGTTCAAGTGCGGACCAGTCACGCGAAAGTCACGACCTGCATGGTGGGGCAGAATTCATTCTGCGCGGGACTTCAGCCCCGCAAGACTCGCCGGAGAGACCGGCTGAAGCCGGTATGCAGACTGAAGGTCTGCCCCACCACGCTCCGACCACTTTCATCGCCATCGGTGGCCCGAAACCAGCACTGATCCCAGTCATCATTTCAGCCTTGCGCCGACCGGCACGTCTTCGAGGAAGCCAGCCAGTACCGGCGAGGTGTTTTCGAGCGATGCGGCGACGATCATCCCATTACTCATGATTCCGCGCAGCTTGCGCGGTTGCAGATTTGCAACACTGACGACCGGGC
>CAIVVT010000199.1 GCA_903909435.1 uncultured Acidobacteriia bacterium | reverse complement strand
TTGTAGCGGAAGTCCTTGTTGGGCACGCCGGAGGACGACCCGTCCGGGTTGTTGGCGGGCGAAAGCTGCTCGCCGTTCACCACGAAGTTCAGGACATAGGAGAGCGGACCCAGCGCGGCGATGGTTTCGAAACGCGTGTAATTGCCATCGCCCACCGTGGCGATGGGCTTCGCGTTGATCCAGCCGGTCCCGTAAACCACAGGAATCGGCTGCCCCATGACGGCCGAGGAAAGCGTGTTGGTGATCAGCGTCGAGGACTTGGCCCCGTAGGCGGTGACGAACTGCTGACCCACCGGATCCCAGGTAATGTTGAGTCGGCGCAGCGGGCGGGTGCAGGTGGCGGTGGTGTGCTGGCAGGGCGGCGCGACGTCGGGAGCCCGGTCTTCCCCGCACCAGTAGAACTGCGAGTCCGGGTTGTTGGCGGTGGCGCGCTGCGCGAGCGTCGCCGGGTTCGGCCAGACGCAATAAGCCTGGTGCACGACCGTGGGCAGGACCTTCTTGCCGACCTCCGAGACCGCAGTGACGGAGAGCGTCGTCGCGTTAATGACGGCCTTTTCGCACAGGCCGGCAAAGATGGTCCGCGCGTCGCTCGAAAAGGTATTGGCCCCGACGTCCCACAGCACGAGCGTCAATGTGACCACCGCGCCGCGGAAGCCGATGGTGGTTTCGTTGGCCGTGTAAATGGCCGCGTCGGGATCCTCGATGGCCAGAGTGATCGAGGGAATGAGGGAAATGCCTTGCTGCGACAGCGACTGGATTTCCTGAATGTTGTGGGAAGCGAGCCGGGCTTTGTAGTCGGTGGCCGGCGCGCCAGGCAGGGGAAATCCGCCCTCCACCGCATTCAGCGGGTGGGTGCTCAAATGGAGCTTCGAGCCGTCGCAGAACAGGAAAACCGCGAGCAGAATCGGCTGATAGGTGGAGGACTGCTCCTTGGCAGCGTTGATCGTCGTCAGGGCTACTGGCATCAGCGGTTCTCCACGAGCGTGAAGGCGGAACGGTAGACGTTCGAGGCGAGCTTTTCGACCGGCAATTCATCCATCGCGAAGTAGATGTGCGTGTACACCGTCGCCGTGTCGGGGTCCGTGAAATTGAAGGGCGCCCAGGGCCCGCCGACGGTCGCGAAGAAAGCGACGAGGGAATCCCGCTCCGTCTGGGTCAGCGCGTTCAGCGTGACATCGAAGGCAATCAGCGACGCCGCGTCATAGTCGTACTCATACCGTGGCCCGGTCTCGCGATCGGATACGATGGCGTTCCGGCGCTTGGCGGAGTTGTAGGGAGCCTGAACCAGGCCAGCGGGAAACGAAGGCTGCGCGCCCCCGATAGTAGGGTGGGCAATCGTCGATTCCGGCAGCACCTGGCGTGCTTTGAGGGTCACATTCACGAGACCTCGCTGCTGCTCCTTCGCGGTGAATAGCTTGTCGGTGAATACGCAGTTGTTGTACGTCGCCGCGCCGACCGGCAAACTCCACGTGCCGGCGAGTCCCTGGGCATCCCAGAAGTTGCGCAGCGTGACGACGTCGGCCCAACGCAGCTTTACGTGCGCGATCTCGAAACGCAGAAAGGCCGCAGCCACGCGCCAGCGTTGCACCTGCCCACCGGCAAACTGCTTCACCCGCACGGGCGAGCACACGGATTGTTTCAGGCTGGCGATCAGAGTCGTGCCCGTGGACAGCGTCGGATAAGTGGGCATCAGGATTGAATGGCGGCCAGGATCCCGGCGCGCAGCGGCGGGTACGAGTTCAGGCCCATCCGGATCGCCTCGGAGATGTCGACCGCGCGGTCGGTAATGGATTTCGAGTCGAGCGCGTTGATATTGATCACCACGCGGGGCTGGCCCGCCGAGGAGTAGTTCACATTGCGGCCATACGAGTCGACGGTATACTGCGTCCCGGTGGGCATGTTATAGGCCGCATGGACAGCTTCCTGCGAGAGTTCGTTCGCGCGCCGCTGGTGGGGATCGCCCATCAACGCCGCAACCATGCCCAAGGCAAGACCGACTCCGGCGACGATGGGTGCGGCCGGACCGGTGACGCCGGCCAGAGCCAGCACCCCGCTCGCAGCACCGGCGAGACCACCGAGGCCCTCCATCGCGCCTTGTCCGCCGCCGTGGCTGAAGCCGTTGTAGGCAGCGAAGGCGCCACCGGCGACCGCAGTTCCGCCCGCCACCCACTTGGCCGCACTTCCGCCGGGCGCAAACGAGGTCGGCGTGCCGAGGGCATAGCCCTGCGACGTCTCCTGATACGTTGGGTTGCCGAAGGTCGGATTGCCATAGGCGTCGGTGCCATAAGTGCTGCCGTTGCCTACCCAGGCCGCGCCTTGGTTACTGGTCGACGATGCGCCCGAGGAGAACAACTGCCGGAACGCGCCCACCAGGCCGCCGGGTCCACCGGCGGCGGAACCGGTCCCTGCACCCGCACCAACGATGGTCCGGCCCGTGATCTAGGCCGTCAGCGTGTTCAGTGCCAAGGTGTTGGCATCGAGTGGGACGTTCCTGGGGTCGAGCAGCGTCCCTTTGAGCATGCCTTTGAGGCCCGCAGGCAGAGCGTCTTCGATGGACTTGCCGAGCGTGCCGCCTTCGCCGCCCGCCATTTGGGAGAACTTCCCGCCGACATTCATGGCAATCTGCCGGGCGTTCGAGGTGAGTGTCGAGTTCAGTAGCGCGCGCAGGCCAGCACCACCACCGAGCGCCGCGTCAAACACGCGGCCCACTCCATCCTTGTATTGGTCGAGGTTCTGCTTCTGCAGTTGCGCGTAGGCGACCTCGCGTTCCATGCGGGCATCGTCCATGCTGCGCTGCATTTCGCCTTTGAGTTTCAGCGTGTCGGTCTGCAGTTTCAGCGCCTGCGTTTCGACGGGCTCGAAGCGGATCATCTCTTCCAGCCGGCGGTGCTCGATGTCGTATTTCTTCCCGGCGAGATCGACCTGCGAGGCGTAGTTAAACTCGATACCCGCAGCGGGCGACTGCGCCGTGGCACTGAATAGCTCCGAGGCCAGGCGGGAGTTTCGCTGCGCACCGGCCAGTTCGTTGCCGGACCGGTAGTCGATGCCCTCTTTGCCCAGACCAACGACAGCGGCAGCGCGCCGCTTGGCCTGCTCCTCCAGCGGTTGATAGACATCTTCCCAGTCCTTTTTCGCCGTTTCGATAATAAGGCGGTTCGACTCCATGACCGTCTTCTCCCACTCGGCCGACTGCTTGCCCCGCTCCTCGTGGTCTTCCTGGGTCATGATTTGCCCGAGCGTCGAATAGGCCTTCTTCGACTCGGCGGGCGACAGTTTCAGATCCTTCAACTTCTCGACCCAGCTCTGGGTCTGCTTGAGGAATGGCGATTCCCCGACGCTCGCCGCCTTGTCCATTTCCTGCAGCGCGGCGGCCACCTTTTTCGCGTTTTCCGCCAGGTCATGCAGCGCCTTGACCTTGGCTTCGATCACCTCGACTTCCTTTCGAGCTTCCGCCACCCGCGCGGCCATGGCCTGCGCCGGCTCGACCATCACGCCGTTCTTGTTCTGCTGCAGCCCGCGCGCCTCGCCCTCGACGCTCTCCTGGTTCTTGCGCGCCGCTTCCAGTTGTTTGTTCAAATCGTGCTGGCCCACAGTCCCGCCGCCGAGCGCCTGGTCCAGGATCCGCTTGCCCTCGCCCGACAGCAGTTCCTGCTGCTCGCCCAACTGCTTCCGCAGATTGGCCGTGCGGGCGACCGAAAGCGGGTCGCCGAATCGCTCGTACATCTTGAGCGAGGAGTTGATGCTGTCGATTTTGCTTTGCGGACTCGCGTCGTATTCCTGCCTGCGCCGCGCAACGTCCTTCTCCTGTGGGGTCATGGGACCCATGTCTTCCGACTCGTCCCCGCGCATCCACTTCATCAGCCGGGCGATCTCGACGGTCAGGAGGATCTTCGGCTCGCGGGCAAGCTTCTCCCAGGCTGCCACGATGCCCGCCAGTTCCTTGTGCGCGCCTTCGAGTTGCTGGATCGTCTTCTCGTCGATGCCAAGGTCGAGCGACTTAGCCCGCGCGACATTCTCCGAGAGACCCATCAGGACCGGAATCAGGTCAATCCCGGCGCGGCCGAAGATCTTCACGGCCGCGGCGTTGCGTTCCGCGGCATTGCCCATCCCGGCGAGGCCTTGG
>CAIVVT010000198.1 GCA_903909435.1 uncultured Acidobacteriia bacterium | reverse complement strand
GCTGCCGAGTTCCTGGTCGAGTACAAAGCGAAGCATCGGGCACCGACCTTCGCGGTCTACGCACTGGGCCACGTCACGCGCCTGGTCGGAACGAGGATGATCTCCGAGATCACTATTTCCGGGATAAGAAGATACCAAACCGACCGGCTGGGCGAGAGCGCGGCACCCAAGACCATTAACGACGAGGTTCAGTTGTTGGTCCGTTTGTGCGGTGACCAAGGCGATCTGATGAGGCAAAAGATGAAGCGTCAAAAGAGTCTGAAACTGAAGTTGCCACAGTCGTGCGGCAAGGCTTTCACGGCGGAAGAGAAGACGCGCATGATCGAGCAGGCACGCTTGCACATGACCAGGAGCCCCAACATCTTCCCAGCCCTGGTGGTCGCCTTGAACGCCGGATTGCGCGACAAGGAGTCGCGCGAACTCCGCTGGGAGCAGATCGACCTGGTGGACAAGAAGACCCTGGTCGTGGGCAAAAGCAAAACGGACGCGGGCGCCGGCAGGATCATCCCACTCAACGGCGCGTTGCTCGACGCGCTCAGCGCGCACGCAGCCTGGTACAGAAGACGATTCAAGGAGATCCGGCCGGAGTGGTACGTGTTTGCTTTTGGCCAGCCCAGGCCTAGTGACCCGACGCGCCACGCGACCACCTTCAAGACGGTCTGGAGGACGATCCGCGCGGACGCGAAAGTGGTCGGGCGATGGCACGACAACCGGCACACGCTGGTCACGGAGCTGGCGGAGTCCGGTGCCGGCGACGAGGTCATTATGTCGATCGCGGGACACGTCAGCCGCCAGATGCTGAGCCGCTACAGCCATGTCCGGAACGAGGCCAAGCGCAAGGCGCTCGAAGAGATCTACACCCGCCAGAGGGCGGCGGAGGCCGCGACGCTGAAGAAGCAAGATCCACTGGCGCAGGCGCAGTTGGACGGTGGCACACGGGCCATTGTGACGCCAGCGGTGGCAGTCCAGTAGGGAGATTGAGCCCGCCGGGATCGCCTTCCATTGCTCGCCGCACGAGTCATTCCGCCGCTCCGACAGCGGGTGTCCATGGATTCGGTCCATGGATTCGGTGCCGAGTGTCCGGAGATTCGGTGTTAGGATATCGGTGTCATGTACGACGGGGGCGGCAAGTAACCCTAGCGGGGGTTCGCGGCAAGTCCGTCAGTTTGCACTGACGGAGGTGACGATCGTCATGCGGTTCGCGCCCTCGACCTCCCAATCTCCCTGGATGATCCTCGATGTCCTGCCCGCGGCCGTTGTTAGGCTCGATTGCGAATTCCGGCACACATTCGTGAACCGGGCTGCTGAGGAAGTTCTCGGTGGTAATTGCGACGAACTGCTTGGCAAACGGCCTTGGGATTCCCTCCCTGTGCTGACCGGGAGCCCATTCGAGGAACAATGTCGCCGGGCGAAGGCGGAGCGCGTCGCAGTAGCGTTTGATCAATTGTTGGAACCTCGGCATCGCTGGTATGCCATCTCCGCCGCTCCCGACTCGGGCGGCGGGATCGTGGTCCATTTCGCCGACATCACAGAGCGGAGGCGTCCCGAATCGGACCTGCGCGATAGCGAAGAACGGTTGAGCTTGTTTCTTGAGTCCTCGCCAACAGCCATCAACATCAGTCGTGGAACGGATATCATCTATGCCAACTCGAGCTACCTCAAGCTGTTCGGATACAAAAGCCTTGAGGACCTAAAGCACCGCGGACCGCTTGAGGTGTTCGTTCCCGAGTGGCGCCCCCGGATTTTGGCGAATATCCAAGCCCGTGCCCAAGGGCTCCCAACGCCTGACCGATACGAGACCGAGTGTCTCCGGCAGGACGGCACCAGGTTTTCTACTCTCCTGAACGTGTCGAAGGTGACGCTCGCGGACGGTCCGGCAAGCGTGGTGTTTATCATGGACATCACCGAGATCAAGCGGGTCGAAAGAACCAGGGACTTCCTGGCTCAAGCTGGAGGCAGCCAGGGCGGGGAGCCCTTCTTCAATTCCCTCGCCCGGTACCTGGCTGAAAGCCTGCAGATGGACTTTGTCTGCATTGACCGCCTAAAGGGCGACGGCTTGGTCGCCCAAACGGTATCCGTCTGGTTCGACGGCCACTTTCAGGACAACGTGGAGTATGCCCTGAAGGACACCCCTTGCGGCGATGTGGTGGGGAAGCGGATATGTTGTTTTCGCGAAGGCGTGCGCCATCTGTTTCCAGGCGATGCCGTGCTCCAGGAGATGGTGGCCGAAAGCTACGCAGGAACGACTCTCTGGAGTACTAACGGGAAACCGATCGGCCTGATCGCGGTTATTGGGCGACGGCCCGTGGAGAACACCCAGCTACTTGAATCGACGCTGGAGCAGGTTTCCATGCGCGCGGCTAGAGAACTGGACCGACTGGATGCGGAAGAGGTTCTCAGGGAGAGGGAGACCTTCCTGAATGAAACCGGGCGGCTGGCCAGAATGGGCGGTTGGAAGCTGAACCTCCGCACGTCGGAACTGACGTGGACCCAAGAGCTTTTTCGAATCCATGAGGTGGACGACAGCTTCGTTCCCAGCGTCGAACGAGCGTTCGAGTTCTTCACGCCCGAATGTCGGCCCGTCGCTCGACAGGTCGTCGAACGCGCCATCGAGCAGGGCGAACCATTCGACCTGGAGCTGGAGCTTGTAACGGCCCGGAACAGGCGGCTGTGGGCCCAAGCTGTGGGTGGAATCCAGACGCGAGGCGACGGTACGCGCATGTTATCCGGCACGCTCCAGGACATCAGCGAGCGCAAGCTGGCGGAGGAAGAAAGGACCCAGCTGCAGATGGAACTGGCCCAGGCCCGGAAGATGGAGTCCATCGGGCGCCTGGCCGTTGGAGTCGCTCACGACTTCAACAATCTGCTTACCGTGATTAATGGTTACTCTGCGTTGATAGTGCGACGGACTCCGCAGGAGGATCCCCAGTTCCAAGACCTGAACGAAATCCACAATGCGGGCGAAAGAGCCGCGGATCTTGTGGGCCAATTACTCGCTTTCAGCCGCAAGCAGGCGCTGAGGTCGGAGAT
>CAIVVT010000197.1 GCA_903909435.1 uncultured Acidobacteriia bacterium | reverse complement strand
GTACTACAAACTGGGACGGCTCCCCGAGGCCACGGTTGAACTGCAGACCGTCCGCAAGGCGCAGCCTGAGAACCTCCAGCCCGTGTACCTGCTGGGCGATTGCTGGCTGCAGATGGGCGAGACCCGCAAGGTCGTCGATTTGCTCTCGGATCTCGACCGGCGGTACCCGCAGGACATGGCCATCACTTACATGCTGGGCTCGGCACTACTCCGCGAGAACCGCAACAGCGAGGCCCAGCGTCTGCTGGATCGTATCCTGAGCAAAGGCGAGTCGGCCGAGTCGGCACTACTGTTGGGCTTCAGCCTGTATCAACTGCACGACAACAAAGCGGCTGCGGTGCAACTGGCGCGCGCGATCCAACTCAACCCTAACCTCCCCACCGTCCATGCGCTTTACGCGCAGGCGCTGAAGGAAACCGGTGACACGGAGGGCTCGGCCGAGCAGTTTCGGCTGGAGTTGAAGCAAAACCCCTACGACTACGTCGCCAACATCGAGACCAGCCTGTTGTTAAAGCAGGAAGGCAAGCTCGACGAGGCGCTGGCCTGCATTCAGCGTGCCTTGCAGATCCGTCCGAAGGATCCGGGAGCGCTTTACCAGCAGGCCTCGGTCGAGTTGCTGAAAGGCCGGTTCGAGGTCGCGGGTACCCAACTGGAGGCGCTGGTCAAGGACTACCCGGAATTCACGGAAGCCCACGTCTCCCTGGCCACGGTCTACTACCGGCTGAAGCGCAAGGAAGATGGGGACCGCGAACGCGCGACGGTGCGGCGGCTGCAGGAAGAGGACCAGAAGCGGCAGGCCGCCAAGCAGAGCGGCAATCCCGAAGCAGCGAAGCCGCAATAGGCGAAACGGGGCGGCAGACGCGGTCCGACGGAGCCTCTCAAGGAATCGAAAACCGTCACTACTTACGGTTGTTGTCCGCAAGTTGTTGATTCCAGGAGGCGTTTTTTGAAAAACCGTAAGTTCTGACGGTTTTGGCACTCCTCCCGCCGGCCTGCTATGGCGTAAAAATACTCTTCATCAACTCGGGGGAGACCACCCCCGCCGGGTTGATGGCAACCACGGGTGTGGATACCAACGCTTCCGCCAGCATGGCGGGGTAGGGGATGGCTTTGCGCCAAGCCAGATCGAATTGAAACTCCATCAGGCCGCTGCTGTTGGCGACGAAGTTGGTGTGCCAGAAGTTGTCGAAGACCATCGCCATGAGACGGTTCGGATCCTCAGGGGCGGTGGCGCGGCGCTCGAGGGTATGCGGGCCCCCGACGGTCACCAGCGGGGCATCGCGCGTCACCCATACCCAATCGCCGTCGGCCGTCTTGTAGCGCGCCCACGAGTCGATCGCGTAGTAATCGCGGCAGGAGCCCTTCAACTGGTCCGCATAGGGTGTGAACGGCACGCCGCCATTGGAGAACAGCGGCAGCGTCTGCCCCACCGGGAAGCTGAAATTGATGAAGAGCACCTCGGGTTCCACGGAGGAGATGCGGTCGAAGCGGACGGTCAACCGCGCGCGCGAATCCCGTTTCCACAGCTCCAGGGAGCGAGTAGCCTTGCTAAGGCGCGGATGGATTATCGGCTGGGTGTAGACCAGCGTGTGCGGGGTCTCCTCGGCGGTGGTGGCTCCGTATGTCGCGCCGACCTGCCGCAGCACCTTCGAACGCATCTGCTCCCTTACAGCCGGGTCTTTCTCATCGTGGATAGGCCCCATCTGGCCCCGTCCGGCCGGCGGAATCGCGGTGACGGCAACGAACTCGCCCAGTCCTGGTCCGAACAAAGGCTCTGGCATGCCCGGCCAGGTGGCCAGGGACGGCCAGCCATCATCCCCGGTAGCCACCGTGGGCTTGAGCGAGGAACCCGCAGCCGTCGCTTCCAATTCTTCCCGCTCCATCCTGCGAATCGAATTCGGGGCCAGATTCTCGACCCAGAAGCGGGCAGTGTCGCCAACTTTGGGGATCTTCGTCCCGTCCCGTACGGCTGCGGCCTGCAAGGTAGCCCATCCCGAGTAGGGCGCCTGGGCCGTATTGACGACGTAGAGGCCCGCCGGTTCACTGGCGAGACGCACGCGCGCCCGTTGGCCCAGCAGCCACTCGCTGTGCCCCATGGGCCGGTAGGCGGTCAGGCTCTTCTCGGTGTACTGCGCGATGGTGAACAGCGCATCGGGTTCCGAGATCGAGATGTTCGCCCCCCAGGTGTGCTCGTCGAACAGGCACAGGTCCTTCAGCATGTCGCCGGTCTTCTGTTTTACGGCCGCCGTGGGCTCGCCCCAGACAGGCGCTAAAGCCGCGGCGATATTGCGCTTGGCGAAGCGACTGGCGGCGACCTCGCGCGGCCCGGAGGCGTCGCCGTTGGCCCACCAATCTGTCCATTCTCCTTCGAGCGTCGGGATCGAACCGCTTACGGCCCGCTCCATATCCAGCACGGCCTGCGTGGCGGTGGTGAGCCGCAAATCGGGCTTGAGACCGAGCGCGTTCCAGGCTTCGACGAACGCCGCCAGAGGCGGGAACGGCACGTCGTTGTCCCAACGCCACTGGTTGGTGTAAGACATGATCAGCCGGTCGTGGTTGTAGCCCTCGGCTTGCAGCTTCTTGAGCCGTCCCGTGAGGTGGGCGTGACAGGCCCGCAGCGATGCCGCGTCGGTACGCAGATGATCGCCGGGGCGCGGCGGGCCAAGCGTGGCATCGGCCGCCTTGGCCTGGCCGCGCTGCCATATCACCGGTTCGAAGTAGGTGTAGGCCGTGCCGTAATGGTCGCCCAGCCATACGAAAATGCGGCGGCCGTCCGGCATTTTCCACCAGAACGCCGATGGACGGCGGAAGGGCGGGCCGCCGCTGTCCGGGTTGATCCCCATCAACAGGTGGCGGACACCGCGATCGAGCAGCAGCATGGCGCCGGCGCGCGGGCAGCCGTTGACATCGTTCTGCATGGCCGCGCGCGGGCGAACGGCTTCGAGCAGCGGCTTGGGCAGCCAGTCGAGCGAACGGCGCCACTGCATCGCATTCATGAACGGTGCCTGGTTGAAGGCCATCGCCATCACGTCCATCTGGCCGGTCCGTATCACTCGCAGGAACTCGTCGCGGCGCTGGACCGTCGCACTGCGCCACCAATCGTCCAGCGCAACGGTGCCTTCAACCGTCCAATGGAAGCGCTTGTCGTCGAGACAGGTTTGAACGGCGGCATCCAGGAACCGCACCTGCAAGTCGCGGCACACCGACGGCATGTCGGTGAAGCCGAAATCCGTGTGGGTGTGGTGCATGATGTCCACATGGCTGATTCCCTGCCCCGCCGTTTCCGCGGCAGCGGCTGGAAACGCGGCCGTACTGGCAAGTACTTTGACCAAGTCTCTGCGTGTCATGTCTGCTGGAGCTCCTCGCCGCGCCCTATTTCACCCCGGATGGCGAGGCTGTATGTCGGGCGCGGACATACAGAACGATATCAAATCCGTAGGTTCGGGAACCGCCTCCGACTGGTCAGTTCCCAGGCGTCTGCCAAACCGGATGCGTGCGGCCTTGCAGGGTATGCGCGGCATTCGGATCGAGATCGAGCACGATGATCTCGTTGTGCACCTTGTTCAGCCATACGGCGGGGCAGAAGAGCGATTGCTGCGGTCCCACGCCCCAATAGCGGCCCAGATTGTGGCCGTTGACCCAGACGTAGCCTTTGCCCCAACCGCGCAGGTCGAGGAAGCTGTCGCCCATCGGCTTCAGGTCGAAGTTCGCGCGATAGAAAGCTGGCCCCGTGGCGGGTTTTGATCTGAATTTCAACCTGGACAGGTTGTCGAGCGGGAGCGGGAACATCTCCCATCCGGTCAGTTCCTGCCCGTTCAGCTTGACGGCTCCGACGATGCCCTTGCGGTCGTCGGTGATGTGGACGCCGAAATTCACGTGACCCGCGGCATCGACCAGGATCTCGAGCGGCGCGCCAGCTTCGAGCGAGATCTCAAGCTTGGTCTCTTTCTTGCGGCGGTCCAGCACGCCCAGCAGTTTGCCCTTTTGCGATACCAAAGCGTAGTCGCGAGCCTCGTTCAACTCCAGCGTCCCTTGCGCCGCTTTGGTCACGGGATGCCGGTACAGCACCATTCCGTAGTTCTGCCCTAGCCCTTCCATGGACTTGGGTGCGTCGTTGCGGACCGGCGCTCCGAGTAGTCTCGTGAGGGGCGAGTTCGTCTTGAAGGTGAGCTTGGGAATCTCCACCATGGGCAACGCCGCAGGCGGCTCCGGGAGAGTCTCGCCGGGTGACAGGTACTTCTTGAGAACATCGCGCAAGGCAGAGAACTTCGGTGTCAGCCGCCCCGCCTCGTCGATCGGTGCGTCGTAGTCGTAGCTCGAGATGTCCGGCTCGTAGCGGTCGTAGAGGTTCGCCCCCGCCATCGGCCCCCACGACGATCCGCCGTGGACCATGTAGAGGTTGACCCCGATACCGCGAGAGAGCAGCCAATCCAGGTTCTTCGCTTCCTTGGCCGCATCCGTCTTGTGATGGTTCTCGCCCCAGTGATCGAACCAGCCGGTCCAGAACTCGCCTACCATCTTAGGTACGCCGGTGCGGAACTTAGCGAAATTGGCGAACTCCTTTTCGGGGTCGTCGCTGGCCCCGAAGTTGATCGCCGCCGGGATCCCCGGCAGCGGACCACCGCTGAGCATCTTGGCCTCTGACCCGTCCGCCGTATACAGCATGCCGTCGAAGCCCGCGCCGCGCAGCATCTTCAAAATGGAGCCGGTGTACTCGTGGTCGTCGCCGTAGGAGCCGTACTCGTTTTCGACCTGCACCATCAGGATCGGCCCGCCCTTGGCAACCTGCAGTGGCGCGGCGATCTCGCCGACTTTCTTGATGTAGCGCTCGGCCGCAGCCAGGAATTGCGGGTCTTTGGAGCGGATTTGCATCTGCTCGTTTCTCAGCAGCCACGCTGGCAAGCCACCGAGATCCCACTCCGCACAGACATACGGGCCCGGGCGTAGTAACACGAACAGGCCCTCTTCCTGCGCAGCTTTGAGATAAGCGCCCAAATCGAGATCGCCCGAGAAGTCCCATGCGCCCGGCTGAGGCTCGTGCACGTTCCAGAAGACGTAAGTCGTCAGCGTATTCAACCCCAGGGCCCGCATCTTCTGCATGCGGTCGTGCCAGTACTGGTGCGGCACTCGCTGATAGTGCATTTCGCCGGAGCGAATCACGAACGGCTTGCCGTCGAGCACGAAATGCTCGCCTTCAACCGCAAACGTATGTGTCGCACCAGCCGCGGACAAAGCCGTTCCCGCGAATAGGCAAAGAGCTGCGAACGATTGGATGGATCTGAGAATTCCTGACATAGGGCTACTTTCTAAATTGGGGCGCCCAGGCGCTGGAGCGCCCGAGTCAACGCACCTTCAGAATGCCACGTTGAAACTGTTCAGTTTGAGGGGAGTTGCAGCGGACCGGAAAACGAAAGGGGCGGCGCCGAAGCGCCGCCCGTTGTTTTCGTTTCCAGACTGTAGCGCCTAGAACGTCAGGCGGAAAGCGAGCTGGATGATGCGCGGATCGCCGGTGGTTGAAACCTGCCCGAACAGCGCCGACGTGACGCTCAGGTTCGGATTGTCGAACTGCGTGTGATTCAAGGCGTTGAAGAAATCCGCGCGCAGTTCCGAACTCACGCGCTCGCCCCAGATCGGCGTGATCTTGGAGATGGTCAGGTTCACGTTCGTGCGGGTCGGTCCGCGGAACGCGTTGCGGCCCAGGCTGCCGTAGGTGCGCAGCGCCGGGTTGGTGACCGGCGCGAGCCCCAGGTTGACGATCTCCTGGTAGCTGAACGAAGCCGGATTGAAGTAGTAGTTGCCCGTGTTGCCGCCCAGCGCCTGTGCGTTGTGCGGATCGTAGTAGGTGACCGGAGCAACCAGGTTCGCACGCACCAGATTCCGGTCGCCTGCGGCTGAAGGCCCGGGCTTGCTGCCACTGGCGTTCAAACCCGCGAAGACGTCGAGCGGCAGGCCCGAGCGATAGGACAGCACCGGGTACAAGGTCCAACCCCTGGTGAGACGTCGCGGAGCCTTGGACCACCACTGGCCGAAGGGCAGCTCCCACGCCCCGTTGATGCTCAGGTATTGCGGGATGTCGTAATCCGACACCGACAGGAACTGGTTGTGGTTGTAATAGGGGACGTTGCTGTTGCGGGCTCGGAAGCCGGAACTGTTGTCGATCGTTTTCCCGTAGGTGTAGCTCACCTGATACATCAGCGAGCCAAGCCCTTTGACCTCTGACGTGCGCCGCGTCAAGCTCAACACCAGGCTGTTGTAGTGCGCTTTCCCGACGTTGTCGAACGTAGCGAGGTAGCTGAAATTGCCGGGCGATCCCGGGGGCATGTTGAGCACGCGGGTTGTCGTTCCGAGGACAAACGGGTTTGAATCGACCAACCCGGTCATGCCGTGCGAACTCGAACCCATGTAGGCTACCTCAGCCATGGTGTTCTTCATCACCTCGCGCTGGATGCTGAGGTTGTACTGGAACACGTAAGGGGTCTTGATGTAAGGGTTGACGAAATACACGCCGCCGCCGCCGAAGGGTATGAAGCCCGAAGCGCCGAAGTCGATGTTCTTGGCTGGCGGTTTCGAGGGGAATGGATTCGTCTGGCCCGCAGCCGCAAACGGCTGCGTCATGTTGTTCATCTCAGCGGTCGGGTTCGAGTCCAGTGGATTGAAGAACAGGTCGGCGTAACCGAAGAACGGCGCCTGGCCGTTAAACTGCAAGTTGTCCTCGCCCTTCAGAATGTCGTAGAACATGCCGAAGCCGCCGCGGATCGACGTCTTGCCGCTACCCGTCGGGTCATAGGCGAACCCAACGCGCGGAGCCCAGTTGTTCTTGATCGGGAAGTTCGAGCCATTCGGCGCACCCGGGTCGCCGGGGAATAGCAGCCCCAGCGGCGCACCGGGGAAGCGCGAGGATTCCTGGCCCGGCTTCAGAGAGAACGACCGCCCCTGCGTGTCGTACTTCGGCGAGCTGTACTCGTAGCGCACGCCGTAGTTCAGCGTCAGGCCTTTGGCCACGCGCCATTCGTCCTGGGCGAAGAAGCCAATGTTGTGGGTGCGGATGTTCGAAGGCGCCTGGCCGAATTGCAAAAACTCGTCAGGCAGACCGAACAGGAATGCGGCCTTGTCGTTGTTCAGGTAGCTGCTGCCGCCCGATCCGTAGAAATAGAAGTCGCCATTGACGTAGTAGTCATACAGCGTATTGTTCTGATACGGGGTATAGGATAGCCCCGCTTTCATGGTGTGGTGGCCCTTGATCCAAGTCAGCGTATCCGACCACGTATAAGTGTTGTCGATGAGCGAGGTCGGTCCATTCGGGCTGAAGCCGAGCGACAGTCCGCTGCCTAACAGGTCGATGGACGGTGGGCCTGTCGGATTGTCGGGCGTGATCCCGATTCCCAATTGCGACGCGGTCGGCAGTTTGGCGGCGGGAACCTGTTGAAGGTTGTTGTTCCGCTGCGCTGTGAACCGGAATTCGTTCAACAGGGTCGGCGAGAACGTCTTCGTGTAGGCAATGTTGCCGTAGGACTGGGAGGCCGTAGTCTGATCGGGGAAGCCGGAAACGTTGGCATAGGCGAACGGATTCAACGTGGTCGAATCGCGATAGCCCAACGTCACCGAGAGCCTGTCGTTACCCGTGATCTGGACGTCGAACTTGCCCGTGTACTCGTTATTGTTGGCCTTCGCGCTGCCTTGCGAAATCAAAGTACCCGTCGGCGTGGTCGGGACAAGCCCCGCCTTGATATAGTTCGCGGCGATGCTGCCGATCCTGGTGGGGTCGATGATGCCCTTGCTCGCGAGCGTCGGGTTGCTCTGATAGAACGGATTCGCCAGCAAAAACGACACGACGTCCGGGTCCGGCGCGCCGCCGCTCGATTGCGAGAAATTGCCCTGCAACTCCGCCGGTGTGTAGACCGTGGTCTCCGACGTGGTCTGCAGCGCGCTTTGCCGCTGGCCCTGATATCCGAAGAAGAAGAAGAACCGGTCCTTGCCGTCGATCAGCTTGGGGATCGTCACCGGACCGCCGAGTGTCCCGCCAAACTGGTTGCGCTTCAGCACCGAAACGGGCAGCCCGTTGGCATTATTGAAGAACGAATTTGCGTTGACCGCGTTATTGCGCACGTAATCGTAAGCGCTGCCGTGAAACGTGTTGGTTCCCGACTTCGTCACCATGCTGACCACGCCGCCGCCGTTGCGCCCGAATTCGGCCGAGTAATTCGACGTCAGGACTTTGAATTCAGCCAGCGTGTCCGGGTTGGGATTGTAAACCACGCCGTTGCTCAGCAGGTTGTTGTTCACGCCGCCGTCCAGCAGATAGGTGACCGAATCCTGGCGGCCTCCCGCGACGCTGAACGAACCGGCGCCCGCGCCCGAACCTCCCGTGTTCGCCCCGGTAGGAATCACGCCCGGCACGTACAGCGCCAGGTCGAGCGCATTGCGGCCGTTCAGCGGCGCAGTAATGATCTGGTTGCCCGTCACCGAACTGCCAAGCGTCGAGTTCTCGACCTCGACGCCCGAGGCCGTCTCTTCCACCTGCACGGTTTCGGAAACCGATCCGACCTCCAGTTTCATATCCATATGGAGCGTCGCATTGATCTGCAGAACCTGCGGCGCGCTCACCGACTTGCGGAAACCGTCCCGCTCAGCCGATACGGTGTAGGTGCCGATGTGAAGCCCGATGGCCTGGTAATTACCAGTGTCATCCGAGGTGGTCGAGCGGGACTGGCCTGTCTGCGTATTCGTAACTGTGACTTTGGCCTTCGGTACGACGGAGCCCTGCGGGTCCATCACCGTGCCGACGATCTTTCCGGTCGCGTCCTGGGCCATGCCTGAAACTGCCAGCAGGCAAGCAGCAAGGGCACCCAGGAAAACATGAGCAATGCGAGTCTGGTTCATTGGTTTTTGTCCTGTCGATCGTTACTACTGGTCGCGGAAATGCCAACCGCCCCCTTCTCGAACTTTGGAAAGGAGGCCCACTCGAATCAATGCTGATGATGAATGACAACCGGCGACTCGGCCGGAGAGGCACACCCTGAAATATGAAATATGTTAACACATGATTCAAAATCGCTTGACGCGTGTACTTCGAATTCTTGCGGCCCGGCGGCAAAGACCATTAACTTGCCAGGAATGTAAGGTTTACACGCAGAAGTGTGGTCGCTGTGGTACAAGGCACGCTAATGCACGCCCCGGTGCTTGAGTAGTGGCACTTAACACGCAGGCGATGGTGGCTGGCGCAGCCGTTACGCTTTGACGAACGTGGTCAATCCCCTGCGGGTGCGCTCACGCAGCTGGCAGGTCCGCAGTTCGTCTGCCAGGGCTTCCAGATTGGGGATGCCGTAGATATAGAAGTTCGTCAGTTCGGCGTCGGAAGAGAACAGGTGCAGCGAACTCAGTCCCAACACCCGCATCCCGAGCGGTTTGTGCAACTCGAAGTGATCGATGCGGAACAGCTCCAGGCTCTCCTGCAGTTTTGAGAGCAAACCACGCTCCAACTTGATTCGCTGGTTGGTGATCTGGTAATGCATGCCCACGCTCTTCAGGTAGTAGCGCAGCACGATCAGCGCCCAAAGCAGGAACAGGCCCAGTACGGCATATCCGGCGGGCGCTCCCGCCACGATTGCACCCACGGCTACGACGAGGATGAGGAGAAACGGCAGTATCTGGCCGATGCTATAGAACGTAGCGGGGTGGCCCACATACAAGTCCTGCTCAACCTCTCCCGCCTTGGTAGCCGCGTACGCGCTGAGGTCGGTATTGCAAAATCGGCACTTGATGGCCACCGCTTTGATGGCCTCTCCGCACACCGGGCAGGGCTTGCTATCTGCGTCCATGCTGGCTCCTCTTCCGCTATGGTATCGCCCGAACGCCCGCGCCGGTGTGCGGCGCGCTCCGTCTCCCCCCGACCCCACTCAGCCGCTAACGAAAGAGCGGTCGAGTCCGCCAACAGGCGCACTTCATTCCCGGTCGTGGTTCCGGGATGCGCGCTCGCAGACCGACGAGACCTTACGTGCTGCGGATCGGCGGATAGGACCGTCCCCGGATACGGGGTGGCAGGTCAAAAACAAAACCTCGCGGGACCGGAGGACGGTACCCGCGAGGCTGAGAACGAAACAACGATAGCGCGACTAGGCGCGACGCTTGCGGAGCAGAGCAATCAAGCCGAGCAGCGCTGAACCACTCAGCAGGAACGTGGTCGGTTCGGGAATTGAGCCCTCCACCATCGTTCCAGTCACGGTCAAGCCCGCACCGGCAAAAGTGTCTGTCACCACCCCGCCGCCCCAAGGGTCATCGTAGCCAACATACGACTGGATGGTGTCGTTGATGTCCCAGGTATGGGTGCCCGCGGTCAGGTAGACCGTGAAGTCGCCCGAACCCATGGTTGGGCCATAGAGCGGTACGAACGAAGTAAAGCCGAGGCTGACGCCGTCAACGAACGCCTGGTATACGTCGCCGATGATGCAGCAATCCACGACAGAGAGAGTCAGGGTGCCAGCAAACGGCGCCGTGAACGTGACCGGCCCACCAATGCCACCGACTGCGCCCAGCGGCCCCAGTAAGGTCGATCCGGCGGGAGACGGGTTTGTGTCGTACGCTACGGGGAGCGCCGAGATGACCGTGACGGGAAGCGCAAGTGCGGTTCCAGTAGCGAAGAGCACGAAAACGATCAGTGCAGTCAAAACTACTCTAAAGCGACTCATAGACTAAAATCCTCTTACCTCCGAACATCGGGCTTCGATGTGATCAAACTCAATCGATCCTCCGCAGCCTGGTGCCGAGTCTATAACCTTTACGCTCAAATACAGCTATTCAGACGGGTTTACCCTAAATTAGTACCTGCGATGGCCGAATTCAGTACTAAAGTCCCACGACCATACCTATGAGGGAAGAATAGACGGTCGAAGGTAAAGTGAGCACTCCAAACTGTACTTAAACCAGTAAACCAGGGACTGTAAACGCAAGCCCCGTTCCGACGCCAAGCGTGCGGAACGCTTAGGTTGTCGGCAAACGCTTCGGATCAGTATGCAGGTTGACATCCTGCACGACCGCGCAGCCCATCTCGTTCAGTAGAATCGCTGGTTGAGGAACGCCGGGATATCGCGTGAACCCTGGGTAACCGCCACGATCTGAAGCGTCGAAGGCCCGATCCGATAAATCACCAGATAGGATCCGACTGCCCAAAACAGCACGATTTGCGCAGTCAGATCTTCCCGCTTGTGACCAAGACTGGGCTATTGGGCCAACGCTTCAAAGGGGTCGAAAAGCTGCGCAATCCACCGATCGGCAGCCTCGACGCTGTCGGCGGCAATGTAGTCCCAAAATTCGGTGAGATCCTGCTCCGCAGCCGGACTTAATACATAGCCGGTCACGCCGATTTCTTGCGGCGCTCAGCGGATCTCCGCTGGAGCCGTGAGCGTGCCTCGGCCGGGCTCACCTGCTCGCCCCGGTCGAGCGCCGCAAGGCGCCGCGCGAGCTCGTTATTGAATTCCCCGAGTTGCGCAGTGCGCGCCTGCTCGTGCTGCTCCAATAACCGCAGAGCTTCGCGGACGACTTCGCTAGCCGAGTTGTAGCGGCCGGATTGCACCTTGCCGTTCACGAAGCGCTCCAGTTCCGGAGTCAGGGATACATTCATGGCGGGCCTCGTGTTCCATCCTTGCGACCACCGTACCGCCGATAGCAGACAATGTCAAAGCTTGTTATCAAATCCACGTCCCGGGACTAAGCTCAAATGAATCCGGCGAGATTACGCCGAAGCCCGATTCCAGGCCTGCTTCGCCTCGCGCCGGATCCCCTCGGCCATCCACCTCCGCAACTGCGTCTGGTAGCCGATGGACTTGGCCACCGCGATCTTCTTCGCAGCAGCTATCTGCTCGGGACCCGCGAGCGGCGACCGAGGTGTTGGCGCGCAACTGCCGTCGGAACGCACCGGGCCTCACGCGGGGCGGCCAACTCAAGCGCCACGCGACACTGCGTGGGTCTGGGGTGACGCCTATAGTGGGAGAGAGTCTCCATCGCGGAGGTTCATGAGTCCTTCGCTGCACCGGCGAACGTCGAATTTGAACTACGAAGATGACGTTTCAACTATCGAGTCATGCCGAATGGGAAATGGCGCGGCGCGGCATCCCGAACACGATGGTGGAGGCGGTTCTGAATAGCCCTGAGCAGAAACTGCCGGATGAATCTCACGCTGGGCGATGGATTTACCAGTCGCGGATGAGGTTCGATGATGGGAAACTGTACCTATTGAGGGTCGTCGTGAGTGACGAGGAACCGCCGACGGTGATCACGGCGTACAAGACCAGCAGGATCGAGAAATACTGGAGGGCCGAATGAAAGTCATATACGACCCGGAAGTCGACGTTCTCAGCGTGCTGCTCAGCGACGAACAAGTGGCCGAGAGCGACGAAGAAAAGCCCGGTTTGGTCCTGGATTACGATCTGAATGGCAATGTGGTCGCACTCGAAATCCTCGACGCGTCAAAACGAATGGCGAACCCGATGGCGGTGGAGTATGCTGTCAAGCAACCGCTGCGCAGTCCGGCGTGAGTCATCCAGGGACACGCAAACCCGATTCCAGGCCTGCTTCGCGTCAAGCCTGATCCCCTCGGCTATCCACATGCGCAACTGCGTTTGGTAACCGACGGACTTGGCCGCCACATGGCATTCACGAATTGACTGAGTCAATGCCTTGGACGGTTTGAGAGCCTTCCCCTCGGACAGTTGCCCATACCTATGCGACCGAGTGCGTCTGGAATTACTCGGCCGCCTCCAGGTCCGAATGAAACTTCGGCTGGAGCATTATCGACGGGGGGAGATCCCGCTTCATATCTGCTTAAACCGATCACGCCCCCGCCGGCTCTTCCTTCGGCACCTGCCGCATCAGAATCGCTGCCAGGATCAGGCACGCGCCGCCCAGCAGGACCACCGTCAGGTGGTTGTTGTTCAGGAAGTGACGCATGATCCAGCCCAGCGTCAGCGTCGCCATGATCTCGGGCAGCGTGATGAAGAAGTTGAAGATGCCCATGTAGACGCCGGTCTTGTTCGCCGGCACCGAGCCCGACAGAATCACGTAGGGCATGGAGACCGTGCTGGCCCAGCAGATGCCGACGCCGGTCATCGAGAGCAGCAGCATCCAGGGTTGGTGGATCACTCCGACGCTCAGCAGGCCGGCCGCCCCGCACAGCAGGCACAGCGCGTGCGTGCCCCGCGTGCCGATGGAGCGGGCCAGCACGGGCAGCAGGAACGCCACCGCGAAGGCCACCAGCGAGTACATGCCGAAGCAGATGCCGCCCCACTCGACGCCCTGCTGGTAGAGCGGCGATGTCTCGTCCGGCGCTCCGAACACGCCGCGCGCGACGGCGGGCGCGAAGTTGATCCACATGCAGAACAACCCCATCCAGGTGGCGAACTGCGCCAGCGCCAGCCGCCGCATGGTCAGCGGCATCTGACGGATGGAAGCCACGATCTCGCGCAGGCCGTGCATCAGCCCGGGACTGGCGGCGTTCTCGCGGCGGAACGCTTCGAGATCGGCCGGCGGGTACTCCTTAGTAGTGCAGATGGTCCACAGCACGCAGGAGAAGAACGCGACCGCGCCGATGTAGAACGAGTAGCGGACGCTCAGCGGAATGGCGTTGCCCACGCCGCGCTCGACGTGCAGCCAGTTGGTCATGATCCAGGGCAGGCCCGAGGCGATGACGGAGCCGACGCCGATGAAGAAGCTCTGCATGGCGAAGCCGGCGGTGCGCTGCTGCTCGGGCAGCATGTCGGCCACGAAGGCGCGGAAGGGCTCCATCGAGATGTTGATGGACGCATCGAGAATCCACAGCAGGCCGGCCGCCATCCACAGCGCCGAGGAGTGCGGCATCAGGATCAGCGCCAGCGTGGAGAGGATCGCGCCGGTAAGGAAGTAGGGACGGCGGCGGCCCAAACGGCCCCAGGTCCGGTCGCTCATGTGGCCGATGATGGGCTGCACGAGCATGCCGGTCAGCGGGGCGGCCAGCCACAGCAGCGGGATCTCGTCGGGCTTCGCCTTCAGGTATTCGTAGATGGCGCTCATGTTGGCCATCTGCAAGCCCCAGCCGAACTGGATGCCCAGGAAGCCGAAGCTCATGTTCCAGATCTGCCAGGGGGCGAGGCGGGGTTTCTGCATGGTGGTCTCCAGACTATTGGGCCAGAATCAGGCTGCGGTGCGCGGGCAATTCGAGTTTCACCCGCCCGTTCTTCACGCTGGCCGTAGAGCTGCCGAGACCGCTCTTCAGCACGGCCCCGTCGGCGATTTTGAGTCCCTGCACGTCGATCTCGACGCTGGCCGGCTGGCTGGCCGAGTTGAAAGCGACGACGACGGTCGGGCCGACTCCGGTGCGCGCGAAGACCCACTGCTTTTCGCCGGTGTACAGGTTCGTCATGCGGCCGTTGGCCAGCGCCGGGTATTGCTTGCGCAGCGCGGCCAGTTTCCGGACGTGGTGGAAGACACCGTTTTCCACCGCGGTGCGGCCGGATTCCGTGAAGGCGTTGCGCGGGTCGTCCTTCCATCCGCCGGGGAAATCCCGCCGGTTCTGCGGGTCGCCGCCGCCCGTCATCGCGATCTCGTCACCGTAGTAAACCATCGGCACGCCGCGCAGTGTGAACAGCGCCGTGAAGGCCATCATCAGGCCCTCCGGAGTCGCGCCTTTCTCGTTCATGAAACGCTCGACGTCGTGGTTTCCCAGGAAGGTCACCAGCATGCCGGCGTTGGGGTATAGGAAGTCGTGGGCCAGCACCTTGGGCACGTCGCGGATGTCTCCGTTGCGCGCAAACGCCGAACGCAGCGCGAAGTACAGCGGGAAGTCGAAGACCGAGGCAAAGCCGGTGTCGATGTCGTCGTGGCCGCGGCGTCCGCCCTGGTAGAAGGCCACCAGCGCCGGATCGCCGTCGAAGACCTCGCCAACGGCCCGCAAGCGCGGGAAGTCCTTCTTGAGCGCGGCCGACCAGTCGTGCCAGAAATCGCGCGGCACATAGGGCATAGTGTCCTGGCGGATGCCGTCCAGGCCCGTGACCCCGGCCCACCATAGAGCGTTCTGGATCAGGTAGCGGCGCGCTTCAGGATCGCCTTGATTCATGTCGGGCAGGATGTCGATGAACCAGCCGTCGAGCGTCTCGTGGCGCGTGGCCGCAGTGCCGTGCGGGTCCATCAACGTCCACACCTGCCAGGAGTCGGCGACGTGCTTTTGAGGGGTACCGTTGAACCAGGTGGGCGTCGGCGCGGCGTCTTTTGAGTCCACCGCCCAGGGGTGGTACGGGCCGACGTGGTTCGCCACCTGGTCCTGGATCACCTTGAGGCCCTGCGATTGCAACCCGTGAACCACCTTGCGGAGCGTATCGAGCGACCCGAAATGCTCTTCGACGCCGTAGTAATCGACGGCCCCATAGCCGTGGTAATCGGCCATCGGCTTGCCGTCATAAAGCTCTTTCTCGTTCAGGCGATTATTGTTGTCGTACCAGGGATTGATCCAGACCGCCGTCGCGCCGAGTTCCCTCAGGTAACCGGCGTGGTCCAGGATGCCCTGCAGATCGCCGCCGTGATAGTAGCGAGGTTGTTGACGGTCGAACAGGCCTTTGGAAACGGCGGGGTCGTCGTTGGAAGTGTCCCCGTTGGCGAAACGGTCCGGCATGATCAGGTAGATGAAGTCGTCCGGATGGAAGCCTTGCGCGTGGGTCGGACCCGTGGGCGACGGCAGCAGTTCGAAGGCGGTGTCCTGCGCTTTGCCGTCCTCGAAAACGAAATGCAGCGTGTGCCTGCCCACCTGCGCCGAGGGCGGAATGGTCAGATCGGCGAACAGGTAGGCGCCGCTTTGGCTGGTCGTCAGGTTTGCAACAGTGAGGGACTCGTCCGCGCTCAGCTTCGCCTGAGTGAGGTTGCGCCCGTGCACCAGCAGCCGGACCGGCGTCCAGTTGGAGCCAACCCACCAGGAGGGCGGCTCGATCTTGTCGACCATCGAATCCTGCGCGTGCAACAGCGACAGGGCTGAAAGAGTCAGGAGAACGACGCGGAGAGTATTGCGACAGGGCACGTTCAGGATTCTACTAAAGCCGGAGGAAATGTTACATCGCAGGCTGGCGAGGGCGCGAGATTGCGTTGTGGCGCACGCTTCAGCGTGCCGTGCCGGCACTCCTGCCGGCATCCGGCTCCAGACGTGGACAAGAGTGTCCACGCTGCACGCTGAAGCGTGCGCCACAAGCGGAGAATCTATCCGGGGGTGCGATTAGCGGTGGCCGAGGAACATCAGCCAGCTCAAGCCGAAGATGGTCAGCAGGAAATAGCCGAACGAGGTGAGTCCGTAATGGAGCCGTTCCTTGTCCGTTCGTTTGGTGACGACGCCGAGCACCGCCGAGATGAAGAGCGCGAGGAGGATGGTCGTTTCGAAATGCGATAGCGCCATTTTCATGGTTCGAGTCTCCTCAGTCCTTGCGGCCTACCGCGATTTCCCACGCGTCCACCATGGCCAGAATGTTAAATAGCCCGGCAGCCACCAGGAACTTCGTGCCGTAGTCCACGATGTGCCCCGCGATGTCGGCCGACTCGTAGCCGAACCATTTCGTCATCAGGAACAGGATGCCCGTAGCGAGATTGGACACGAAGCCGCCGTAATAGATGACCGTCGTCAGCAGGTCCCCGCCCGCGGGCTGGAACATGTAGCCGCGCATCATCAGCCCGATGGCGAACGAGACCACGACGCAGCTTGCCAGGATGAACCCGCGCCACATGCGCTTCTGATAGAAGTGCCCGCCGCCGGGGATCAACCAGGCCAAAAGCAGTACCGGCAGCCACTTGGAAAGTGGCGGCAAGGGTGGATATAGGATCTCGGTCTGTTCGCTCATGCCGTTCTTTCAGGCTAACACGTAGGCATCCCGGGAACGCCGGTCTCCAGATCGGCGGTTGCAAACTTGTCTACGCCGCGCAGACGGTCTGGAGCCGGGCGCTCCCGGCGGGCCATACTCTATAAGAGAAGACCCATGAAGCTGCAAGGCATTTTCCCGCCCATCACCACCCCGTTCAATTACGACGGCGACATTTATCCGGCCAAGGTCGAGCACAACGTCACCAAGTGGAACAAGACCGGCCTTTCGGGCTACGTCGTGTGCGGCTCCACCGGGGAGAGCGTGTTCCTGACTACGGAAGAGAAGCTCCAGATGTTCGAACTGGTGGCGAAGTTCGCCGCGCCGGACAAACTGCTGCTCTGCGGCACCGGCGTGGAGAGCGTGCGCGAGACCGTGCAACTTACCAATCGCGCGGCGGAAATGGGTTATAAAGCGGCCATGGTGCGGACGCCGCACTACTACAAAAACCTGGTGAACAACGCCTCGGCGCAGGCATTGTACTATCGCGCGGTGGCCGACCAGGCGAAGATCCCGCTGATGATTTACAACTGGCCGCAGGCGACTGGCGTGGACATCCCCGCGGCCGCGGTGGTGAAGCTCAGCGAGCACCCCAACGTCATCGCGATCAAGGAAAGCTCGGGCAGCATCGAGAAGGTGATGCAGATGATTCGCGAGGTTAAGCCGGGGTTCCAGGTGCTGGTGGGCTCGGCGCCGACGCTCGCGCCTTCCCTCGCCGTGGGTGCGGTGGGCGCGGTGCTGGCCTACGCAAATGCGGCCCCCTACTCGACCATCGCCATCTGGGAAGCGCACCGGCAGCGCGAGTTCGACGCCGCGATGGACTGGCAGGGCAGGATCGCGAAAGCGGCCGTGCTGGTGACGGTGAAGTACGGCATTCCGGGCCTCAAGTACGCCATGGATCTGAACGGATACTACGGCGGGCCGGTGCGGCTGCCGCTAACGCCGGTCCCTCCCGAGGGCAAGCTGGAGATTGAAGCGGCGTTCAAAGACCTGAAAGGCTGACGCGGTTCACGGGGACGCACCAGGCGCGATTTTCGGATCGCTGGAACGGCGCCGTGCGTCTTCCAAGGTGGGAGGCGGAGCGATGAAGAAGGAAACGATCAAAATCAAGATCGACCCGCGCAAGCTGCACCGCGTCCCGATCGGTCCGCCCACGCAACTGCACACGCCCGACAAGGAAAAAGTGGTGCGCATCCGCAAGCAGAAGCACAAGAAAAAGGTCGAAGAGACCGAGGGCTAAGTGCGGGCGAGTCCCGTCGCGATGTCACTCTGTTGTGGGGCAGGATGCCATCCCAATGTCACTTAGTTTTCTAAGCTTTCGGCGCAACCAAAACATTCCATTGGCGTTATGTTTTGACTATGGATGCATCGGCGATCTTTCACTTGTTCGTTGATTTTGCGCCAGCCGAG
>CAIVVT010000196.1 GCA_903909435.1 uncultured Acidobacteriia bacterium | reverse complement strand
GTAATTCCGACGCTCGAGTTCCTCGAGCATCAACGTTTGTGAATGGGTCACAAGCTTCTCCTTGTGACCCGAACATATTCCAAGCTACGACCAAACGCACCAGTTACCCGCACGCGAAGCGTCTGCCGCCCAGGCTTCGTTCAAAAACGGCCTTCCCGGAAACTCGCCGATCACCCAATGCCCCAAACCGTCAAATGTGACGATTTGTACTTCTAAGCTATTGCTTCTACGTGGGCCGATTTCACAATCCGTCAAATCTGACGGTTTCACTCTTCAGCCCAATCCCGCTTAGCCGCTCCGCGCATCGCGATAATCGCCAAACGTACAGGGCCCTTCCGCCCCAGCCCGAGTCGCTGTTTCTGTTCCCTGCGCCCTTCCGTTGGTCGCGCTACAGACCGGCGACGAGCCGCGCGCCCGGACTGCCTTCCCGGCGGTGGGCCAGACGCCGATCGCCCCGCCGAGGACCGCCCCCGCCACCTCGAATCTTCCGCACCGAAGCACCGCGGTTGTGGTACACCTGAAAGACATGTTTCAGGTCAAGCAGAGCGCTCCCGTGGCCGACGTCGTGGTGATCGGTTCCGGCGCAGGCGGCGGTACGGTGGCCCACGTCCTGGCCAATCTGGGCGTGAATGTGACCCTGCTGGAAGCGGGTCCGATGCTGCATCCGGCGCAGGACTTCAAGGAACACAAGACTCCTGCCGACTACGCTCACCGCGGCGCGGGCGACAAGGGCGAAAGCTACACCGGCCGCAGGGATTTCGGTTTCTTCGGCGCGCCTAACTGCTACTGGGACATTGACGAAGAGCCCTACAGCGTGGCCGAGGGCAGCAAGTTCCGCTGGTACCGCTCGCGCATCGTAGGCGGGCGGACGAACCATTACGGGCGCATCTCGCTGCGCTTCGCCGACTACGATTTCAAGCCGCACTCGCGCGACGGGCTGGGCTTCGACTGGCCCATCACATACGACGAGGTTGCACCCTACTACGACAAGGCTGAAGGCTTCATGGGCATCTGCGGCACGCGCGAAGGAATCCGCAGCGCGCCGGACGGCAACTTCCTGCCTGCGCCCGTGCCGCGCGTCCACGAAGTCCTGATCCAGAAGGCCAGCGCCTCGCTGAAGATCCCGTGCATCCCCTCGCGCATGGCCGTGCTGACCAAGGCCCTGAACGGGCGCGCTCCGTGCCACTATTGCGGCGAGTGCGGGCGCGGCTGCGTCACCGCCTCGAATTACTCTTCGAGCCAGGTGCAGATCTTCCCTGCCCTGAAGACCGGGCGTCTGAAGCTGATTACCGGTGCGATGGCGCGCGAGATTCTGACCGACGAGAACGGGCAGGCGCGGGCCGTCAGCTACGTGGACAAAGCCACGCGCGAGGAGCGTCAGGTGCGCTGCCGCGTGGTGGTGCTGGCCGCGAGCGCCTGCGAGTCGGCGCGCCTGCTGCTGAATTCAAAAGCGCCCAGGCACCCCAACGGCCTGGCCAACTCGTCGGGCGTGGTGGGCCGCTATCTCACCGACACGGTCGGCTACGGGCTGAGCGGGCAAGTGCCGGCGTTCGAGGGCATGCCCAAGTACAACGACGACGGCTACGGCGGCGGTCACGTGTACGTGCCGTGGTGGTTGTGGGACCGGCAGAAGGACTTCCCGCGCGGCTATCACATCGAGGTCGGCGGCGGATACGGGATGCCCGAAGTCGGCAGTTTCCACGACGTCTGCGCCAGTCACGAGGGCTATGGCAAGAGCCTGAAGGACACGGCTCTGCGCAGCTACGGCTGCAGTGTGGGGTTCGCCGGACGCGGCGAAATGATCCCGAACGAGAAGTCGTTTTGCGAGCTCGACCCGGTCAAGGTGGACCGCTGGGGCACGCCCGTCCTGCGCTTCCACTTCGAGTGGAGCGAGCACGAGTTGAAGATGGTGCGGCACATGCACGAGACTTTCGCCTCGATCATCGAAGCGATGGGCGGCCGCGTCGATGGCCCGCGCAATCTGGAGAGCGAGGCGGACGCGATCTCCGAGCCGGGCGCGATTATTCACGAACTGGGGACGGTGCGCATGGGCGACGATCCCTCCACTTCGGCGCTGAACAAACACAGCCAGTCGCACGACTGCAAAAACCTGTTCGTGGCCGACGCCGCGCCGTTCGTCTCCAATCCCGATAAGAACCCGACGCTGACCATCGTCGCCATGGCGTGGCGCGCCGCCGAGTATATGGCGGAAGAAATGAAGAAGGGGAACCTCTAAGCCATGCCCAGTCCGTTTCCGCGCAGAACTTTGCTCCAGGCTGTGGCCGCCGTCGCCGCGGGCGCCGGGCGAATGAGCGCCCAGGACGCGAGCCATGTCCATCAGCACGCGGCGCAGGCTGCGACAAAAACCGGCGGCGCCTACCAGCCGCAGCTGCTGAGCCCGCACGAATACAAAACGGTGCGCGAGCTGGCCGACATCATCATCCCGCCGGACGGCGCAGATCCCGGGGGAGCCGGTGCTGGTGCGGCGGAGTTCATTGACCTGCTGGCGGCCAATAACGAGAAGTTGAAAGCAGTCTGGCTCAGCGGTCTGGGCTGGCTGGATCACGAGGCGCGCCGGCGCTGCGGGCGGAACTTCGTCGATGCGGCCGTGGAAGTCCGCAAGCAGATCCTGGACGACATCGCGTTCCGCAAGAACTCGACTCCGGAGCTTGCCCCCGGCATCCGGTTTTTCGACTGGGCACGGCGGATGGTCGTGGACGCCTATTTCACCTCGCCCGCCGGCGTGAAGGCGCTCGGGTTCGTGGGCAATACGGGCATGGCGGAATTCACCGTGCCGAAAGAATCGCTGGAGTATGCACTCGCACGGAGCCCGTTCAAGCAGCTCTGAACGAGGGCGCAACCAGCCATCCACCGGCTGCCCCTGCAGCACAGAGCCACGAACGACAGAGAGTGGTCACGCCGGCTGACACGCCTTGTTCCTTCCTGTTCGTAGCGCCTCTGAAGACGCTCCGGACTCCAACCACTCCCCCGCGGTCGTTCAACCCGGAGCCGCGCCAAGCCTCGCGCTACACAACCCGCCTGCAATTGCGGAGCAACGCCAGCAGCACTCTCCTACGATGAAGGCATGGGCTCTCCTCGCCGTATCGCGCATGTGCTGCTGTCGCTGCCGCTGCTGCTCACGGGCCTTAGCGCGGGCGCCCCGGCAGACGATCCGGCGAAGCCAGCGCACCGGCCGCGCGTCGGCCTTGCGCTCTCGGGCGGGTCCGCGTTTGGTCTGGCGCACCTGGGGGTGCTGCGCTGGTTCGCCGAGCACCACATCCCCATCGACTACATCGCCGGAACCAGTATGGGCGGGCTGGTGGCGGGCCTGTACGCCTCGGGACGCTCCCCGCAAGAGGTTGAGGAGTTTGTCGGCGCCATCGACTGGCACGCCGCCCTGGTCCCCAAACTCGCCTATCAGAACCTGTCACTCCGCCGGAAACAGGACGAGCGCGACTATCCCTCGCAAATGGAGTTCGGCATCAAGCAGCGCAGCGTGAGGCTGCCTAGCGGTGTCAACGCCGGTCACGCCGTCGGCCTGATCCTGAGCCGCTTCGCCGCGCCCTGGGAGGACCTTTCGAGTTTCGACGACCTGCCAACGCCATTCCGCACCGTGGCCACGGACATCAGGAAGGGCGAGGAAGTGGTTTTCGATAAGGGGCCGCTATTTGACGCGGTCCGCGCCACCATGTCGCTGCCCGCCGTATTCTCGCCCGTGGAGTGGCACGGCAAGCTGCTGGTGGACGGCGGCCTGGTGAACAACATCCCGGTGGACCTGGTTCGCCGGATGGGCGCGGATATCGTGATCGCAGTGGCGCTGGACGTGCCCGAGGACCCGGGTGCCTACACCTCGCTGTTGGGCGTGGCCCGCAAGAGTATGAGCGTACTGATCACGCTGAACGAACGGCGCAGCCTGGCCCAGGCCGACCTGGTGCTGATGCCCGATCTGCAGGGGTTCGATGGTGGATCGTATCTCGAATGGAAGAACCTCTCCCAGCGCGGCTACGAGGCGGCGGAGCGCAAACAGGCCTTCCTCGGCCCGCTGGCCGTCGCGCCGGATGAGTACGCCGCTTATGCTGATAAACGCTCGCGCGGCAAGCGTCCCCGCCAGATCAGTCCGGCCTTCGTAGAAGTCGAGACGGCGCTTCCGGCGAAGCTCAAGGACGCCCTGCAGAATGCTCTGCGCGCCAGCGAGCATCACCCGCTCGACGAGGACACATTGGAAGCCGAACTGAACGGCCTGGTCGGTTTGGGACGCGTCGAATCGGCGCGCTACGGCTTCATCCGGAAGGACGGGCAGGACGGGCTCCGCATCGAAACGAAGGAGCGGGCCTACGGTCCGCCCTTCGTCCGCATCTCGACGACGCTCGACGGCGCGCCTCATCGCGGCTTGCAGATGGGCTTCGGCGGCAGGGTCAATTTCCTGGACTTCACGGGACCGTTGTCCGAGTGGCGCACCGACTTCAACCTCGGGATTCAGGACCGCATTTCCACCGAGCTTTACCATCGCATGGCGGGCTCACGCTGGTTAGTCGCGCCATCACTGTTCGCCGACAGCCTGCGCGTTCCCGTTTATCAGCGGCGCACCCAGCTCTACGAAGTGGCAATGCGCGACTTCGGCGGGTCGTTCGATATTGGCTATGCCTTCAACTCCCGAGACGAGCTGCGAGTGGGCACGGCACAATCGGCGCTGCGCTACTCGCAGACCGTCGGGCCGCTAGTGTCCGGTCCGTTGAGCGGATTGAGGTCGGAGATCTACGTCAAGGGAGTTCACGAAGGCCAGGACAATCCGGTCATTCCAACCACCGGCTGGCTGGCCGAGTACTCGGCCCATTGGGTGGTCTCCTCGCCGGACTCACCGAAGCAGTATCCATTGTTCGATGCGCACCTCAGTTGGGCTCACCGCCTGAGCGGCAAGTACCACTTGATCACGCGCACAGCGGGTGGAACCACCGTCGGCGACAGGCCGCTGGGTTTCACGTTCTTCCTGGGGGGGCCGAGCATGCTGGCCGCCATGAACCGGCAGCAGATCTTCGGCAACCACTACTACTACGGCGGAGGCTATCTGCTGCGGAGCCTCAACAACCAGTCGCTGGCGCTGTTCGGGCGCTTCTATGCGATGGCCAGTTATGAGGCCGGCAACGCCTGGAGCAGGCAGGGGGTGCCGCTCCCGCACCACAGCGGTTCGCTCGGTCTGGCCGGCTCGACGCCCATCGGAGTGGTGTTCTTCGGAGCCGCCGTGGGAGACCGCGGCGACCGGCAGGCGTTCTTCCTGCTGGGGCGATTCTTCTAAGCCTTCCGAACGGCGCCGCTTTAGCGCAGGCTGAGTCCGCCGTCCACCTGCAGCGTTTGCCCCGTGACGAAGTTCGATGCCTTCAGGAAATAGACAACCGCCCCGGCGATCTCCTCGCCCGTGCCGGGCCTGCCCGCGGGCGTCGAACGCGCCATCGTCTGGATGCGATCCTCGTTCACTTCGTCGAACGGGATCACGCCCGGCGCCACCGAGTTCACCGTGATCGCCGGCGCCAGCGCCTTAGCCAGCGAACGCGTCAATGCGATGACGCCCGCCTTCGAGGCGCAGTAATGCACGTGCTCGCGCCAGGCGAGAAACGCACCCATCGAACTGATGTTGACGATGCGGCCTACGCCCCCGGCGTTGCGCTGCATCAGCAGCGCGGCTTGCTGGGCGACGAAGAACGTGGCTTTCAAATTCACCGAGTGGACGAAATCCCAGTCCGTCTCGGTGACCTGCAGCGGATCGAGCTTTGTGAATCGTGCGGCGTTGTTGACCAAGGCGTCGAGGCGGCCTTCGCGCTCGGCAATCTCGCCGAACATCTGCTTGATCTCAGCGACGTGCTCGAGGTTGGCCTGATACAGCCCCGCGCCGCCGCACTCCGCCGCCGTGTGTTCGGCTTCGGCTCTTGAACTCGAATAGTGAATCAGAACGCGCGCGCCCTCCTGGTGCAGCCGCAGGGCGATGGAGCGGCCGATGCGCCGGGCCGCGCCAGTGACTAGGACGGTCTTGCCCGCGAGATCGAACGAGTGCGCCTCAGACATGAACTTCGACCTCCTCATCCCCCGTCGGCTCGTGCCCTTCGAGCGCCGGCTCCGGCAGCCGGCCGGTGAGCAGTGCCCAAGCCCAAAACACGGCGGTCAGCGAGCTCAGCACGCCCGCGACCACGCCGATTTCGCGCGGCGAGTGACTCTGAGAATAGTAACTCGCCACGGTCAGGGACAGCATCATGGTGCCCCAGGTCATCGATTCAAAAGTCGAGTTGACGCGCCCCCGGAAGCCGTCCGGGGTGTGGCGCAGTAGTTGAGTGTAGTTGAGCACCGAGCTGACGGCCACCCCCATGCGGGACAGCGCGATGAAGAATAGCGCCGCGCCGTAGTTGGGGCTCAGGCTGAACAGCACGTAGCTGCCGCCGTGGACCACGTAGCAGATGACGATGGCCCATTTGTAGCGCTCGAAAGTGAGCTTGCGCCCGAACACATTGGCGACAACGCCGCCGCAAATCAGGCCTATGCCGGCGCAGCCCCAGACCTCGCCGATCCCCGCCGCACCCCGGTGGAACACGGTCTCGCCAAAGAGGCTGAACAGGATCTGCGCCGCGCCTCCGCCGGAGGCCCAGCCCACGTTGACCAGGGCCAGCGCGAACAGCAGCGGGACGCTGCGGACATAGCGCAGACCATCGACATAATCGTGGATCGGACGCCGCTCGACGTGGGCGATGCCGCTGCGGTCCGCCCGGAACCCGCGCTCCGTGGGCGGTCGCAGACGGCTGATGAAGAACGCGGAAAAAACGAACGAAAGCGCGTTGAAGACGAACGCCACATGGAAGCCGAACCAGGCCGCGATGGCGCCCCCCAGGAAGCTGCCGATGGCCACGGAGGTCCAGGCCGTGGTGAGTGTCAGCGAGTTGGCGGTGTGCAATTCTTCCCGCGTCGTGATGGTCGGCATGATGGACGAACGGCCGCTGGTGAAGAACGGCGACGCGAACATCAACAGCCCACTGAGGAATAGCAGCAGCCCGACGTTGCGCTCGTGAATGGTGAACAGAAACGCCAGCGATACGACGGCCCGGAACAGGTCGCTCGCAACCATGATGCGCTGGCGGTCGAAGCGGTCCAGGGCGACGCCTGCAATCGGTCCGGCCAGCAGCACGCCGACGGCGCGCGCCAGCATCACGCCGCCCACGGCCATGCCGGAGTGGGTCTGCTGCATGACGAGCGCAAACACGGCGATGTTGTTGAAGTTGTCGCCAACCTCGCTGACCACCTGCGCCAGCCAGGTGGAGCGGTAGTTGCGGTTCGCGCTCAGCAGATGAAATAAGCCAGCCATTGATTCAGATCGCTGTCCGCTTCAAAACGAGACGGCGTAGGAAGCCACCGCCAAAGCAATCGTCATATGCCATTGAACGATTGCTGGGAGAGTAGGTCGCCCGCTCTGTGTGGCGCACGCTGAAGCGTGCGCCACACGGCTGCGTCGAAGCTCAATTGCGCCCCGTGAGCCATACGCCCCCCAGCACCATCATCCCGCCCATGGCCACCGGCAGCGTGACCGGCTCGCCCAGCAGCCACCAGGCCGCCAGACAGGCGATGAACGGCTGGGCGTAGCTGAACGACGCCACGCGCGATGCCGGCAGTGTCTCCAGCGCCTTGCTGTAAATGATGTAGCAGAGCACGGACGAGATGGCCGACATGTAGGCCAGCATCCACCAGCCCATGGCCGGTACCGCGGCGAAGTGAAAGTCCCGGCCCATGAGCCAGACCGGCGCGAGCAACAATAGCGCGCTGACTCCGAAGCCCAAAGCGTTTACAGGGATCGCCCCGAAGCGCTTCATGCGCTCCTTGCCCAGCACCGAATAGAGCGCGAAGGAGAAGGCGCAGAGGAAGACCAGAAAATCGCCTAGTATGGACGCGCCGCGTGCGGAACGGCCGGGCGATAGGTTCAACACGCCGATGCCGCCAATGGCCATCGCCATGCCGCAGACCTTCGTCGCGGAGAGGCGCTCCTGGCCCCGGACACAGGCCAGCAGCAGCACCTGCACGGGTGTCGTCGCGATCACGAGTGCAGCGTGCGCCACCGACGTCCGGCCCAGTCCCGCCACGAACAGTATCTGGTTGCCGACCATGCCCAGGATGCCGATCACGCCCAGAATCAGCAGGTCGCGCCGGGGCCACTTGCTGATCATCGCCTTGGGACGGTGGCGCACCCAGAGTAGGTAGGTGACGAACATCATCGCGCCGGCCAGAATCATGCGCAGGCAGGCATACAGGATCGGCGGGAAGCTGCGCAGGGCGAATTTCGCCGCGATGTAATTCAGGCTCCAGAAGACGGTCATCAGCATGACCGCCGCGTAGGTGCGCGCGGATTTCGGCGCCGGTTTGCGAACCGCGCTGGGGGTCTCCAGAAGCATGGTCAGGGGCGCAGCGTCTCCTGTGCCACGCGCACCGAAGCGAGGAACTCCAGGTCCAGGGCGTAACCGAACCCGGGCTGATCGTTCACCACGATGGTTCCGCGCGGGGTCACCTCCACCCAGGGGTCGATGATGTCGCGCTTCCAATACCGTTTACTGGCCGAAACATCGCCGGGCAGCACGAAGCCGGGCAGCGTGGAAAGCGCGATGTTGTGCGCCCGGCCGACGCCGCTTTCGAGCATCCCGCCGCACCACACGGGAATGCCGTGTGCGTGGGCGGCGTCGTGCACGCGTTTGGCTTCGGCAAAGCCGCCCACACGCCCGAGTTTGATGTTGATGATCCTGCAAGCACCCAGCTGGATCGCCTGTTCCGCGTGGTGCGCCGTGCGGATGCACTCGTCCAGGCAGATGGGCGTCTTGAGCGCTGCCTGCAGCGCCGCGTGATCGATGATCTCGTCGTGCGCCAGCGGCTGCTCCATCATCATCAGATCGAACTCGTCCAGGCGCTTCAGATGGTCGATGTCGTGCAGCGTGTAGGCGGAGTTCGCATCCGCCATCAGCAGGATTTCCGGGAACTCGCGGCGCACCGCGCAGATCACGTCGATGTCCCATCCCGGCTTGATCTTCATCTTGATGCGCCGGTAGCCCGCCTCGACCTCGGTGCGGATCTTCTCGAGCAGTTGCGGCACGCTGTCCTGGATGCCGATCGAGACGCCACAGGGAATTTCTTTGCGCGCCCCGCCGCCAATCAACTGCCACAGCGGGACACCCTGGATCCGCGCCTCCAAATCCCAACAGGCCGCTTCAAAGCCGCCGCGAGTCATGCGGTGGCCCTTGATGCCGGCGGACGACGCGCCCGACTCGGAGGCACTCGCCAGCGTCCGCCCGAGCGCGGCGGGAGCCACGTAGTGCTTCAGCAGCAGCCAGGCGGCCTCGGTCCATTCCTCGTTGTAGAACGGATGCTCGCCGCAGGTGACTTCGCCCCAGCCGGAGACACCGTCAGACACCACTTCGACCAGGATGATGGAGCGGCTATACGTGCGCCCGAAGCTGGTCTCGAAGAAATTCACCAGCGGTATTTCGAGCCTGTGCAGGCGAATCGCGTCTAGTTTGAAGGCCATTGTGAAAAGAGGTAGATGCCCGCGCCGGCGGACCGTTCGAAACCAGTCACCGCCAGCCTGCGCTGGAAGTGCGCGAGGAAAGCATCGCTTACACCGGATTGCATTTCGCGTGCGCGCCCAGGTTCATTCTGGCGGAGTTCGGCGATGTCGTTAGGCACCGCCACGCGCTCAACAATGCCGACGTAAGGGTTGCGCTGTCCGGCCAGATTGGCGAGTACTCGGTCACTGTCGAGGTACCACTCGGCCACGCAGCGGTCGGTCGGCAGACCGCCGTGCAAATGGCTGGTCGTGGTGCCGTATTGGTTCAACACATAGCGACGCACCACAGCGCCCAGACGCTCGATGTTGAAGTAGGCGTTCTTGATTTCGAGCGGATCGAAAGTCCACTCGACCAACTTAATGTTGCGCGCCAGAGCCTGATCGCGTTGGGCCAGTTTCAACATGCGCCCCACGCCGAGATTGCGATAGGGAGCCTGCACGCCCATCATGTGCGAGTGCAGATAAATCTCGCCGTGTTTGAGGCCGGGAATCGCCAGCAGGAAGCCGATCATGCGTTCGCCGTCGAATGCGCCAATCACCTGGCCGCCTACTTTTTGAGCAACGACGAACAGCCGCAGTGGTAGCAATTCGATGTCGGAGAAGCCCCAGATCTCTTGCTGCAGTTCCACGGCTCCGCGCAACTCGGACAGCGTTTCAAGATGCCTCAGCGTGATTTGGGTAGCGACTTCGCCTGTTGCCACAGCGCCTCCATCTCTTCGAGCGTCGATTGCTCGAGCGTTTTACCGTCTGCCGCCAGCGAGTGTTCGACGTGGGCGAAGCGGGCCCGGAACTTCGCATTGGTCCGGCGCAGGGCCTGCTCCGGATCGACGTTCAGCCAGCGCGCCATGTTCACCACGGTGAACAGCAGATCGCCCAGCTCGTCCTCCATTTCGGACTGCGAACCGCGGGCTCGTGCCTCCGCGAGTTCAGCGGTTTCCTCATGAAACTTCTCCAAAACCTGTTCGAAATCGGGCCATTCGAAGCCTGCTTTTGCGGCTTTTTGAGAAATTTTGAGGCCTTCCATCAACGCCGGCAAAGCGCGCGGCACGCCGTCCAGGCGGCCTTTCGGCGCTCCCCCCCGAGCGGACTTCTCAACGGCCTTGATCTCCTCCCAGCGCTTCAGCACCTGGTCTGAGGTCTTCGCGTCGCCGTCGGAGAAAATGTGCGGATGGCGGCGCACCAGTTTCTCGTTGATTGCGTCGAGCGAATCGGCAATCGTGAAGCGGTCCTCTTCCTGCGCCATTTGGGCATAAAAGACGGCCTGGAGCATGAAATCGCCCAGTTCCTCGCACAGCCCTGTGTAGTCGCGCTGGTCGATCGCCTCAAGCACTTCGTAGGTCTCTTCAAGCGTGTAGGGCCTGATGCTGTCGAAGTTCTGTTCGCGATCCCATGGGCAGCCGCCGGGCGCGCGCAGCCGGGCCATGATCGCCACAAGTCGTTCGAAACGCGCACCGAGAGTAGGGTTCTCTGGGAGGTTTTCGTCGGATGTCATCATTATTTTGTAGGGAACTTTTAGCGTAACATATTACGAATGATAGAGATCCGCTGCGCGCTCACACACGGCGACCTGGAGGCCGCCCGCGAGTTACTGCGGCAGTACGGGGCCACTCCGGGAGTCGGTGAATGCGTCGTGGGATTTGCCGCGGAGATCGAGGGACTGCCCGGACGTTACGCCGAACCGGAGGGCACGCTGCTGCTTGCGAGTATCGACGGGCGCGCCGTCGGCTGCGGCGCGCTGCGCAAGCTCGCGCCCGAAGTGTGCGAGATGAAGCGGCTGTATGTCGAACCCTCCGCGCGCGGCGGCGGGTTGGGACGTGCGCTGGCCGTCGCGCTGATCGAGGCCGGGCGAAAGCGCGGCTACCATGCCCTGCGATTGGATACGCTGCCATCCATGGAATCGGCCATCGCGCTTTACCGCCAGGTCGGGTTTGAGCAAATCGAGCGCTACGATGCTAAGTCTCCCGTGCATGCCCTGTATTTCGAACTCGCGCTCTGATGTGCGCGTCAGCCGCACAACCTGCCCATCGAATGCAAGTGCTTGAACCTGCTTGTGCTCGTTTCGACTGACGGGAAACTCTACAGAATGCGCAACAAAACGGACGTTCCAGTGTTATATCATGGAGGTGATCCATCAGAGTTCTACCTCTGAACAGACCCCTAAGGAGAGTTTCGATGCCACTGGTCACATTGCGGCAGCTTCTGGATGAAGCCGCCAAAGGCGGTTACGGTGTTGGCGCATTCAACGTCAACAACATGGAGCAGATCCAGGCGATTATGGAAGCGGCGCGGGAGACCAAGTCGCCCGTGATCGTGCAGGCGAGCCGTGGCGCTCGCGCTTACTCCAACGACAATTTCCTGTACCATTTGATGCTGGCCGCCGCCGAGTTGTACCCGGAGATCCCGATGGTTCTGCACCTCGACCACGGCAACAGTTTCGAGACTTGCAAGTCGGCGATCGAACTCGGCTTCACGTCGGTGATGATGGACGGCTCGCTGATGGCCGACGGAAAGACCCCATCGACCTTCGAGTACAACGTCGAAGTGACCCGTAAGGTCGTTGAACTGGCGCACTCCAAGGGCGTTTCCGTGGAAGGCGAGATCGGCACGCTCGGCGGCATCGAAGACGGCCACGGCGCGGGCGGCACCGGCCTCGAGCATGTCACCGATCCCGATCAGGCTGTCGAATTCGTCGAGAAGACCGGTCTGGACGCCCTGGCGATCGCCATCGGCACCAGCCACGGCGCGTACAAGTTCAGCCGCAAGCCCGACGGCGCGGTGCTCAAGATGGACCTGCTGAAAGAGATCCACAGGCGCCTGCCCACCACCCACCTGGTCATGCACGGGTCGTCTTCGGTTCCCAAGGAACTGCAGGACATCATCAACGAGTACGGTGGCAAGCTGAAGCAGACCTGGGGCGTGCCGGTGGAAGAGATCCAGCTCGGCATCAAGAACGGCGTCCGCAAGATCAACGTCGATACCGACAACCGCCTGGCCATCACGGGCGCTATCCGCAAGGTGTTCGCCGAGTCCCCGGAGAAGTTCGATCCGCGCGACTACAACAAGCCCGCGCGCGAAGCCATGCACAAAGTGGTCGCCCAGCGCATGGTCCAGTTCGGCCAGGCCGGACACGCCGGCGACTTCCAGGCTAAGTCACTGGCCGACTACGCTGAGTTCTACAAGGTCAGCAAGTAGTCAGTCCAGCCAATCCGATCCATTATTAGACCGGGCTTCCGCGCAAGCGTTAGCCCGGTTTTTCATTTAAAATATTGCAGAAAATGCCGCATCCTGGCGACCCCGGGAGCACTATAATGTGGCCAGAATGCGTCTACTGCCGATGGGATGCGTGATGGTTGCGTTGTCTCTCCCGGTCTTTGGTCAGACGGCGCCCGCGGTAACGTTCAACCTGCCCGCGCTCCCGCCTCTGCCGCCCCCTTTCCCGATCAACCCGCCTCCGGCCAGTGCGCCCGAGCTGACGTCGCCGGGGCTAGATCTGAAGTTCCCCCATTGGCGAGAACCGCTGACAAAGAGAGAGCTGGTGGTTCAGTTCAGAGCACAGCCTCGCCTATTGCAGCTCAAAACTGAGTTGATCGCATCAGCCGCGGCAATCCCCGGCCATTGCTCGGTCCCGCTGATCGAGATGCCTCTGGCCGAGCATTTCGACGACGCCATTGTTCGCAAGCTGGGGCCGCATCCCGACGACAAAATGGCCGTCACTCCGCAGCCCGTTTGTCCGCTCCGCGGTTCGTTCGCGAAGGAACCCAAACGCAAGTGAGCCCGGACCGTATCCCGAGCGAAGGCCGAGCCCTTGTCCCGCTCGGGAGAGGCACCCTACTCCAGTACAATGTTTAGGTAATGAGCGAGCAAGAAGTACCTCTCCCCCCTGCCAATTTTGAGTTCCTGGTTTGGAGCATGCGCATGCAGGCCGAGG
The DNA here is from genome assembly GCA_903909435.1 of uncultured Acidobacteriia bacterium. Classification (GTDB taxonomy): domain Bacteria; phylum Acidobacteriota; class Terriglobia; order Bryobacterales; family Bryobacteraceae; genus CAIVVT01. The sequence continues at coordinate 12,042 of CAIVVT010000196.1, read as the reverse complement.
CCAGCCTCGGCGCCTCGCCGTGGGCCGAGAAACAGGAAGTCAACCTGCCGATTGCGCGCCACACCATTGACATGCTGGCAGTGCTCCAGGACAAGACCCGCAACAACCTGACGCTGGAAGAACAGCGACTGCTCGACAACTCTTTGACCGAGTTGCGCTTCCGCTTCATCCAGGCTACGGAGGCGGAACAGAAGCAGCCGGTCGAAGCACCGGCCGCGGAGAACGCCACCGAGGAAAATGGCTGAGTCGGCGAACCGGCTGACCATCACCGTGCTGGGTTCGGGGACCAGCGTAGGAGTTCCGACCATCGGCTGCCCGTGCGACGTGTGCCACTCGAACGATCCGCGGGACAAGCGTCTGCGGCCATCGGTGGCGTTGCGTTGGGACGGCCATTGCGTCGTGATCGACACCGGACCGGACTTCCGGCAGCAGGCTTTGCGCGCCCATCTTTCGCGCGTCGATGCGGTGCTCTATACGCACGGGCACGCCGATCACATCCTGGGACTGGACGACATCCGGCCGTTCAATTTCAACCAGAAGGAGTCGATCCCGGTGTACGGCTCGGAGGAGACGCTCAAGATTATTCGCCGCGTGTTCGACTACATTTTCTACGAGGGCCACACCGAGTCTTCGCGGCCGCGCATCCGGACCGAACCCTTTGACGGCAGCCCCATCCGGGTCGCCGGCCTGGAGTTCACGCCCGTGCCCGTGCGGCATGGCAAAGGCCGCTGTCACGGCTTTCGCTTCGGCAACGCAGCCTACCTGACCGACCACAGCGAGGTGCCCGAGGAGTCGATGGAACTGCTGCGCGGACTGGACGTACTGTTCCTGGACGCCCTGCGCTATCACCCGCATCCGACTCACAGCACCGTGGAACAGAGCTTGAAGCTTGTCGAGCGGCTGAAGCCGCGCGAGGCCTGGTTTACGCATATCTCCCACGATCTGGCGCATGAGAGTGCGGGCAGCATGTTGCCTGCGGGTGTACGTCTGGCATACGACGGCCTGGAGGTCGCCGTCGGACTCCCATAAAGCGCCATGCGGATTTTCAACAGCCTTGAGGAGGCACGCATTTCGTTCGCGCCCTCCGCAGTCACTATCGGTAACTTCGATGGCGTCCACGCCGCACACCGCGAGTTGATGCGCGTCGTCGTGCGAATGGCGCGCGAGTGCGCCGCGCGACCGTCCGCGCTCACCTTCAGCCCCCATCCGACCGAGGTCGTCGCGCCGGACCGCGCGCCCCTGCTGCTCAGTTCTCCCGCCGAGCGCTGCGCCCTGATGGAGCACGACGGCGTCGAGCAGGCGTTGATCCTGCCCTTCGACGCACACCTGAGTTCGCTCGACGCTGAGGCGTTTTTCCGCGAGGTCCTGCTGGACGCTTTGGGCGCGCGCGCGGTCGTCGTGGGCGAGAACTTCCTGTTTGGCAGCAGACAATGCGGCGATGTCGGCACGCTGCGGGCATTGGGCGAGAAATACCGAGTACGGGTTGGCATAGTGCCCACCGTCGTGTTGCGCGGCGTCCCGGTGTCCTCCAGTGAGATTCGGCGCCTGCTGGGCAGCGGAGACGTCACCCGGGCCGCGCGGCTGCTGGGCAGACCCTTCGCCGTCTCGGGTGCGGTGGTGCCCGGCGAGGGTCGCGGCCGCAGGGAGACCGTGCCGACACTCAATCTGGAAATGCCTTCACTGGCGCTGGAACGCGCCGCCGTTCCGGCCAACGGCGTTTACATCACTCGAACGTTTGAAGAGCAGGATGCTGGGGACGTACACCGGCGTCCCGGCCAGCGCACGTGGCGTTCGGTGACCAACGTCGGCTACCGGCCCACGTTTGGCGGACGGCATCTCACCATCGAGACGTTTCTGCTCGACCCGCTCGAAGGCGGCGCACCCGGCCAAATACGAGTTGAGTTCCTGCGGCGCATCCGCGACGAGCAGGCGTTTCCCTCGGCGGAGATCCTGCGTGCGCAGATCCTGCGCGACGTCGGACGCGCCCAGGCATTCTTCCGGCGGACGGCTGCGATCCCGCCCGGGTAGTGCGCTGAACCCCGGCCCGCAATCCGGCTACCGCTGGCGCGTGTAACAAGTGCACGGCGGCGGCACTTCAACAGGAACCCGCCCACGCAAAACTTCGTCCTTATCTTCAACTCCCGAATGCAGCCTCACCGCGAATCTGGTTGCAGATCGGGTGACCGCGCCGCCTCCACGACCTGAGTGCGGACATCCGAGGGGCGTTCGCCGGCGGCATATGACCCCATTCGAAACGCGTCGGCCAGCGCCCTCTTGATCTTCTGTATCAATCCGGTCAAATCCCACCCAGCGAACGAGAGTCCACCGGCCCGGAATCAGAACGAACCGACCGACGGCAACCGAGGTTCATTCGGAGTGTTGTGGCGCACGCTTCAGCGTGCAGCGTGGACACTCTTGTCCACGGTCGGGAAGATGCCGGCAGGAGTGCCGGCACTGCACGCTGAAGCGTGCGCCACAAACAGTGGGTGAATTCGATCAGCCCATCACCACGTCAACCCGGTTTACAGATCCGGCCGGCTGCGGCGGAATCGGCCCGTCGATGCCCTGGCCATTCAGAGTGATCGAACGAATGCCCTTTTCCACTCCGTCGGGGTTACGGACGTCGATGTTGAAGGCCGCTCCGCGCCACTGCCGGTTCACCTTGAACTGCCTCCAATCGGAAGGAATGCAGGGGTCCACGATCAGCCCCTCGAAGCCCAGTCGGACTCCCAGAATCCAGCGCGTGACGGCGGTGTAGTTCCAACCTCCGCTGCCGGTCAGCCAGGGGTGCCGCGCGCGTCCGAAAGCCGTGTGGTCCTGCCCCATCACGAACTGGCAGTAGGAATAGGGCTCGGCCTCGCGCACCTCGATCCGGTCGTTCTGGTTGTAGGGCAGCAGCGAGTCATAGAACTTCATGGCGCGGCTGCCCCGCCCCAGTTTGCACTCGGCGATGATGGCCCACGGATTCGGGTGGCTGAAGATCGCCGCGTTCTCTTTGATGCCCTTGTAAACGCGCCCCATGAACCCGATGTCGTCGTTGGGCTTCGAATACGCCGGCCACAGCAGATGGATGCCGTATTCGGAATACAGGTGTTCGTCCACGGCGTCCATGCACATGCGCGCACGGCCAGGAGCGGCAGCGTCGCTGACCACCGCCCAGGTGTTGCTCTCGATGAACACCTGCCCCTCTTCGTTCTCGTGCGACCCCACCTTCAATCCCTTGGCCGTGATGCCGCGCAGGTACCATGCGCCATCCCACAATTCCGACTCGCAGGCCGTGCGAACACGCCCGGCCATAGCGGTATACTTCGCGGCGTCCTCGTCGCAGTGCAGGAACCTGGCGGCGTCGACGAAAGCCAGCAGCGCCCAGTGGTGCAGGAAACTGACCATCGCGCTCTCGCCTCCGCCGAGATTCAGGCAGTCGTTCCAATCCGCGCGCAGGCCTTTGCAAATGCCCGTCGGCCCCACCTGCTCGGCCGAGAAGTCGAGCGTCCGCTTCAGGTGCTCGTAGACCGTCGCTTCGCCCTCGTCGGCGTACGGCAGAATCTCGTCGAACAGCGCCACATCGCCGGTCTCCTTGACGTATTCGCACACCGAGACCACCAGCCACAGCACGTCGTCCGAACAGGTGTCTTTCAAGCCGTGGATCATGCTCTTGCGGTCCGGCGCGGGCTCGATGGTAGGCGACTTGAACGGCGGAACCTTCTGCTTCTCGAGATCGAACCAGTCGGGGTCGAACAGGTGCAGTCCGTAGCCCATGCTCACCTGGGCTTTCAACAGTTCGACAATCCGCTGGCGGCATTTCACCGGGTTGGTATGCACAACGCTCATCACGTCCTGCGACGTGTCGCGATAGCCCAATCCCACCCGGCCGCCGACCTCGATGAAGGACGCAAAGCGCGACCAGACCACGCACGTTTCGGCCTGGTACAGCGTCCAGATGTTGGCCATCGTGTCCAGGCCGGGGTGCGGCGTCGCACATTGAAACACGGCCAACTTGCGGTCCCAGTAAGACCTCAGATCCGCGAATGCCTGATCGAGGTTGGCGAAATCCGAGTACTTGGCGCGGATCTCCTGGCCCTTGGCGCGCGGGCCCACGCCCAGCAGGAAGACCAACCGGACTTCCCCGCCCGGCTCGATGGTGACCCGCTTATGCAGCGCTCCGCAGTGGTTCCCGCCCAGCTCGACGCTGCCGGAGCACTCGCCCCGCTCCACCGCAATCGGGTTCGTCTCCGTGCGGTAGTTCCCCAGGAACGTGTCGCGCAGGCTGTCGAAGCCGTCCGGATCGAAGTTCGCCGCGAAGTAGTGGAACGTGGCCGGCTCGTAGAAGAAGTCGTACTCGATGATGCCGTCGCCGTAGCTCGACCCGCTGGCGTACAGGCTCATCTGCAAATTCTGGTTGTCGATCTCGATGTGGTGGAACGAGAATTCGAGGTACCCGAACACGCTCAAGCGGCGCGGTTCGGAGCCTGTGTTGCGCAGCGCGACGTCCCACAACTCGACGTCGTCCTCGGGCGGGATGAACAGCGTTTGCTGCGCCTGAATGCCCTGGTAGTCGCACGAGAACTTCGAATAGGAGAGTCCGTGGCGGCACTCGTAACTGGCCCGTTTCAGGTCCTTGCCTACGGGTTGCCAGGATACCGACCAGTACTCGCCGGTGTCGTCGTCGCGCAGGTAGACGTAGTGGCCCGGGCGGTCCAGCGGAACGCCGTTGGCGCGGAAGCGCGTAAGCCGCTTGTGCTCCGCGTTCTGGTAAAAGGAATACCCCCCGGCGTTGTGCGATATCACCGTGCAGAGGTCTTTGATCCCCAGGTAGTTGGTCCACGACACCGGCACGTCGGGACGATCGATGACGTACTCCCGCCGCTCGTTGTCAAAGTAGCCGTAACGCATGTCTTACTCCAAGCAAAGGAAACGTCCGCTCAAGCCGCTGCAGGCTCCGCCGTCCCGCCGGCCGCGCTGCCCCCGCGAAGGGGAATGAAGCGCGCCATGACGAGCGACGGAATCGCGCACAGCAAGACCCAGAGGAAGAAATTCCGGTAGCCGAGCTTCATCTGGATGACTCCGCTTACCGAGCCCGGCAGGATCAGGCCCAGGTTCATCAGGGAGTTAGCAAAGGCGTAGTGCGCCGTCTGGTACTTGCCGGGCGCGATCTCCTGCATCATCAGCAGGATTACGCCCACGAAACCGAAGCCGTAGCCGAACATCTCGACGCTCAGCGCCGCGGTGATGAGGGCCGGATTCACCGGCAGCGCGGCGCTCAGATAGTAATAGGCCAGCATCGGCAAATTGAGTACGCAAAGCAGCGGCAGCAGTGCGCGCCGCAAGCCGAGTTTCGCCGTGAAATAGCCGCCCAACACGCTGCCCAGAATGAACGCGCCGGAGCCAAAGCCGCCGTAGATGCTGCCAAACTCCTGCATGGACAAGCCCAGGCCGCCCAGCGAGCGCGGTGCTTGTAAAAACAGCGGTCCGACTTTCGCCACCTGCCCTTCTCCCGCGCGATAGAGAAAGATGAAGACCATCAGCAGCAGGATTCGCGGCTTGCGGAAGAAGCTGTCGAGCACGTCCCAGAACGTGGCTGCCATCTGCCGCACACCCTGCGAACTGCGCTCCTCGCCGCCACTGGGAAGCATCCGCCAGTGATAGAGGCTCAGCCCGATCAGCAGCGCGCCCAGCGAGGCAAAAATGGTCATCCAGGCGCGAACAATCGGCTGGCTGGCGTGCGCGGCGGTGTAGCGGTCGGTCAGGTACCCCGCCAGGAAGATCAGACCTCCGAGCGAGAAGAAGCGAGCGACATTATAGAACCCGCCCTGCCAGCCAGTGTAGGCAGCCTGCTGCTTGGGTGTGAGGCTGGCGATGTAGAGCCCATCCGCCGCGATATCGTGCGACGAGGAGCAGAACCCGATCACGAGCAACAGGGCAATCGAGTAACGGAAATAGCACGCCAGCGGGAGGCTCAGCGCAAGCGCCGTCAGGGCCAACCCGCCGATGAACTGGAACAGCACGACGAAGTACTTCTTCGTCTTGAACATCTCAAGCAGCGGACTCCACAGCGGCTTGAGCGTCCACAGCCAGCCGAGGTTGCTGATGACCATGGTGTTCGTCGCGTTGTCGACACCCATGCGCTGGTAGAACGTCAGCGCCATCAGGTTGACCGCGTAGAACGGCAGCCCTTCGGCAAAGTAGAGCGTTGGGACCCAGGCGGCGGGGTGGGTGCGAGATGGGCTTGCTTTTGGGCTCATGAGGGACTTCAATCAGGACGCGGCGGACGCCGGACGTAGGCGAACACATTCTACCTAGTAGAGTAGATGGTCATCCTGCGCGACATCCCGAGTCCAGTGCGCAACCGTTGTCGGATTGTTATTGATTGTTATTGACCGCCACGTTACCCGAGCAGACAACCCTTGTTTCAGTCAGTTGGGAGTGATCGAGGGGCCCCCCGTAAACGGACCCTGGCGAGGGACGGAGCGGCCTTGAATACCGGCGCGGCCGGGATGCGCGCTCCACTCTCTAGTCGAACAGGTAGTTCGCCAGCATGAGTTTCATCTCGGCAATGACCCGCAGCCGCCCATCGACCGTATCCTGGCTGTAGGCGTAGGCAATCAAGCGCTCGCCGGTTTCGATCAGGACACGCAGTTTCAAATCGAGATCGTCGCTCTGCTTCAGGCCTAAACGCTTCATCAGGAACCAGCGCACCAGGGCCGCCGGACCGGAGTCGGGCTCGGCCTGACTTCTGCGCGCCTGCTGGCTGACGTGCCGCCCCAGGGCGATGGTGCGAAAGTCCGGCCGCTCGTCGAGGAAGGCGACGTAGGCATCGATCACGCGGTTGAGAAACGTGCGGCCGTCGGCCAGGGCGAGCATCGCCACGCTGCGCAGCAGGGCCGACCTGAAGTCTTCCATGTGGCGCACGGCGATGGCGTCGATGATCGACTGCTTGTCGGGAAAGAAACGGTACAGGCCGCCGACGGAGATCCCGGCTTCCTTCGCTACCAGGCTCGTGGTGATGTCCTCGAGCGGCATGCGCCCCAGCAGGGCGGAAGTGGCGGCGATGATCTGTTGAACCGTTCCGGCGCTGCGCCCCTGCATGGGCTTGCGGCGAAAGACGGCCAAGCTCGGCGCGTTCTGATCAGGCTCGGGCATTCATCTCGCCACTTGGGACATTGCGCCAGGTCCGTCCTGCTTTGCGACCGCTCGCGGCGCCGCCCGCGGCCTTTCTCTCGAGGTTGAAGAGAGTCCCGACGCCGCCCGTAGAGGCGCACACCACGCAAGCGTGGGCACACCCGCCCCGGGCAGCGTCGCCCGACTCTCATCTTGACTCTACATCATTGACTTCACCTCGTTTCGGATGGTAAAAGCGAAAGAGAGTTCGCGTTCGCGATTCGAGCTTGGAAACCCTATGCCTGTACCGATTTCTCAGATGTGGACCGTGGCCACCTACGTCCTGAAGCAACGCCTGCAGGGCCGCAAGAAGTACCCGCTGGTGCTGATGCTGGAACCGCTGTTCCGCTGCAATCTGGCCTGCGCGGGCTGCGGCAAGATCCAGTACCCGGGCCACGTTTTGAAGCTGAATTTGAGCCCGGAAGAGTGCTTCAAAGCCGTGGACGAGTGCGGCGCGCCGATGGTCTCCATCCCCGGCGGCGAGCCGCTGATGCACCCGCAGATCCAGGAAATCGTCGAGGGGCTGGTCGCGCGCAAGAAGTACATCTACCTGTGCACGAACGCCCTGCTGCTCAAGGAAAAGATCAACCTGTTCAAGCCGAGCAAGTACCTGACCTTCTCCGTCCACCTGGACGGGCAGCGCGAGCACCACGATTTCTCCGTTTGTAAGGAAGGCGGCTACGACATCGCCGTCGCCGGGATCAAAGTAGCCGTCGAGCGCGGCTTCCGGGTCACCACGAATACGACCCTGTTCGACGGGGCTAACCCCAAGAGCGTGCGGGCCTTCTTCGACGAAATGATGGCCCTGGGCGTCGAGGGCATGATGCTCTCACCCGGTTACGCCTACGACAAAGCGCCCAATCAGAGCAGCTTTCTGGGCAAAGCCCGCACGAAGAGCCTGTTCCGGACCATCCTCTCCAACCGCAACGCGAACTGGATTTTCAATCAATCGCCGCTGTTCCTGGAGTTCCTGATGGGCCAGCGCGAGTACGCCTGCACGCCCTGGGGCATGCCGACCTACAACCTGTTCGGCTGGCAGAAACCCTGCTACCTGCTGCAGGACGGCTACGCCGAGAGCTTCGACGAGTTGATGGCCTCGACCGAGTGGCACGCCTACGGCTCGGAATCGGGCAACCCCAAGTGCGCCAACTGCATGGTGCACAGCGGCTTTGAGGCTTCCGCGGTGCAGGACACCTTCTCCACCTGGAAGGGCTTTAGCGCAACCGTGCGAGCCACGTTCTCCTCGAAGTACCCAAGCCAAAAGGCGCTGGAAGACCTCGACCGGTTCTCGCTGAATCCGTCGCAGCCGTCGCACGCTGCCTCGGGACTCGTCCAGATCGAGAAGGGCCAGTCCGAAGTGGGCGCATCGCGCTGAAGAGAGCTTGCGAACATACCTTATGTTTTTGCGTTAACAAGCTACAAACAAGAGAGATATAGAAATCGCATGAGCCAGGAATCCACCGTACACCGCGATTCGCCGCAGGGGCTTGCCATCGAAGCCGCAAGTGAGGAGGAACTCCGCGCCGCGCTCGAACAGGCCTTCGACTACCGGGGCGACGTCACCATCACGCGCAAGGATGGTACGAAGCTGGAAGGCTACATCTTCGACCGCCAGACAGGGCGTTCCCTGGCTGATTCGTTCGTGCGCGTGATCCCGGCCGACCGCAACGTGAAACTCTCCATCGCCTACCTTGACATCGCCGGACTGGCCTTCACGGGCCGGGACGCCGCCGCCGGCAAGAGTTGGGAAGCCTGGGTCAAAAAGTACATGGAAAAAAAGGCCGCCGGCGAGCGGAATATCGAACTGAAGCCCGAAAGCCTGGACTAGGCGCCCTGAGCAGCCTGAGGCTGGGCGGCCTGTGGCTGGTCCGTGCCAACCGGCGCAATCCGGGATTTGCCGGATTGCCTCGCCAGTGCGTCCCTCACCGTAGAAAGCAACTGATCGGCGCTGGTCGGCTTCGACAATGTGGCGTTGGCGCCCGGCCCATCGGTCGCGAAGTGGCGGACATCCTGCTCGTCCTCGACTACGAGAACCGCTTCAGATCCGTGAATGCATTCGGCGGCAAGCGGCTCCACTGTCTTGGCCGCTTGGGGCGGATTGTGGCGGGCGACGCGAATAGGCCGCCTGCGGCTTAAACCAGGAACCGTCAAACTTGACGGTTCTTGGAAATCTGCCTGTTTAGAATTAATGACTTGAAAGGAACAACCGTCAAGTTTGACGGTTTGGCTTTTGGGACGATTGGCAGGCTACGGGGAAGCCGGTTTCACCGCCGCTGGGCTATTTTGGGGCTAAAGACGGCTTCACGTCGGGTCCACAAATGGTTCACGGCCAACGCACGCAAAACTCAGGCGTGCGGGGTTTTAGGCACACAAGCTTCTCTGGTTCTTCGACGCCGAGCACGGCGAGCATGATGGTCGGCTTGATTCTACCCGCCATAATCTCCACTTCGTCGAATGCATGAACGCGGTCGATGAACACTCGATCCCACTCAGAGCGAGCATCGAAATTTGGGCCGTAGCACCTATCGACGAACGGAGCGACGACATTTCCGAACGCGTAGAAGAAACGGAAGTGGAATCGCTCAAGCAGCAGCGGAACAATGTCCTGGCACCGTATGCCCTCGAAACCGCCGGTTGCGCAATCCCAATCCGGGTACTCCGTGTCTTGCCTTTGAAGGCGATGGTTGTAGCGGTAGCTTTCCGGCAATTCATCCCAGAACCGGATCAACGGGCCCAGGGCCTCCGGCCACCGCCGATGGCCGTTTAGTCCGATCATTTCGGAGAGGATGAGCGAACCGCCGGGCTGCAATGAATCTCGAATTTCATCCAAGAGTGCTTCCATCCGAAGGACGTGATGCAATGCGTGGTTTACGAGGACGGCCTTATACTTCAGGGAAGGTTGCCAGGAGTTGAAATCCGCGCAGATCGGTTCGATGTGAACAGCAAGGTCACTTGCTGCTGCGGCGGCCTTGCCGCGTTCCAGCATTCGCTCATTGAGATCCAGACAATCGATCACAAAATCGCTCGCGCCTGATTTGCGCAACTCGGTTGCGAGCCGGATCTCAGCGTCGCAGTTCCCGGCTCCGATGCTGAGAAAATGGCGTACCGTTGACACCGAACTCCGCCCGTCTGCGCGGTGATACGCCCGCTGAAATTGTTCAAGAAGAAACTGTCGGCGTCCTTATGCCCCAGACTCGAAAGCTGGGGCAGGATGTAGCGGTTGAGCCAGTAGAAGCAGATCGAAGGCAGATTGTGGATTTCGGTGTTGTTCTCAAATGCTTTTCGCTCCGCATCGACGCGGCGAGCATATTCGCCGGGTGGGACGAGTTCTTCATCGTGGGTTGGCGGCATCAATGTTCTCATCATACGGATAGCATCTCGCCTCGCGCCTCTCTATGAGCTGAGTGAAAAGTGCGTTTCGCTTCCATTGGCCCAGATTGGCGGTGGCGGAGACGCTCTCCGCTGCTTAACGGCAGTGATTCCAAAGTGATCTGAACCGGCGTTCGGGTCGCGACTGCCAGGCGAAGCGTCGGCGTAGATGCCCGGACCCGGCCGCCAGCGTACCGTGAACGTCTCGCACTCTCTCCACACCGAACACCGCGTTGCGATAGCGAATCGGATGCGTGTGGCGAGGCTGGAGCCGAGCACCGCTGCTTGGCGCATCGCCGGGGGTGGGGGATAATGTGCAGATGCTGAAGTTAAGAATCGCGGCCGCGCTGTTGGCGGCCTGCCTGGGATCCGTCGTTGGGAATGCACAGAGCACGCCGTCCACTGTGTTGCTCGTGCTTTCCAAGGGGGACCGGACGGTGTCGCTCGTCGATCCCGCAACCTTGAGCGTCCTGGCCCGCATGCCCTCCGGACCGGACCCGCACGAGATCGTCGCAGACGCGGCTGGGAGACTGGCGTACATCTCGAACTACGGCGGCCCCGGCGGCGCCTACAACACGATTTCGGTCGTAGACCTGGTAGAAAAGAAGGCGCTTCCGCCCATCGACCTGGGCGTGTTGCGCGGAGCCCACGGGCTCGACTTCGCGGGCGGCAAGCTCTGGTTCACGGCGGAAACCAACAAGGTAATCGGCAGCTACGATCCCGCCACGAAGAAAGTGGACTGGGTGCTGGGCACGGGCCAGAACCGCACGCACATGATCGTGCTTTCCGAAGATCTGAAGCGGATCGTCACTTCCAACGTCGCCTCGGCCACGATGAGCATCATCGACCGGATCACCCGGCAAGGGCCGATGGGCGCGCAGGAGGATTGGGACCAGGTCCTGGTTGCTGTTGGCAGAGGGGCCGAGGGCTTTGACATTACAAGTGACGGCAAGCAGATCTGGGCGGCCAATGCGCAGGACGGCACGATCTCGGTGGTGGATGCGGTGGAGAAGAAGACCATCGAAACGCTGGAGGCGAATGTCCGCAGCGCCAACCGGCTGAAGTTCACGCCGGATGGATCGCTCGCATTCGTCTCAACCTTGAACGGCGCGGATCTGGTGATCCTGGACGCCAAGACCCGTCGCGAGGTGAAGCGCGTGAAGATCGGGCGCGGAGCGGCTGGGATCCAGATGCAGCCAGACGGCGCCCGCGCCTTCGTGGCCTGCACGCCGGACAGCTATGTCGTGGTTGTCGATCTCAAAACGCTGGAAGTCACGGGCCACCTGGATGCCGGCAAACAGCCCGACGGGATGGCCTGGGTCGTACGCCACTGAGGCGGAGTTCCGGCGCAGTCACGAAGCCGCGCGCGCACTGCTGTTGTGGGGCAGGATGCCATCCCAATGTCACTTAGTTTTCTAAGCTTTCGGCGCAACCAAAACATTCCATTGGCGTTATGTTTTGACTATGGATGCATCGGCGATCTTTCACTTGTTCGTTGATTTTGCGCCAGCCGAG
>CAIVVT010000195.1 GCA_903909435.1 uncultured Acidobacteriia bacterium | reverse complement strand
TGACAACCCGCCTCTCCCCGCAAAGCAAAATCAAGCAGCCACTGCCGTCGCTGTTTTTCGGCGCGACTGACATAACCCCTCGTCGGTCCGCCTGCTCCGCGGCACGCAGGGGAGTCTTCCGGCAACTTTCCGAAACCGCTGCCAAACGCGTTGGAACCTTGCTTAGCGGCAACTTCGTCCATACAATCGAGGAACATAATTTCCTGGAGAAGTCGATAATGACTCCCATTGGAAACGATACCGGCCCAGTCGCCGCGAACAGGAAGAGGAGGCAGCATGAACATCATAGGCGGCCGCCAGTTCGTAGAGATACCGGGGGAACGGACGCATGAACTCCCTCCGCTGCTGATCCGCCCGGCGAGGGAAGCGAATCAGTTGGAGCGGGCCATGCAGATGGCGAGTCACGTGGTGGAGAGCGAAGAGATGCTACCTCCGCCGGTGATCGAAATCGCTGAGATTTCCGAAATGCTGGAGCAGCGCAAGCTGGAACTGGCGCTGCAACTGGTGGAGCAATACCAGGGACTGGTCAACCAATGGCGGCTGGGCGATTCGATCCTAGAATGGATTCGGCAGTGCGAGACCACGTTTGAGACGCGCCTCGAATTGCGCCCGCTGCTGAGGCCCGATGTGTGGCCGCACGCGAGCCGGGTGAGCTTCGTGACGCTGCTGAGGGACAAAGACGTGGATACCCAAGGCATCGAACCGGGGGGCGCGGTCGGCATGCGGCTCGCATTCCGCCAGCCGCCTCCGCTGCGTTGCTTCTCGGATCAGTTCTTGATGTACCTGCAAGGCAAGATAGCCACGACGGCGTTTGAAACCTGGGCGCAACTGAGCCCCTCGCCCAATCCGGCCTTCCCGCCGGAGCGCTTCCACTTCGAAGTGGTCAACATGGCGGCGTGACGCCGCTCAGCACACGTGGACGGCGGGCAGGCCCAGGAGTTGGGCGACCTTGGCAATGGCCGCGTGGTTGTGGCCGATGCCAAGCGCGCAATGGTGCGTGGGGCCCTGCTCGCACCATTGGTTGACGAATTCGGCCGGACCCAGCGGGAAGCGCAGCCGCGAGTTCGTATTGCCGATCTTCATGATGGCCCCGGGAATCGATTCGCCCTCCGCCGTCATCAGCTTCAGGCTGCCTTCGGCCGTCTGTGTGACTCCAAGCAGAGTGATCGGACCTGTCTTCACGTTGAATTCGACGCTGACGCCGTTGCCGCGTTTGCCGTGGTAGAGCCCCAGCCCGCGCAGCACAGGCTTGCGACTACTGATCGCCAGATGCGCCGGCCCGTCGTGTCCCATCAGAACGAACTGCTCTTTCAGGTCCATGGCGTAAAACTCGGTGAAGGAGCCGCCGGCTCCCAGGCTGTCCATGATCTTCATGGCGAGGCAGGTCTTCAGATCGCCCTCCCCACTGGCCGGAATTCCGCGCGCGGTGAGCAGCGAGTTGCCGAGGATCACGCCTGCGCCGAGTTGCTCGTAGCGGTTGCCGGCGAGACCGCGATAGTAATACGTCAAGCCGTTCAGTTGAAATTGCTCGACCAGGCGGTCCAACCCGGCGGAGACGCGGGCAGCCCAGTTCAGGGCCTCATCGCTGACATTTTCGAGATGGAAGATCTGGCGCGCGATATCAGACTTCAACTCGACTTCATCTTCCGTGACAGCTTCAACGCAATGGTCCAGATCACACATCTCCAGCACTTCGATGTGCGCGCCAGTTTGCGCCGACACCATGGTGAAATCCGAATACATGTCGAGCATACCCGGATAGGTGTGACCGAGGAACCCGATGCGGCTGCTGCGCAAGACGTTCGCCACCGTCGCGGCGCGGCACCACTCGCCGATCTCCCGCCAGGCGTTAGCGTCGTCCTGCAGCGTTCCCGACACGACACGGAACTGAACCCGCGCGCGGGCGAAAGCGTTCGAGATCTCCGGCACGCAACAGGTTGAGCAGTTGGCCAGCCATTCGCCGGTGTCTATGTGCTCGTAGTCCAGCGACGCCGTTGGCTGCAAGTTCAGTACCAAGACGGGGAGTTTGGCGCGCTGAACCACGGGCAGCACCTGCGACGAGGTGGCATAGGTTCCGATGTAGCAGACGATCAGGTCCAATCCCGCAGCAGCGAAGAACTGCCCGGCGGCAGCAGCAGCTGGCGCGGTGTCCACCAGCCCGGCGGAAACGACATCGACACCCAGCGCACGCATCTGCGTTTCGACCAGGCTCTGATAGCCCTCCAGCCGCTCCTTCAGCCCTGGGAATTGCTCCCAGTAGGCTGCCAGGCCTATGCCAAACAGGCCAACGCGGCCGGACGGGGCCGAAGGGAAGGATGCAGAAAGACCAGCGGAACTCATGAATGAGGTATATCACCAACCGCGCGCGTAGGAGTAGCGGCTGTCACCGCAGGTCTCCCGGATAGAACGGCGGGAATTGCAACACACATCGAATTATTGTGTTTGACGCTCCGAGAATATCCCGCCAATTCTCGAGCAGCGCCGGCAGGGCAGGACGATTCCGGGCAGGAGTTTATTTATTGGAAACGATTCTGGCGTGCCCTCTGCTCACCGGTCACAGAGTTTTTCTAAATATTTTGTCTCTGTTTTGTTGAACTTGTATAAAGTCTAGCCCAAATTGATCCGATCTCTCCGCTAGTTCTGTTGTCGAGACCGGAATCGAGCCGGTCTCCAGATCAGGAGAATTACCATGGATCAAGGCTCAATTATCATCATCATCCCGCCCGGGCTGCTCCGCTGGCTGTTTAGCGTTTAGCTAGCCGAGAGGGGAACCGTTGCGCTCAATTCGTGCGTGCGCGGCGCACGTGTCAAACTTTTAATTATTCTGACAAATTCCTCCTAAGTTGTGGATTCGAGGCTTCCCAGACGTGTTTTTCTAAAATATTGTCTGGGGAGCCTAGTCAGCACCAGGCAAAAAGCACACTCTAAGTTAAAACTTCAGTTAAGATTACAGCATCGTGAAGTTTGGTGATCTTTTCACCATCTTCGCTCTTGCTGGCTTGCTATGCGCCGGTGAGCGGCAGATGCGCGCAGCGCCTGCCACCACGCCGGTTTCCGAGATGGACCGGCTCAGTTCGTTTGCGATGTCCTCGCTGGCGAACATGAACTACGGGCAGGCGATCCGCTCCTTCTCGGCAGGCGCGGAACTGGCAAAACGCAGCGGCGATTTGCAGCGCGCCCAGCGCTTCCTGAATGCACTCGGGGGCAGCTACCTCACCGTCTATCAGTACCGTAAGGCACTCGGCGCCTACGAGGAAGCCCGTCAGATTGCCAGACAAAAGCGCGCCTCCGAAGTGGAAGGCGTGATCGATCTGAACCTGACGACACTATACATTTTACTGGGCGATGCGGATTCCGCACGGCGCGAGATCGGCGAAGCCAAGCTGCGATTGCCGTTGAGTTCGCGATATTGGGCGAGCCTGTACGCGGGCGAGGCCCGTCTGGCCTTACGGAACGGCGACGGCGCGAGCGTTGAGCGCGCGATCAGGGACGGCCTGAGCGCCGCGGATGCATCCGCGAACGCCGAGGCGCGGGCGGCTCTCTGTGAAGATCTGGGCCTGCTTCAAATGCAGCGCGGAGAATTGGACCGAGCCGAAGAGTCGCTGCTCGAGTCCTACCGGATTCGCCGCCTGCAACGTTTACGCGACGTCGAGCCAGTACTCTGCTCGCTGTCACGACTGGCACTGCGCCAAGGTCAAACGGCGCGGGCGGTGTGGCTGGCGAAGCTGGCGAGAACTTCGCGGACCTACTCCACATCGAGCGCGCCCCCGTGACTGGGAGCCTTCACGCTGGGGCAAAGCTGGTCCGCCAGCGGACGGCAAATCGAAGCGCTTACTGCATACCGTGAAGCTCTCGAACTAGCTCGTCAGTGGAGGCAGGAGGTCGTACCCTCTCCCGAAATCGAGCTATTCGCCAGCGTTGGAATCCACCAGCTAGTGGAAGCATACGCCGGTCTCGCAGCCCAACTGAGCCGGCAGGAGAAGCGGACGGGGCTGGCGTGGCAGGCGATGCTCGCTGTCGAGCAGGCGCGCGAAGCGTCCTTCAGCCCCCGCGCGGATCGAACGCTCGCAGAGGATCCAGACTACCAGGAGACACTGGCGAGTTGGCGCGCGCAGCAGTTCTGGCGATTTGGCGAAGGCGGTGCACGGCACCTCGGCGATCAGAAATCCAAGGCAATCGAATCGAAGCTGCGGTCGATGGAAAACGGGTGGAAACGGGTCCGCCACGCTGAGCCCGTGCTGGACGGCAAACTGGGGTTGGAGCGGCTGCAATCCAACCTCGGGCCTAAGGATGCTTTGTTGTCGTTCAGTCTCGGCGAAGGCGGTTCGTGGCTCTGGGCGATGACACGCAATTCATTCGAACAAGTGCCGTTGCCGGCACGCGGAGAGCTTGTCCATAGGCTGGCGGGCTTTGGGAAGTCCATCCATTACGATTCGCCGGATCAAGATGGGCCAGCGCGCGAGCTATGCGCCACGCTGTTCGACGGGCTTTCCAGCAATGTACGCTCGCGAACCCGCTGGCTGCTGTCCGTGGACGATGCGCTGCTGGAAGCGCCGTTGTCGGCACTGCGGTGCAAGTCCGGAGCCGGGGAACGCTATCTGATTCAGGAACATGAGTTGACTCCGATCATCTCAGCGTTGTCGTTGGTGGAGAAACAAGGCGCAAGGCCGCAACTGCAGCTCTTCCTGGGAATCGGAGATCCGGTCTACAATCTGGCCGACGATCGTTGGGCGGCAGCAACTAAGGAGAGCGCGAGGAAGCTCGCCACGACCCAACTGCCGAGATTGCCAGGCACTCGGGAAGAACTGCAGCGGATTGCCGCAGGCTGGGCCGGCGCCGGCCTGAAATACAAGGTACTGACCGGTTTCGAGGCCACGCCAGAGCGCTTCTCGCAGGAAGTGGCGTCCAGCCCAGGGGTGATTCATCTGGCGGTCCACCTGGTTCAAGAAGTTCCTGACAGTCAGGGAGTTGTTCTGATGCGGAGCGGGGCTCAGGGGATGTCAGCCGTGCGCGCGCGGCGTCCTTCGGAGATGTTCCTGATGTTCTCCATGAGGCCCGATGGCCAATCGGACGGGTTGACGGCGCGCAGCGTGGACGCGTACCGGCTTCCAGGCAGCCTGGTGGTAATGAGCGGGTGTGGGACCGGGCTTGGAACACATCAGCCGGGTGCGGGACTGGCAGGTTTCTTTAGGTCGTGGATTGCAGCAGGTGCGTCCGGCGTGGTTGGCACGCTTTGGTCGATACCGGATGACGCCTCGGCGCTCTTCGGTGTCTTTTATGAGTCCATCCGCGCTGGAAAAGCACCATCAATGGCGCTAAGGGACGCGCAACTGGCACTCCTGTCACAGGGAGGCTGGAATTCGCGGCCCTCATTCTGGAGCGCTTGGACTACGGTCCGGCGGAACTAGGAATGGCATAAGAGAGTGGATGGAAGCAGGGGTGTAATGGCTTTAGAATTCGATGGTGCTTCAGGCGAGGACGCTCGCGTAGAGGCCCACGAGGCTTCACCGTCCGCGAACGGGGCCGACCAGGCACGGCGTTCCTGGCGTCAATTGGTCGAAGGCGTGAAGAATGGCGACCGGGTGGCGATGGAGGAACTCTACACGAGTTTCAGCCGTGGGGTGAGGTATTACTTCTGCAAACACCTGGGGCCAGCGGATCTGGATGACCGCGTTCACGACGCCTACCTAACGGTGGTTCAAGCGATCCGCACCGGATCGTTGCGGGAGCCTGAAGCGCTCATGGGTTTTGTCAAGACGATCATCCGCAGGCAGGTCGCGGCCGGCATCGACGAAGCTATCCAGTCCCGCCGGGAGCGTGCTGATTTTGAAGTGGGCGCGTTCGTTTCGGACGGCAGGCAGAATCCAGAGCAGGAGGCCATCGGACGGCAGCGGGCGCAGTTGATGCTGCAGGTGCTGAAAGAGATTTCTCCTCGCGACCGGGAGATCCTGACCCGGTTTTACCTGAATGGACAAGAACAGGATGAAATCTGCCAGGAGATGAATCTCTCGGAGACCCAATTCCGGCTGCTCAAGTCGCGGGCCAAGGCGCGTTTTGGAGATTTGGGCCGCAAAAAGATGTCGTGCGCGGAAAGTGGATTCGAAGTGAGAAAAATGGCCGGTGCTTGACACTTTATAAGCGAAGGCAGAATACGGCGAGGGCCAAGTAGATTTACGACGCGGAACGAACCAACGAAGGGCTGAATGACTCCGTGTTATTGGAGCGGCCGTTCATCGACTTGTCGGAGGCGATAGTGAAGGACCGAGTTTCGGGCGTGAGTTGCCTGCAGGAGCGCGAGATTGAAGCTCTGGTGCGAGGCAAGCTGAGTTCAGATTCGGAGCAGTTCTGTCTGACACACCTGATGTGGTGTCGAGTGTGCCAGGCCAAAGTTGAAGAGGAAGCCGAATTCGCAATCGCGACCCGGGATGCTGCGATTCAACTGCAGCACGAGAAAGCGGAATCGGCAGCGCGAATTGAATCGCGAGCGGGTTGGTTCACGAACCCAATCGAGTATTTCTCGCGTCTTTTCAAGACTCCCTTTCCCATGCGCTGGGCGGTTGCGGTCGCTTCCGTAGGCTTGTTGGCCATCCTAGCGGGCCAACAACCCTGGCGACGCGCCAATGAAGGCCAGGAGGTAGAGCTGCGCAGCGAACGCGGCAGCGCCGCCCCGACTGAGATTGTGAGCACGCGCGCGAAGGTCCGGCTGAGAATCGACGTCTCCGATGTTGCTCCCGCTCCAGCGTTTACATTGACCGTAGTTGATGCGGCAGGGCGGACGGTGGACACGAGAACGGTGACTGCCGCGGCCGGCAGCTTGAAGGTAGAGTTTCACGATAGTCTGCCTGAAGGCCGATATTGGGTCAGGCTCTCGGCACTGGACGGAAAGCTGTTGCGGGAATACGCACTGCGTGTCCGCCCCTGAGAGGCGGGATACGGGGAAGGCCGCTTGCCGCTTCCTAGATCCGTGTTTCTGATTGGATGGCGCGGTGCTGCACGGAGCCCGGAATACGGGGGATGGAGCCTCCGCAGTGCTCGAGACAGCCGCCCCAGCAAACGAACACCGGATCCGCTACCGACCTGCAGATTCTGCTGCGCCCATCCACAAAGCCTATTTAGAGGTCCCTAAGACGAAATTCACGTGGATCAGTGTAACGACTTCCACCGGTTCGCCGTTGAGCAGGGTCGGCGTGTACTTCCACTGACGAACGGCTTCGAGCGCGGCGGCCGATAGAGTCGGGTGCCCGCTTTTCACGTCCAACTGGACAATGCTTCCGTCTTCGCCAATGATCGCCTGGAGCAGCACCTCGCCCTCAATGCCCGCCTGCTTCGCCTCCCCCGGATACTGGGGCGGCGTCTGGGAGATCAGCTTCACCTGCATCACGTTCCCCCCCACCGTGATGCGACGGGGCGGACTAGCCGGCTCAGACGGGGACTGCACCGGCCGAGCGAGTCGGGCACCTCCACCCTCACCACCGCCAGATCCTCCGGCTGCAGGCAGACCACCCTGCTCGGCTTTCGCCTTCCGCGTGTCTAGAGCTTTCTGTACCCAGGCGTCGGCTTCAACGATCATTGTCCGACAGGCAGCAGGGGACTCCGCCAGGTCGGCGGCCTCCCGGATGAGCAGATTCAAGTAGGCCATCGCGTCGTCGTACTGTGGATCGAGAACCAGGGCTTTGTTCAGGTGGTCGATGGCGTCCTTTAGCGTGGCGTCGTAACGACTGCGCAGATCGGCCCGCACCGCCGAGTCCACCAACGGACCCGGGGCATCGGGACGCATGCCGGCTTGGACCCGCGCCGCATTCCAGGCCGGATACCACGAGCCCCAGGCGATGACGCCGAGCGAATAATGCGCCTCCTTCCGGGTGGGGTCGGCCTCCAGCACCCGCAGGTACCAGAGACGCGCCTCGTCGAGCTGACTGAGCTTCTCAGAGGGCACCGGCGTCCCCTGCGCTTCCAGGTACTTGAGCGTGGCGAGGGATTCCAGTGCCGGCACGTTCTTCGGATCGAGGTCGAGCACCGCAAGGAAGCCCCTTTCGGCGTTGCCCGCAACCTCAATATTCTCGGGCGACGTCGCGCCCGGGATGTACTGGCTCATCCAGGACGAAGCCAGGTACAAGCGCGGTTCAACTGCCGTAGGGCTGAGGTCAACGCTCTTTTGGAACGCCACGACGGCTTCGCGATAGTGCGCACTCTGGAAGGCGCGAACGCCTTCATTCAGCCACGTTTTCCAGGTGTCCTGCGCCAGGGCGGAGCCAAGGAGAAAGAAGAATGACGCGATCCGCAGATGACTCACTGCGCCTCCCGTTGTCCACGTGAGCCAGCACTCGCTTAGACTGCCGCTAGAGCGCGGAGGTTCCCGAGTTCGGCGCGGCAGGCCCTGACGAACATATCGCGTGAACATGCGGCAGCGCCCGGCCTTTTGAGCCGGGCGCTGCAGCCATCGGGCGGTCTTCCAAATGTCTGGTCGTTAGTGGTGGCCGCCAAACCGGTGCGAGTAGCTGGCGAGCCAAATGTAGTCGGCAAACGCCGCATCGCCGTGTCCACCGGTCAGAATGTCAGGCTCGCTCCGTGTGCGGTCGCGATAGATGGCCTTGCCGATCGTCGCCGTCAGTACATCCTTCTTGTGGACATACTGCGCACCTACCTCGAAGGAGATCGCGAAACCCGGGCGTCGGAAACCGAGGCTGTCTCCAATCAGATCGTGCGCGGGAACGCCTTCCATGCGCGGGCCGAAATTCAAGGACAGGCCACGCACTTTGGGAATCGCGCGGGCAATGCCGGTTTCCATCAGATACTCATCCGAAATCGAGACGTAGTGGGTCAGCGTCAGGGGGTTAATCGTGGTGGAGCGTTGCACGTTGTTTGTATTCTGAGGCGTGGCTATGTAGTTGCCGTTAAAGTAGGCCTGACTGAGCGAGCCAACATTCAGGAATGACTGCCACTGGAACACGATCCCATAGCCGCCGGTGCCGGGTTGAATCGAGTAGTCAGCCAGTTTATCCACCGGGCCTTTGCCGTCGAAGGCGTCCACGCGGTTCATGACGTTGTCCTTGCCGGTCGGAAGGACCATGCCGAAACCGAAGGAGACGTTGCCGGGCAGTGTTTCGTGCTGCGGATTGAACACCCAGCCCTGCGCTGTAAAACTCATGTCTCCAAAGCCCTGAGCAGTCAGTGTGTAGGGTGAATTGTGCGAGCGCCGGCTCGCCTCGAGTAGCGGCATGTCCACGGTGAAACTGAAGCGCGGCGTCGCCTGGTAGGTGAGCCCGATGGTCTCCAAGTTGATCTTGTTCATTACCTGCGTGCCCTGTTGGATACGGTAGGTCTGTTCCACCGGACCGACGAAGTGACGAAACGAGAACTGATGCCGGTAGCCGACGCTCAAATCGAACTCGCCCGGCATCAGGTAGCCGCCCTCGGTCTCAGGGCCTACGGGTTGTCCGGTCGAACGCGCAACAATGCAACCTTGAGCTCGCAGTGGAGCAACGGCGGCAAAGGCGGAAAGCGCCAGGATAGCTGCGGTCAACCAAGGACCGCGGGCGCTGAGTTGTTGTCGTAGTGTTCCCAATGAAAAATGCATCCCCTTGATCTCCTTGTATTCACCAGCGCCGGGAAGTTGATCGCAGAAGTACCCTCGCCTGACCCAAGGCACACGAGTGGTGCAGACCTTGGCCGTGGGCAACCGAGGCGGGCCAATCGGGGTCAGGAGGGAACTAGCTTAACGTGCGGCGCCGGTCTCCCAGTTCTCAACCAGTCGCTGCGACATTCCGCCTAAACAAACCCACAGCCTTGCAATCAAGGAACAAGGAATTTGAAAAGACCCCAGAAGCGCATTGGGAGGATCTTAGCCTAATCCAGACGAAATGGTCAATAATTGAAAGCCTCTAATATCAAGCAATTACAAGGCATCAATCGGAGAGTGGTGCCTCGCCGGGAGTGGTGATAGTTTTCGCAAGGCCCGGGCGTCGCCGGAAACAGCAGGACGTCTGAGGCGGGACAATTTCGTGTTCGCGGGCACGGCCTGCGTGCAGGAGCCAGGCGCCTCCCGAGACCTGGTGAATGCCGGGAAGAGTGCCGACACTGCACGACGAATCGCACGCAACATGGTTCTGGCGGAAGTGCGGTAAACGCTTGCATGACACGAGACAGAGCAGTGGCAGGATTAGTGTTGCCTGCAAATGCTCAGTGAGATTCGAGATGATTCACGAACGCGGCCGGAGCGGGGTCTTTGCGGCCGGATAGCAGCCAGTCGAGTCTTTGCGTTAATTCAGTTGGCCGGATTTGTCCCGACACTCGCGCCACAATCTGACCATCCCGGTCAATGAATGCCGTGGCAGGCACGCCAGGGCCCAGTTTAAGCCTGTCCAGATCGTCGGCGGAGGCTCCGGTCCAAATTGGAAAGGTGATGCCATGTTCTTCGATGAAGGCGGGGAGGGTATTGTTTAATGCTTTGGCTGCGTCCAGCGAAGCGCCGACGAAGAGCACGTCCCGGCCGGCGTACTCCCGCGCGGTCTTGACCAGCAACGGCAATTCCTCAATACACGGCCCGCACCAGGTTGCCCAGAAATTGAGCACGACGATCCGGCCCTGCAGTTCCTGCAAGCGGACTGTCTTGCCGTGCATGTCTCTGAGTGTCAGATTGGCTTTGGCGGGCGGATTGGAACGACCGAGCAACGTTAGTGCGAGGGAAGCCGCGACGACCAGGGCGGATGCAGCCCAGCGCGCGAGGAAGTGCGTCATGCGGTACATCAGACCCTCATTATCACTGGAATCTCACCGCGCTCCGGCGAGCGTATTCATCCCAGGCACGAGTTCGCCTGGAGCAGGGATGCGAATGGTGTGGCAGGCGCCGGCCGGATGGCGTTCTGCCCGCCTGCTGGAAGTTCGCAGGCGGCAAGCCCGGCGACCCTGCTAGAATTGGAAGGTCATGTCAGCACGCAACGGAGATAAGGCCCGTACCGACCGCCTCAAGAAGCGTCGGACCCAGCGCAGGATGAGATCCAGGGAACTCGCCGCATCTGTTCCGGCTAAGGCGCAAGAGCAGGCCCCTGCCAAAATTGAAGGCGAGCCCGCACCCGAAAAGACCGCCTGAATTCCCTTCAGTTAGTCCCCGCAAGCGCTCCCATTCCTGATTTTGTTCGTGGTTTGGTCACGCCCGATCTGGTTGTTTTCTCGATCAAGCCAGATCAGCGGTAGGTCAAGTATGTCGCTACTCCCGCCTGCTTGGCGGAAGACCGGTGGAGACTGCCTTGGTCATCGCGACCTGAGGGAGTGCATTACTGCGAATCCCCAGCCAGCCAACCACACGCTTGTGGACACGATCGTCCCGGCGACGACTGCCACACGCGAGGCGTGCTGAACCTTACTCACGACGGCGGGCCGGCGCGATACGATCGCCAGTCCCAATGCTCCCAGTATCAGGCTTGTCAGAGCCGCGGTCGCCACCATGGCGGGGCCGCCGGGTGCCAGTCGCCAGGCACGTGCAAACTCCCCATGTGCGGAGAGAATCAGGCTACGAGACATGCCGCAATTCGGACAGGGGATGCCAAAGCGAGCCCTCACCCAACAGGCCGACCCGAAGGCGTGCCCCATGAACCAGGTGCCAATCTCGTTCGCAGCGAAGCAGAAGTGGAGCGACAGAATCCCCACGATGAGTACGAACGCAGCCGCCACGGGAGCGATGCAGTGCAAGCGTCCGGTCCCGGTCCGCGCGCTAACGGACATCCGGATTATGAATCACGAAGGAGCCGACTGCCTTGTCGTGCAGGGTCTGGCGATTGATGTCCCAAAGCGGCCACAGCAAATCCAGGAAACTGCCTAACGGTATCAATCCCAGTCCAATCTGAGCGAGCAACCGGATCAGCGCGTTGGTTTGCGTCAGTAGTTGGCCATTGGCGTCAATCACCTTGAGCTTCATGACGCCTTGGCCGATGGAATAGCCGCGCTGGCTGACAAGATAAACGCGGTTGTAGAACCCGACCAGGAGTGTCGCCACGGGGAACATTACTAGCATGGTGCAGCACATGCCTCCCGCGAACCCTGAGTGCTCTCCGCCCATGGCGGTCAGCGCACCGAGGAACCCACCAAGAACCAGGAACAGCAGGAACATCGCCGCGCCGACTAGCAGGCTGTCGATGATGTATCCGAGCACGCGGTCGCCCCAACTTGCATAGCCGCCGAAGGCGACCGGCGGAGTGGGGAGAGCATAGGGTGAAGGAACAGGAGTGAAGGGGGGAGGCGCCGGCTGTCCGACCGGGGTCGCCGGAGCGCCGCAATTGGCACAGAATGCCGCCTCGTCACGAATGGTGCTACCGCATTTCGCACAATACATATCTACTCCTCCTGGAAAACGAATATGCGATTGTACTCCGGGAAGGATCCGGGGAGCTAGCCTTCCTAGTACCGGGCGCAAATACTAGCCCGGCAAAAGGCGGAGCGCCTCAGAATTCCGGGCCCGTCCCCGAGAGAACAAGCCTACCGTGTTTGACTCCACGCTCCGCGATCAGTTTGTCGGCTAACTGGCGTACACCCGCCGCTTCACCCTTGACGACGATCACCTCCAAGCAATTATCGTGGTCCAAGTGGAGATGCAGCGTAGAGAGAATCTGCCGGTGGTAATGGTGCTGCAGCGCGGTCAGTTTCTCGCCGACCATGCGCACATGGTGATCGTAAAGCAGCGTGATGGTACCGGTCACCAGTCCGTGGGGCTGACTCGCCGTATCGCCGACAAGCTCCGCCCGGATCAGATCGCGAAACGCTTCCGACCGGTTCGCGTAGCCGCGGCGGGCGATCAGTTCGTCGAACTTGTCGAGCAGACTCCGGTCGATCGCCACACCGATCCGTTCCAGTTCCCTGTCTTTTGACACTGGTTTGTCAGGCATATTCGATTCGTTCCAAGTTTACGATGGTGGCCACCGGAAGTGACCGCCGGAGTTTCCCGAGCGGGCTCTGGAGCGCCGCCCCACTTCACTCAATCCACCTCAAACGCCGCGCCGGTGACCGTAGAGCAGCACGTGCAACCGCGGCGTGAAGCGGTAGCCGGTGTCTTTACAGAGTTCCACCAGCCAGCCGGAGCGCTCCTGCAAGGTTGTGACATCCACTCCCTCGGGCATCAAAAGCACCAGTTCGTTGGGCGTGCCGCAAAGGGCTTGGATTGCCCGAATCTCCAGGAGATCTGCCGGGGATTGCAGCACGAATTTCAGTTGATGCGGAAACTCGCGAGTGAGTCGTTGGAGAACCGCGGGCTGCAGACGGCGCTCGTCATGGCGAACGCTCCAGACCGGGTCGCCAGGCGTCGAGTTGGCCAGTTTCGGGGAGATGCTGAGCAGGTCGCACTCCACGCCCTGATGAACTGTGCCGGCGGTCTCGACGGTGATGTGCAAGCCAGCGTGGCGCAACTGCTGCGAGAGCGGCACGATCTCCGGAAACAGCAGCGGCTCGCCGCCCGTGAGCACGACGTGGCGGTAAGCCGGAAAGCCCCCGACCCATGCCATCAACCGGGCAACCGTCCAATCCTCTCCTTCCGGCATCCATGAGGTGTAAGGGGTATCGCACCACGCGCAGCGCAGATTGCAACCAGAGACGCGGATGAAGAGGCTCGGCACGCCGGCCAGTAGGCCCTCGCCCTGAATGCTCGGGAAGACCTCGGCGATTCTCATGGCCGGTAGGCTACCGGATCAGCGGTCCCAGCCGCCGCGAAACCGGCGAGGCGGAGTTGGCAGGAATCGCAATGGCCGCACGCCCGCCCCTCCTCATCGGGATCGTAACAGCTATGCGTCAGCGCGAAATCCACACCGAGCGACAGGCCGGCGCGGATGATATCCGCTTTGGAAAGGTCGATCAGCGGCGTGTGAATCTTCAGCCGCTGCGATCCTTCTACGCCCGCCTTGGTCGCCAGGTTGGCCATGTGCTCGAAAGCCCCAATGTACTCCGGACGGCAATCGGGATAGCCGGAGTAATCTACCGCGTTCACGCCGATGTAGATGTCCGATGAGCCGAGGACTTCGGCCCAGGCTAAGGCGAAAGACAGGAAGATCGTATTGCGGGCTGGAACGTAGGTGATTGGGATCCCGGACGACATCTCCGAAGCAAGTCGGTCCTTGGGCACGTCTATCGCGTCGGTCAAAGCGGAGCCTCCCAACAGGCGCAGGTCGATTACGGCCGTCTTTTGCTCCACTGCCCCCAACGAGCGCGCAACCCGCGCCGCAGCCTCCAGTTCGATGCGATGGCGCTGACCGTAGTCGAAACTGAGGGCATAGCAAGCAAAGCCGTCGCGCCGTGCGAACGCCAGGGCAGTGGCGGAATCCAGTCCGCCGGAAAGCAGGCAAACAGCCGTTCGCTTAGAGGAGATCGTAATTGATACGGAACTCATTGAGATAATTAGGGATACGCTATCCTTGAGGATACCACTCCGGGGAACATCTGCAGCTGGAAAGGGCAGTCTTCCTCCCGGCGCGCGGGCAGATGTCATAAACGCGCGGCGCTATTCAATTAAAGTGTTTTAGGTCTGAAACATTGTTGCTAGTCTGGACTAGAGGGGAATTCCGTCCCTTCGGGACCATCTGCCTGGCCATGCGGGCGGTTGCTGCGCAATGCACACATCGGGGCAACACAATGGCGCGCGTGGACTCACGGCGCGGCTGAGACAGGTACTCGGGCCGGCCGCAGGTGCTATCCGTACGTCGCTATCTTGTTCTGAAACCAGAGCGGAACAGTTGCCCGGGCTCTGGGCTCAGGTTGGTTCGGACGGCACGATTCTTAGCATAAGCGGAGAGCTTGCGTTGGCGCTTGGCATAAAAGATCCCGCAAGCGTGACGGGTGTTCCCATTGCCACCTGCCTACCCGACATGGCCGAGGGTTCACCGCTCAATCTGGAAATCCTCGAAAAGGGTGAATTGCATAGCGCTCCGGTCACACTGCTCGCACCGTCGGGGCGAGTTCGCTTGACTGCGTTGCTATCTGCGCGAGCAGTTTCTGGCGATGGCCTGTCCAGGGGCGCCTGGATGGGCTGCTTCACGCGGTCGACCGCGGAGGACCAGCGCACCATTCTGAGGGCGGACTTCGGCCGTGAGCTATTGGAGAGCCTGCGGATCGAACTGCTAGCCCAGATGGAGTTGCAGACCAGGCAGTCCTCGAGCGGCGGCGCGGGCGACGCTCCCGGTGGCCTAGGCTCAACGGCCCAGATTTGCTTGACGACCCTACCCGGACTTGAAGCCCTTAGTCAGCTTGATCTACCGCTCAACGTTCAGGCATTCGACGTCCGGACGACCGTCTCGGACCTCTGCCGCACGACCGGACGGATAATTGGAAGCGCCGGGGCAAGCCTCCTATTCGACATGGACCCGGCTTGCCCGGCGCGTGTGCGCACTGACGAGCATCGTCTTAGGGTGTGCTTGAACCTCCTGCTGGGCTTCGTATACGCAAAGGAGAAGCCGGCTGAGATGGTTGTTCGTCTGGCGTTGGAAGACGCGGACGCTCTCAGCATTGAGGTCGCTGCATGGCCAGCTCCGGAGCCAGCGCTTCCGGGCGCAGGGTACGGCTGGACGCTTGGGCTCTGCAAATCGCTCGCCTTAACGGCTGATGGAACCGTCTCAGTGGACATGGGATCACCAGGTTGCGTTAGGTACGCACTTCGTTTGAAAGCAACGGCGGAGCCTGAATCCGCCATGCCGCTTGAGTCTGGCCCGGGAGTTGGCTCGACGATCGACCTGTCACTGAAGGGACTCCAAGTCCTGTTGGTCGGATTTGGAGAGGCCGCCAAAGCGATTCTCGCCAAATGGTTAGATCGGCGGCAAGCCGACTATTGGTTCAGCTCAACCGGCGTGGATGTGTCATCGGCAAACAATCTCACAGCGCCCGATGTAGCGGTATTTGATCTTTCCGTTTGCCAAAGCCGGGCCGATCGGTTACGTCAATTGCCGGTATTGGGCCTCAGGAGAGCACGTACTCCGGTACCCTACTGGTGCAGCAGCTCAATCACCGCACCGATCTTCGAAGAGGATTTTGTGGCGGCGGTCGGTTTGCTGATTCAAAACCCCGAGGCATCCGGGTTGGAGCAGAGAGGACCTGCACCTCAGAGTGCGCCGCAGATATTAGCTGTGGATGATAACCCCATCAATCTGCGGATTCTGCAGAAAACGCTCGTCAGACTGGGGTGCGAGGTTGATCTCGCCACAAACGGGCGGGAAGCACTGGACGCCATCGGAGGCCGCCTGTACGACATTGTTCTGATGGACTGGGAAATGCCCGTCATGGATGGATTAGAGACGACGATGGCCATCCGGCAACTCCCGGAACCGGCGTGCCGGATCCCAATCATAGCCGTGACAGCCCATGCGTTGCCGGGAGACCGTGAGACTTGCCTTAGGGCAGGCATGGACGATTACCTCAGCAAGCCGGTGAAAGTTGAAAGACTCAGTGCGGCGCTAGACCTGTGGCTTCGCTGTTCGCCTCGTGCTTTGAACGCGTGAACTCAACGGCGGCGCAGATCGAAGGCACGCACCTCGGCCCGCGCGCCAAGGCAACATCAGAACAAGATGAAGCTCCGTTATCATGGTGAGTGGGGACGATCGAGTCCCCGACAATTTCAAGGAGTTACGTTTTGAGTTTTCCATTCGCCGAAGCCTTTCTGCAGTTGCCGCTCCTGGACCTGCTGTTGGGCGCGTCGTTGGTATCCAAGGCGGTGCTGGTGCTGCTGATCATTGCTTCGGTGATGAGCTGGACGGTCATCTTTGCCAAATGGAAGCAATTCAAGGCCGCCGGTTTGGAGAACACCGCATTTCTGCGCGCCTTCCGCAAAGCGCCCCGGCTGGAGTCGGTCGCTGCACTGGCCGAGCAGTTTCAGATTTCGCCCTTGAGTGGCGTCTTCGCCTACGGTTACGACGAAGCTGGCCGACAGGTGCAAACGCGCGGGCGGGTGACGAACAAGGTCGCCGTCGAACGGTCACTGCAGATGGGCGTCAGCGCGGAAATGACCCGGCTGGAACGTAACATGAGTTGGCTGGCAACCACAGCCAGCGTCTCTCCGTTCGTCGGATTGTTTGGGACCGTACTCGGCATCATCGATTCGTTCCAGGGGCTTGGCATGCAGGGCAGCGCCAGCTTGCGCGCCGTCGCGCCAGGGATTTCGGAAGCGCTGATTGCCACTGCGGCGGGCCTGGCAGCGGCGATCCCCGCAGCGATCTCGTACAATCAGTTCTCCCACCGACTGCGTGAGCTCGCGGCGAAGATGGATGACTTTGCCCTCGAGTTCCTGAACATGACCGAACGTGGAGAGGAGTAGCACCCCTTGGCCTTCTCTATGCAGAACGGATCTGGTGGGCGAGGCCGCCGCCAGGGCATGGCGGCTATGGCGGAGATCAACATCATCCCGCTGGTGGACGTGGTACTCGTACTGCTGGTGATCTTCATGCTCACCGCGCACGTGATGGAATTCGGGCTGGAAGTGGATGTCCCGAAGGTGAAGAAGGTGGCCGACACCGCGAAGGAAATGCCTGTCATCTCCGTGACGAGGGACGGCGAGTTGTATTTGAACGACAAGCCCTTGAATATTCACGCGCTCGGGGCTGAGTTCCGGCAGAAATTTCCCAGTGCCAAGTCCGCCTACGTGCGTGCAGATAAGACAGTGATGTGGGACGTCCTAGCCCCGCTGCTCTCAACTCTCGGCGACGAGAAGATCGTACCATTGCTGGTGACTCAACCGGACGACGGGCGCCCCGGCAAGTAAGCCCCACTATGGACGCTATTCGCGACATCCTGGACACGCGCGAGTCGCTACGGCGGCCGTTGCTGGGATCGCTGGGTTTGCACGCCGGAGTCGCCGTGTTAATTGCTGCGCTGGGATTCGCCAACTTCGCCAAACGGGAGCAATGGGGCGATCCGAATTCGAAGGGCGGCGGGGCGGTGGGCGTGACGGTGGTGAAGTCGATCCCGATCCCCGGCCACGAAGGGCCAATGAACCGTGTGGCGTCCGACAGTAAATCGCAGGTGCCCGAGCCGATCACCAAGCCGGAGCGTCACACCAAGGCCGTCGAGCGGGAGCAGGAAGACGCCATCCCTCTGAAGTCGAAACACCACCGCAGCTCTTCCGACGACAACTATCGGAACCCGCGCACGAACCCATCTCCGCAGTCCGACAACCAGCTCACCAGCCGTGTGGGGCAGGCGGCGAGTTCTCCGCTATACGCGCCTGCTCCTGGTTCCGGCGGCGTCGGCGTCGGGGATGGTACACCTTTCGGCAGCCGTTTTGGCGCATACGCAGCTCTGATTCGCGACCGCGTCGCACAGAAATGGCACACCGAACAGGTGGACGCCCGCATACGCACGTTGCCAACGGCCATAGTCACATTCGAAATCCAACGGAGTGGGCAGGTGCGCAACGTCAGGGTGGCGCAATCCAGCGGGAACGTCTCGCTGGATTACTCGGCTCAAAGGGCGGTCCTGGAGGCAGCTCCATTCGAGCCCCTGCCGGCGGCCTATTCCGGTTCTTCCGCGACAATCGAATTCTGGTTCACATTGAAACGATGAAACGAATCCAACTACTACTCGGAGTTGCAGGCTTTGGCGCGCTGGCCGTTATGGGCTGGAGCGCGGGCCAGCAAAGCGATCTTGTGATCAAGTTCCTCGGCGCCGGCAAGCCGACGATTGCGCTCCCGGATTTCCGGGGAGCCGGCGGCGCGGCGCAATACGCGGATGTTTTTAACAAGACCGTCTTTGACGACGTGCAGCGCGCGGGCGTCTTCACGATGGCGCCCAAGAGTTTCTACCCGTTGAATCCGCCCCAGCAAGAAAGCGACCTGCGTACGCCCGCTGCGCCGGAACCCGCTCGAAGGAACGCTCCGCCACCGGTCGCAAAAGACTGCGGCGGCCGCTGCCTCTCCGATTGGGCTTCGTCGCCGGTCTCCGCCGCTTACCTTGGTTTTGGCTACGCGTCGGAACAGAATGGGCAGTTCGTCGTGTTTGGGCACCTGTACAACCCGACCATACCGGACTTGAACGGTGCGCGCCTGTTCAGGAAACTCTACAACGGTGAGCTGAACGAGAATGGAGCGCGCCAGGTGGCGCACCAGTACGCGGCCGATATCCTCAACCAACTCGGTGTGGCATCACTGGCCGGATCGAAGGTGTATTTCGTCTCCGATCGCCAGGGCAGGGGAACGAAGGAAATCTGGTCGATGGACTTTGACGGTTCGAACGAGAAAAGGCTAACCTCGTTCAACTCGATCACCACGATGCCCGCCGTCTCGCCAGACGGAACGCGGCTGGCATTTACGACATTTGCCAAAGGGCAGCCGCGTTTGATGATGTATTCTACCGTCACCGGGCGCTTCATTCCGTTCCTCAACCCGCAAGCTTCGGTCAATGCTCAACCCAACTTCACGCCAGATGGTAAGAATGTGCTGTTCGCTTCAACGGCGGACCCGCGTTTCATGAACATCTACATCAGCGATCTCGACGGTGGCGGTCTGCGCCGGCTGAGCAATGTGCGCGCGGTTGAAGCGGAGCCCAAGGTCAACCCCAAGAACGGACATGACGTGCTGGTGGTTTCGGGGCGCGGTGGGATGCAGCAAATCTATATGATGAATATCGATGGAGCGGACCCCGTTCGTCTGACCACCGGTGAAGGAGAAGCTTCGAACCCGGCCTGGAATCCCAATGGGCAGCACATTGCGTTCTCATGGACGCGAGGGTATGCTCCGGGGAACTGGAATTTGTTCATCATGGACGTGTCCTCGCGCGAAACGGTTCAGTTGACGCACGGCGAAGGCCGCAACGAGAACCCTTCCTGGGCTCCGGACGGCCGGCACCTGGCATTCAGCTCCAATCGCACTGGAAAATCTCAGATTTTCACGATGCTGGCGGACGGAACCGAGGTCCGTCAACTGACTACGCAAGGCAACAATTATATGCCGGTCTGGGTGAAGTGAGTTCCTCACCTCGTTCCGGATATGGATAGAATGACATTGGAGTAGCCTTGAGGAGGCTAAAAACAGAGAATGAAACGAAACCAAATTGCCCTGATATTGATGGTCGCGTCGCTGCTGCTGGTCTCGGCCGGTTGCAAGAAAAAGGTGCCCGCGCCGCCGCCACCCCCCCCACCCCCCGCGCCTGTCCAAGTGCAGGAGAAGCCCAAAGCGGCCGTGATCAACAGCTTCACCGCGGAGCCGTCCACGATCGTCAAGGGAGAGAGTTCCACCCTGCGTTGGTCTGTCGCCAACTCGACGACGGTTACTATCGATGGCGGAATTGGGACCGTGCAAGCCAGCGGCAGCCGCTCGGTTTCACCCACCGAAAACACGACGTACCGCATGACTGCCAGCGGCGCTGGCGGCGATGCAGTTGCGGCCGTTACGGTGTACGTCACAACTCCTCCGCCTCCGCCGCCGCCGGTCGAAGCCCCGAAACCAAGCCTCGAGCAGCGCCTGTCGGAAGTCCAGGACATCTACTTCGACTACGACAAGAGTGAAGTCCGCGAAGACGCCCGCGCCATCCTCCAGAAGGATGCGGACGCGATCAAGGCCATCCTGAGCGACTTCCCCTCGGCTGTAATCACCCTCGAAGGCCATTGCGACGAGCGTGGCTCGGCTGAATACAACCTTGGATTGGGCGACCGGCGCTCCACCTCCGCCAAGGAGTTCCTGGCTCAGGTCGGGCTGCCTGCCGACCGTCTGAAGACCATCAGCTACGGCAAGGAACGGCCGGCTTGCACCGAGTCGAACGAAGCCTGCTGGGCGAAGAATCGCCGCGTCCACTTCGCAGGCGCTCAATAGACCATGCTGTGAGTTGGTTCACACTGACGCCGCTTTCCCGCGGGGAAGCGGCGTCTTTTTGCATCTGCGGCCTGCACGGATGGTCATGGGATAAGGGAAGATGAAAGTTATGAGAGTTGGAATCGGCCTTGCACTGGCGTTTGTATTGCTACCGGCGGTAGCCCCCGCGCAGAAGCGCGAGATTACGGAAATGAATCGTGACGTCGCCTTGCTTCAGGAAGAAGTCCGGAACATGAAGAAAGCGGACGACGAGAGGTTCAACGCGATCGACGCCGCACTCAAACAGATCCTCGACCAGATCAACTCAGGGAACAGGCAGGTTGCCGGCCTGGGTACTGGGCTCAAGGACCAGATGACCAAGGGCGTTGTGAACCAGGTCAGCGCGGTTGGCACCAAGGTTGATGCGCTGGGTGAAGATTTCAAGTACGTCAAGGAAAATGTCTCAGAGGTCATCGAGAGACTGGCGAAAATCGAGCAGAAAGTGCTGGATTTGAACACCGCCATTCGCACGATGCAGGCTCCGCCCGCTCCGCCCGCCACGCCCAATTCCACCGCTGCACCCTCCGGTCCGCCCCCAGGAACCTCGGCCGATGGCCTGTACAAAGACGCACTGCGTGACAAATCCAGCGCTAAGTATGACTTAGCACTGGACGAATTCAGGAACTACCTAGCCTGGTTTGGGGACAGTGAATATGGACCCAACGCTCAGTACTACATCGGAGAGATCTATTACAACCAGAAGAACTTCGATGAAGCGCTGAAAGCGTTCGACGCAGTGATCGCGCTGCCTAAGAATAACAAGACGGTCACTGCGCATTTCATGAAGGGCAGAACGCTGGTCCTCCTGGGAGAGAAAGCCGATGGCGCTCGGGAGTTTCGCGCAGTCATCCAAACCGCGCCTGGGAGCGACGAGGCACGGCGGGCTCAGGCGGAACTGCGCAATCTTGGTGTTACGGCATCCGCTCCGGCGACACACAAGAAGAAGTAAACTGCTAGTCTGTCACCTTGGTTCGACCACCGCCCCGACATCGACCCAGAGCCCGTCAGACGCTCTCCGGTTCCAATTGCACCGGACTGCTTCCAGTAGAAGGAGAACCTCGAGCATCGGATAGTGCTCACTGTGAGCGTGATATCCTTTTTGAGGCTTTAACCAGGCATGCCTGCCCGCGCGCCCTTTCCACGTATCTGTATTGCCCTCGGCCTCCCCGACGCCGAACGACTGCTCGAACATGCCTCTCGCGAGGCCGCTCAAGGCGAGCGATTCATCGAGTTTCGCCTTGATTATCTGCCTTCGCCTCAACAAGGCGTTGGAGTCATCCAGGAGTTCCTTCGGCTATACCCTGACGCGACTGTACTGGCCACCTGCCGCCGCCATCAGAATCACGGCCGCTTCAACGGTAGCATCGAAGAGGAATTTCGTATTCTCGCCGCGGCCATTGCTGCCGGCGCCCGGGCGGTGGACATCGAACTCGAAAGCGCCGAGAATGGACCGGCCCGGATGGACTTGCTGGGCGAGGCGCAAGTTGTGGTTTCCTACCATAACTTCGAGGGCACCCCGGCTCTCGACCCAATCATGCGCCGGATGCTGAAGGTGCCTGCCGCAGCCTACAAAGTGGTCACAACAGCCCGCAAGCCCTCGGACAATCTCAAGATCCTCTCACTCCTCAAGACGCATGGCAAAGTGCCTTTGGTCGTCCTGGCCATGTCGGAAACGGGATTCTCGACCAGGGTGCTCTGCACCGTGCTCGGTGGCGCATACACGTACGCCTCCCCCACGACTGCGGAAGGCACTGCGGCCGGCCAGGTTTCCTCGCGAACTCTGCACAATCTCTACCACATCGACAAGGCTTGGAAGTCGTGCAAAATCTATGGTGTTATCGCCGACCCGGTGAGACATTCCATTTCGCCCGCAGTTCACAACCGTGCTCTGCAAGCCCGCCGGATTGAAGCGATCTACCTACCGTTTCTGGTGGGCGCGCTCCAACTGAAGGACTTCTTCTCGCTGGCTGAGAATTTGCCGCTGCAGGGGTTCAGCGTCACGATTCCTCACAAGCAGAGGATCATTCGTTACCTCGACACGCTAGACCCTTTGAGCCGGAGGATCGGTGCGGTCAATACCGTGTGGCGCAAGGCCCGCAAATGGCGTGGCACAAACACCGACATTGATGGGGTGCGTATCCCGCTTGAGCAGAAGCTGCGGTTATCGAAAGCTACCGTGCTGGTAGCCGGAAACGGTGGAGCAGCTCGCGCCGCAGCGTTCGCTCTGGGTGACGCAGGCGCCAAAATCAGCATCACTGGGCGTAATCCGGACCGCGTACGGGCCCTTGCGAAAGCCTGCGGCGGCGAAGCCGTGATGCCTGACCAGCTGGTCAACTCACACTTCGACGTTCTGGTGCATGCGACTCCCCTGGGGATGTGGCCGCATGTCGACGAGTGCTTCTTCGATGGCCAGATCCCCGCTCAAATCGTTTTCGATCTGGTCTACAATCCCGCGGAGACGGCTCTGCTCAAGCGAGCCTCAGAGCAGGGCTGCGAAGTTATCCAAGGGGTGGAGATGTTCATCGAGCAGGCAGCCCGCCAATTTGAGATATTCACCGGCGAGAGTGCGCCCCGCCTGGTGATGGAACGTGCAGCAAAAGAAGCACTGTCGGAACACAACCATCGCGGCTAGACAGCCTATTGTCTGCCCACTGATCGGATTTGGCGCAAGAAAGTACCGCCTTCGATCAGGACTGAAGTATAACGGTACCAGTGCTGAAGATCATGGCGAGCGCCCATCCCCAGCCGCAGAATTGAGACAGACTCACTTTGATGCACGCGCAACGCCAGCATGACCGGGCAGGTTAAGCAATGGACTCTTTGACCGGTCTCATGGACGGTTCAAGTATCGAGAGCGCACTCCAAACGCGGATTCTCGGACGCTCAGCGGAGCGAACCGTGTTTGCCGTGGTGATCCTGGGCATCGATCGCTTCAGGAATCTGAACGAGTTGTTGGGCTACAGCGCTGGGGACGAAGCACTGGTCCAGGTCGCGAGGCGGCTTGAGGCTTTTCCGGGGCGTTGTGAAGTCGGGCGCCTGGGTGGCGATGAGTTCTGTGTTCTGCTGGATCCAGTTGAAAACGCAGAGGGTGCGCTACGGTCGGCGGAGGCTCTGGTACGGGTCTTCGATGTGCCGCTCCACGTCAGTAACCGTGAGTTGTTCTTGACGGCCAGTGCGGGCTTAAGCATGTTCCCGGTGGACGGGCGCAGCCCCGTATCGCTCTTGCGTCAGGCTGCGCAAGCCATGGCGAAGACCAAACGACGCGGCGGGAACGCCGTGGAATGTGCGACGGAGCCGCCCGCCCTGACGCCGGAGCAGAGCTATCGCCTGGAAACCGCGCTGCGCCGCGCCCTCGATCGGGGAGAATTCGCCCTACGTTTCCAACCCGAAGTGCACCGGGACGGTCATCTCGCCGGCTGTGAGGTACTGCTCAGTTGGCTTCATCCGGAATTCGAGAAGGTGGATGCGGATACCTTCATTCGACTGGCTGAAGAAATCGGCGTCATCGTCCCCATCGGAAACTGGGTATTGAAGCAGGCTTGCACTCGTGGCAAGGTCTGGCTCGACCAGGGCCTGAGCGTCGGCCGATTGGCGGTTAACGTCTCCGCACTACAATTCGCCGCACCGGACTTCGTGGAAACGGTTACGTCGATCCTGGAGTCGACCAGATTCCTGGGCAGCATGCTGGAGCTGGAATTGACTGAAAGTTCTGTGATGCGAGACATGAACGAGACGGTCCAGAGAATGCTCGCGCTGAAGAAGCTCGGTGTCACCTTTGCCATTGATGACTTCGGCAAAGGCTACTCTCCGCTCACCTACCTGCAGTGTCTACCTGTAGACGCGATCAAGATCGACCGCTCCTTCATTTCGCAAATTGACCAGCCATCCGGCAGCCTTCCCCTGGTCCAGACTATTGCCCTGCTCGCACATCGCCAAGGCTTCCAGGTGGTCGCAGAAGGTATCGAAACTGAAGAGCAACTGGACCTCGTCTGCGCAGTCCATTGCGACCGCATGCAGGGGTTCTTCTTCGGGGTGCCCGTATTCACGGAAGCGTACGAGTCGCTTCTGCGCTCTCCAAATCAGTTCCTGCGGCTGATGTCACGACGTGGAGAACAGCTAACATCGGGTGCGCAGTACCCCGCCGCCGAGGCATAGCCGGGAATGGTCATGACAATTCGCAATCCGGAGTAGAGGGCGCCCTCAGTCCTGGTTGCCATGGTGTCCGGCCCGTTTAACCGTCCTTCCGCGAGTGTTCGCGCGCCTCTTTGACAATGGGACCGTAAACCAACTTGTCGAAGGGCGGACATCCGGTAGGATACTGGCCGAGTTCGTTCGTCTTCTGCCTCATCAGGAAGGAGCAATACGTTAGAGTCTTGCAGACACGTGCTTCGTCGAGTTCTCCCTTCTCCAGCGCGTCCCGCGCAAAGTCGGGATAGGCCAGCACGCCACGCCCGAGACCGAAAAGGCGGATCGAGCGGGACTCCAGATTTGCCGCGGCGGCGTTCAGCGCGTATTTCTGAAGCCAGCTATAGCCCGTACCGATCATCGGCAAATCAGGGAAAGCCCGTTGCAGTTCCCCAGCGATTCGAAAATGCCGGTCCACTCCCAATATGGGATGCTCGGGCTGCTCGTAATTGCCTTCGTCAGGCTTCTCGAACGGACGTCCAATGTGCGGGTTGTAGTAGGGGCAGCCAATGGAGACGTTCAACAACTCCAAGCCGTCCTCCACCAGCCATGCCAGTAGCTGCTTCACCTCTGCTAGGTCTTCCTCCAGGGGATTCGACGGCTTCACGCCCCAGCCCCAGGGATAAGGGATCGGATAGCTGTAGGGTTCACCGATGCCGGTCTGAGGGTTGCGGCGGTATGGCACACTGTCGAAGCAGCCTAGCCTCATTCCAAGCAACAGCCGCTTGCCGAACCGCTCGCGCACCTTGCGGAAAACATTCCGCAGCAGCCTGGCGCGATTCTCGAGAGGACCGCCATAACGCCCCTTGCGCGTCTTGGCGCCCAGCAGTTCGCTGAGCAGGTAGCCGTGCGTCGCTTTGATATCCAAAGCCGTGAAGCCTGCATCCAGAGCCAGGCCGGCGGCGGCCACGAACTCGTCCTCGATGCGTTCGAGTTCGTCGTCCGAGATCACGGGATAGTCAGAGGGTGTTCCGCTCTTGTCGTCGATCAGCGGGTGGTGATACGCGATAGTCTTCTTGGGGTACGCATAGCGGCCGGAAACCGTAAGCTGGACCGGGATCAGCAGATCGTCCGTCGTACCGTAGCTTTCGCGATGCACCGTCCGCATCCGCTCCAGCAGGCGCGCGAAATCGTCGCGGGTTGCGGGATTGAGCCAAAGCTGGCGCGAGTTGGCTCGCCCGTCCTCGCGGATTGCCGTCGCCTCAAACCAGATCAACTTCGCCCCACCGGTCGCGAACCGTTCATAACGTCGCCATGTTAGTTCGCCCGGACGACCATCTAAAGTACCGTCGCACCCCTCCATGGGATGGATTGCCATCGAGTTCCCGGCCGACATCTGACCGATCTGCACGGGCCGCGCGAGCGCCGCCCGGACCCGGTCTTTGTCTTCGATGAAATGCACGTGTCCGGCGTTTAGGTCATGCGCCGCGGCGGCCAATTCCGCAAGGCTCTTGTAGGCAAAATGTCTCATTCCGGCAGTGGGTTTCCCTTCGTTTCAGGCGCAAACGGGAGGGCGATGATGCCGATCAGAAACGCTGCGCACATTGTGATGCCGGCGTATCGCATCGGCTCGTCGTAACCGGCGTAGACCCGGCTGGTTAGAAGTCCCAGCGCCAGCGGGCCGAGGGCGGCCACAAAGCGCCCGATGTTGTAGCAGAACGAAGTGCCTGTACTCCGCAGCCGGGTCGGGAAAAGCTCCGGAAGATAGATCGCATACCCTCCGAACAGGGATAGCTGCGCGAACCCCATCAAAGGGATCATCCAGAATATGTCCGTAAAGGTCGTCAACTTCCAGAACGTGAACGCCGTCATGCCCATCGCCCCGAGGAAGCCCGCCAGGAATGCCTTCTTGCGGCCAATCTTCTGAGTCAACGTGGTGAAAGCATAAACGCCGCAGAACGCACCGAAGTTCTGTAGCAGCGAGGTCATGCCGGTCCAATAGGTAAGCTTGCCCGCGATTACGTTTTCGGCCATACCTTGTGCGTGGAAAGTCTTCGTCAAGACGGAACGCAGCAGATCGAAGCTAAAGAAACCGATACCCCAGAGCCCAATCACCCCCGAGGCTGCCAGCGCCATGCCGATCAGTGAATTCTTGCGCCACCGCGGCGTGCCGAGCAATTCTCGGAAACTGCCCATCTTCAACTTCGCATCCTTGTCGCGCTGCCATTGCGCCGGTTCCTTGAGCTTCCGGAAGACTAGGATCGCCAGCAGTGCCGGCAGCGCCCCGATCATGAACATGTAACGCCAGGAACTGGCGATTGCGCCCGCTTGCTCCATGCGCCCGAGGATGATGCCGGTAACCGCCGCTGCCATGTTGCCCACGGCTGAGAACGCTTGCAGCATGCCCAACGCATACGGACGCGCCCTGTCCGGCATCACCTCGGCCACGAGTGCGACACCGACCGCGAACTGCCCGCCCACGGCCAGACCGGTCATGAAGCAAAACGCCGAGAACTGCCATACGTCGGTGGCAAATGAAGTCAGGCCCGTGAACAGCGAGTAGCACAGGATCGTGATGATCATGGTCTTCACGCGGCCCAGACGGTCGCCGAGAACGCCGAAGATCACCCCGCCGATCGCCCAACCGATGATGAAGATCGATGTGGCATAGCCCGCATATTCTGCGACCAACCCTGCCAGCAGTTTCCCTGTAGCCTTGGAGGCCAATAGCTCAGTGATTGCGGGCCTCCTCGCCAGATTGAAAATCTGCTGGTCCATTGTGTCGAACAGCCAGCCGAGGCTGGCGACGAACAAGACAAACCAGTGGTAGCCGTTGAGTTCTTTGTACCAGGGAGAAACTTCGCTGGCGGGCAGGCTTTGCGCGGAAGCATCGGATGGCATGACCTTCCATTCTCTTTAATGCGGGGAGAGGTCCGCAATGGGAACTTGCTGTACGCTCGCACCAAGCAAAGGCGCGTCAGGCGCGAGCGCGGACAAGACAGACGCCCAGCCAAACCCAAGCGGCGATGAAGGCGATACCGCCGAGTGGTGTAATTGCACCCAATATGGTTAACCTGGTCAATGCCAACGCATAGAGACTTCCGGAGAACAGAATCACCCCACCAAGCAGCAGCCATCCGACGCGGCTTGCCGCAGGTTCGTCTAGCGCGCCCGACTTGGCCGCAAGCCCCAAACTCAACAACCCGAAGGCGTGAATAAAGTGGTAAAGCACAGCCTTCTCCCACACTCCCATCAGATAGGCGTCCAGATGGTTCTTAAGTCCGTGCGCGCCGAAGGCCCCGAGTGCGACTGCGACGGCGAGAGCGAATGCTCCGATGGCGGCGAAATTCATAAAACCACTCTAGCGTGCGCATCAGCCCGCCGACTGAAGAGAAGAACCTGCACGAACTCCGCTGGGGACAGTGCCCTGACGGGAGAGAGCCTGTGGGCACTCTCCCGTTCGCGGCTTGTGTCGGCTTTGAGCGCTAACTGGCTTTCACTGTGGGAATGCGTTCTTTCAAAGCCGGCAACGGCGGGAAACCGGACGCCGGCTTGTCCTGATACCAGTAGCCACAGGAATAGAAGTTGTCGCCACGGTCGTTGGCGTGGCCGTGCTCCATGGTGTGTTTCATGTAGCGCGTGAAGGTGACCGGATTCTCGCCGTGGAAACGATACAGGCAGTACCTGCCACCGGTGCGTTCAGGGCTTTGGATCAGCGGGGCGCCGTACTGGTGGTGCGAGAATGCGTGCGCGCCCTCGCGTCCACCGAAGTTCCAACTACCGCAGAAGAAGTCCTCCGATCCAGTGCCCGTTATGATGGGCTTCGACTCGTCGTCGACGAAGATCATCTCGTCGCCCTCTCCCCACCAGCCCTCGGCGTTCTGGATGACGCCCAACGTCACTCCGATCAGTTGGCCGCGACCGCGCGTTTCGCAGTACACGTGGTTAAACCTGCCATCCAGATTCTTGCCGTCGCTCTTAATGGGCTTGTTCGGAACCGCTTGATGGTATTGCGCGTGGAAATAAAGCGCGTCTTCAGGTAGTTTCTCGACCGCCACGAAATCGATGTTCGAATAAAACGCTCCGACGCGGTGCGAGCCTTCGTTCGTGATGGTAATGCGCGCGCCCTTGCGATATGGCATGGCGAAATAGGCGTTCAACGATTTGCCTGGCGAACAGGCGATCCAGGCGCTCTCGAAGTCCACGTAGTCGCCCAGGTTGAGCCCGAAGAAGTCTCCGACCGGTGTTTCGACGCTGGGTTTTTCGTTGCCGTCCCAGTAGGCGCGCATGACGAGTTCCTTCAGGTGCAAGGGGCTGTCGGCCGCAATGGTGTACCAAATGTGGGAGATGATGCCGGCGCCCGTCTGGTTGAACACTTCAAGCGCCGCGCCCGGTGCAATGGCACGGTAATCTGCGTTACCGCCGGAACGGTCGAAGGTGGATTCCTTCAAGGAGCGGTAGTTCTGCGCTCGCGCGTAAGCCGGCAGGATCGCGCTGGCGTCGCCGGTCTTTGCAGGTCCGCTCTGTGCAGAAGCGCGGCTGGGAACACCCGCGGCAGCAACCGCACCCAGGCCGACGGTACTCATCATCCGGTGCAGAAACCCTCTGCGGCCGTTACTGGGAGATGTGCTCGAGGATGTATTAGAAGTTGGCATGGTGGCCTCCGTTGAACTCTATCCGCGACATCCTATCATCAGTCGCCGGCCTACCGCCGGGGTGTTGATCCGGTGTTGATCCGGTGTTGATCCGGTTCGGGTCCGGTTGGCGCGGCAGGCACTACCTGCACTTCCTGATGGGCCTGCTGGCGGATGTGGAAGGGTTTTGAAACGGCGTCGCAGTCGGGCAGCGGGGTTAGCGAGTAGTAATTCAGGCCGTAGCGCAGCGCCCGGTTGAGCGATTCGACGCAGATGTCCTCGCGCCGCGACATCACCCGATTCCACAGAGGACGCGCGCTGGCAGTCCGGTCCACCACCGGCAGAGCTGCGATTTTGACGTACAGCCAACCGGCGGACGACAGCACCGCCAAAAGAGCTACAGACGGCGCAGTCTGGCGGCGGCGTGCCAGCAAGTATGCTCCGGCGGCGGCAGGGATCGCGAGAGCACCGTGTGCCCAGGGAAGGCCCAGCCAGGAGACATGCCGCAATCCGGAGCGCAGTGCTTCAGGCAAGACGGCGGCGGCCAGCGGGCTCAACGCCAGCAGAAGCCCGCAACTCGCCAGCGTGCGCCCCGGTGCGACGGCTC
This sequence comes from uncultured Acidobacteriia bacterium, assembly GCA_903909435.1. Lineage (GTDB taxonomy): Bacteria > Acidobacteriota > Terriglobia > Bryobacterales > Bryobacteraceae > CAIVVT01. The sequence goes on along the minus strand of CAIVVT010000195.1, from coordinate 145,109 downwards.
GAGTAACGGCGTGCGCCAGCAGCGCGCACACGGCCGGGAGGAGCGGCAGCAGGTAGCCGGGCAGTTTGTTGGTGGAAGCCGAGAAGAACACGAACCCGAACACCGCGACGGCGGCGAACACGCGCTCGGGCTGGGCTTTGAACGTCGAGCGGCGGAGCTGAGCGAGTAACGGCGTCCAGGGAAACAGAAGTCCGAGAAGTACGGGCACGTAGAACCAGAACGGTTGCACGTGCTGCAGGTCTGGACGGGTAAAGCGGCCGAGTTGGTGCTGCAGGAAGAAGACCCGGATGAACTCCATGCCGTTCCGAGCAGTCACTGCGATGTACCAGGGCAGCGCGACGGCTCCACAGGCCAGAAAGAGCAGCGCGAGACCGGACACGCGCTTGCGGGCAAACCAAAGCAGCGGAAGAAAGAGGACTGCGCCGACCAGCCCTTTGGCGAGCAGGGAAATTCCCAGCAACGCCCCAGCGGCGACAGCCCAGCGCCGCTGTGCGGTCTGGAGCCACAGCAGTGCTGCCAATACAGCTGCGTTGTAGCTCGCCGCAAGCGGCATGTCCGTGGCGGCAACGTTACCCACCGCCATCCATCCCGCGCTAGCAGCCAGCAGCACGGCCGCGAGCGGCGCTTCCGCCTGCCGGTCCAGCCGCTTGAGCGTCCACCAGAAGAATGCCGCGAACAAGGCCCCGCAAAGAGCGACAGGCAGGCGCGCCGCAAACTCATCATGCAATCCGAGGCGAGTCGCCGCGCCGATCAGCCAATACAGCAGGGCCGGCTTCTCAAACCAGGGAACGCCCCAGAGCCTCGGTGTAACCCAATCACCAGAGGTGGCCATCTCCCGGCCGATGGAGGCGTAGCGCGGCTCGTCCGGGCCGATCAGTCCGGCCAACCCCAGGCCGCACAGCGAGACACCCAGCAGTGCCAGCAAGGCGACGAGCAGCAGAGTTGGGAAGGGCCGCGAGTGCGGGGTGGCGTCAGACACCCAATAGTATAGGCAGGTCGCCGATATAATGGCTGGAATGCTTTGGAAGACGGTCCGTTCGCGTGTACCCGCGTTTGCACTGCTGGCGTCGATGCTGACCTATGCGCCTTTCCGGATGGGCGCCGACGTGCGGGGTTGCGACTGCAAGCTGGACGACGCGGAGTCTATGAAGAAGCGGGAGTGTAGCCTGTGCCGCGAGGCGGAGAATCAGCCGGCCGGCGTCGAGTTTTTTGCGGTGCGCGACATCAATCCACGCAAGCCCAATCGCTGGCTGGTCATGCCCAAGGCGCATACGCCTGGCTCGCACCCACTGCATTTGATGCCCAAACCGGAGCGCGATCGCCTGTGGGGCTTTGCGATTGCCGAGGCCAAGAAGCACTTTGGGGAGGGCGCATGGGGCGTCGCCTATAACGGTGACAAAGTGCGGACGCAATGCCACCTGCACGTCCACGCCGGCAAGTTCATCCCGGCCGCGGAGAACTCCAAGTTCAAGCGGGTACTCCGCCTGGAGCAGTTCCCCGCCCCGTCTGAAGGCGGCATTCTGATCCATCCCGTCAAGAACGGTTACCATGTGCATACCGGCGAGGACATCATGGAGACCGCGCTGGTTCGATAAGCCGGGGCGGGGCCAATCGGGCCTGGGAGATGTTGTATGGACTTGATTGCGGTCTTGCCGTCACCGACAGCGGAGAACGCGGCGCTTCGTCTTCACGCATCCGACAACGTAGCCATTGCCCGGGTGGGACTTGCGCCGGGACAGATCATCCGGCCGGGCCGCGATGCCGTCACGGTGCGAGAACCGATCCCGGCCGGGCACAAGGTCGCACTTTCGGCCATCGCGGCCGGAGAACCGGTGCGGCGATACGGTGAAGTGATCGGGCGCGCGCGGTTTCCGATTGAGCCTGGCGCACACGTGCACACTCACAACCTCGCCTTTGAGGAGATCGCGTTCGAGTACGAGTTCCCCAGCGGGGTGCGCCCGCTGCCGGTCCCGCCTCGCGAGATGCCCATTTTCCTGGGCTATCCGAGAGAGGACGGCCGGGCCGGCACGCGCAACTACATCGCCGTAGTGTCGGCATCCAACTGTGCCGCGCACACAGTCTCGGCGATTGCGGCAAGCTACGCCGGCACCGCACTGCCCCCGAACGTGGACGGTGTAGTAGCCTTCCCGCACGGTGAAGGCTGCGCCCACTCGATCGGCCCAGACACCCAGCAACTGCAACGGACGCTGGCCGGTGTGCTGGCACACCCCAACGTGAGTGCGGCCCTGATCGTTGGGCTAGGCTGCGAGACCAATCAGATCTCGCACTACTTGGGCGCACAAGCGCCGGCCCACGCACGAATCGCTGGGCTCACCTTGCAGGAAAGCGGTGGCACTCGCGCAACGGTGGAGGCCGCACGTCGGCAGATCGCGCTGTACCTGGAGCGGGCCGCAGCCGAGACGAGAGTGGAACTGCCCGTGTCGAAACTGATGGTCGGCCTGAATTGCGGAGGGTCGGACTCGTTCTCAGGCATTACTGCCAACCCAGCACTGGGCCACTGCAGCGACCTGCTCGCAGCCTTGGGCGCGACCACGGTGCTGGCCGAGACTCCGGAGATCGTCGGAGCCGAACATTTACTGGTCCGTCGTGCGCGATCGCGTGCCGTCGCTGAGCGACTGCTCGCGATGATTGCCAAATACAAGACCTACCTGAACCGGTTCGGAGGCAGCTTCGACGACAACCCGTCTCCGGGAAACAAGGATGGCGGATTAACAAACATTGTGGAGAAGTCGCTCGGGGCTGTAACCAAGGGTGGTACTTCTTTTGTCAATGAAGTAGTGGACTATGCGCAACCAGTGCACGGGCCGGGGCTCGTCTTTATGAACACTCCTGGCTATGATCCGGCTTCACTTGCGGGCCTGGCGGCAGGGGGAGCGAACCTGATCGCATTCACGACCGGACGCGGCAGTGCGATCGGCTTTCCGACTGTCCCGGTGTTGAAGATCGCCACTAACTCCAGCACTTTCCATCGGGTACGGGATAATATGGATCTAAATGCCGGTCTAATCGCCGATGGCGCGATGACCGTAGAGCAACTGGGGCAAGTGATTTTCGATGAATTGGTGCGCATCGCAACAGGTAAGCCGACGGCGAGCGAGCGGATGGGCCATCAGGAGTTCGTTCCCTGGCGAATAGGCCCGGTGCTTTAATCCCGGTGCGGGGATTGGTAAGGTTCATGAGCGACGCGACACAAAAGCCAGCAAGCATACTTCTCGTAGAAGACGAAAAACGAATTGCCGATTTCCTCCAACGAGGCTTGGAGAGCAACGGGTTCAGCGTCGAACACGGACTCGACGGAGCGACCGGGCTCGAAAAGCTGCACGAGACGGATTTCGATCTCGTGATCCTCGATCTGATGCTGCCCGACATGGATGGCATCGAGGTTCTGGAGAAAATTCGTAACCGCAAAGTCAGTCCGCCCGTGCTTATCCTGAGTGCGCGCGGCGGCATAGACGACCGCGTTCGAGGCCTGGAACACGGTGCCGACGATTACCTGGTCAAACCCTTCGCCTTTGTCGAACTGCTGGCTCGTGTGCGCGCGCTCTTACGGCGCGGCCTGCCCACCCCGGAGAGACTGAGCATCGGAGACCTTGTAATGGACTGCGCCCGGCGCAGAGTTCAACGCGGCGGCGAGGGCGTGGATCTGGCGCCAAAAGAATACGCCATTCTGGAATATCTGTTGAGAAACCGCTCGCGACCGCTCAGCCGTACGATGATCGTCGAACACGTCTGGGATATGGAGTACGACGGACTCACGAACATCGTCGATGTTTACATCCGGCACCTGCGCAGCAAGATCGACGACCGCTTTCCGGTGAAGTTAATCCACACGGTGCGGGGCATCGGCTATATGCTGGACATCAACGACAAAGCTGGCGAGTAACGCTGCGCGGGCTGGACCTGCAGGTTTTTGATGACAACCCACCTATCCGCATTGCTGCGGTTGCCCGCCGTGTTCCGCAGTTTGCGGATGCGCTTGACGTTAAGCTACATCCTATTCTTTGCCGCAGTCCTGGGTAGCGCGGGGCTGCTTTTCGAACGCGCGCTCGACTCGATGCTGGAACAGCAGAGCGAGCTGTTGCTGAGGCAGGAGTGGGGCGACGTACTGGCCTATCTACGCCAGGACGCGATCCCACCGAATTGGCTGCCGCACACTCAGATGCCCGGCGAGGCAGACGTAGTTTCGCGTCTTCGCCAGTACATCCGGATTGAGTCTATCGACGGGCAGGTCTGGGAATTGTCGCCCAAATTCAACCAACTCGTGGACTACAGTTTCCTGGACCATGACGAAGCTCTCGCCTCACCGGGGCCTATTCTCAGGGTGAAGTATGGCCCCAAGGGCGAGACCTATATGATCCTGATGGGCCGCGCCTATGACGAGGGTAGAGAGTTCTATCTCGCGATAGGCGTCCCGGTGGTGGGCTTGCTGGCGATTCTGCAAGGCTTTGTGCACACCTATTTTCTAGCCGTGCCGGCGGTGCTGTTGATTATCGGTCTATTCGGATGGTTGATCGCACGCCGGGCGCTGACCCCGGTAAAGGAACTCGCTGCGGCCGCGGGAGCCGTTAGCGGAGGACACCTTGATGTGCGTCTTCCGGAGCATGGCACCGGGGATGAACTCGATACGCTAATCCGCACTTTCAACAGCATGATGGAACGGTTGGGCAGGAGTTTCGAGCAGGTCAGCCAGTTCTCGGTCAACGCCTCCCACGAATTGAGAACGCCGATCACCGCAGCTCGTGGCCATCTGGAAGTTGCGCTACTCTCCGCCACCACAATTGAGCAGTACAGGGATGCAATCGCAGAGGCGGTGAAAGACCTGGAACAGCTCTCTGCCCTAGTCAATGAACTGCTGCTGCTCGCTCAGGCGGAGTCCGGACAACTCGTGCTGCACTCCAAGTGTTACGATCTTGTCGCCCTAGTGGAAAACGTCCTCAGCGAACAGCATGGCGATGCAATGGCAAAACAACTTCAGCTTGATGCGGAGATGCCAGAGCACCGCTGTTTGGCCCATGTCGATCGCAAACAGTTCGAGCGGATGCTTTCAAACCTGGTTTCCAACGCGATCCGGTACACGCCTCCGAGAGGCGAGGTGCGCGTGACCCTGGCTTTCGGCGGCGGCATGCCTGGAGACATCAGGCTGTCCGTCTCCGACACCGGACCCGGCATCGCGACGGAGCACCAGCCCCATATTTTCGAATATCTCTACAAAGTCCGAGGTGTGCCGGGCGGTGGAACGGGTCTGGGTTTGGGGCTGAGCTTCGCGCTGTGGACGGCGCGTGCCCACGGCGGCCGGATCGACCTGAAGAGCGCGCCGGGACAAGGCTCGACGTTCACTGTGGTACTGCCGGCCCGACTGCTGGTGCCGGAACCAGGTTCGGTAAGGAGCCCATTGGAGACCCCCACCGTGGCCATTGAACCCGAATTCAAGAGGCCGGAAAAGTGAACCGTCTGGACGCGCTGCACTCAATCGCAGACGTACGCTCCCATGGCGGTAGCGGCAATCCCATGGTAAGAATCGTTTGGAAGGTCGAAGGGGAGCCGACTATAATCCGGTATTCAACGCCATGCTGCCGAAGTTCTGTACCGTACTCTGGCCGCTGGCTGCGATTGCAGTCGCCAGCCATGCCCAACCGATTCTAACTCGCGCGCCGGAGACCCCGGAGGCAGCGATTACCCAACTGCGCACGTTCCAGGGACAAATCGCGGTGCGCTCGAGGGACGCCGCACCTGAGCCTGCAGTGGTTTTCGCCATTGCAACAGGGTTCCTCAACCAGGACCAACTGCAGCAGGTGAAGAAGTCGATCCTCGATTTTCACACGACTTCGAAAGGCAAAATCCCGACCAGGCTCGCGCTCTTGAACCCGGATCTGGCGGGCGTTGCGGGCCCCTTCAAGACTCGCCTCCAGCTGCTCGCGGCACTCAAAGAAGTGACCCTGGACGAATCCGGAACGTCCATGGATCCAGGACTGCCGCGCCGATTCTTCTCGTCCGTAGGCGAGAAGTTGCAGGTGCTGGAAGGAGAGTGGCCCATTGTGGTCCTGACTGGCGATTTCCCAGACCTGCCCCCGGAACTAGCGCGCTATGCGGGTACACTGCTGTCCGGCGGCATGGAGGCAGGTCACAAGCGTCTGGCCATCTGGAACCTGGACGACCCGGCGCCGGCATTTCTGAGCGCGGCGGCAAGCGAGGCGGACGGAATGCTGGTGCAGAACCCGGCAGAGGATTTGCTCGCTGAATTGAGCCGCGAGGAACCGGGACTGGTCGAACTGGATTGGGATCGGCCCGCGCTTGCGAGGGGCTTTCACTTGTACGAGGCAGACCTGTTGAGCGCCTCGGGGCAGGTTCAACGCAAGCTGTCCTCAATCGCGCAAGCTCCGGGATTCAAATTGCCTGGCCTGGACGGCTATGCCGAAATGCTCGCGCACGTCGCGGCGGCTCGGTCCGCGCTGGCCTCGGAACCACTCACCGTCGCGGCCGCATCCAGCGCCAGAACGCACCTGGATGCGGCGCTGGCTTTGAACCCGAGGGACGCTTCCGCGCTGGAACTCGCCGGCGAGATGTATGCCCGGGCGAAGGACTTCAAGACGTCCGCCGCGCTTACTGGACTGCTGGTTGAAGTGCGTCCGGCAGATGGCAAACTGTCGGCGAGTTTGGGGCATCGCCGCTTCCTGGCGGGTGAACATGACGAAGCGGAAAAGGCCTACCTGAGGGCTCGCGAGTTAGCGTACAAGACGCCCGAGGGCGCCGCGGAGTTGGGCCTGATTCGCGCGGCGCACAACGATCCTCGAGGCGCAATCCCGTATTTCAACGAGAGCCTGGGGGCCGAACCTGCCAACCAGTCGCTGTGGTTTGCCCGTGCCGACGCCAGTTTGAAGCTGGGCGACTGGAACCGGCAGGCGGAGTCACTCGAAAAAGGCGTCGCACTCGGCGGAAACAACCTGGATCGCCGCACTGCGCTGGTGCGGCTGCTGCTTGACCATCAGGGAATGCAGCGGGCCGCCGAGCAAGTGGAATCCGGCCTGCGGGAATTGGGAGCGAACCCGGAAGCACATGTCACCTGGGCCGGATTTCTGGAAGAGCTCAAGCGGCCGGAGAAGGCCCTGCCGGTGTGGCGCAAGGCGGCTGAACTCGCACCGCAGCGCGAAGAAGTGCGCTACGCGATTGCCCGGCTGGTCTTCGCCGGGGGCGACATGCAAGCTGCGGAGGGCGAAGCCGAGGCCGGCCTCGGTGTGGCTCCAGCATCGGCGCGCATCTTTCTGATCAAAGCGCACGCTCTAGAGGCGCAGGGCCGCATTCTCGAAGCTCGCCGGGAGTTGAAGCGGTTCAGCCCCGATTCAGAAGACACCGAGTTATTGAGACACGCCGCCTGGGCAGAGGATCTGTACGGCCGCGAGGCGCCGGCCGCCTACCAACGCCTCGCCGGGGTCGATTCCTCGGTCACAGTATTACTGCGCGGCTTGAAGGTCGCACTGCGCGAGAATGACCTCGCTCGCGCGGCCAGGTTTGCAGACAAATTGCGCGCAGCGGGCCAAGCGGAGGCGGCCGCGATTGCGACGCCCGGTTTCGCACGGCGGCGCAGTGAGGTCCTGCTGCCCGGCGGCCGTGACGCGCTACTGTTCATCGCACGCGGACAGGGCGTCTCCTCGCCGGACCATTTCTTCGTGGAATACGCGAAGGCTATTATCAATGGCCACCCCAAAGCGAATCCCCGCGCCGGGCAGGATTTCTCCGCCATCCTGCGCGACTATTTCCAACGTCTGCAGGAATTGTGCGCGCTGGGGCAGCCATCCAAAGGCGACACCCAATCCACACGGATTGAACTGTCGGTTACCGACAAAAAGCAGCGCAAGCAAACCGAGCGCGCCCTGAACCTGCTGGGCTGGAAAGTGAAAGTCAACAAAGGCGACATCACCGTCGAGTTCGGCGAGAAGAGTTCGCAGGCGCGCAAGCAGGACATGGCTTCCGCACTGGGTATCGACCAGGTAGGTATGCAGGACGCGTTTGCTGCAGGCAAGTCCTATACGCTCGAGGTCCCCTGGGAGCAAGTGCCAATCCTGCTGGAAGAGGATTACTGGCGCAGGGAATTCTATGCCAAAGAGAAGCCATTCGGGGGGTTGGCGGAGGTGATGGCGCAGGACGCCAATCTGGCCCGGCTGTACGCGGGCTTGAGCGTCTTCGACGGAGAAACGGCGCACGTGGTCGCGGAGTCGTTCGGGTTGCGCGTGCTGTCGCAACGCTACAGCGAGCAGATGATCGCCCACGCGTCATCCCTGTCGATCGAGAACAAAGCAGTCGCGGTGCCGGGCGGAGTGGAAGCGTTTGATGCCTGGTCGCGACTGACGGGAGCGGATCCGCGCCAGCCGGGCCGTTTCTTCCGGGCGCTTTTCGAGAAGAACGACGGCGATTTGCTGGCTTACTACAGCACACTCGCTGGGTTGGATCTTGAACACCAGCACTTTTACACACGCTCGCCAGAGCGACTGGGGAAGTTCTACGACCTCTACCGGGAATCTCCGGACAACGCTCGAGCGGCGGGCACAGTAGTCAGAGATACGTCGTTTGGCGAGTTCCTGCGCAAGGTGCCCCTGGACAAAGACGGCACGGTGATGTTCCCGGGAAGTCCGGAGTTGTGGATGGTGATCAAGGGCAGGGCGGGCTCTGTTGGCAATACAACCAAGCTGCTGAAGAAGATCCACAAGAAAGCCGCGCCTGACGTTGAAGACGAGATCCTTCTGAGGCTGGGGCGCACGCACTATACGGCCGAGAAGTCGACGCGCAGCGAACTGCAAAACTTCCTGGCGGTGGTGCGGGTGGAAGAGCACCGCGACGACCCGCTGGATGAAGAGTCAGCGTTGTTGCTGGCACAGCATTCGGCGCACTACCCTTCCTACTACCCCTATTTCGCCGCGTTCACCGCACTTTCGGCACGCGAGTTTTCACAGTTCTTCCAATTTGCCGAGAAGACCAACTCGATGCATGTCGAGGAAGCGCACGTGATGTTGGGCCACTTCCATGCACTTGTGGAGATTCTGCGGCTGGCCGTGCTGGCCGGGTCCATCGAGCAGCAGAAAGCCGCCGGGATCTTCGGGAGCATCTGCGACCGTTTCTCGCACGCCGTCACCCCAGCTGAACTCACGGTGGCATCGGCAGCAACGATCCAGTCCCTGCTTCCCCTCGAGGCGGCTGCTGACCCCGCTGTGGCGCTGCGCGATCTGCTGACTGGCCATCTGGCGAGAGCCGAGTGGTCGTTCGGGGGTGTGCCCAAGTCCTTCGATGTCAGTGCTGCCCGAACCGCAGCCTGGGAACGGGTGCTCGAGATACAGAAGGCGCCCAGCTTGACCGCGGTTATGGCCATCGTCAGCGCGGCGTCAAATTTGGCAGTCGGACCGCCAGCGCAGGTTGCCCTGATGGAAGCCAACGCCTCCCGACTGCCGGCCGTGGACGTGGATAAGAGCACAAAGCTGGAGGGGAAGGACAAAGACCACATCCACCGCCTGTTGCCCGAGAAGGTACTGAGGGCCATTGGAGAGGCTCACAAGAAAGTCGCCAAGTCGAAGAAGATCAATCCCAAGGACTTGCAGAAGCTCTCCATTGAGGTACTGGCTGAACTTGAGCCGCAGATGCGGTTGGCGTTAGGGGGCGTGCTGTACGCATACTACTTCCGCCCCAACGACATACTTCTGGCTGATGATCCGTTACTGCTCCGCCGGCATCGGAACGCAGACTACACGTCCAGCGCGAAGCCCGATTACTTCGCGAGCACCGAACTGGAATCGGGGCCGGCGGGCTCGTACGTCAGTGGGTCTTTCATAACGATGGCCGCCGCGGCGGGCCAGGCTTCCGCAGCCGGTACGAAGTCCGCCGCCGGTCACGGCCAGACTGTTACGGCGGAGCAACTCGGAGCGATCCGGCTCACCCACTGGCCCGGATTCGGTGTCGAAGATCAGCGGCGAATCGGACTGCGGCTGCGAGCCGTGCGCGAATGGATCGTCGAGGCCGCTAGCAGCGCTGAGGTTCGATCCGCGCTCGCCGCCGAGACCGCGGGGTACCTGTCGCCATCTCGGCGGCACGATTTGTTCGACGGCATCGAGCGGCGCGATTGGAAGGACGTCTGGAACTCTTTAACGCTGGGCGACCTGAATTCGTTGGGTGAGCGCCTGGAAACACGGCCAGGCAATGCGATGGGCGATTCGCCGGTGTTCAAAGCTCTGCTTCAACTCACTCAACAGGACGACGGCGCGCGGCTAAACTGGCTGGGTCCCAACATGTCCGCGATCAATGGCTGCATGCACCCGCACTTCGCTCCGCAGATGCCTTACGAGGAGTTTGAACGGTACATGTTCCCGAACCGCCTGGCCCAGCGCACTTCCGAATTCAAGCTCTACCTGGCGGAGTATTTCGAAAGGGCCGGCATCCCACCGGCGTTCTTGCCGCTGGTGGCCGAACCCGCGGCCCGGCGAGTCCTTTCCAGCATGAAGATGACCGACTATCGGGACTGGCGCGCGGTGCTGACCGCCTTCAAAACGGTTAACGACGAGATGATCGATGAAGTGCTTGCCGATCAATGAAAAGGCGTCTCACAATCCTGGCATTCATCGGGATGTGCCTTTGTGCGCAAGAGGTGGTCTTCCGCACGGAGGCGAGGCTGGTAGAGGTGTATGCAACGGTATTGGATGATCGGGGCAAATACCAGGACGGCCTGACGCGCGAGCGCTTCATCATCTCCGAGGACGGCAAACGGCAGGAGGTGGTCGCATTTCAGTCCGACTCGGCCGGGCTCGATTGCGCCATCCTGCTCGACACTACCGGTAGCATGCAACAGGAGTTGCCGCGCGTAAAGAACGCCGTGGCGAAATTCATCGACGATCTGCGCGATGACGATTCGGTTGCCATTTACTCCTTCGCGGCTTCGCTGGATTTGCTGCAGGACTTCACGAAGGACAAGGGTTTGGCCAAACGCGCGGTTATGCGCACCCGTGCCTCAGGCACGACCGCCCTGTTCGACTCCATCTCGCAAATTACACGAGTCCTTGAGCAGCGCAGCGGCAAGCGTGCGGCCGTGGTGTTCACCGACGGGGACGACAATTCGAGCGTGCTGCGCGCTCGCGCTGCCATCGATCGGGCCAAGAAAGCAGGGATTCCGATTTACATGGTCGCGCAGGGCGAGGGGCTCGCCAGCAAGAGCCTGCTGAAGGGCATGAAAGAGATTGCCACCGGCACGGGCGCCACCGTGTACGAGGCGCACAGACCCGGGGACGTGGCCGGCATCTTCCGTGATATTGTGGGCGACTTGCAGCACACATATCTGCTGGCATACCGGCCGCCCCAAGGTGACCGGATCAAGTGGCGCTCGATTCAGCTTGCGATCACGGGCCTGAAAGGCGTAAGAGTGAGAGCCCGGGAGGGCTACTTCCCCGACTGACGGAAGGCGCCCTATGGCAGTTCGAAGCTGACGAAGCGCAGCTTGCCCTGCCGCTCGACTTGGGCGGCGATGGCGTCTCCAGGCTTCAGCTTTTTGACTAGCAAGCGCAGCGCAGCGACGCTCTTGACGGTCTCGCGGTTCAGGGCGTAGAGCACGTCCCCGCTTTGAAAGTTATCGTCGAGCGCCGGGCCGTCGGCCTCCCGGGCTGCCACCAAGACTCCGCCGTGATCGTGTCGTTCCGGAGCGATGCGAGCCCGCAGGCTGTCGCTCAAGTCGATGGCGAAAATGCCCAATTCGGGAATCAGATTCTCCTCGCGGCTGGCTAGGTCGCTGAAGTTCCGCTCCTCGTCGTTCCGTTCCCGGACTGGCACGTTGAAGTTCAGATGTTCCCCGCCCCGCAGCACTTCCAGCCGGACGCTGCCGCCGCGAGCCGGCCGGTAAAGTCCCAGGTCGAATTGCCGCGAGGTGTCCACCAGCCTCCCGTTCAAGGATTGGATGACATCGGCGACTTTCAGGCCAGTCCGCGCAGCCTCGCTCTCTGGATCGACGTCCGCGACCACGACGCCCCAATCGCGGGGCAGCTTCCAGCCCACTGCGAGCGCAGGCGAGATGGTCTGGACCACGATGCCGATCTCGCCGCGAACGACGCGTCCAGTCTCCCTTAATTGCTCAACCACATTGTTCACGACATTACTCGGAACGGCGAACCCGAGCCCCTCGCTGCCACCCGATTGGCTGAGGATGAGCGTGCTGATACCAACTACGTCCCCGTCTGAATCGACGACGGGCCCGCCGCTGTTGCCCGGATTGATGGATGCGTCGGTCTGAAGATACACCATCGGGTCGTCGGGTTTGAACTGGCGCGCGGTCGAACTCACGACACCCATCGAGACTGAATTGTCGAGACCCAATGGGGAACCGAAAGCGAACACGATCTGGCCTTGCTCCACGGCATCGGAATTGGCGAGTTTGAGCGCGGGCAACCCCTTTTCGGCTACCTTCAGCAGAGCGACATCAGTCTCCATGTCGAGGCCGACCAGATCTGCCCGCAGGGTTTTCCGCCTCACGGTTTCCGCCCCTCCGGGCCGCCCCGGGACGGCTGCGGAGCGGGCCAGGAGGGTTACCTGAACCTTCTGCGCTCCGAGCACCACATGAGCATTGGTCACGATGTAGCCGTCCGGGCTAATGACGACTCCCGCGCCTGAACTCTGCTGCCGCGAGGCCACGCCCGGTTCGTCGGACTCCTCCTCGTCGAGTTGCCGGTAGCCGATCGACGAAACACGCACCACCGCCGGGTTGACCTTGCGCGCGAGCTGGCGAAACTCAGCACTCAATGCGGAAAGTCGTGAAGGAACGGTTGGCAGCGACTGCCCCGCGATCACCGGGACAACGCCCACGGCCAAGGTTGTCAGGACTAAGGCAATTCGCAAGCGTATCCCCCGATGCCGCTATTGTATCCGGTATCGTCGGATCGCCCGGACCTCGGGCGTCGGAGATGTTCCCAAGCCCGGCCCACGTTTGACACAATGCCTATGTGTCATCCCGACAAGGGAGCCGGTCGAAAGAGGCAGAATGTCGAGTTCCAGAAGATGCCCGGGGCAAAGTGCCGCTGGGTCCGCAGGGTACGGTCGCGCGGGCCGCGGCATCTCGGTTGTCGATTGCGGCGTGAAGTCGAACCCAAGATGACGACGCCCTGGAAGTTGCCTCGCTTTGGGGTGCCTTTGGCCTCGCTGCTGCTGAGCGGCGTTGCATTGAACGCGGCCCAGACTGCTTCGAGTTCGCGACTGCTCACACTGGCCCCGGCGGACGTGATCGTCATCTGCCTGTATTTCGCGGTCGTGCTCGGCGTCGGTTTCTATCTGAAACGCAACGTGCGTGCTAGCGACGACTTCTTCTTCGCCGGCAAGGGAGTCGGAGCGTGGGTGGCGGGCCTGAGTTTCGTGGCCGCGAACCTTGGCACGCTCGAACTGTTGGGGTGGTCGGCCTCGGCCTACCAATACGGGATGCTGGCGGCGCATTGGTACTGGATTGGCGCCGTGCCGGCAATGCTCTTCCTGGGCATGGTCATGATCCCGTTCTATTACGTTTCCAAGGCCCATTCCGTGCCCGGGTACTTGAAGCTGCGTTTCGGCGAGGGGACGCGATTGCTCTCAGCGATTTCGTTTGCGGCGATGACCATTCTAATGAGCGGCATCAACATGTTCTCGATGGCCGTCGTTATGAAAGTCATCCTTGGCTGGGATATCCAGTTCAGCATCCTGGTTTCCACCATCACTGTCGGAGTATATGTCGCACTAGGCGGACTGTTGTCGGCCATCGTCAATGAGGTTCTGCAATTCGTGCTGATCTGGGCCGGGACCATCTCGATTCCGATCTTCGGACTGATCGAGACCGGCGGTTGGCACGGGATGCTAGTTCGCATCGCGGCGCGCGCACCGGGCCAGGACTATACGCACATGTGGCGGAACATGGGTGCGGCGGCGCAGAATCCGATGGGCGTCCATTGGACCGGAATCGTCTTCGGGTTGGGGTTCATCGGCGCATTCGGTTACTGGACCACGGACTTCCTGGTCGTCCAGCGTGTCATGGCGGCGCGCGATCTACGCTCCGCGAAGCTGGCTACGACCATTGGCGCCGCGTTCAAGATGTTCCTCCCTGCCATCGTGATCCTGCCCGGCCTCCTGGGACTCGCGGTGCTGCCCATGAAGTTGACCGGAGAAGCGGAGGCGCTGGCGACGGGCGGGCACAGCTTCAACGAAGTGATGCCGCTGATGATGGCCCGCTACCTGGGGCCCGGGTTCCTGGGCATCGGCGTAACCGCACTGATCGCGGGCTTCATGTCCGGCATGGCGGGCAACGTGAGCGCTTTCGCGACGGTCTGGACCCACGACATCTACCGTCCCGTCTTCAACCAGTCCGCGGACGACAGTCAGTGCCTGCGCATGGGGCGCTGGTGCACGGTGATCGGTTTAGGAGCGAGCATCGGAGCGGCCTATCTGGTAATGCAATTCGCCAGCATCATGGACTACGTCCAGGCGTTGTTCGGCTTCTTCATCATCCCGTTATTCGGCACCGTGATCCTCGGAATGCTGTGGAAGCGGGCCACTCCAGCAGGCGGGTTCTGGGGACTGCTCTCCGGAATGGGATCATCCTTCGTCATCTGGCTGCTGGTGAAGATCCACCCGGCCTCCCTGGCGCTGGTGGCTCTGTCGCCGGATGCGAAGCCCATGGCGGAGAATCTCTACCGCTTCATCTGGTCCTGGCTGGTGTGCGTCATCGTCACGGTAGCGGTGAGCCTGAAGACTACCCCGAAGCCGGTATCCGAATTGAAGGGCCTGGTCTACGGCGTCACTAAACTGCCCTCCGAGGTGGCCCTGCCACTGTACCGGAGGCCGATCTTCGTGGCGGGCGTAGTAGGACTCGTTCTGCTAGCCCTGAATGTGTACTTCTGGTAAATCCAATGAGCCAACTATTGCCGGCGATTCCCGGCATGACAAGGAAAGAGCGCACTCGGCGCGCACTGCGTGGCGAGAGCGTGGACAGGCTGCCGACTCAATGCAACTACACCCCAGCGATGGGCCAATTGATGGCGGAGCACTTCGGAATCCCGCTTGAGGCCTTGCCGGACCGTTTGGGCAACCACATGCTCCGGGTGGATATCACTCATGCGCGGGCAGCTAGCGCCGACGGCACCTGCGAATACGATTGGTGGGGCGCCGGCTGGGATACGCGGACGGAGGGTTACTGGCACGCTTTCGCCCCGATGAAGGAAGACACCGCGCTCGACAGGTATCCATGGCCCGACCCGGACCGGCACGACTTGCTGGCCACGGCAACGGGCGTAATTGCCCAACGCGGCGCGGAATATTTCCTCGCTCCGAATTTCGGCATGGTGCTTTTTGAGCGGGCGTGGTCCCTGCGAGGGTTCGAGGCCCTGCTGATGGACATGGTGGAAGAGCCGGAATGGGTGACGGAACTGTTTGACCGAATCACGTCGATTCAGCTCAAGCTCGCACACAGGTTCGTGGCGGCCGGTGTGGACTGCGGTTACTTCGGCGACGACTATGGAGCGCAGCACGCGATGCTGTTCTCGCCGCGGCTGTGGCGGCGTTTCCTCAAACCGCGACTGGCCCAGTTGTTCGCCGTTTTCAAAGCCGCGGGGTTGCCCGTGATTCTGCATTCCGACGGCGACATTCGCGCCATCCTGCCGGACCTGGTGGAAATCGGCGTGACGACCCTGAATCCCGTGCAGCCCGAGGTGCTGGAGCATCACTGGCTGTACACCGAGTACGGTCGAAAGCTGAGCTTCTACGGAGGCGTTTCCACGCAGGGCGTGCTGCCGTCGGGGACCGCCGGGGAGATTCGCGCTGCGACCATTGCGTGTGCCCGGACTCTCGCGCCCGAGGGCACTGGCCTGCTGTTGGGGCCGTCACACCGCATGCAATCCGACATTCCGGTTAAGAGCGTGGAGGCGATGCTAAGTGCATTCGACGAAACAGGAGTCTGAACGCCTCCTCAGCCCGCGTGAACGAGCCGAGCGAATGCGGGCGACATTCCGTGCGAAGTTCGGGGGCGAACCTGAATTGTGGGCGCGCGCTCCAGGGCGTGTGGACCTGATGGGCAGCCACACAGACTATAATCTGGGGTTCGTTCTGACGCTACCGATCAGCCGCGACACGTGGATCGCGGCTCGCGCGACGGGCGGTAACGAGGTGCGGGTTCATTCCATGAACTTCGACGCGGACGAGCGCTTCACGCTGCCCGTGACCAGCCACAGCGAACAGTGGGGCAACTACGTTCGCGGCATAGCCGCCACGCTGCCGCTGGAGGGGTTCCCCGTTGGAGGTTGTGAACTACTGATCCAGAGCACCGTGCCCGTGGAGAGCGGATTGAGTTCGTCAGCGGCACTGGAATGCGCATTGGCGACCGTGTTCGAAGGACTGTGGAATTGGAGACTGTCGCCGGAGCGCAAGGCAGTGTTGTGCTTGAAGGCCGAGTGTGATTTCGTCGGGGTGAACTGCGGCATCCTCGACCAGTACTCGTCTTGCCTGGGGCGGCAGGGCTGCGCACTACTGCTCGACTGCCGCGATCTCACCACACGAACGGTCCGCATCGCGGATGGAATTCAAGTGGTCATTTGCAACACGATGTCGCGTCGCCGCCTGGTTAGCGGCGAATACGCGCAGCGAAGGGCCGATTGCGAGCAGGGCGCCGCCGCGCTGGGAGTAGCGGCGTTGCGGGAGTTAACACTCGAAGCGCTAGCAGCACGCGCTGGTGAACTACCCGAACAAGCGGAACGGCGCTGCAGGTTCATCATTGCCGAGAGCGCCCGCGCGGCGGAGTTGGCGATTGCACTGGAGGCCGGCGACCGTGCCGCGGTGTCACAGCTCTGCGCCGAGTCGTTTGCCGGTGCGCGCGACCTCTACGAGATCTGCTCAGATTCGATGCAGTCGATGATGGAAGCGATGCTCCACGCACCTGGCTGTATCGGCGCACGGCAGGCCGGCGCGGGCTTCGGTGGCTGCATGGTCGCACTGGTGGAATCCAGTTCCGTGGATTCGTTCAGACTATCCGTACGCGAGTCGTATGGACATTCGTCGGGACTGGCCCCCGAAGTCTATGCCGTCGATGCGGCGGAGGGTGCGCAGCTCATGGAGTGGAGCATGCTCGCATGAAGCCCGGTGCTGGCTTGCCGGCTCTCGAGTCGGCTTACGAGGTTACGCAAACCCAGATCGATGAATTTCGGCTCAACGGTCACGTTCTGCTGCGTTCGGTGGCGTCTATGGAGGAAGTAGAGGCTTATCGTCCGGCAATCCTAGCCGCACGGGAGCAGTTCGGTGCGGAGCGAACCCCACTAGAAAGCCGGAATACCTACGGGAAGGCTTTCCTCAAGGGCATCAATTTGTGGGAGAAGGACCAGAGCGCCCGGGACTTCGTCCTGGCCAGACGGTTCGGGAAGCTGGCCGCGGAGTTGCTCGGGGTCGCCGGCGTGCGTGTTTACCACGACCAGGCATTGATGAAAGAGGCGGGTGGCGGTCTGACGCCGTGGCACCAGGACCAGCACTACTGGCCCCTCGACACGGACCAGACAGTCACGATGTGGATGCCACTAGTGAACGTGACTGCGGAGATGGGCACGATGCACTTTGCGTCCGGTTCCCACAGGCGCGGCTACCTGGGCGACGCTCCAATCAGCGATGAATCAGAAAAGCGGTTTGACGACCTGATTCGCTCTGAAGGATTCCCGACCCGAGCAGGTGTAGCAATGCGCGCAGGGGACGCGACGCTCCATTATGGTTGGACCCTGCATGGCGCTCCACCGAATACTACGGACCGCACGCGCGAGGTAATGACGGTCATTTGGTTCGCCGACGGCGCCCGGATCACGGAGCCCGATAACGCCAATCGTCAACGCGACCTGGAGCGGTGGTTCCCAGGCCTTAAACCGGGGGATCTGGCTGCCAGCGAGTTGAACCCGTTGGCCTACCATCGCGAGTTGAAACCTTAGCTTGAGAGAGGATCAGGTACGTTTACACTGCCTTTGGCTTCTCGAACAGGTAGTGGGAGACGAGCCACTCGCGCCCGTCTGCGTAGCCGAACAACTCCGCGCAGGCCATGAAGAAGACTCGCCAGCGGACCAGCCAGCGGAGAGCCTCGTCTTTGCCGTAAACCCTGGAGAACAGTGCCAGTACGGCCTCCCTGTTCCCGTCCAACCTGGTCAACCAGGCTTCGCAAGTCTTCTGGTAGTGGACGCCGTCCAAGCGCCAGCGCTCGCGAATGCGAAAGTCATCCTGGAAGTGAAGCAGGAGGTCGTCGCTGGGCATCACGCCACCAGTGAAGAAGTGCCGGGCCATCCAATCGGAGGCGTTGCGATCATCGAACGGATAAGCGAACCGGTTGTGCGCGAAGACGTGGACGAAGAGCACCGTGTCTGGCCGGGACCAGGAAGCAATGCGGCGCATTAACTCCCGATAGTTCCGCATATGTTCGAACATCTCCACCGAAACGATGCGGTCGAAGCCACGGTCTGTATCGAAGTCGTTCATGTCGGCGGTGACGACTTCGAGATTCATCAGACCACGGCGAATAGCCTCGGAGTCGATAAACCGGCGTTGCGAGCGGGAATTCGAGACGGCCAGAATGCGGCTATTCGGGTAACGCTCCGCCATGTAGAGCGAGAGCGAGCCCCAGCCGCAACCGAGCTCGAGAATGTCTAACCCGTCTTCCAGGCGAGCGCGCTGGCAAGTCAATTCGAGCATGGCCGCCTCGGCGCCCTCCAGGGTATTGACCCCGTCTGGCCATAGCGCGCAGCTGTATTTCAGCTGCGGGCCAAGAACATATCGATAGAACTCGGGCGGCACTTCATAGTGCTGCTGGTTCGCAACGGCTGTCCCAATGGCGATTGGACTGGCGCGCAGGTGCTCGATGAAACGCATGAGCTTCTGTGCTTGGGCTTCGGGGCCACCTTGGGCCTCTTCCTCCAGCCGTTTCGACAGGAGGCGCCGGATGCCGATACGAATCAGCCAATCCGGCAGAACGTCCAGTTCAAGCCACTTACTATAGGCCGCTTCCGGAATCTGCGGGGCCGCGAGAGTGCCGGTTTGCATGGATTAGCTCCTTGGGAACCACGGCAAAAAGACGCTCGTGGTGCGCTGATATTGACGGTAAGTGTCGCCCTTGCTCCGCAGCGCTTGCGCCTCGGTAGCGGGTATGCCGGTAACACGGAACAGAAAGAAGAGCATGAGGGCCGGTGCGAAAAGGGCTACGGGACCGTAAGGCGAGCCGAGAGCGAACAGGGCGAATGCGACCCAGATCATCCACTCAAAAAAGTAGTTCGGATGCCGCGAGTAGCGCCACATACCCACCCGGCAGACGGCTCCACGATTAGCCGGGTTGGACTTGAAGCGGCTCAACTGAGTGTCGGCCACGAACTCGCCAATCCACGCGATGAGCCACACTCCCGTCGCCGCGTATTCAAACACCGAAAGAGCAGGACGCGGGTTTAGCGCCGCAATCAGGAATGGGGCGGATAGTAGGATGCACAGCAGTGCCTGGAACTCGAAGAAGAGCAGGAACTTCAGTGCTATGTTGCCGCCCCAGTCGCGGCGCAATTGGACGTATCGGCCTTCTTCGGGGTGGCCAATGACGCGCGTGAAGAGCAGGTAGGCCGCCAAGCGCAGACCCCAAGCGGCGGCTAGCGCGGAGATCAACACCGCTCGCGGCGGGTAAGCACCGCCTAGCGCCCCATAGATCACACCCAGTATGGCCAGCCCTCCTGCCCAGCCTGCGTCCACGATTGCCGCATTCTTGAGCGGCAGGTGGATCAGCCAAAGCAGGAACATGAGACCGCCGACGGCAAGCGAGCCGACGAGCAATGCGTGCAAGGCAATAGGTGTCATCGGAGGCCCGCTAGAGATGAGCGCGCGAGTCTCTTCAACGCCGCCGCAAGCACCACGTACAGGAGCAATGTTGCTAAGGATCCGAGTGCGAGCCAGGCCACCAGGGCGTGCATGGTGGTGGTCCACAGAATCGAGATCGCAGACCACACGTCCACGCGAATCAGGGCGAGGATCTTGGGCACTGAGATTCGCATGGGGTGGGATGCGAAGAGCCACTCTCCCATGCGGATGAACGGGATCAACAGCGCGAACTGCAGGGGGTAGGTGAAGTAGTTGACCAGCTGAATGGCGGGCAGGTTCAGGCGGAACACGACGGCCGACAGCAGACAGAGAAGGGTCGTCGAACCCAGGACCGGAGTGACGCCGAGGGTGAATCCAAGCGCGATGCTCAACGCGATCTTCTCTGGCGTGATGCCCTGGCGCAACAGGGTGACGATCGGATTCAAAATCCAGCGCCGTACGAAGAGGTTGATCATCTGGTTCTGCTCCAGAGAATCGACTCGGCGGACTCGTCGGGGCGCAGGCGGAACAATTGGATCAAAACAAACAATGACGTGGCGATGTTCCCGAGACCCATGATCAACAGGAGCCACAAGATCCGTGATCCTAGGCTGAGCTGCTTGTAGACCACCCACAGGTAGAATGTGAGAAATCCGCAGTACGCGTCCCACAAAGTGGCCAGGGCCCACGGATTCGCCGCGTAATCCGCCCAACCGTCCCACAGACTTACGGCCAGGCAAGTCCGAATGCTCATAACGGTCATCCACACGAAGATGCCGCCAAAGAGGAGTTTGAGAAAGAGTTTCACGCGTCAGCCCCCTGAAGATGAGTGGACTTCCACCTTGCCAGATGCAGCTCGAATTGAACCAGGTCCTCTAAAACGAAAACGCCTGTGCGTGCTGCCCCATTCGCCACGTCCGCAGCTCCGCTGCCACCCAACCACAACTCGGTGGACGCCGGAAGCCCCGACGCCAGAAGATCCACGTCCCGCTGGACTGCGGGCGTCGCATTCAGCTTCAGCACTCCGAGCACAACCACGTCTGGCGAGCGCAACGCAGCGGCGGCGAGTATCTCGCGGGCTGGCAAATTGGGACCAAGATAGTCAACCTGAAAACCATGCTCCAGCGCCAGCATCGCAGCCGAGAGGATGCCGAACTCGTGCAACTCTTCGGGAGGTGTCGCCAACAAGAGCCTGGCGACGCCACCGCTCCTCGATTGGAGACGGACGAGACCACCCATAAGATTGCGCACGCAGGCGGAGAGCAGGTGTTCCTGTGCGATCTGGTAGATTCCGTTTTCCCAGTTTTCGCCCGCCAGTCGCATTAATGGCAAGACCACCTTGTGAACGAGCTCCGTAGGACTCAGGAATAGCGCAAGCCTGCTGAATTCGTCGTTTATGGTCGTCGAGTCCAGCGCTTCGATGGCACGCCGCAACTTGCTCAACTCGGTAAGATCCACCCGCGCCGCCGGTTGAGTACGGAGGACCGGGCTGCTGGGAAACGACGCGCGCGCCAGTTCTTGCAGTTCCGCATCGGGAAGCGACGCGACACGCCCAATGGAATGCCCGCATTCCAAAGCGGTCTTGAGCAATAACAGGCGCCGCACATCAGCGTCGCTATAGAGCCGTCCCCGCGAGACTCGGTCAGGAATTACTGCCTTGTACCGGCGCTCCCAGGCACGCAGGGTGTCAACTGTAATGCCGGTAAGCTTGGCGACAGCGCGAATTGGGTATTGGACAGGCATGAGCTTCGACTGACCATCTGAGATTCGCACGCGTGATCTATTTTTGTCAAGGACAAAAGCTGAACAAATGCTTGACAATGGCTAAACACTGGAGTTACATTTAGCTCGTGAGCGATTTCTGCCGGGAGCCCTATGGGCATCTGTCCAGAGTAGGGCACCCCTTCGGGGCGGCCCGGTCTTCAGCGCGGGCGGAGGCTTGTTATGCTCCAAATTCAGCACGGCTTCTCTCACAAACTCGATCAAGGAAACAAGCGGCGAACTGATGCGTATCGCGGTAGTTGGCAGTGGCATTTCGGGATTGGCGGCCGCCTATTTCCTCAGCCGTAAACATGAAGTGTCCGTTTTCGAAAAAGACCCTCGCATCGGCGGACATACCCACACCGTAACCGTTGATAGCAGCCGCGGCCCGCTTGCGGTAGACACCGGTTTTATCGTCCACAATGACCGCACTTACCCTAATCTGGTGCAACTCCTTGCGCAGTTGAACGTGGCGACTCAGCCGAGCGACATGTCGTTCGCTGTGCACTGCCAGAATACGGGCTTCGAGTATTCCAGCCGTGGTCTCAACGGGTTCTTCGCACAGCGCGCGAATCTGGTGCGCGTGAGTCAGCATCGACTGTTGTGGGAGATTTTGCGCTTCTATCGCAAGGGTCGGGAGTTGTTGAACAACCCCGCCTCGGAGAGCATGTGCCTGGGAGAGGTGATCGAGCAGGGCCGATTCCACCCGCAGTTCAAAGCGCGTTACCTGTATCCGATGGCGTCCGCAGTGTGGTCGATGTCCATGCAAGCGATCGATTCATTCCCGGCCTTGACTCTACTGCGCTTTTTTGAAAACCATGGCCTGCTGGGGCTCAATACGCATCCCCAATGGAAGGTGATCCGGGGCGGCAGTCAGAACTACCTGGGCCCGATCACGGCGCCGTTCAAGGACCGGATCCACACTGGCGCCAGGATTCGATCGGTGATCCGTGGTGCCGCCGGCGTCACCCTGAACTTCCCGGATAGACCGGCCCTGTCGTTCGATCATGTCGTGTTCGCGTGCCACGGCAATCAGGTATTGCCGCTGCTCGATGATCCGACGGATACGGAACGGGACATTATGGGGAGGTTCGCCACCAGTCGAAACGAGGTGTGCCTGCATACGGATTCGTCGCTGCTTCCCAGGCGTCCGCGGGCCCGGGCGTCCTGGAACTACAACCTCAACCCCGATCCCGGAGCGAGTGCGACGGTCACGTATCACATGAACCGCCTACAATCGCTGAACTTGCCGGAAGACTACTGCGTGACGTTGAATGACAACGGCAGCATCAACTCAGCCAAAGTGCTGCGCCGGATTGAGTACCATCACCCTTTGTACACGCGCGACGCGATTCAGGCCCAGGCGCGTTGGAACGAAATCAGCGGCGTCAATCGAACCCACTTCTGCGGAGCCTATTGGGCCTACGGATTTCACGAAGACGGGCTGAACTCGGCGCTGCGAGTGGCGCGGTCGCTCGGAGTGGAGTGCTGACGGCATGAAATCCGCTATCTACACGGGCACCATCCGCCACCGCAGGTTCGAGCCTGCCCGGCACGAATTCACCTACCCGTTGTTCATGGCATTTCTAGATGTGGAACGTATCCCCGAGTTGATGAAAGTGTCGCCG
Source organism: uncultured Acidobacteriia bacterium (assembly GCA_903909435.1). GTDB lineage: Bacteria > Acidobacteriota > Terriglobia > Bryobacterales > Bryobacteraceae > CAIVVT01. The sequence continues at coordinate 121,875 of CAIVVT010000195.1, read as the reverse complement.
CTGGCCAGCCATGAACGCTTCAATTGGGCCAGTTTCCGTCAGCGCGACCACTTCGGAGATCCGGCTGTGCCACTGCGTGAGAGGCTGGAGCGTGACGCCGCAAAGCAGGGAGTTCATCTACCGGCCGGGCAAATCTTCCTGCTGACGAATCTGCGCTACCTGGGGTACAACTTCAATCCCATTTCGTTGTACTACTGCTACACCCCGGAGGGAGTGCTGGAGACGATCCTGGCCGAAGTGAATAGCACCTTTGGGGAATCCCGCAATTACTGGCTCTCCGGCGCCAACCGGATTCCCGCTCCCAGGCGTGACCTTTACCGCTGCCCTAAGGCGATGCACGTTTCGCCCTTCATGCCCATGGATCTTGACTACCGTTTCGTACTGCCGCCGCCGGGCGAGCAATTGCTGGCGCACATGAACACACTCCAGGGCGAGCACAGCGTGTTCGACGCCACGCTGGAGTTGCGGCGCGAGCCTTGGAGCGCCTCCTCTCTGCACCGTGCACTGTTGCGATTCCCTTGGGTGACGGCCAAGGTAATGGCCGCCATTCATTGGGAGGCTTTGAGACTCTACTTCAAGAAGGTCCCGGCATTCACTCACCCTGGCCTGCGCCTGGAGGATATTCATGAGCACACTACTGACAACGCTCGCTAGGAACACGTTTCTCAAGAGCCTGCGCGCGCTACGCGGTGGCTCGCTACGGTTGATCTCGAATGGCCGAACCTGGGAGTTCGGCCAACCGGATGCCTCGCTGCGCACCGTTGTGGTTGTTAACAGCGAGCGGTTCTTCGTAAAGGCGATATTCGGGGGCAGCGTGGCCCTGGGCGAGTCCTGGATGGACGGTGACTGGTCATCGCCCGACCTGGTGTCCGTGGTTCGCCTGGCCGTGAGAAACCTCGCGCAGATGGAGCAGAATGGCCGATTCCTCAGCACATTCAGCCGTGGAATCAACGCATTACGGCATCGTTTTAGAGACAACTCTATAGCAGGCAGCCAGCGCAACATCCGCGCGCACTATGACCTGAGCAACGACTTCTTCCGGCTGTTCCTGGATGAGAGCATGATGTACTCGTGCGCGTATTTTGAGCGAGCGGAGGACTCGCTGGAGACGGCCCAGTTCCAGAAACTGGATGGCATCTGCAAGAAGCTGTACCTGGGGCCGGACGACCATGTGCTCGAGATCGGCACGGGCTGGGGCGGGTTTGCCGAACACGCGGCCCGGCACTACGGATGCCGGGTGACAACGACTACGATCAGTCGCGAGCAATTTGAATATGCGAGGGAACGCTTTCGCTCGGCGGGGCTTGAGAATCAGATCGAGTTGGTGCGTTTGGACTACCGCAAGCTGCGCGGCCAATATGACAAGATCGTCAGCATCGAGATGTTCGAGGCCGTAGGACTGCGCCACTACAACGAGTTCTTCCGGGCCTGCGACCGGCTACTGCGCCCGGGAGGCAGCATGTTGATGCAGAGCATCAGCATCATTGATCAGGCATTTCCAAACTACGTGCGACAAAGCGACTGGATCCAAAAGTACATCTTCCCGGGAGGGCAACTCGCATCGGTCGGCGAAGTCCTCCGCTCACTCGCCCGCGCCACTACTCTTTCATTGCACTACGCCGAAAACATCGGCAAGCATTACGCGCGCACCCTCGCTGAGTGGCGCAAGCGGTTTCACGATTCACTGGACGAGGTGCGGGCGCAAGGATTCGACGAGCGCTTCATCCGCATGTGGGATTACTACCTAGCCTACTCCGAGGGTGCTTTTCTGGAGCGCCACATCGGCGACTTTCAAATCCTGCTGACTAAGAACCATAGTCCGAGCACGCTGTTTAATGAATCGTGGAGCAGGGATCGCGCGGCACTGGAACCCACGCTGCGTCCCGAAGAATTACCCCAAACAAGCAGCCGATGACCGCCAGTTACACTTTTCGCTGCGAGCAGTGGGTGCCCCGGCCGCTGGAAGAAGTGTTTACGTTCTTTTCCGATGCCGCCAATCTGGGGGAGCTAACGCCAACTTGGCTCGGGTTTCAGATCCTTTCACCGCTTCCGATCTACATGGCGGTGGGCACTCGAATCAAGTACCGGCTGAACCTACACGGCCTGCCCTTGAAATGGACGACGGAGATCCGTCGCTGGGATCCGCCCTTTCGCTTTGTGGATGTGCAACTCAGCGGCCCATACCAGCTCTGGCATCACACGCATCGGTTCGAAGCGCACGCGGGCGGAACGCGGATCATCGACGTCGTGCGTTACAGGATCCCACTTGGAATCATCGGCCGCATCGCACATGCACTCAAGGTGCGGGGTGACGTCGAGCGGATCTTCGCCTACCGGGTGGAGCGCGTCAATGAGTTGTTTACCACCCCCGGCGCCTAACGCCCCTGAGCGAATCGGCGGACGTCGCCGCCAGCCTGGGCCAGACGCGCCTCCGCGACCAGTCGGTCATACCGCGAACGAATCTCGTCCTCCTCGGCCTGCGCCAGATTGGCTTGAGCCGACACCACATCCAGCTGTGTTGCAAGCCCCGCAGTGAATCGCAGTCTCGCCAGATCCAGCGCCTCGCGAGCGGCGTTGGCTGCCTGCTGATTGTGTTCGGCCGCCAGCCGTGCCGCTTCGCGCTCAAGGCGCGCCTGCTGCAACTCGCGCGCGATGGTCAGTCGCACCTGCCGCAGTTGCTGCTCCTGGCGCTGCAGCTTGAAACTGGCGGCACGAATCTCGTTCGAAATGCGGCCGCTGGTCCACAACGGGACGCTCACACTGACTTGGGCGGTGTAGGTCGACACGCTGCGCGAGGGATCCTGGCCCAACACGCCGAAGTCCCCTTGCGCCTGAATGCGCGGGTAGCGCTGGCGAGCCGCAGCCTGTCGCTCCTGCTCCAATCCCTGCCCGCGCAGTTGCTCAGCGTGCATCTCTGCGCGCAGTTCCAGCGCCGCGTTCAAGGAGTACTCCACCGCTGTTCCCTCGGTCTGCAGTGGCTCCAATTCGGGCAGCGCTTCCGATTCGCTACCAAGTGTGCTCGCCAGCACGGTGAGCGCAGCGTCGCGGTCGCGCACTGCGTTCACGACGCTGATCCGTTCGCGCTCCAATTGCTCTTGCGAGCGCGCCACGTCCAGCCGATTGCCGGTGCCGGCCCGGTGCAGATCTTCGCTTTGCCGCAGCAGCGACTCGGCGTTCGCCACGCGCGCTTCAGCGGAACGGCGTCGGGAGGCGGCTTGGAGCGCCTGGATGTAAAGCTCGGTGACGCTCAGGCGCAGCCTCTCGGCGGCGGCGTCCCCATCAGCCGAATCGGCCCGGGAGCGCAGCTTTTCCGCGCGCACGTTCGACCACAAGGATAAGTCGAGCACGGTTTGGGTCAGTCTCGGGCGGAGGTCGAACACGCGATAGGGACCAACGCGCGAGGGCACCCCGGGAAACAGCAAGCCCACCCCGGAGAGGTTGTTAGTCTGGTATCCCTGCGCAGTAGTGACGTTGACCTGGGGACCCATGGTCGAGCGGAGCGCCGCCGCGCGAGCCCAGGATTCAAGGGCTTTCAATCGTGCAGCTTGCAGTTCGGGGTTCGCCTTGTCTACCAGTTCGAGCGCTTGCGACAGACTCAACCTGGCCGGCAGCGGCTGCGCGAACACACCTGGGGAGATCGCGGTCAACGCCGCGAGGGTGATGAGAGAGCGCATGAGAATTCTCCTGCCGCCTGAGCGGCATCGTCTAGCTGTGAAATGTACTCGCCAGTCCAGGTGAGGCGGCGCTCGAGCGCCGCGCGGGCTCTCTAACGCCCGCACCGTGCTTGTCGCCTCCCCGCTTACTGGGCCACTGGTAAATAGGCGTCCACCCGCAGACCGACTGGCAGCCTCTGACCAGGATCGAGTTCAAGCAGCGTCTCCAGGATCTTGCGATCAACGCGCTCTGCCGGTTCGTCGGTGCGTACATTCTTGCGCCCAAGCGCCTCGCCGAGCCGCACGACGTGCCCGGTGAACCTGCGGTCGCCGTACGCGGAAGCGGTCACGTAACCCATCTGGCCCACATGCACCCGCGCCACATCGCTCTCGTCCACATCTACGCGTACGCGCAGCCGGCTCAGATCGCCGAGCGCGAATACCGGTGTGTCGCCCTTACCCGAAACTGACTCGCCCGCGCGGTGATAGCGTCGCAGGACCCGTCCGTCGATGGGTGCGCGGATGAACGTCTTCTCGAGGAGGGCCACCGCCTCCTCGATCGACGCACGTGCGCGGGCAACCTCAGCTTCAGAACGTGCTATGTCCTCGGGCCGGCTTTGGTCACACGCCACGAGCAGACGCTCTTTCAGTGCCGCCACACGAGCGCGGGCCGTGTCGGCATCACGCGCCGTGAGGTCGTATTCCGAGTGCGACACGGCGCCACGCTCAAGCAGAGGCAAGCGGCGGTCGCGCTCCGAGACGGCCGTGGCCAGTTGCGCCTCGGCTTCGCGCAGATTCGCCTCGGCCTCGCGTTTCTCCTCCACTCGCGCACCATTGCGCAGCCGGTCCAATTCGGCTTCACGCTCTCGCAGAGCGGCCTTCGCCAGTTGGACGCGTGCGGCATAGTCGCCGTTGTCGAGCACCGCCAGGACCTGGCCACGCCGAACGGTCTGCCCTTCGTCGGCCAGGACTTGAACGAGTTTGCCATCCAATTGAGAACCGGTCTTGATCTCTTCGTCCACCGGTTCCACGCGGCCCGCCGCGGAGACCAGCGGCGTGGATGGCGCCGCGTTCGCACTCGATTTCGCGGCCGCAACGCCAGCCTGCGCAGACCTTTGGAAGGAGACGGTGAAGGCAATCGCCGCCAGGGTCAGGACGCCCGCGAGCGTCCACATTTTTCTGCTGTTTTCGAGGTTCATGCTGCCTGCTCCTGAGAGGTGTGATCGACTATCAATCCGTCCGCGATATGCACGGTGCGGTCGGCATAATGCAGCACCCGGTTATCGTGCGTAACGATGACCACGGTGCGATCCTTCTTGCGTGCCAAACTCGCGAGAATCTCCATGACGGCGGTGCCCGAATGCGAATCGAGCGCCGCCGTGGGTTCGTCCGCGAGGATAATCGGCGGGTCGCCTGCCAAGGCGCGGGCGATGGCCACGCGCTGCTTCTGCCCTCCGCTCAGGTCCGCGGGGATCTTGTCCAGTTTGTCTCCGAGGCCCACGCGGTCGAGCAGATCGGTGGCCTGGCGCCGCGCTTTCCCCCCGCCGATGCCCTTCAGCCGGAGTCCGATCTCCACGTTCTCGCGCGCTGAGAGTGCGGGAAAAAGGTTGAAGCCCTGGAAGATGAACCCGAAGTGGCTGAGACGCAAAGCGGGCAGCCGGCTCTCTGGCAGTCCAGCGATCTCGCGCCCGTCAATATTGATCGATCCCGAGGAAGCCTGTAAGATGCATCCCAGCATCGACAGCAGTGTGGTCTTGCCGCTGCCGGATGGTCCCATCAGCATCAGAATCTCCCCCGGAAAGACGTCGAGATCGACGCCGCGCAGGGCGTGCACGACTGTGGATCCCGTGCCGTAGCGCTTCTCTAAGTTGCGAACTTGAATCATGGCTTGCACTCCATAGACACGACAGGCTTTGGACTCGCGTTGCGTTCAGGGTTGGCGGATTACGCTCAGCCGCGGAAGACCATGGCTGGGTCTATTTGGGTCGCTTTGCGGATGGAGAGCACACTCGCCCCCATGCACATGGTCAACGCGAGGCAGAACGTGGCAGCCGCCATCCAGGGCGGCAGGTTGATCGGAGCGTTGCCGGTCTGGCTGCTGTGCGAGACGAACTCGCCCACGACAATCGCTACCGAGTAGCCCATCACCGCGCTGATGGCGGCTTGCAGCAGGATGACCTGGTAGATCACCCAATTCGCCGCGCCCATGGCTTTCAACGTGCCAAATTCGCGGATGTGGTCGATGGTGGCGGAGTAGATGGTCTGAGCGACGACCACGGCGCCGACGATCAGGGAGAGAATCGCGCCCATCAGTGTGGTAACCCCGGCGCCGGTCTGAAAAACCCAATAGAACATGGTCTTGCGGCGCATCTCTTCGTTGGTGTAGATGTCCGCGTTCAGGAGCCGCTGGCGCAATTGAGAGCGCACCACTTCTGGGTTGACTCCCGGATCCAGGCGAATTAGGAAATACACGGTCTGGTCCTCCGCCAGGCGGGCATAATTCTGAGCGTTCTTGAACGAAGTGAAAATGTAGGGCGCTGTAGTGAAGCTGCGGATGCCGTGCGTGAACCCGGATACGCGGGCCCGCCGGCCGGTGACTTCAGCCGAATCCCCCAGCGCCCGGATGCCGAGCTTCGCGGCGTACAGTTCATCGATGAACACGCTATCTTCCGCAGCCAGGTCACTTTCCGTCCCCCGGACTACATTCCACGGCCCCCCCATTCCGGAGCCAAGCTCGTAACCGGCGATCTGAACCGATTCCGTGGAACCAGCAGGCAGTTTCCAGTTGACGAAAGTTAGGGCGAACTTGGTGACTTTCCGGACGCCCGGAACCTGCAGCGCTTTCCAACGCAGCGATTCGTTCAGCGGCGTACCGCCGTTGACGTGTGGGATGCCGGGCGCTGCGGTCCAGAGGTCCGCTCCGCTATACGCCACGATGTTCGAACTGGTGTCCAGAAAGCCGAGGAACAGTCCGAATTGGACCACGATCAGGACCAATGAGAAGACGATGCCGACCAAGGTGACCGCCAGGCGGACCCTATCGTGAAACAGGTTTTTCCAAGCCAGCATGCTCATGCGTTTTGCCCCTTCCGTCAGAATCGTGCCCGTGATCAACGTTACTTAACTGAACACTGTTCATCATGAGATCATTGTTCTTTCAAGTCAAGGGGTTTTTGGACGAAATTACAATATTTTTTCGTCAGGATCCTGCGGGACGATGGCGGCCCCCAGGCTGAGCAGAACGCGATCGAGGTAGTGCTCGATCAACCGATTGCGGTCAAGGAACGGGAAACTGCTCTTCGTGACCAGCAGGCTGGTGATTCCGTGGATCATCATCCAGGTGGTCTGGGCCGTGAGTTCTACGTCCGCCTTGCGAATCACACCGGCCTGCATGCAACCCAGGAGACCTCCGGCGAGGCGGTTGAAAGCGCTTAGGCCGACGTCGAGCACACTTAGGTTGTCGTGAACGTCGCGGTCGCTTCGAGGCGCCGGTTCCGGCAGGCAGAGGGTAACGACGTAGTGGTCGGGGTAATCCAAACCAAACTGAATGTAGGAGCGCAGGCAGGCGCGCAACATCTCGAGCGGAGGCAGATCGCGCACCAGGATGGAGTCGAGAGCCTCGGTCAGCAGCAGGAAGTTCTGTCTGCAAATCGAGGTGACGATCTCATCCTTGTCCTTGAAATACAGGTAGATCGTGGACGGGGCATACTCGATACGTTCGGCGATCTTCCGTAGGGAAACGCTGGCATAGCCATCCTCTGCGAACAGAGCGCTGGCCGCCTTGAGGATCCGGTCGTGGAGTTCTTCTTTCTCCCGGGCACGCCGTTCTGTAACACCCATGTCTTTTAATCATCAGCCTACTGAACACTGTTCAGAAAATCAATCATTTCGCATCGCCCTCAATCACATTCGGCCTCTCGATTTGGCATGATCGAATCCAGTGACTTCGCGCTCAATTCAGCCTCTGCCCGGTACCTACGTGCTGGTCTGTTACGCCAGACGGGCGGGACTGGTCAGAATTGGGCAGTTTGGAGAGTTGAGCTTCCGCAAAGGAACCTACCTCTACGTGGGCAGCGCGCTCGGCCCGGGTGGCCTCCTGGCGCGACTCGCGCATCACATGCGGCCGGCGCCGATGCCGCACTGGCACATCGACTATCTGCGCGTGGCCGCGCCGCTTAGGCGGGTCTGGTTTTGCTACGGACCGGAGCGCCGCGAACATGACTGGGCCCGGGCGCTAGGCGAATTGCCGGGCGGCGCAATCCCCTACCCCGGCTTCGGTTCTTCCGATTGCGACTGCAAATCGCACCTGTTCTACTTCCGCAAGTGTCCCAGCGTCACGGCCATCGATGCGGCCTTGCACGAGTCCACGCAAGACTCCTCAGCGAGGCACCTACTGAGGCTGAAATGACGCGGACGCGCGCCTAACGCTTGTAGATGACGCCGCCCTTCATTACAAAAGTGACGCGCTGCAACGCGGTGATATCGCTCAGCGGGTCGCCTTCGACGGCCACAATGTCGGCCCAGAATCCGGGCTTGAGCGCCCCTGCCGTACCCTGCCAGCCGAGCACTCTCGCGGCGTTGACCGTCCCCGCCCGGAGCGCATCCAGCGGCTTCATCCCGTATTTGACCATCAATACGAATTCGCGCGCCTGCGTCCCGTGCGGAAATGGCCCTACGTCCGAGCCCATGGCAAAAGAGACTCCTGCTGCGAGTTGCTTCCGGAACTCCCGGGCATGTAACTCAAGCAACTGCTTCTGCCGTTCAGGCGATGCGGAGTGTTGAGAGAAATAGTCCGAAATCGTGAAAGTCGGGACGGCAACAATGCCCCTTTCGCGCATGATTCGCATGGTCTCGTCGCCCAATACGTCCGCGTGGTCGATGGAGACAACGCCCGCTTGCGCGGCGTACAGCGTGCAGGGCTCGCCGGTGGCGTGGACCGCGATTACGCGACCCACTCGCTTGGCCTCCTGGACGGCGGCCGACAACTCCGCCTGTGTGTACTGGTAGGGCGTGACTAGCTGCCCGTCCACCACCGCGTCCTTGCCCGTCTCATAGATTTTGATGAAGTCCGCACCCTGCTTGAACTGCTCGCGAATCACCTTCACCAGGTCGGCGGAGTTGTCGGCTTGAGTGGCGTTCGGCAAGACATGCTGCTCGGGGTTGTAGCCAATCGCGTCCTCGTGCCCGCCGAGAATATCGACGGCGTTGCCGCAGACTCGCAGTCTAGGACCCGGAATCAAGCCCGAGTCGATCGCGTTGCGCAGCGCGGTATCGGCCGGCCCGGCTCCCTCGGTACCCATGTCACGCTCCGCGGTGAAGCCTGCCATCAAGTCGTCCCTCGCCGCCAGAACGGCGCGGATGGTGCGTTCTGGCACGGACTCCTGAACGGTCTGCAGGTCCTCCGCGCCCGGGTGCAGAAACAGGTGGACGTGCGTGTCAATCAGGCCGGGCAGCAAAGTGCCTTCACCCAGGTCGATCACCTCGGCTTCCGCGGGATGCCGGACCGTGCCGCCGACTTCGACGATTAGCCCGCCCTGAACGAGTACTTCCCCGGGGGCCTGCACGCGTCCCGTTTCCACGTTCAGCACACGCGCCGCGTGCAGAACCACCGGCCGCGCGGCCTTGTCCTGGGACCAACAGGGATTCGGAAGCACCCAGGCGGCAATAGCGCAAAACGCTAGCGGGAAACTGGAGGGGGATGACCGGCGCATAGGCCTATAATGCCCCAATCCACGGGCCGCCGCGAGGATATGGGCTTGGCGCTGGAGCCCTAACGCGCTTCGCCCCGAAGATAGGCCATCGCGAGTTCCTCGATTTCGTCGTTCGTGAAGAACTTGGGGTTCACCGTCTGATCCAGGCCGGCAACGATCTCGACAGCATCGGCTCGCTCCCGCAGCAATTGATTCAATCGTTCAATCTGGACTACGCCCGCCATCATCATCTCGACGGCGACGAACGCGAACTTGCCCGTACTCGTGTTCTGCAATCGCACGCTGTCTCCGCTCTTGCCGGTTCCAGTCATAAACTGGCCAAACGCCGTTGCCGACCCGTCCACCGGCAGTGCGAAGACGGTCCAGTTACCGTGGGAACCCGCCGGAGCGTCGGCTAAACTCGCGCCGACCAGAACCGGACTGCCGCCCATGCGCACCGTCAAAGCTCCCGACGCGCCTTCGACTAGCTCGATCACCCCGTGGTTCGCGATAGTCGAGCCGAATTGGACGGATTCCAGCGAATTCGGCTGCTGCGAGGCTATCTGGGGAACGACTTTATATCGCCCCGGGGTCAACCCCTGCACTGTGAAGGTTCCGTCGTGGCGTACCTCCACCTGCCTAAAGTTGGCGAATGCCGAGGGAGTCAGCGGCATGAAATGCAAGTAACCCAACGGTGCCGCCTTAGGCGTCTGCCGCCCAGGGCTTTGAAGCGAGTTCAGCATCACCACATTCCCGGTGTCGGCCGACGGCGGTTGCTCCACCCGCCCTGTCAGGGTTATGCCCAGGCGCATCTGCACAAACAGCGGAGCCGGCCGTGCTCGGCCCACCGAGACGAACAGGCTGGCGTATGAAATCGAATCCGTCTGCGACGGTGAAGGGTTAGTCATTACAATCAGCCGGTACGACCCCGGTGGGACCATCTGGAAGCGAAACGTCGAAGTCGCAAGATCGAAAGATGCCCCGTAGCCCAGCGCCGCATCCAGCGCGGCATCGGCGGGAATCAACTGGATGTTCGGTTGAATGCCCGCCGGAATGCCGCCAATCGTACCCGAGACCGTGGTAACGGACGTCGCCCTGAGATGGAAGTCGATACCCGCCAATTCACTTCCCGGCAGCACAGTCACCCATTGCGCGCCTTCAGGCGACGGGCTGTCGGGATAGAAGACGGGTAGCCACGACTCGCGCGGTTCTATAAGTTCCGGCCGCCACACCGCCAGAGGCCGTTCCACGGGCAGCCACTCCTGGCAGCGGGCGTAGACCACATAGCGGTCTGCCGTCAGTAAGTCCAGTTTGTACTCGCCCTTGTCGTTGGTGCTGGCCGAACCCCGGAAGCTGTATGCAGCGGATGCTCCGTTCTGGCCTGGACCTAGTACATAGACCGGGCAGCCGGAAACCGGTTCGCCGCCGTCGTCGACAACCTTCCCGGAAAGCGTGCCGCCCGGCATCAGCCGCATTGTCAGGCCTGACGACTCCTGGCCCGAAGCGACTGTCACCAATTGGTTCGGGCTCGGCAGCCCCAGAATCCCTTGGAAGCCAGGGTGGTTCACCGCCACGACATACTCGCCCGGCGGGAGACTGGCAACGGTGAACGTGCCGCCGCCGTCCGTCGTAGCCGCTTGGGCGTTCCCACCCCGCTGGTAGTTCACCAGACTCACCGAGGCACCCCGCACCGGCCCACCCGTCACGGCGTTGATGACGCGCCCGCTCAGCGAACCCGGCGGGTCGGTGTTTTGCTGAGCGTTCGGCTGAATGTTTTGACCGACAGTCGCGCCAGCGGCGTCGGGAAGCACCTGCGCGCGTGCCCCGCCTGCCAGCAAAGCCAGAACAGCCCACAAGCCAGCCGCAGGCCCGGGCCTCATCGCGCAACCCCCGCCCCGATCGCTTGCACCGTGACCTCCGGTTTGTCTCCGGCCTTCAGTTCTACCGGCGTCCCGCGCTCGGCGTACGGTTTCAGAAAGTCCGGATCGAACCACGCCCCGTAGGCCAGATCCTCAAAGGCGTATAAGCGGTATTCTCCGGGCGCCATCGCCTTCAATTCGAACGCGCCCTTCTCATCGACCGTGGTCACGACGTAGAAGCTCTGCAATCCCGCCAATTCGCCTTCTGGCACGGCGACCACCTGACGTGCCAAGCCTCCATCCACCTTGCCGGTCAAGGAAGCGCCAGCCCCGCTCACCACAATCTCGAGCGGCGCATTCGTCTCCGCCGTCACGTTCATGTCGGCGCGCAGCACGTCCAGGTCGCCCAGCAGCATCGACTTCAGGTACCCGCCTTTCGGAATCGGTTCAAACCCGATGTCCCACAGTCCCGGCGGGACGTTCTTCAGCACGTAGGAACCATCCGCTTTCACCTGCGCTTCCGCACCCTGGCGCCCGCTGCCGTCTCCGGAAACCAGAAACACCCGACTGCCGGTCGCGCTCTCCCGCGTGCCCTCGAATCGAACGTGGCCGGCCAGATCCACGGCAGGTGAAAAGCGCAGAGTCACTACCAGCGAGCCGCCCGAAAGATCCAGGTCTTCACGCGCCGCATACAGCCGCCCGTCCAGAGTGACTTCGGCGTACAAAACATAGCGCCCGGGTTCCAGGTCGTTGAATGCCGTTCGCGCACCGAGTGGAAACCCACCCCCGAACTGCGAACCACCGGGTGCATTCGAGTTCCGCTGCACCAGATTCAACTGCACGAACGGACCCTGCTGGATTATCTGGGGTGGAGTTTCGGGAGGATTGCCGTCGGCTGTGGGCTGAGGCGGCTCCGGCGCGGCACCCGGCAACTCGGCCTGCACTTCGAGGATGATCGGCCGGCTTTGCAGCAATGGGATGTCGAGGTTTTCAACCGTTTCGCCCGGTCCCAGCACCACGCTGCGGGCCTCCTGCCGGTCGAGCGTCCCTGGATGGTACGTCGTGGCGTATACCAGCCGGCCCGCCTGCCCATCCGGTTCCGGCGCACTCGGCAGCAGGGGCGGCGGCTGATCGTACTTCTTGGCGGACAGCACGTATTTTCCGGGCAGCATGTGGAACATCCGGTAGCGCCCGTCCGAGTCCGTGTTAGCCCACCCCACCGGCGTCCAGGCCGCCTTGCCACGCTGGAACTCGCGGCGCAGCGCCTGCACGGCGACGCGCGGAGCCGGACTGCCGTCCACGTCGCTTACGGTTCCGGTCAGAACCCCAAGTTGGGGTAACTGGATGATCAGCCCGGTCTTCTGCTCGCCCGCAGCCAGCGGGATGACTTTGCCGCTCATGTACGGACGCGTCGCCCCGTAGTCCATCGGTGCGTAGCCGGTCTTTTGCGCGCTCAGCCGGAATCTTCCAGCGGGTAGCGCCCGGCACACGAACCGGCCATCGCCGTCCGTGGGAGCCGTACCGCGCAGGTCCGTGCGGCCATCCACGACGATGCTGACCTCCGCCCGCCTCAGCGGTGCGCCTGTCACCGAATTCACCACCCGGCCGCTAATCGAGCCCTGTGCCGCCGCGATTCCCGCCGTCAGCAAGGCCAGCGCCGCCGATATCGCCATTCCCCGCATGCCAGTTTATAGACTCCGTTCGATTTGACGTCGGCAGACCGGCGGAAGGCTCCACTTCCGGTCGCATTTTTAATATTGCGCTGTTACAAGATGGGGCAAGTCGGACGCACTTTCGGGTGGATACCGCGAGGCGGACCGGGCGGTCAGTCAACTCGCGCCACAATCAGGGTAATGTCGTCGAACTGCGGGGCTTCGCCGGCAAATGCGGTTGTTGCCGCAACCACCCGGTCGAGAATCGCGGCCGCGCTTGGCAGGTCGCAGCACCGCACCGTCTCCGCCATCCGGTCGGCGCCAAACTCCTCGCCGGCGGGGTCGCGAGCCTCGGTGACACCGTCTGTATAAAGCACCAGGCGATCACCGAGCTCCAGCGTGACAACCGCCTGCTGGTAGACCGAGGACCGCTGCAGCCCGAGGCCGATCCCGCGTGTCTTGAGCCACTCGACTTGGCCACCCGCCCGTAGCAGCAGTGCCGGATTGTGACCGGCCGTTGCGTATCGCAGGTGGCGCGTCGAGGGGTCGTATAGCGCATAGAAAAACGTGGCAAACCGATTGGTTGGCGTGGCGTCATAGACCAGCACGTTCAGCTTCGCCAGCAGTTCGCTCAGGTCTGAAATGCCGGCCAGCGTCAGGCTGCGCAAGGATGCCTGCAGGCCCGCCATCAGGAGCGCGGCTGGCACCCCCTTACCCGCAACGTCGCCAATCGCCAGCCCCAACTCGCCCGTGGGCGTCGTCAGGAAATCGTAGTAATCGCCTCCGATGGTCTCGGCGGGGCTGCAGTGCCCGCACAGTTCCAGGCCCGCGATGGCAGGAGCGCACTTCGGGAACAGCCGCTGTTGGACCTGACGCGCGATCTCGATCTCGTTATTGAGCCGCTCGCGCTGCGCTGCCTCCACCGCCACGGTCGCTGTCAGCCGGCTCACTTCAAGCGCCAGTGCCGTCTGGCTGGCCACCGACTCCAGAAAACGGATGTCGCGGCCGCAGTAAGGTTCTTCGGATCGCTTTGGGCCGAGGCTCAACAGACCATGCAATTCCCCATTGGTGCTGAGCGGCAGCAAGAGTTCCGTACCCAATGCTGCGAACGCACCTTCCTGGGTGTAGCTTCCTCGATGCGAGCCAACCAGAACCGCATCGCTGCGTTGCCGGATGCCCGCGAGCAGGGGCTCGTCGAAGCGATAGGCCGGGCTCGCGGCCTCCCCGGACGTACCGTAGCTGTATGCCGGAACAAACCCCGCGCCGTCCGGCAGCAGTGCCACCACGCGCCCAATGTGCAGCGCGCCGGCGATCTTCTCGCTTACGGTGCGCAGCAGGAGTTGCGGATCGGTCATGCGGCGCACTTCCGTTGATAGCGCGGTCAGCACATGCTCCGCGTTGACCGCCTCCCGAAAGAACCGCCGGTCCACCCAGCCGCGCAGCCATTCAAGCGCGCGGTTCATCAGCAGGATGCCGCACAGTGCGACGGCCACTCCCAGCGCCCGCTGGGCATCGCTGATATCGCGCCGCGAGACGAACCGGTAAGTCTCCCAGGAGAAAATTGCCATCATCATAACGCTCGCCAGAATCGTGGTCCAGAAGGCCAGCAGGCCCTGGCGGATGAAGACTCCGATATCGAACACCCGGTCAACCAGGACGGTGTAGCCGAGCGTGAGCGGCACCAACAGCGGTGAAAACAGTCCAGGCAGCAAGGCCCAGGAGGGGTATGTGTTCAGATCGCGGTGCAGCAGCGTCGTCGAAAGCAACAACAAAGTGGCCGGTCCCAGCCCCAGGCACAGGCCGAACATGACCCACCTCAACCTCCGGCGCTTGCGCAGGTCGGTCTCCTTGACCAGCTTGTAAACGAGATTGGCGAAGCCGAGCCCGATCATGCCATCGCTCCAAAGCTCCTTCAGCCAACCGGGGAGCGAGACGGCTGAAGTCAGCCAGTGCGGGACCGTCACGCCGTGCACGATGCTTGTCGCGATCACGCCGTAGGCCAAGCTGAAAACGATATAGGGAACGGCCAGAGCCCAGGCGATGCGCGGAAACACCTTGTGTTTCGAAGCGGGATCCGGGAACAGAAGGGCAAAAATCAACCAGGCAGCCGTCCAAAAACTGCCCGCGAACGCGTTGAGAAACGTGACTGTCCAGGTGAAGACCGGCTCGTAGGCGTAACGGAAGCTGCTATTCGCCGTGAACATGAACGAAAGGCCAAACAACAGGGCGAACAGCGCCCGTGCGACGGGATCGGCCGGGCGCCGGAAGACCACCAGAAAGCCGAGGATGGTACAGCACAGCGGAGTGAGGATGTTGATTACCGGTGGAATGACGTAGGTTTGCCAGTCATCCTCAGTTCGCCCCGGTATCGCGAACGCGACATCAAATGGAGCGCCCGAACCGCGCCGCAAGCGGAACGTCATCCTGGCGCCCGGCGCACGGGTGTAGAACGCCTTGCCCACCTGTATCAGCGATCGCACGGGAACGTCATCGACGGCCAACAGCACATCGCCATCCTCGATGCCGGCACGCCTGGCGTACCCCTCGAGATTCGAGAGGTGAAAATCGACCGGGTCGAGGGCCGCCGGCTCCTGCGGAAAGCTCCGCGGTGCGTCCATGTAAAGCAGGGTGGTCCACGCAAAGCGCAACTCAAGCGCACCGGTCCCTAGCAACAGGAAGGCCAGCACCGTGCGTTGTTTCCAATGTGCCAAGGCTCTGATTATATTCCTCCGGCACAAACGCCCGCGTAGATCGCCGCGCGCATTTTAGTCACGGTCGGGATTTCATTGAAGCCGCGCCAACCAGGCCAATTCAAAACCTTGATCTGTCGCGCGCCTGGCTAGAGACCAAAGGAAACCTGCGACACAAATGCCCGAACCGCTGCTGTCCGGCGGTTCGGACCTACAAGTCGTTGACTTATAAGGGCAGCGCTCGAAGAACCCGCTGAGATTTAGCGGCCAGTGGTTCCTGCAAAGGAAAACCCTGCGGCAACCGATTGAAGAACCGAGTTTGTACCCAATTCACGTATATTTCTGCTGGTCGATTTTCCCTGACACACGGCAGCATATAGCAATATTTGCCGATTAACCGACGACTGGCATTTAATCTTCCAGCGCACCCCTCGCCGTAAGCCAATGACCCTAAAGCGGCCGGGGAGTTAATCCGTCGGGATGCGCAATGGGAAGGCAGATGGCCAGCCAAGTGCTCCCCGAAACTCACCAACGGGACGGTCGAGGCGGCATCATTCTGGGAGGCGCCGGGACCTCACGTTGAAGGCTGATTTCACAAGAAATTGGACGAAAAAGGAGTTCGATAATGTTTTCTGAACAACACGCGGAATCCGGAGGCGGGACACGAAAAGCCGGAGGGGGAAATCGCATGCGATTCTTTGCTTTGGTGATGGGCGTATTCCTTCTGCCGGTGATTCTGATGGCCTATTCCAGCAATCCTCCGCTGGGACTCACTGGAGCCCCCGGGGAGGGAACGTGCGGAGGTTGCCACAATCCCGTGACTGCCGGTAGCGGTGTCACCGTGACGCCCGCCGGCGGCCTCACTTACACACCGGGCGGACCTCCGGTCAGCCTGGTGGTTGCCCTGACCTCAAGCGGCGGATTTGAACTGTCATCCCGGGTACTGAACGACAACAGCCAGGCTGGAACCCTAACGGCCGGCACGAGCAGCGGAGTCGGCACCAGCGGTTCGATTCAATACGCTTACCAAACGGCCCGCGCGGCATCCTGGAACCTCACCTGGACACCGCCCGCGACCAATGTCGGCAACGTAGTGGTGTATGTGAACGGAGTCATAGGCGGTAGCACCTATACGAATAGCTATACATTGACTCCTGCAACAACGGCCCCCTCGGAAACCATTTCGGTTAGTTCGTCCGCCCTGACGTTCGCCTACGACGGGACCACGACTCCGGCAGGCCAAACGGTTCAAGTGACTAGTAGCGGTGCTGCCATCCCCTTCACCACCAGCGTTTCCACCTCTTCGGGCGGAAACTGGTTGAGCGCGACTCCCGCGGGGGGCAACACGCCCATGGGAGCGACAGTAACGGCGAGTCCCGCCGGCCTGAGTGTCGGAACGTATACAGGTACTGTTACCGTGGCATCGACGGGAGCAACCAACAGCCCACTGACAATTGCCATCACCTTCAACGTGACCGGCACCCCTCCGCCGGTGATGCCGACGATATCATCGACGCCCTCCGCGCTGAGTTTCGACGTGTCGGCCGTGGGCGGGACCGCCACCCCGCAGATGCTGACCGTGAAGAGTAGCGATGCCTCCGCACTAGCAGTCAGCGCCGTGGCAGCCACTACTACCGGCGGCAGTTGGCTTTCCGTAAGCCCGTCCAGCGGCACGACGCCCGCCCCATTCGCGGTCAGTGTCACCACCACAGGTCTGGCAGCCGGAACGTATCACGGCGCGGTCACTCTCACATCCGCCGGAGCCTCCAACAGTCCGGTGACAGTCGCCGTCACGCTGACGGTCGGCACTCCGCCGCCACCGGTGACATCGCCCGTCCAATTCAGCCTGAACGTAGTGGACAAACAGGCCGGTGGATCCGACGATCTGCTGCTCACCGGTAGCGGCGCAGTAGACAGTTCCGGCAATGTGTCGGGTAGCGGCCAATTCACGCGCTACACGCCGAGCACGACAAAGGGCGGAACCAACCACACAGTCAGCACTGGGTCCTGGTCCGCAGTGAGCGTGGTCAGCTACACTCCGGCTTCCTCCTCAAGCACTTCCGGCGGGGTTCTGGTGCTCAAAGTGAGTCTGCGCACGTCCGGCGAGTCAGCCACCAGGACGAGCGCCACCATGCGTATCGCCGATACCGGCAGCGACTCCGGCGTCACTCTGACGATCACCGGCGGCGACACCTTCGCGCCGACGGGTACCGGCCACGTCTCGATCACCGCCCCAGTCACCGGGTGCCCGGCTCCCGGCGGAGGTGATAGTGGCGGGACCCCGACCCCAGGCCCTCCGCATCGTCACGGCGTGGATGGTCACGGCGACTGATCAGGTAGCGCAAGTCCGCTGGTGAAAGATCGTTTCTCCGGCGAGGTGCAGCCACCACAAACTGCCCATGCTTCCTTCGAGGGGCATGGGCAGTTTGCGTTATGGACCGATTCCGAGGTAGACGGCCACACCCCGGGGCTATAGCCGTTCAAATGGTGGACGAAAAAGCGGACTCACCGGAGGTGCACGAACATCCATGGAACCGCCGGCCGTGACTCCTTTCCAGACCCTGGCCGATCTCGGCCGCAGCTAGTTCTGTTTCGAGCCGTTCGCGGCCGGCAAGGCCTCCGGCACCTTCGGAAACGCCTTCGAGAAGAAGCCCTTTCCGGGAGGCAGCAGATCGTTCGACGCTGGCAATTGCGAGGCATCCCAGCCACCGCCGAGGGCCTGGATCAACCCCACGCTCGCGACCATGCGCCGCGTGACTAGATCCACGGCCGTCCTGCGGTCTCCGAGTTCGATCGCCTGGGCGGTGATCACTTGCAAGTAGGTCGTGATGCCGCCCTTGTATTGGTTCATGGACAACTCGGTCGAAAGTGCAGCGGAGTTGACGGCCAACTGCTGCTGCTGCGATTCCTGCTCCAGGATGCGCAGTGCGGAGAGGCTATCCTCGACCTCCTGGAACGCGCTGAGCACGGTCTGGCGGTACGTCGCCGCTGTACCGTCATACGCGGCCAGGGCCTGTTCCGTGACGGCCTTGCGGCCTCCCGCTTCGAACAGCGTCTGCGCCAGAGTTGGACCCAGCGACCAGAAGCGACTGGGCCAGGTGAACCAGTTGAGCAGGCTGTTGCCCTGCAAACCCGCTGACGCATTGAATCCGATAGCCGGATAGAAGGCGGCCTTGGCCACGCCAATCTGCGCGTTGGCCACCGCCACGCGGCGCTCGGCTGCGGCGATGTCGGGACGCCGTTCCAGCAAAGCCGCCGGCAATACACCGGGGATCGCCGGCGGTTGCGCGGTCAGAACCACGGGCGCGATGGCGAGTTCGGCCGGAGTCTTGCCCAAAAGTGCCGCGATGGAATGCTCATATTGAGCTCGCTGGACCCCCGTATCGATCAACTGCGCCTTGGTGTTCTCAATCTGCGTCTGGGCCTGGACCAAGTCCAACTTGGACGCAACTCCCTGTTTATAGCGATTCGTGGTGAGGTCGAGCGCCTTCACGTAAGCCGCCACGGTGGACTCCAGCAGATCATGCTGGGCATCCAGACCGCGCAGTTGGAGGTAATTTTGTGCCAGCAGCGCGTGAGTACTGAGGCGCGCGGTTTCCAGATCAGCCGCCGACGCTTGCGCCGAGGCGACATTGCCTTGCAGGGCGCTGCGCACACGGCCCCAGACATCAGCTTCGTAGCTGAATTGGACCGGAATCTGGAGGTTCGCGGCAGGACTGGCCTTAATGCCGGACAGATTGGAGGAATTCTGGCCGCCTGTCGCCGTTGCGCCGCCGGTGACTGTCGGGAATAGCCCCGCGCGGGTCACACGGATGGCGGCCAGCGCGCTACGATACTGGGCCTCGAACTGCTTGAGATTCTGGTTGGAAACATCCACCTGCTCTTCCAGGGAGTTCAACAACGGATCCTTGAAAGCTTCCCACCACTTACCGCGGATGACGCCATCGTTTGGCTGCGCTTCCTTCCAGCCTGCAGTGTCGCCATAACCGGCAGGCGGCGCCTCCTTGTAAACGCTGGGCAGGGGCGGAGACGCGGGGCGCTGGTACTTAGGGCCCACAGTGCATGCGCTGGTCGCCAAGCCAACAAGCGCCACCAGAACGCAGGCCGGCCTGCGCACCGCGACCCGACAGAAACGATCGAGCATGAATGTTCTCCCAACAATTAGGGCGGCTTCTGGACAAGCGCGAACCACCGGAATACGCCTCACGATCCACCTTCCGATCCCCGGAAGCAGTGCAGCACGCAGCCGCGAACGTGAGAAAGCGGCCATAGCAAGGGATAAGTGGCCGCTCTCTTGCGTTCGCGACTCGGTGCCGAAGGCGGCGTCCTGGGGGGGAGGTGCCGGGTCATGCCTGCGCGACCTCCGGCGTTCCCGAGACAAGGGGTGCACGACCCTTTGAGCCAGACGCCCAATGCCGCAAGCGGTCCATGTACAGGTAGACCACTGGGGTAGTGAACAGGGTCAGCATCTGGCTGAAGATCAGCCCGCCGACGATCGTGATGCCGAGCGGCCTCCGGAGTTCCGCTCCATTGCCCATGCCAATGGCAAGCGGCAATCCGCCGAGCAAGGCGGCCATCGTGGTCATGGTGATCGGCCGGAAGCGCAGCACGCAAGCGAGGTAGATCGCATCGAGCGGGGACTTTCCGTCTTTACGCTCCGTCTCAAGGGCAAAGTCGATCATCATAATCGCGTTCTTTTTCACGATGCCGATCAGCAGGATGATCCCGATGAGTGCGATAACACTCAGATCCGTGTTGGTCAGCTTCAGCGCGAGCAGTGCGCCAACGCCAGCCGAGGGCAGGGTGGACAGAATCGTGATGGGGTGGATGAAGCTTTCGTAGAGTATGCCGAGCACGATGTAGACAGCGATCAGAGCGGCGAGGATCAGGATCGGCTCGTTGGCGAGCGAGGCTTGATAGGCCTGCGCGGCACCCGAGAAACTCCCGTGGATCGCGGCGGGCAGCCCCATCTCGCGCTGCGCGTCCGCGATCTCGTCCACCGCGGTGCCCAACGGGAAGTTCGGCGCGAGATTGAACGAGATAGTCACAGACGGGAACTGGCCGGAATGGTTGATGGATAGCGGCGTGGTGGAGGGCTGGTAACGGGTGAACGCGCTCAACGGCGCTTGTGTGCCCTGGTTCGTGGTGAGGTAGATCTGATTCAGCCCGTCCGGGTTTTGCCAAAAATCGGACATGATGTTCATCACGACGTGATACTGGTTGACTTGCGAGTACATCGTGGAGATCTGGCTCTGGCCGAACGCGTCGTAGAGCGTGGCGTCGATCTGCTTCGCCGAGATGCCCAGCCGCGACGCCGTGTTGCGGTCAATCACGAGCGACGCCTGCAGACCCTTGTCCTGCTGATCGCTGTTAACGTCGGCCAGACCAGGCAGGGTTCTCAGCTTCGCGGTAACTCGCGGCGCCCACCTGACGAGTTCAGTGAAGTCGTCGCCTTGCAGCGTGTACTGGTATTGCGCGCCGCCCATGCGACCACCGATGCGCACGTCCTGCACGGCTTGAAGAAAAAGCGTTGCGCCCGGGACGCGCCCCAGTTTGGGACGGAGGCGCCCAATCACATGATCGATATCCGTCTTGCGTTGGCCCAGCGGCTTCAGCGTGACGAACATGCGCCCGTTGTTCGTCGTGCCTTGCCCGCCGTAGAAAGTGGTGGCGCCTTCGACGTCCGGGTCCGATAGAACGATCCCGATGATCTGCTCCATCTTCTTGCTCATCGACTGAAAGGAGATGGACTGATCGGCGATCACCATCCCGTTCAGACGGCCGACATCCTGCTGGGGAAAGAAGCCCTTCGGGATGATGATGAACAAGTAAACGGAGAGACCGATGGTCCCGATAGTCACGGCTAGCGTAAGCGGCTGATGCCTCAGCACCCAGCGCAAGCACTTGGAATAACCTGCGAGATTCCAGTTAAAGACGTTCTCACTGATGCGGAAGAGCAGGTTATGCCGTTCATTCGGCCGCTTCTCCTTCAACAGATGCGCGCACATCATGGGCGTGGTGGTCAACGACACGAGCAGCGAAACGCCAATTGCGGTCGAGAGGACGACCGCAAACTCGCGGAATAGCCGGCCGACGATTCCACCCATGAGTAGAATTGGGATGAAGACGGCTACCAGCGACACGCTCATCGAAAGCACCGTGAAGCCGATTTCCTTTGCTCCCAGCAGAGCGGCCGGAAAAGGCTTCATGCCGGCCTCGAGGTGGCGCGTGATGTTCTCGATCACCACGATCGCGTCATCCACAACGAACCCGGTGGCGATGGTAAGCGCCATCAGCGAGAGGTTGTCGAGGCTGTAGTTGCAGAGGTACATCACCCCAAAGGTTCCGATCAGGGAGATGGGCACGGCCACGCCGGGGATCACCGTACTGCGGAAGCTGCGGAGGAATACGAATACGACCAGAATGACCAGGCTGACGGAGATCAGCAGGGAGATCTGAACGTCGTGAACCGACGCCCGGATGGTCGTTGTCCGGTCGAGCGCCACGGCAAGATGAATCGTCGGCGGGATTTGGGCCTGAAACGACGGGATTAGCGTGCGCACGCGGTCGACGGTGTCGATCATGTTCGCGTTGGGCTGGCGGAAGATCACCAGGACGATGGAGGGCTTGCCGTCCACCGAGCCGCCCGTTCGAATGTCTTCGACGGAGTCTGTCACCTTCGCGATGTCCGAGATACGCACGGAGCCACCCGTCTTGGTGGAGTACGCGATCACCAGCGGTTGATAGTCCTTGGCCGTGAAAAGCTGATCGGTAGTCGAGATGGACATCGCCTGTTGCTTGCCCATGAACTCACCCTTCGGGCGGTTGGCGTTCATCGCCGTGAGGGCGGTGTGAACATCCTCGATGTTCATCCCAAAGCTGTTCAACAGCGTCGGGTTGACTTCCAATCGGACGGCCGGAAGAGAACTGCCGCCCACGAACACCTGTCCGACGCCCTCCACCTGCGCGAGCCGCTGGGCCAGGATGGAGGACGCGACGTCGTACATCTTGCCCTTGCCCACCAGATCGGAGGTCAAGCTGAGAATCAGGATCGGCGCGTCGGCGGGATTGATTTTGCGGTAAGTGGGGTTGTTTGGCAGGTTCGCCGGCAACTGCCCGCGAGCCGCGTTGATGGCCGCCTGAACGTCACGCGCGGCTGCATCAATGCTGCGATTCAGGTCGAACTGCAGGGTGATGCCGGTGGAGCCGAGCGAACTGGTGGAGGTCATCTCCGAGACTGCGGCGATGCGGCCAAACTGCCGCTCCAGCGGAGTCGCCACCGCGGAGGCCATGGTCTCCGGACTGGCGCCGGGCAACCCCGCGCCCACCGAAATGGTCGGAAACTCCACTTGGGGCAGGGGCGAAGTCGGCAAGAAGCGATAGGCGATCCCACCGGCGAGTCCCAGCGCAACGGTTAACAGCGCGGTGCCCACCGGCCGGTAGATGAATGGCGTCGAAAGGCTCATGCACCCTCCGTCGAGGCGTCCAGTTCCAGCGGCACTCCGGCCGCGGATGTTCCAAAGCGCCGCGCCAGGCGGTCGAACCACAAGTAGATAACAGGCGTCGTATAGAGGGTCAGCAACTGACTGACCAACAAGCCGCCGACGATGGCGATGCCCAATGGCCGTCGCAACTCGGAACCTACGCCCGTGCCGATCGCGAGCGGGATACCGCCGAGGAGTGCAGCCATGGTCGTCATCATGATCGGCCGGAAACGCAGCAGGCAGGCCTGATAGATCGCCTCCAGCGGAGGCTTATGCTCTTTGCGCTCGGCCTCCAGCGCGAAGTCGATCATCATGATCGCGTTCTTTTTGACGATGCCGATCAACAGGATGATGCCGATCAGCGCAATGACGCTGAAGTCGTTCTTGCAGAGCATCAGTGCCAGCAGCGCGCCGACGCCCGCGGACGGCAGCGTGGAGAGGATCGTCACCGGATGGATGTAGCTTTCGTACAGCACGCCGAGCACGATGTAGACGGTGACCAGCGCAGCCAGAATCAGAAATCCTTCATTGGCCAGTGAATTCTGGAATGCCGCGGCCGTGCCCTGGAAGCTCGTCTGAATGCTGGCGGGCATACCGATTTCCAACTTGGCTTTGTTGATTTCCGTAACCGCTTCGCCCAGCGAAGAGCCGGGCGCGAGATTAAACGAAATGGTGTTAGCCGGGAACTGGCCCTGGTGATTGACCGTGAGCGGTGTGGTGGCGGTCTCGTAACGCGTAATCGTCTCGAGCGGCACCTGCCCGCCCGTATTGGATCTGATGTAGAGGTTCTTCAGATCGGAGGGCCGCTGCTGCCAGTCGGGGTTAACCTCCATCACGACTCGATACTGGTTCAGCTGCGTGAACATGATCGAGATCTGGCGCTGGCCGAAGGCATCGTACAGGGTGTCGTCGATCATCTGCGGCGTTATGCCGTAGCGCGAAGCAGTGACCCGGTCGATGACCAGCTTCGCCTGCAAGCCCAGGCTCTGCTGATCGCTGGCAACGTCGCGCAAGTGCGAAATGGTCTGGAGCTTCTCGACGAAGCGATTCGACCACTCGCCCAGCTCTTTCGGGTCAGGGTCTTCCAGGCTGTACTGGTATTGGGTGCGGCTGATGCGGTCCTCGACGGTCAGATCCTGCACGGCCTGCATGAAGAGCTGGATGCCATCGACTTTCTCAAGTTCCGGCTGCAGGCGGCGAATCACCGCACTGGAATCGATCTTTCGCACGTCGAGCGGTTTGAGATTGATCTGGATGCGCCCGCTGTTAATGGTTGAGTTGATGCCGTCCACCCCGATGAATGACGACAGGCTTTCCACGGCGGGGTCCTTAAGAATCACTGCAGCCAAGGTCTGTTGCCGCTCCGCCATCGCCGGGAACGAAGTGGTCTGCGGAGCTTCGGAGATGCCCAGGATGACGCCCGTATCCTGAACGGGGAAGAACCCCTTGGGAATGATCCAGGCCAGGTAGCCCGTCAGAACCAACGTTCCCACCGCGACGACGAACGTAGCGGTCTGATGGCCAAGCACCCATTGCAGCGTGCGGCCGTAAAAAGCGATCACGGCGTTGAAAGCGTCCTCGGACGCGCGGTATACCCGGCCTCGCTCGGACTCTGGCTTGTGCTTCAGCAGGCGCGCGCACATCATGGGCGTCAAGGTCAACGAGACCACTGCCGAAACCAAGATCGTGACGCTCAAGGTGATGGCGAACTCCCGGAACAGGCGGCCCACGATATCGCCCATGAACAACAGCGGAATCAGCACCGCAATCAGTGAGACAGTCAACGAAACGATGGTGAACCCGATTTGCTCCGCGCCGCGCAGAGCAGCCTCCATCGGCGGCACGCCTTCCTCGATATAGCGGACGATGTTCTCGATCATCACGATCGCGTCGTCCACGACGAAACCGGTTGAGATGGTGAGGGCCATCAGGGTGAGGTTGTTGAGGCTGTAGCCCAACAGGTACATGACCCCAAAAGTGCCGATCAAAGAAAGCGGCACCGCCACGCTGGGAATGATCGTGGCTGCGACGCTGCGCACGAACAGGAACATCACCATCACGACCAGTGCGATGGTCAACACCAGGGTGAACTGCACGTCTTCGACGGAGGCACGGATGGTGGTGGTACGGTCCGTCAGGATCTTGATGTCGATTGCCGCCGGAAGCGACTTCTGCAATGTTGGCAGGAGCTTCTTGACGCGGTCCACCACTTCGATGATGTTCGCGCCGGGCTGCCGCTGGATGTTGACGATCACGGCGGGGGTGTTGTTCATCCACGCGGCCTGCTTGACGTTCTCCGCGTCATCAACCACTGTCGCCACGTCCTTCAACTGGATCGGCGCTCCGTTGCGGTAGGCAATCACCAGAGGGCTGTAGTCGCGGCTCGCCAGCAGTTGATCGTTGGCGGCGATGGTGTACGACTGGCGGCTTCCGTCGAAGACGCCTTTGGCCTGGTTCACGTTGGTGGTGGTGATGGCCGTGCGCACGTCTTCGAGCGTCAATCCATAGGAGGATAGCGCCGTGGGATTCATTTGGATTCGAACCGCAGGCTTCTGTCCGCCGCTGATATTGACCAGACCAACGCCCGGCAACTGCGAGATCTTCTGCACCAGTCGCGTGTCGGCGTAGTCCTCCACTTTGGCCAGGGGCAGAGACTTCGAGGTCAGACCGAGCGTGATGATGGGGGTGTCGGCGGGGTTGCTTTTGCTGTAAATCGGCGGATTCGGCAGATCTCGCGGCAGGTAAGTGCCAGAGGCGTTGATGGACGCCTGGACCTCCTGTTCGGCGATGTCGATGTTCAGGTCGAGTACGAACTGGAGCGTGATGATCGAACTGCCCTGGGAACTGATCGAGGTCATCTGGTTCAGGCCAGGCACCTGGCCGAACTGGCGCTCCAATGGGGCCGTGACGGAGGACGCCATCACGTCCGGACTGGCACCGGGGTAGAACGTGACAACTTGGATGGTCGGATAATCGACCTGCGGCAAAGCGGAGACCGGCAGTTGCTTATAGGCGACTCCGCCCACCAGCACGATCGCCAGCATGAACAGCGACGTAGCTACGGGCCGCAGAATGAACTGGCGCGATGGGCTCATTCGCCCTTCCCCTTCTTACCCGCCCAGCCGCCTTGCTTGTGCGGCGACTGGACGTCTACAGCCTGGGAGCCAGCCTGCGGCCCACCCGCCGCACCGGTCTGGCCGCCGCCCTTGCGAGCGCCCGCCGCACCGGCCACCCGGGGTGTCACTTTCGATCCAGGCTGAAGCTTGTCCACACCCTCCACCACGACAAACTCGCCAGCAGACAAACCACTATCAATCGCCCGTTCGTCGGCCTCCGTCGGTCCCAGCACGATGTCGCGTTCTTCCACGGTGTTGTCGCTCTTCACTACGTAGGTAAAAGTCCCTTGCGGTTTGCGTTGGACAGCCGCCTCGGGAATGATTACTGTGTTCCGTTTGGTGTCGATCAGCAGCCTGGCGTTCACGAACTGATTCGGGAACAGGGCTCCGTCTTGATTGCTGAAGATCGCCTTGAAACGGAGCGTGCCGGTGGTCATGTCGATCTGATTATCGATGGTCAACAACTCCCCGGTGGCAAGCTTGTGAGTCTTGTCCTTGTCGTATGCATCGACCCGCAGTTTCGCCCCGGAGCGCATCTTTGAAAGCACTTGCGGCACATCGCTGGCGGTGATATTGAACAGCACCGCGATGGGCTGCACTTGAGTGATCACGGCCAGGCCGTTCGCGTCGTTGGCGTGGACCATATTGCCTTGATCCACGAGGCGCAGCCCGATGCGGCCCGTCAGCGGAGAGGTGATTCTGCAGTACACGATCTGCAATTTGGCAGAGTCGATTTGCGCCTGATCGGACTTCACGGTGCCCTCGGCCTGATTCACCATCGCGACTTGAGTATCGTACTGCTGTTTAGGAATCGAGTCCTGGGCGAGCAGAACCCGGTAACGTTCCAGATCGAGTTGCGCGTTCTTCAACTGCGCCATGTCCCGGGCCATTTGCCCTTCGGCCTGTTCGAGTTGGACCTGGTAGGGGCGAGGGTCGATCTGAACCAGCAAGTCCCCTCGATTAACGAACTGGCCCTCGGTGAAAGCGACCTTGTCGAGTTGTCCATCCACACGGGTGCGAATCGTCACCGTATTCAGGGCCGCCACGGTGCCGAGTCCCGTCAGGAAGATCTCCATGTTGCCCTTGCGCGCGGCCACCGTCACGACGGGTACGCTCCGGTTGCCTTGCTTGGTATCCTGCTTGCCCGCACCCTTGGCGCTTTGCGCGTTCCCGCCGCGAGAAAGGTAGTAGGCTCCCGCCGCCAGCAGGCACAGGATCAGCAACCACGCCCACGTCCGACTCTTGCCCTTCCTGGCGGTTTCTGGTGGCGGCGCCGCCGGAGCAAAGACATTGGATTCCCGGTTCGTGGTCGTTTCGATACTCATGAGTTCCTTCGTGCGGTGCTACACCCGTCGTTAGACGGGCATCGTTGTTGGATCGGAGTTGGCAATGGGCAGACCCATCATATCTGCTACCGGTTTCCACAGACCTTGCGGAGACGGACCGGATTGGCTACATGGATTGGCGTCCGAAATGCGGCCAAGGTGACGGGCGAGGCGAGGAATTCTTCAACACTGCGTTTCTCCCGCACCAAACCGCATCCCCGGCATTTTACTATTCTCCTTGCCATGTAGAGTGCGGGAAATAGCCCATTGTGGCTATCCCCTGAGGAGAATGACCGTGGCCAGACTACCCCGCTGCGTGGGCGGCAGAAGCAGTCTGCGAGAAGTCCCAAGGCATTGTACTGGCGGCCTGAACCGCAGTGGATCCGGGGTAATCCAACGCCTCTCGATCTCTGCCGGGTACCCGATGGGGGTTTTCAGCCTCTGATTGGTCATTTTGGAACACCACGTACAAAATGGTCGATGGTACTACTATTACTTCGCTTGAACTAGTACTGGATCTTTCTTACAATCCATTCAGGAGTTCTTGCCTGCGTCGCCGGCCGGAACGTGGCACGACCGTCCACGGAAGCGCGGCGACGTCGATGGGCAGTGAACCACAAGCGGGAGCGATTTGGCGTGATGGACTCTACTGAAGAGATCGCCAGAATAAGGGTAGTGATCGCCGATGACCACCCCATCGTGCGAGACGGGCTCAGGAGACTGCTCTCGGTTGAAGCGGACATCGACGTGGTAGGGGAAGCCGCCGATGGACAGCAACTGCTGGATCACATGCAGGACTGGATGCCTGATGTGATCCTGCTCGACTTGCGCATGCCCAATACCGACGGACTGGCCGCCTTGCAGGCGTTGAACAGCACCAAGAACCCGGCGAAGGTCATTATTCTAACCGCGTCGGAAGACAAGAATGAGTTCGTTCAGGCGATGAAATTAGGTTGCGCCGGAATCGTTCTCAAACAAACCTCCGCAGACCTCATCGTCAAGAGCATACGCAAGGTGAATGCGGGCGAAATCTGGCTCGACGCCCATACTACAGCCGCCGTTATGCGCCAGTTCGCTACTGCCGAGGCCGCCGCCGCGAGCGGGATCAAAGGCAGGGAGCGCGCACCCCTCAGCACTCGCGAGCGGGAAATCGTCGCGCTGGTTGCTCAAGGCTACAAGAATAAAGAGATGGCCGAGAAGATGTTCATTTCGGAGCAGACAGTAAAGAATCACCTGCACAACATCTTCGACAAACTCGGCGTTTCGGATCGCCTCGAGTTGGCGCTCTATGCGATCCACAAAGGACTCCATCTCCCGCAGGCCTTTTAGTCCCGGGTTCAGAGCGGTCGATGTTCTGGAATTCCCCAGCGGGTGGGCCAGGATGTAGAATGTGCCTGTCGCCGGGAGCATCCATTGGAAACCTGTTCGCGCCCTGATGGAATCCTGACGAAATAACTTGCATTGTTGATTGGCTGAAGTCTAGGATCAATTCAGGAGGATTTTGAGATGCGGTTGTCTCTTAAGTGGCTGGCGCCGATGTTTTTGTTGATGGTCGCCGCGCCTCCGATGCTGTTGGCCCAGGAAGTTCTTCCCCGCTTCACGGCGGTTGATCCGACGAGTGGCAAAATCGGCGCGGTGATTACCGTGACGGGCGAGAATATCGGGAAGACCGTTGTGGACAAGGTGTATTTCACCGACGGCCAGAACGACATCGCGGTCCCGGTGACCGACCAGACCGATACGTCCCTGAAGGTCTCGATTCCGGCGAAGGCCAAGGTCGGAGAGCGCTATCGCCTCATGATCTTGACCAAGGGCAAGGAACCCAAGCTGATTGAGCAGCCTGTTCGGGTCGAAGTCGAAGAATAGTGGTAGTTTGAGCCGTTTCGTTTTGGCGGGCGCCGCTGGTCGGTTACCCCGGCGGATGGGCGTAACAGTTGAAATCGGCGAGGCTGCTAAGATCGGATAGAGCTTGACGCCCGTGCCGGCTCTGCCGCTCATGACGCCACCCACACATCCCTACGAATACGACCTTATCGTTATCGGTTCAGGACCCGCTGGTATGCGAGGCGCTATTCAGGGCGCCAAAGCCGGCAAAAGAGTCGCCCTCGCCGAGAAAAAGACCGTCCTCGGCGGCGTGTCCGTCAACACCGGCACCATTCCCTCCAAGACGTTTCGAGAAGCCGTTCTGGAACTCTCCGGGTACCGCGACCGCGAATTCCATGGACTGGCGTGGACCGTGCGAAAGAAGATCTCGGCCGTCGATCTACTGGACCGCGTGAGCACGGTGGTGCGGCACGAAATCGACGTCACGCGCTACCAGCTTCTGCGTAACAACGTCGAGGTGATCGGCGCTGCGGCATCGTTCATAGATGACCACACCGTGCGGCTGGATTACGTGGATGGCTCCGGCACCCGCTCCGTTACAACGCAAAACGCTCTCATCTCAACAGGCACGGAAGCCACGCGCGACCCGCACATCCCGTTCGACAATTCGACTATTCTGACGAGCGACGACATCCTGCACCTGGACACGCTTCCACGCACCCTGTGCGTGGTTGGGGCCGGAGTCATCGGCTGCGAATACGCGAGTATGTTCGCGGCGCTAGGCGTCCGGGTCACCCTGGTGGACAAGCGTTCCCGGCTGCTGCCCTTCGTGGATCAGGAAATCGCCGATACATTGGCCTATCATCTGCGCGAGAACCGCGTCACACTGCGCCTGGGCGAAGCGGTTTCGACAATCGAGAAATGCGAGGACGAAAACGGCGCGCGGGTCCGGCTCGTCCTGGAGAGCGGCAAGCACATCGTTACCGATAAAGCCCTGTACTCAATTGGAAGAACCGGTAACACTGCACGGTTGAATCTTACCGGCGCCGGACTGCCGGCCGACGACCGCGGCCGGTTGAATGTCAATTCGAACTTCCAGACGGCCGTGCCGAACATTTACGCCGCCGGGGACGTCATCGGTTTCCCGAGCCTCTCCTCGACCTCGATGGAGCAGGGGCGGCTCGCCGTCTGCCACATGTTCCAGTTGAACGCGAGCAGCTTCCCGGAGTTGTTCCCGTATGGCGTCTACACCATCCCGGAGATCTCAATGGTGGGGCGCAATGAAGAAGAATTGACGCGGGATGGTGTTCAGTACGAAGTCGGGAAGGCGCGCTACCGGGAGATCGCCCGCGGGCAGATCATCGGCGACACCACGGGGTTGCTCAAGCTTTTATTCCACGGCGAGACACGCCAGTTGCTGGGCGTGCATATCATTGGCGAAGGCGCGTGCGAGCTAATCCACATCGGCCAGGCAGTGTTGGCCTTCGGTGGCAAGATCGATTACTTCGTGGATACCGTGTTCAATTACCCGACTTTGGCGGAATGCTACAAATCCGCCGCGTTCGACGGGCTTAACCGTATGGGGTGGCCCGGCAGCCGCAGCCAGGAGGGCATCGCCCCTCCGGTCGAAGACTAGGCGCCAATATCTGCATTGCGCAGTTTTCGCAAGCCACGAAAGGACTCGGGCGGCGACAATCTGTTCGCAGAGGTACGCTACGGGGCTTGCCCGTCTCCAGTTGATAATCCTGTAATTCGCTCGACGGCCGGAACATCGCCGTACCGATCGACGTTTCATTCACTGACAGGATTACGCTGAAGGACCAATATGAGTTTCTGTTCTAGGACCGCCGTGATCGCGGGACTGGCGGCCGTTTGCACCCCATGGCTCGCCGCACCGTGCGCCGCGCAAGCTACGTTCCGCGGCGATCCGGCGCACACGGGTGTCTATGCGGGGAATGGACCGCGCGTATTGGGAGGCGTCGCGTGGAAATTCGCCACGGGAGGCCGCATCCTGTCTTCGCCCGTGTTCGACAAGGGCGCTGTCTATTTCGGCAGCGACGACCAGAACGTCTATTCAGTCAACGTTGAGACTGGCGAGCAGAACTGGAAGTTCCCGACGCACGGTGCGGTTGCATCCACACCCGCGGTCGATTCGGGGCTCCTGGTCATTACCAGCTGCGACGGCTACATCTATGCCCTCGACGCAGCGAAAGGAACGCTCCGCTGGAAGTTCAAGACCGGCGGCGAACGGCGATTCGAGGCGAAGGGTTTGCATGGGAACCAGCCGTCGAACCAGACGTTCTGGGATCCGTGGGACATCTTCCTGTCGAGCCCGGTGATCGGCCAGGGCGCGGTCTTCGCCGGCAGCGGCGACGGCCATGTTTATGCGTTGGACCAGTGGACCGGTGCGCTGCGCTGGAAGTTCAAGACGGGCGACGTGGTGCACTCTTCACCAGCTTACGAGGCTGGCACGATCTACGTCGGGAGTTGGGACAGCTACCTGTACGCGCTTGAGGCAGCCACGGGTCTGGAGAAATGGCGCTTCAAGACGGGCGAAGATGGGGCAAACCATAATCAGGTGGGCTTCCAGGGCTCGCCGGCCATTTCCGGCGGAGTGGTTTATGTTGGCTGCCGTGACTCTCATATGTACGCCGTCGATGCGGGCAGCGGCAAAGAGAAATGGAGCTTCCCAACACAAGGGAGTTGGGTGGTGGGCTCTCCCGCCGTCGCCGGAGGCCTGATTCTCTTCGGAACCTCCGATTCAAACCTCTTCCACGCGCTCGACGCGGCGACAGGCAAGCCCGCCTACCAGGTTCAAGACAACTTCTTCTTGTTCTCTTCACCGGCTGTGGCGAGCGACGTGGTCTACATCGGGAAGATGAATGGCGGATTGGAGGCGCTGGATCTGAAAACGGGCAAGCAATTGTGGGAGTTCCAGACCGAAGCGTCAAGAGCCAACCGGGAAATGGTGCTCAAACCCGACCGTTCGAGAAACGACGCGATGATGTTTCGCCCCTCGGACTACGGCGGAGTGGCGGGCGTGGACCGCATATTCAACCTGGGCTCGGTCGCCTCGTCGCCGCTGGTGGTCAATGGAAAAGTGTATTTCGGCAGTACGGACGGCTACCTCTACGCTCTGAGATAGCCCGCGCACAGTGGGATCAGACGGCTTCGAAGATGCCCCGTTCGCGGTTCTTGCGGACTCCGTCCCAGGGGAACCAGAGGCCGTTCATCGCGATGTAAACGCCTGGCGGCAGCGTCTGAGCAAACGCCAGAGCGCTGCCCAGATTGAACAACCCGTCGGAACTGCCGAACTTATACGGGATCATGGCTCCGGTGAGCACAACCGTCTTGCCGGCGAGTCTGCCCTCCAGGAACTCCTGGCCAAGCACCGCGGCCGTATCGCTCATCGTGTCCGTGCCATGCGTGATGACGATCCTGGTCTCCGCCGACGACGCGCAGTGGCCGGCAACGATCCGGCGATCTTCGCCAGTCATCTCCAGGCTGTCGATCATCATCAACGTCCGCACCTCGACGTCCAACAGACAGCGCCCCAGGCGCAGCATCTCGAGCAAGTGCGTGTCCTGAAAAAAGAGCTGGCCATTCAGCTCGTTGTATTCCTTGTCGAAAGTTCCGCCGGTGACAAACAGCCGGATGGGTTGGCGCTGCGGCGATGGACTGTGCACGGTTGCAGCATACCGCCATGCGGCCGATAGGCGCCGGACCCAAGCTACAATAGCGCGAGATGCCGCGGGCAAAGACAATTGACGAAGTACTGCTGGCGCTTGCCGCAATACTCCGGATCTGCAAGGACGAAAACAGCCGGCTGGGTTACTTCCCGGCCCTCTACCGTCGCGTCACGGAGAGCGTGAAAGCTGGCATCGGCGCGGGCCGCTTCGAAGACGGCGCCCGCATGGAACGCCTGGATGTGGCCTTCGCCAACCGCTATCTGGAGGCTTGGGACGCGTGGCGCGACGGGCGTGGACTCTCCGCCTGCTGGCGAGTGGCGTTCGATGCAGGTACGCGCTGGCGACCGTTGATACTGCAGCACCTGTTGTGCGGAATGAACGCACATATCAACTTCGATCTCGCCATTGCCGCCGCGGAGACATGCCCGGGAACCGCGATCGAGGGCCTCAAGAACGATTTCGACGAGATCAATGCCGTGCTGGCGGCTCTGGTCAATCCCGTAGAGCAGGAACTGGCGGAAGTCTCCCCCTGGATCGGGATGGTGGAGAAACTCGGCGGCCATGCTGAGGGCGCCATTGTGAGCTTCGACATCAAGGCTGCCCGCAGCCTGGCCTGGGAGCAGGCGCTGCGACTGGCGGCCCTCCAATGCGAGGGCCAGGAGGTCTCCCTGGCCCTAACCGCCAGAGGGACGGATGCGGTGGTGGCGGGCATGGGAGCATTGATTCTGCACCCGGGCCCGACTCTGCAGACCGGACTGCTGCTGGTGCGGGTAAGGGAGGAGAGCAACGCAGTGAAGGTGATTCAGGCACTGACGACGCCAGCCACCAACGGCAGGCTTGCATAGAAGCTAAAATACCTTCAAGGCCGCGCCCCTACCGATTCTTGACTCTTCCGTACCAGTTTCAAAAGAATAGCCCTTTCGGGCCAGTCAAGACGAGCCGTGCCACCATGTTTCTACAATAGGAACGTGGGCAGTACCGACCTTCCAGCAGCGGACTCGTTCGTGTTCTCGATCGCCGCCTCATTTACGGCCGAGCCGCTGCAGGCGTCCCTGCTCTTCTGGGGCCGGCGATTGCAGACCCGGTTTGAGGTGCGCTTCGCGCCGTTCAACCAATTGATGCAGACGCTGCTGGATTCGACGAGTGTATTCGCGGGAAACCACCACGGCGTGAACGTGCTGCTGGTCCGGTTTGAGGATCTCGGGGAGTTTTCTCCTGAGGATGCCGAAGCTCTGGCACGCGCTGTCCGAGCGGCGCCGGAGCACGCCAGAGCGCCACTGCTGGTCGGCGTTTGCCCCGATTCGCCGGGCGCAACGCCCAATACCGCCGCGAAGGAGCGGTTCACGGCCCAGGTGCGCGAGATTCCGGGCGTTCTGTTGTTCGGCGATGGCGACATCCGGCGGTTGTACCCGGTGGAGAATTGGTACGACGCTTCCGGCGACGAACTTGGCAGAATCCCCTTCACAGAACTCTACTTCGCCGCGCTCGGTACCGCCATCGTGCGAAGCGCCCATGCACTGCACAACCCGCCGTACAAGGCGGTAGCCGTGGACTGCGACAACACACTCTGGTTGGGCGTTTGCGGTGAGGATGGCCCCGAAGGCGTCAAACTCGACGCGTCGCGGCGCGCCCTGCACGAGTTTCTATTGACGCAGCGCCAGGCAGGCATGTTGCTGTGCCTGAACAGCAAGAATAACGCAGCGGATGTCTGGGAAACCTTCTCCGCCCATCCCGAGTTTCCCCTGCAGCCCCGGCATTTCGCCGCCTGCCGGCTGAATTGGGAATCCAAGGCGGCGAACCTCGTATCCCTGGCCGAGGAACTGAATTTCGGTACGGACAGCTTCATTTTCCTCGACGACAACGCGCGGGAAACCGCCGAGGTCGCCGGCTCGCTACCGGAGGTTTTGCCGCTGACATTGCCGCAGGAAGCCGCAAGCGTGCATGTCTGGCTGGACCACTTATGGGCATTCGATCACCCAGTGGTCACCGACGAAGATCGCCGCCGGAGTTCGTCTTACGCCTCGACCCTCGAGTTCGGACGCAAACTGCACCTCGCGTGTAACCTCGAAGAATTCGTCGCTTCGCTCGCCCTGCGCGTGGACGTGTCGCCGCTGGCGCAAGAGCGGTTCAGCCGCGCCGCGCAGCTAACCCAGCGCACGAATCAGTTCAATTGCACCACCCTGCGGCGCGGTGAGGCGGAACTGCACGCCTTGCTGCAGACGGGGCGGTACGAGATTTTCACTGCGGAAGTGAGCGACCGCTTCGGCGATTACGGGCTGACCGGCCTGCTGATCCTGGAGAAGCTGGACGATGAATACCGGGTGGACACCTTCCTGCTGAGCTGCCGCGTCCTGGGCCGGGGCGTGGAGCATAGGCTGCTGGCTTTCCTGGGCGAACATGCCGAAGAGAATGGCATCCACCGCGTCACCGTGCCTTTCGCGCCAAGCCGGAAGAACCTACCGGCGCACGACTTCCTGGAATCGATGCCGGAGGCCCTGCGCAGGGAAACGCCCGAGGGCTACGAGTATACCTTCCTGGCTACCGCCATTCAGGGACTGCGTTGGAAGCCGGCCCGCAAGAGCGAACTCGGTGAGCCGAAGCCCGCGAAAACGAATCCGGCGCCGCGCGGCCTCGTCGAGTTCGACCGAATCGCGCTGGAACTGCGGTCGCCGGAGCAAATCCTCGAGGCGATGCGGCGCGAAACCCTCGCAGCCTTGCAGACAGTCGCGGGCAACGGCGCACCCGCGTCGGACATCGAACGCCGTCTCACCGCCATCTGGGCCGAGATCCTGCACCGGTCTTCGATTTCGGTCCACGACAACTTCTTTGACCTGGGCGGGCACTCGCTGCTGGCCGTGTTGCTGTTGATGCGAGTGAAGGAGGAGTTTGGCGTCGAGCTTTCGGTGGACGACGTCTACTCCGGCACCTTGACGCTGCGCGAACTTGCGCAGACCATCGAGGGACGTCAAATGGGCGACGTCGCGCCCGAAGAGTATCAGGCGCTGCTGGCAGAGATCGAAGGCCTATCGGATGAGGAAGTGCGCGCGCTGCTTGCCGCTGAAGAACAGGAAGCGCAACCCGAGGGCGGTTCGCAGGAATGAAGATTCTGCTTACCGCGAACGCCTCGTACGATCCCCCGCAGGGAGGCTCGACACGTAGCAATCTGGCTTGGCTGCAGCAACTCGCGGCGCAGGGGCATGTGTGCCGCGTAATTGCGCCCACGCCTGCAGGGGATGTGACTCGGCGCGAGCGCACCGTCAGCGGCCTTACCATCCGCAGCGTGCCGCAATTGCAGCGCGAGCACGCGCTGGTAGGTTGGGAGATTCAGGCCTTTGCCCCGGACTGGGTGCTCGTCTCCAGTGAAGACGTTGCCCACGTATTGCTCAGAGAAGCGGCCCATGCGGCGCCCCAGCGGTTGATTTACCTAGCCCACACGCCCCAGTTCTTCCCTTTCGGCCCGGAGAGCTGGAACAAGGACGCCACGGCAGTGACGGTGATCCGGCGCGCGGCGGGCGTGATCAGTATCGGCCAGCATATGGCCGGCTACATCCAGGAGCATCTGGGCCGTACGGCGACAGTGATCCACCCGCCGATTTACGGGCGGCAACCGTACCGGCAATTC
The DNA here is from genome assembly GCA_903909435.1 of uncultured Acidobacteriia bacterium. GTDB lineage: Bacteria > Acidobacteriota > Terriglobia > Bryobacterales > Bryobacteraceae > CAIVVT01. Next base: position 85,271 of record CAIVVT010000195.1, on the reverse strand, counting down.
GGCCGCTTCGGATCGGGAACGGTGCTGATGGTGAACCCTTGCGCGGTCAAGGGCATTTCGATCTTCCTGGCGCTGGCACGGGTTTTCCCCGATGTCGAATTTGCCGCGCTGAAAGGCTGGGGGACGACTTCCGAGGATCGCGCTGAGCTTGCTGCCGTGCCGAACGTCCGCCTGTTGGAAACCGTTCCGGACATCGAAGAGGTTCTGCGTGAGGCCCGCTGCCTGTTGATGCCATCGGTTTGGTACGAAGGCTTCGGGCTGATCGCCATGGAAGCCATGCTGCGCGGAGTGCCCGTCGTCGCCAGCAACTCGGGGGGCTTGGAAGAGGCCAAGCGCGGGACAGGTTTCGTTGTGCCCGTATTGCCCGTCAGCAGATACGAACCCGTATTCAACGACCGGGGGATGCCCCGTGCGATGGTGCCAGACCAGGATCTGGCTCCCTGGGTGGCGGGACTGCAAACGATGCTTAACGACGAGACGGCCTATTGGAGCGAAGCGGAGCACTCCCGGCAAGCCGCACTGGCCTTCACGAGCCGGATCGACCCGTCGGATTTCGAGCGCTACCTGCTACAACTCCACCCTTCCGCCCCGCATCCGGAAGACCTGGCCTCCCGATTGGCCAAACTCGATCCTCGACAGCGCGCCAGCTTGCTGGCGAAAGTCCGCGCCCAGTCCCAGGGCCGGATTCCGGACCAGGCGGAGGAAGGCTCCACTTAGTGCGCATTCTGCTGGCCCACAACTCGACCTATTTTCCCTCGACGGGCGGCGGCGATAAGTCGAACCGGCTGTTGATGGAGGGCCTGGCCGAGCGAGGTCATGATGTGCGCGTGGCGACGCGCGTCGAGGGTTTTGGGCCCGAAGGCCACCGCCGTCTGGTGGAGGAACTGCGCAAGCGCGGTATCGAACCCGACACGTCGGACGGCACGATGGCCCGATTCCAATTGCACGGTGTCGACGTGCTCACGCTCTCGCAAAGTCCGCATCTCCGTCCGTTCTTCCAGGCCCAGATCGATGAATTCGATCCCGACATCATCGTCACCTCGACCGATGACCCGGGACAGCTTCTGTTCGGGCTGGCGGTAAAAGCCCCCCGAGCGCGAGTGGTCTACCTGGTGCGGGCTACTATCGCAGTCCCGTTTGGCCCGGATAGCTCGATGGTGAGCGCAACCAAGACGGAAGCACTCAAGCGAGCTGACGGCGTGGTCGGAGTCAGCCACTACGTCGCGAACTACGTCCGCGAATGGAGCGGCCTGGATGCGGTCCACGTTCCGATCTCACTCCTGGATCCCGGCAGCGAATTTCCCGAGCTTGGCCGCTGGGACAATCCGTACGTGTCCATGGTCAACCCCTGCGCTGTGAAAGGGATCTCCATTTTCCTGAAGATCGCCGACTTGATGCCTGACGTCCAGTTCGCCGCCGTGCCGCTGTGGGGCACCCAGGCGGCGGAATTGGTAGAGCTCCGCTTGAGGCCCAACGTCCACCTGATCGGCCCTTACGACAACATGGACGACCTGTTGCGGCAAACCAGCATCATGCTGGTACCTTCGGTTTGGGCCGAAGCACGCTCGCGCGTGGTGCTGGAATCGATGAGCCGGGGAATCCCCGTGCTGGCCAGCGACGTGGGCGGACTGCACGAGGCCAAACTCGGCGTCCCCTACCTGGTTCGGGTGCGGCCGATCGTACGATACAAGCCGTCGCTGGATTCCAACATGGTGCCCATCGCCGATGTACCGCCACAGGATGCAGGGCCGTGGGTGGAGATACTGAACGATCTGTTGCATAGCCGCCGCCGCTGGGAGGAATTATCCCAGGCCTCGCGCAAGGCGGCGCTGCAGTATGCAGAGAACCTGACGGCAGAGCCGTTTGAGCGGTACCTGCTGGAGCTCCTGCGGAAGCCGAAGCGCAGCCACACGCCACAGCCGGTAAAACCAGCACTCAGCGAGGACAAGCGGCGTCTGCTGGCGCTGCGGGTGAAGCAGCGGGTATCGGGAGCGCGCACGGAATCGAGCAACTGGTTCTCCGGCGCTGATGTGGGCGCGGAAGCTGATGTGATCGAGCGGCCGATGCTGCGGCTATTCTGCTTCCCCTGGGCCGGCGGCGGCACACTGGCCTATCGAGCCTGGCGTGAATCGCTTGCCGCTACCGCACACGTCGTGCCGGTGCGGCTACCCGGGCGCGAATCCCGCGCCAGCGAATTGCCGATAGAGCGCATGGATGCCCTGGTCGCCCAGTTGCTTGAGGCGATTCGGCCTTACGTTTCCACGCCCTTCGCATTCTTCGGGCACAGCATGGGAGCCGGGATCGCCTTTGAACTTACCCGCGCACTCCGCCGCGCGGGGTTACCACTGCCGCGGAGCCTGCACGTGTCAGGAGCTCGCGCCCCGCAGTTCCGTCTTGGCTACAGACCCGGCCCCGAGCCGGCCATGCGCGATTTTATAGAGGAACTACGCCGGCTGGAAGGCTTCCCGCCCAGCATCCTCAACAATCCGGAACTGATGAAACTGGCGCTTCCAGCGCTGCTGAGCGACGCCCGGCTGTATCGAAACTACGCCTACTGTGAGGAACCGCCGCTCAGCGTGCCGATTTCAGCCTACGGCGGCGATGCGGACCCAAACGTCACAGCGGAGCATCTGGACGCCTGGTGGGAGCAAACCAGCGGAGCTTTCCAGCGGTTTGAGTTTCCGGGCGGGCACTTCTACCTTGAGTCTGCCCGGGCGCTCCTGTTGAATGCGCTGCGGACGGCGTTGGGTGCCGGCAATGCGGGGTTGCCTGACGGCAGGAGTTGACTGGTTCAGGTAGCAGTTCTGAACAGCGCCATCAGGCGCGTGACTGCCGGACTGGCACCACGGTCTCCGCGAGCGGAACCTGGCAGGATATGTCAATCCATGCGAATTCTCGGATCTTATCTCCAGTTTGGCGCGTACACAGATAGTGTGGCGCGGCGACGAGTGAGGTCTATCCCGAACACCGGCCGGGAAGATGCGGTTGCACGTGACAAAATGGATGGGGTAGCCGCGATATCGCGCTGGTCATCCCGCGCGGGTTGGTGTGCGCCGAGGGCGGAAGTAATTGAGATTGTGGTGATTTCGCGGCGCCTTTGAACGATGGTGGGATTTTCGGGGGCGAGTGGGCGCAGGCCCAACAGCGGCTCCCAATACAATCGTAGATGGGTTGGTTCTATATACTTCGATGACAAAACTTCAACTGCCCGCTTCCCTCTTGTGTGTTTCCGTGTTGATCGCTGGCAGCGCCTCCGCACAATCGGAAATCAGAATTGAGCCGGCGAAGGGCGGGGCCGGCTGGCTGACTCGCTCTTACCGGGCGAGATCGGTTGCGCCCATTAACCTCGCGAACAGTTCACGCTTTGGCGCATTGATTCGAGCCGGGAACATCTATCTTTCCGCTCCGGACGTGGTCGCCCTGGCGATTGAGAACAACATCGACGTGGAAGTTCAGCGCTATGGCCCGCTGCTGGCGAGAGAAGTGCTGAAGCGCGCACAAGCCGGCGGCGTGTTACGCGGTGTCGGCGTGGGCGTGGCACAGGGACCGCAAAGCGTGAGTTTGCAAGGCGTGAGCCTGAACAGCGGGGGCACTGCCGCAGGCTCTACGGGGGTTAGTTCCGGTGGCGGCATCCTCACTCAGTTGGGCCCAAGCATCGCTTCTCTCGACCCATCCATTACGGCCTTTGCGAACTTCGCACATTCCAGTTACGCACAGAGCAATACGATCCTGACCGGTACCAATGCACTGGTCTCCGACTCGCAGGGCTTTCAGGTGCAGTACGCGCAGAATTGGAGCTACGGGCTGAGCGCGGCATTGAGTTACTCGAGCCAGCGCACGAAGCTGAACAGCCTGTACAATACTTTGAATCCCTACACTTCTGGCGCACTTGATCTGCAGATCACGCAGAACCTGCTGCAGGGCTTCGGCTCGGCGGTGAACGGCCGAAACATCCGCGTTCAGAGAAACAACCTGAAGGTAACGGACCTGCAGTTCAAGCAGCAATTGATCACTACAGTTTCGGCGGTTCTGAACCTGTATTGGGATCTGGTCAGCTTCCATCAGGACGTGAAAGCCCGTGAACGGGCCGTTGATACCGCGCAGCGACTCCTCGACGACAACAAGCGGCAGGTGGAAATCGGTACGGTCGCAGAGATCGAGATTACCCGTGCGTTGTCACAGCTTTACGCGAGCAAACAAGATCTGGTCATCGCCAGGACGAATCTGCTGCAGCAGGAGACGATTCTCAAGAACGCGCTGAGCCGGGCCGGCATCGCCACTTCCGAACTCGCAGACGCCCACATCATTCCTCTGGACACCATCGCCGTTCCCGAGAAAGACGAAGTTGGCGCAATCGATCAACTGGTCAGCGAGGCCATGGCGAAACGACCCGAGATCGAGCAAAGCAACCTGAACCTCCAAAGTAACCATATGAATCTGGTCGGTATCAAGAATTCGCTGCGGCCGACCCTGCAGGCGTTTGCCGAACTGACCAACAACGGACTGACCGGCGACGCCACGGCTGCGGCCTTGGCCGCGGGAGGCGCGGGGTCCCTGGCCGGAGGTTACGGCAACCTGCTCGGCCAGATCTTCCGGCGCAACTACCCGAACTACTCCGCTGGATTCTCTCTGAATATCCCGCTGCGCAACCGGGCGGCGCAATCAGACTATGCAACCAGCCTGATTGAGATCCGCCAGAACGAACTGACATTACAGAAGACCATCAATCAGATACGGGTCGATGTTCAAAACGCGGTGATCGGCATTCAGCAGGCGCGGGCGCGCCACGAAGCGGCAGTGAAAGCGCGTGTGCTCGCAGAGCAATCGCTGGAGGCGGATCAGAAGAAATTCGAACTGGGAGCCGCTACGGCGTTCCAGGTGGTCCAGGATCAACGCGACGTGGCCAACGCCCAAAGCTCCGAAGTCCAAGCTATGGCGAACTTCACGCACGCGCGCATCTCACTGGATCAGTCGCTGGGAAGGACGCTGGAAGTAAACGGCATCTCGGTGGAGGATGCGCTCAAGGGCCACGCGAACATAGCAGGCGTCAAGACCGCCCAGGAGGTGAAGCAGTGACAAGCCGCGCCCCCCAATGGTCGAATCGCTGGCGGGCCGGGGTAGCGGTCACCTTGTGCGTGATCTTCCCTAGCACCCCCTTAGCCGCTCAAGATGCCGCGATCGGCCCGGTACGCCCCGCGGCGTCGATCATGTTCCGGCCGTACGAGGAGGTCGATCTGCCGGCCGTGCGACTGGCGGATAGTGACCGACTCCATGCGTTGATCCGCGGCGGCAAATTATACCTCACCGCTCAGGATGCCATCGCACTAGCGCTGGAGAACAACATCGATCTGGAGATAGCGCGGTACGCCCCCATTTCGGCGGCTTGGCGGGTAACGCGCGCGCAGGCCGGCGGCGCTCTGCCGGGCGTCCCGAGCGCTGCCACTCAGACTTCATCGGTAGCCAGCGGGCAGGGTGTGCTGGGTAGCCAGGCGGCGGTCGGTGCGCGAGGCGGTGGCGGAGGAGGCGTGACCCGCGGTGGCGGCAACGCGTCCATCTCCCAAATCGGCCCCGTGACCCAGACCCTGGATGCAACCATCCAGGAAACGACCACTTTCTCGCATCAGACGACGCCGCAATCGAACAGCGTGCAGAGTCTGACCTCGGCCCTGGTCCAGAACCAACGTACCTACACAGGTGCAATCCAGCAAGGGCTACTCAGCGGCGGCAGCGTGTCGCTCAGCTACAGTAACCACTACTTGAACGAGAATTCGCCCACCGACGTGCTGAACCCATCCTGGGCGACCAGCCTGAGTTTCACCTTTCAGCACAACTTGCTACAGGGTTTTGGAACCGAAGTGGGCGGGCGCACCATCACCATCTCAAAGATCAATCTGGCAACCTCGGACATTACATTTCGCAGCCAAGTGATCACAGTCGTCAACAACGTGTTGAACGCCTACTATGCGCTGGTGGGCGCCGATGAGGACTTAAAAGCCAAAACCAGCGCGTTCGACGTGGCCCAGACCTTCCTGTCGGACACTTCGAAGCAGATCGAGATCGGATCGCTGGCCGAGACAGAGCGAGTCAAAGCTGAATCTCAGTTGGCGACGACACGACAGGACCTGGTGGTTTCCGAAACAACCCGGGCGCAGGACGAAGTCCGGCTTAAGAGCCTGCTCAGCCGCAAGGGTATTGGCGATCCGCTGCTCGCGGCAGTCCGAGTTGTCGCACTCGACCGGATCGTGATTCCAGAGAAGGACGAACTCCCCGTGGTGAAGGAACTAGTGGCCCGCGCTCTCGCGAATCGTCCCGACCTGGCGGCTGAAAGAGCGAATCTCCAAACCTCGCAGATCTCTGCCAAAGGCACGAAGAACGGGCTTCTGCCGACATTGGTTCCTTTCGGCGGAGCCAGTACCGCGGGACTCGCGGGAACGCCGCGCGCGGTAAGGGGAGGAGCGGCTCCCGACCCTTATTTCGTGGGTAGCGTCGGGACCGCCCTCGGGCAGGTGTTCCGGCGCAACTTCCCCTCACAGAATATCGGCGCATTCTTCCAGACTCCCATCGGGAACAATCAGGCACAGGCCGACTATGGTATCGATCAACTGCAACTCCGGCAGACAGAACTGGGGCTGCAGAAGGACATGAACCAGGCTCACGTCGATGTGATGAACGCCGTTGTAGCCCTGGAACAGGCCCGCGCGCGCTACGATGCGGCCGGTCTGAACCGGGAGCTAGCGCAGCAACTGCTCGCGTCCGAACGCAAGAAATTCGAGATCGGCTCATCCACTCCCTACGCCGTCATCCAGCAGCAGCGAGATCTCGCGGTCGCCATCTCCTCGCAGATTGCGGCTCTGGTTACCTACAACAACGCCCGGATAGCGCTCGACCAAACGACCGGCCAGACCCTGGAGGCAAATCACATCGTAATCGCCGAGGCGAAAACCGGCATGATCGCCCGGCAATCCGCGGTGCCCGATTCCGCGGGGACCGCCAAGTAGGCAACCGCCGGTCTCGCGAGACTACCAAACGGCCCAGGGAGTTCCGTCCCGGGCCGTTTGTCATTTCTCTAGGATTCGACCCGCTTCAGCTCCGCATTCCAGCGGACTCTACGGCCGGTCCGCAGCGACTGAATCGCCATCTGGCACACGGTGTTCGTGTGCTGGCCCATCTCGATCGTCGCGATCGACCCGGAGCGGTCGAGGACGCTTTTCAGGAAGTTGGCGATATGCGCGTGGCTGGCGGGCTCGAATGAGCCGGGCTCGCGGCGCTGCTGGCTGACTTTCAGGTCCACGTCCAGGGTCTGTGGATACAGCGCGTAAGACTCCCGCCCAAGATCGAAGCGGGCTTGGGTGCCGTGGAATTGCTGCATTTGATCGTTGAACATGCGGTAGCGCATGGCCTGGTAGCCGAGCGTGAATACCAGGATGTAGGGTCCGGGGAACTCGATGGTCATGCTGGCGGTCTCGGGGATTTCTGCTCCCGGGATATTCGGGCCGCCGCTCGAGCAAGTGACCGCCAGCGGGTAAGCGGAGTTCATCATCCATTGGATGCCGTCCACGATGTGAGCAGCCTGGCCGATCAGGATACCGCCGGAGTAATCGTAGTAATGCAGCCAGTTGAAATAGCGGGACGCGTCCATGGGCTGCTTGGGCGCGGAACCCAGGAATAGATCCCAGTTCAGCTTACCCTCAAGAGGTGAACTGTTCTGAGCGGGCCAGTAGTTGGCCCACCAGGCGTTCACCAACCGGACTGGCCCTGTTGCGCCGGAATCGATGATGCGCTTGGCCTCCTGGTAGAGCGAATAGCTGCGACGCTGCGTCCCGATCTGCGCAACCCGTTTGGTTGGGCGAAGTGCTTCCAACATGCGGAACCCTTCGTCGATGCTGTGCGCGAGCGGTTTCTCCACGTACACGTCTTTGCCCGCTTCAATCGCGTCGATGAACATATGGGCATGGTGGTGGTCCGGAGTCGCGATGATGACCGCGTCGATTGACTTGTCTTCCAGCAGTCGGCGGTGGTCTTCGTAGGATTTGGCACCCGGCGAGGCCTCTTTCAGTCCTTCCTGGAGATGCGGTTCGTAGACATCACAGACAGCCACAACATCCGCGCCCTGGGCAACGAATTGCTTGGTCAAGTAAGTCCCGCGACCTCCTGTGCCGATGGTCGCGCATCGAATGCGGTCGTTCGCCCCGGAAATGCGCGTCGCGCTGAGTGCGGTCGCGGCTAGAAACGTTCTGCGGTCGAGTTGCATGGCTGTCCCCCATGAGTGAGCACAGGAATCGAATCCCGGCAGAATCCAGTCTATGAAGAAAAAAGTTCGAAAGGAATCGACGACCCGAGGAACTCAAGTGGCGGAACTGGCGGGGATCTCGGTTTCCGGGGCAGCGGGCCTGCCCGTACCGTCGAAAAGCCGCGAGATCCGGTCGTAGGCCTGCGTTCTGGCAGCGACCAAAGTCCCTAGCAGGACGGCTTCACCGCCGATCCCGGAGAAGACGATGCGAGTCTCCCAGGGGATCGCGTTGGCGATGATCGATCTCAGTTCTGCTTCGACACAAGCCAGCAGGCCACCTTGAAGCACAACCATGGATGGATCGTAGGCACAGATCATGTTCGCGATGGCAATGCCGAGATGGTAGACGACTCTGTCGAAGATTCTCCGTGCATCCCCCTGCGATGTGCGGGCGGACGCCATAAACTCCACTGCCGTTACCGCCGAGCAGCCCACAGCCCGTGCCTCGGCCAGGATGCGGTCAGAGCCAACCACCGACTCAAGGTAGCCGCGCGCGCTCCAATCCGCTCCGGCCTGGGTAAGGTCCAGAACCATGTGGGCAATCTCACCGGCCGCCCAGTGGCTTCCCGGCAGAAGTTTCCCGCAACTCACCACACCCGAGCCGATACCCGTGTCGAGGCGCACGAGGACAACGTTCTTCTCGCCCCGGGCCACTCCGAACTGGGTCTCGCCTAGCGTCGCCATTTTCACGTCATTATCCACGAAAACGGGCACTCCGAAGTCGGCTTCGAGTTGCTCTCGCACCGGCACGTTGTGCCAGTTGAAGACGTTTCCGGCATCGAGAACCACGCCCAGGCTGACATCCACGCGGCCCGGTGCGGCGATGCTGATGACGCGCTGCACGCCTACGGAGGAGTGGCAAGCCAGCAGGCTCTTCAACCCGTTGCGTAGGATGGCCAGAACGCTGGCAGCGCTGCGGTTGAATCCGATCGGCACCGTCAACCGGTCGAGCACCCGGCCTTCCAGATCAGCCACCGCCAAGCGCAACTGGGCGGAGTCGATCTCGGCGGCAAACAGACGGCCGGCGTCGGCATTGAAGCGGATCAATGTCGGTTTCTTTCCGCCTTTTGAACCCGACTCCCCCTGCCCCAGTTCCACAACCCAGCCTTGACTCACCAGAGTCTCGACCTGACTCGAAACCGTAGGCTTGCTGAGGCAGCTCAACTTGGCCAGGCTGGCCCGCGAAACCGGCCCGTTTTCACGAATCAGGTTCAGCAGTTCGATCCCGTTGATGCTGCGCATCAGGGGCGCCCGCAAGCGTTGCGAGGTGAGGTGCTCGTGCGGCAATCGCATTTGGGTCAAGACCTTCTGTAGACGTTCCGGCTGACGCGGTCCAAATCCGCTCCGCACGCGTGGAGGACGTTTGGCGAGCTACTCCTTCGAATTCCCTATAGCGGTTTCTGCGGTCGTCCACTTCCAAGTGAAGTAGTGATGCTTGTGCAGTTGAAACGCCTGATATAGCGATTCCTTACCGTATCGTACGTCCGGCGTGAAGGTGAAGCTCCAAGATTCGCAATCGAGAACCAGCGGGATCTCTGTCCCGGCTGGGACCTGCTGTGAGAGCCTGACGAGACTGGTTCGATTCTGCGCACCCGTCCATTCCCGTTGCTTGTCCTCCTGGATATCGGCAATCTCCGACAGCCAGGGCGAATCTGTGTAGACTTTCGCGCGGCACCAGTTGTTCTTGTCGAATGGGTCGAGCCCCTGGGAGCGGTTCACCCAGATGCTGGCTTCCTCGCCTGGCTCCAGCACGCCGTTGGCATTGCCGTTGCCCTCGGTGACCGTTCGCCCGATACTGGTCCCGCCGCCCTGATTGCCGGTCTGGCGGAACACAGGAAACGTCCGCGTTCGGCCGTCGAGCACGGCAACCTCCTGCGCTTCCACCATGTTGGACGGAGCTACCAGGACGTCGAAGCTAGAACGGGCCTCGCCGCCACTGAAAATGATCGTCAGGTCCAGCCGGACCCTCGTAAAATCACCTTCTCCGGACGTGAACTGGACCTGTAATGCGTTTGAGAGGTCCCAGACTTCACCTGAGTCCAGGCTCGACCTGTCGGCGCGCCCGTGCAGGATTTCAACGGTTGGATAGGCCGAACTGAGTTCGAGCCGAAGGCCTGTCAGGGCCGCTACGCGCGGGTTCAAAATGCGAATCGGCAGGCGGATAGGAAGTCCTGGCGCAGGCCTGATGAATTGCTTCGAGGTGAGCGGCAGCAAGACCGGCAATTGTGCGCTTGCACCCGGACCCGAAAGGCTGATTTCATGCCCGTCGCAGCCTGTCTGGATGCTCAATCGCCCGTCGGGGCCAGCAACTGCTTCCCGAGTAGTGCCCTTCCCAGTTGCAAAAGCATAATCCAGTACGCCGTACTTCGCCCCGGGGTGGTACAAAGGCCAGGTCAGCACATCCAGAGTGGTGCACGCCGCAGGCGGGCCATCAGGTGCCCAGCGTCGGGTGCTCACGCGGAAGCCACCCTGCGAGACATGACTCAGCGAAATCACTGCGGGCCCGACGACGTCGGACTGGACCTGATAACCCCAAACTCCAAACTGGCGCTGTGCGCTAGTGTAGTTCCACTCGACCGGCGTGGTGTCGAGCGTGACGTTCGAGAAGGCGCGAAGGTGGAATTCGAACGTCTCGGCGATGGACGTGGCCCAGTGACGGTGGTATTCGTCCTGCCGGAATTCGAAATCGACACGGGGCGAGGAAGCATAAGCGGCACGCGTCTCCTCGTGGTACTGGCTGATGTAGTCGCCGCTGGCCCGAATCAGCCGAATCATGGTTTGCTCGTGGTTCGCTACGTGATCCTTGGGCCGCCACAGAGACCGGCGTCCTGGCTCGCCTGCAAAGAACTCCGGTCCGGAATTGAACGACGACGCGCTGCCTATCAGGTCCGGGTAGCGCGCGCTTAGGTAGAGGCTCATGAAGCCGCCCATGCTCAAGCCTGACGTTGCCCGGTAACGGCGACCGGTCAACGTACGGTAAGTCGAGTCGATATGGCGGACGAGTTCGAGGAAGTACTCCCCGTAATCGAACTGACCGCCGCTCCGGAAGACATCGTACGGTGCGCCGCCGTAGAAGCCGGTGTAGTCCTTCGCAACGTAGCCATCGGCCGCAACGACGATGACCTCGTGAGCCGCCACGAATGCCGCAATCTTGGGAACGGTGTCGCGGCCCTCGTCGTACTTTTCGAGCGTGTAGCGGTCGCTATGACCGTGGAAGTAGTAGATCACCGGGTAACGCTTGCCTGATTTGTCGTAGTCGGGTGGCAGAAAGAGCCGGTAGTTGCGTGGTTCGCCAAAGACTTTGGAGTCGTGCCGATGATCCGAATACGGCTGGGCGGCGGCGTCCAGGAGGGGCGACAGTAGGCTCAGGACGAGCACCAGACGCATGAGTCCGTCCAAGCCCGTTCGTGCGCGCGGAGCACGAAACCGGCTGTCGCTCATCGCGCCTCCGGATTGACGGGAACGAAGGACACCCCCAACCATCCTCCACCTCGATTCGTAGAAGACTTGCCTCACCGCAACGGACATACGGCTTCCTCGAAATTGCGGTGATGCTGCGTCAGTAAGTTAGCTTACCGAACCTGTGCGTCTGCAAGATACTCCACTGCTGAAAAGGGGGCTGAGAATCGTGGTGCACGACCCCGCCCCCCGGCGTCCTAAGATTGATAACTGCTTGACTACGTTACTGCTTCTTAGCTTCGAAGGGTCGCGGTTCGCCTTGACCGCCCACTCGAACCGAGGTGCCTTTCAAGGTTTCCCCATCCACGGTACCCTCATATTTCGTGGTCATGCTGCCATTGGGGCCTTCGGTCACGGTCGAGAAACTGAACTTGTTGCCGTCGAGTTTACCGTCGGCAACGTCGGCCTCGCGGTCGCCGCGTGGACTGGTGATCTTCAGTTTTCCGGTGAGCTTGGAACCTTCAGCCTTCAGGTCGAAGACGATGATGATGGTCATCGTATTGCCGTCCCGTTCCATCTTGCGTTCCGATTTCCATTTCCCATCAATGTCGGCGCCGAAAGCTGCCGACAGGCTGACGAGCAAAAGAACAAAAGCTGCTACGAGTGTTTTCATGGATATGCTCCTGCTACATTGAAGGTCGCTGCGAACGGGGCAGAGATTACCGGATGGACGGGAATTATTCGTTTATCGATGTAAGTTTACCGGTTCCCCTGGCGCGCGCTTTCACCTACGCCCTGCCGGAAACTTTGCGTCATCGTGCCAAGCCAGGCTGCCGGATCATGGTCCCCTTCGGCTCACGCAAGATGACAGGCGTTATCCTGAAGGCGCACAACCACGCCCCCGAGGTTGAGACCAGGGAAGCGCTACGCCTGCTCGACGAAGAGCCTGTTTTCGACACAAAACTGCTCGACTTGGGCCGCTGGGTGGCGGAATACTACTGTGCGCCGCTAGGCGACGTATTGCGCGCCATGGCGCCACTGACCGGCGAAATGCGCAAGTCGCGGGTCTGGACGCTGACGGATCGGGGGCACGAGGTCGTCCGGCAATTGCTGATGGCGGAGGCCAACGAAGACCCGACCGTGGAGATTCTGCGCTCGCTGGAGCATCGAGCGCTCAGCGAAACCACGCTCGAGCGCAAGCACCCGGCCGCGAAGCGATTGCTGAAAGCGATGGAGCACAAAGGACTGGTCGAACTGGAGCAGGGTCTGACCGATCGCGACCCGCTGCGCGCGCCCGCTGCGAAATTGAGCGTCGAGTTTAGGTGCCGCGCGGAAGGCCAGAAACTGAACAAGGTCGAACGCGAACTGGTCGCCTACCTTGAGTTGCACCCCGGCGCTCACAATCTGGAGGAGTTGGGGAAGGCCTTGAAAGGGGCAAGCGTGGCGGCTCGCGCGCTCGCCCGGCGCGCACTGCTCGACCTGAAGCCGGAGGCGCTCGCTTCGAACTCGAGTTGGGCCAAGCCGAGGCATCCGTTGAACCCGGCGCAGCAGGCGGCCGTCGTTGCCATCCGCGCAGTCCTGGACGAGCGGCACTTCCAGACGTTCCTGCTCCACGGGGTGACGGGATCCGGCAAGACCGAGGTTTACATGAACTCCATCGAGGCCGCGTTGGCGGCGGGCTATGGGGCGCTGATGCTGGTACCCGAGATCGGCTTGACGCCGGCGGCGGCTGGACAGTTCTATGCCCGCTTTGGAGACCGCGTGGCGATACTGCATTCGGCGTTCAACGACAGCGAGCGGGCGGCGCAGTGGCGCAGGCTGCGCTCGGGCGAGGCGACGGTGGCGATCGGGACGCGCTCGGCCGTATTCGCGCCGGTGCGCAACCTGGGACTGCTGGTGGTGGACGAGGAGCACGACGGCAGCTACAAGCAGGAAGAAACACCGCGCTACAACGGCCGGGACGTGGCGATCCTCCGGGGCAGAGAGGCGGGCGCCTGTGTCGTGCTTGGCTCGGCCACACCGAGTTTGGAGAGCCGTTACAACGTGGAACGCGGCAAGTCGCGGTTGCTCGAATTGCCAGAGCGTGTGGGCGACCGCCCGATGCCCAAAGTCGAACTGGTGGACATGCGAGAGGAGTTCCTGGAAACGCGCAAGAATGCGGTCTTCTCGCGGCGCGTCGTCGATGCGGTGCAGGCGAAGCTTGAAGCCGGCGAGCAGGCGATGCTGCTGATGAACCGGCGCGGGTTTTCGTCATCGGTATCCTGCAGGAGCTGCGGCGAGCGAATTGAGTGCGTAAACTGCGCGGTAGCGCTGACCTGGCACAAGCGCGAGAACCGTCTGTTGTGCCATTTTTGCAACTACGCCACGCGCGTCCCCGAGGTCTGCCCGAAGTGCGGGAGCGAGCATATCCATTTTCTAGGCAGCGGCTCGGAGCGGGTCGAAGAGGAACTGCACAGGCATTTCGCTAAGGCCCGCATTGCCAGACTTGATCGCGACACGGTCACCGGGAAGCACAAGTACGAGGAGATCCTGAGCGGGTTTCGCGAGGGGAACTTCGATATTCTGGTCGGAACGCAGATGATAGCCAAAGGCCACGACATCCCGAACGTGACGTTGGTGGGAGTGGTGAACGCCGACCTTGGCCTGGGCGTGCCGGACTTTCGCGCGGCGGAGCGGACGTTTCAATTGCTGACGCAGGTTGCGGGGCGCGCCGGGCGGCACGACCTGCCGGGAACGGTGTTGGTTCAGACCATCAACCCCGACCACTACGCTATCCGTTTCGCGGCCGAACAGAATTATGCGAAGTTCTATGAGAAGGAACTCGAATTTCGAAGACTGATGAGATATCCGCCGTTCAGCGCCCTGGCAAACGTTCTGGTCCGCGCCGAAAAGCAGGAAGACGCGTTACGCATGAGCGCGGTGCTGGCGGACCTATTGAAGGAACCCGGGGAGGGGATGAAAGTGATGGGCCCGGCCGAGGCCCCCGTGCCCAGGTTGAAGAATGAGTTCAGATATCAGATGCTGATCAAAGCGAGGTCTCGCCCGCTATTGAATGAAACGCTGCGGCGGTTGCAGGGTCACGCCCTGAGAGAAAGATGGCCTGCGACCGCGCTGGTGGTGGACGTCGATCCACTGAGCCTGACGTGAAACTGGATCTGACGCTGACGAAGCCGTTCGAATACAACACGGCAAACCTGATTGCCTCTTTGTCCTTCTATGGCAGGCACGAGCGGCGGCGCGGCATGACGCTGGTGACTGCGCCGGTGAGCCATTCAGCGTTCAATGTCGCCGTGGTAGACGAACCCGCGAGCGATGAAGCAGACCTGCTGTTCCGGGTAAACGAAGCGTCGGCCCATTTCAAGGCGCTTGGCCGCGGTTGGAATTTTTATGTCTGCGAAGACATGCTGGACCAGCGTACGGCCCACCGGCTTGACGCGCTGCTCGACGGGATGGGCCTGGTGAGGATTCTGGACGCCCCCGGCATGGAGGCGGACGAACTCGATCCGCCGAAGCGCTCCATGCCTGAACTCCGATACGAACGGGTGACGGCGCCCGAGGCCAGGCAGGCCTTCACGAACTTGATTTGTATTGCATTCCGTATCCCGTACGCGACGGCGAGAGTGCTGTACCTGCCGGAGGAGCGCTGGAATACCCCGCTGCAAGGGTGGGTAGGGTACGCTGACGGCGATCCAGTGACCTGTGCGGCAACCATGGAAGACGCGGGCGCGCTGGGCATTTATTCAGTGGCGACGGTCAAGGAGCATCGCCGCCACGGCTATGCGGAAGCCATCGTACGGCACGCCGTCGCAGTTTACCGGCAGCACGGTTTCGCGGGCCCACTGGTGCTGCAATCGACACCGGATGGCAGGAAACTGTACCGTGCCATGGGATTCCACCGTACTACGCGATTCGCAGTCTACGCCACGATCTGAGCCAGTCGCAGGCCCTCTGAAGCTCTTTGTGAAAGGGCTGGTCACTCGTGCGCGGCGGGCAGACCGCGGCAAAGGCCTCACGCCAGCGCTCCAGTCGGACGCCGGTCTTCAACGGCTGCAACGACGCTAACGCCTGGGTCGCGCACATCCACTCGATCGCGAGGATAGCCCGCAAATGGTCCGTGGACTGCCTCAGTTTGAGCGCCGCAGTCATGCCCATGCTCACAAAATCTTCCTTGTTCCCGCTGGTGGGCACCGAGCCGGGCGAGGCCGGTGTAGCAAGGACACGGCACTCGGCAAGCAGAGCCGAGGCAGTCACCTGCAGCATCATGTGACCGCATTCTAAACCGGGATGCGTCGCGAGGAAAGGCGGCAATCCTTCATTGAACGACGGGTTCAACAGGCGGTCGGTGCGGCGTTCGCTAATGCCGGCGAGGGCGGTCAATGCCACGGCCAGAAAATCGCACTGAAAGGCTAGATGCTCGCCGTGGAAATTGCCACCGGAGATGATGTCATCCTCGAAAACGAGCGGGTTGTCGGTGGCTGCGTTTAGTTCTATCGAGAATACGCGGCGCGCCTCGGAGACGGCGTCACGCACTGCCCCGTGCACCTGCGGCGCGCAGCGCAGGGAGTAGGCGTCCTGGACGCGAGGACATGTGGCGTGGGTGTCGCGAATCTGGCTGCCTTCGAGCAGCGCTGTCAAGTGCGCGGCGCTCGCCTGCTGCCCGGGATGCGGGCGAACATCGTGGACACGCGGGTCAAATGCACGCGGCGTGCCTCGCAGAGCATCGAGTGACAGGGCGCAAGCCGCATCCGCCGCCTCGCACAGGTCCTCTAGGTCCAGCAGCGCCAGTGTTGCGATGGCCAGCATCGCTTGTGTGCCATTGACGAGCGAAATGCCCTCCTTGGCCTGCAACGTGACGGGTTCGATCCCGGCGGCCTGTAGAGCTTCGGCACCGCCCATCTGCCGACCCTGGTACCAGGCCTCACCCTCGCCCGTCAGCACCAGCGCGGTGTGCGCCAACGGGGCGAGGTCGCCGCTCGCGCCAACGCTGCCACGCGAGGGCACCACCGGGGTAACTTCGCGATTCAGCAGGTCGCACAATCGTTCCGCGATCAGAGGCCTGATGCCCGAGAAGCCTTTGGCAAGGACGTTGGTCCGAATCAGCATCATCGCCCGGACGATCTCGATGTCCAGCGGGTCGCCGATGCCGCAGGCGTGCGAGCGCAGCAGATTCTGCTGCAATTGGGCTAGATCGCCTACCGGAATCCGGGTATTCGAGAGGAACCCGAAACCGGTATTGACAGCGTAAACGGGTTCTTCGCCCTCGGCCAGCTGATCGACAATTGCACGAGAGGCATTCATGCGCACGACGGCATCCGCAGCGACCGAAACCGGTTCATTGAGGCGCGCCACGCGGGCGACATCTTCGGGCTGCAACGTAGAGCCTGTGAGAATGAGCATTACTCCAACAATCGTAGACCGCCGGTATGCTCAGGAGTTAGTGGGTGTTGAAGGACGGCACTTCCGGAACGGCGATCGGGCTCCGCACTTTCGGAGCGGGCGTGCGGGCTCAGGAGAGCCCGCGCAGCTCTGGAACGCCGCCCCGCATCGAAGAGAGAGAAGAAATGGAGTTGAACGTGGAAAGACGGCCCTCTGAGGAGACTGCGCTGGCCGATGCCTACGCCGGGTTAGGCGTGCTACCGGTGTGCGTCTTGCTGGACCACGTGCGGAGCATGTACAACGTAGGTGCGTTCTTCCGCACAGCAGACGGCGTGCGCGCCGAGCGTTTGTACCTCTGCGGAATCACGGCCAAACCGGATCAGGCGGGCGTAGCCAAGACCGCGTTGGGCGGGGAATCTAACGTGGCCTGGGAACACTACTACGATGCCCTGGTGCCACTCCGCATGATGGCCGCGCGCGGGTACCAAGTCGCCGCCATGGAAACGGTGGACGACGCGCTGGACTTGTTCGACTGGGAACCGCGCTGGCCGGTATGCGTGGTCTTCGGCAATGAAGTGGATGGGGTCGGTGATGCGCTGCTGCCAGCGTGCGACGTGAAGGTGCGATTACCGATGCGCGGGGTGAAGTACTCGTTGAACGTCGCCACGGCGGGCGGCGTGGTGCTGTACGAGTTGCTGAGGAAATACAGGCGCCGACGGGAAGGGCGCCCAGAAGACCCTGGCGTGTCGGACGGGAATTCCAGCCGCTAATGAGCGGTGGTATCGCGGTTGGAGCGCAATTCGTCCATCACGGACTGCACCAGTTCTTTCGACTGCTGGATCTGTTGCGACACGATCTGAATGTCCATTGCCGGCTTTCCGGGTTGTCTCGCGCTTTGGCAGTACACGCCGTGTTGCAGCACCATCACGAGGGCGTCCGTCAGCAGGTCGAGCGTTACGGCCAGCCGACCGGCTTCCCGACCCATCTGAAACTCGGAACGCTAGAGATCGTCCTTGTGATCGGTGAAAACGGATGGTGTTCTCATTGTTGCAGGCCAGGCACACGCAAGCGCCTGGAACCCTAGTATAGCCGGGCACGCTCGAACCCTGCATGGCCGGGGGATAAGATAGGAACTGCGATGAAGTATCTGGCCCTTTTCTTTTTTTGCGTCCTCTGCTGCGCAGCGGATGGACCGGCACCCATTTATGCAAAGCGCCTGGCCCGCGATCTGGCGCTGAACACCGATCCGTCGTCCCGTTTGTGGCACAACGCGCCGTCGGTCTCGTTCGAACACGGCTCAATGCATGAACTGGTCCCGGGGCACCGCACCCAAGTCTTCGCCCGATGGTCATCCGAGGCGCTCTATTTCCTTTTCGTCTGCCCTTACGCGGAGCTTTACACGAAGCCTTCGCCGGAAACTGTGAAAGAGACGAACCTGATGTGGGACTACGACGTCGCCGAAGTGTTCGTAGGGGCCGACTTCGAGAAGATCTGGCAGTACCGCGAATTCGAAATCTCGCCGAACGGCGAATGGGTCGATCTCGACATCGACCGGAAGGAACCCAAACCCGAGGGTGGCTGGCTCTGGAACTCAGGGTTTGACCACGCCGCACGCATCGATACGGCGAAGAAGATCTGGTACGCGGCATTCAAGATACCGATCAAATCATTCACGGATAAGCCGGCGGCGGTTGGGACCGAATACCGCCTTAACCTGTACCGGATTCAAGGGCCGCCACCGAACCGCAAGTCTCTCTGCTGGAAGCCCACAGGAGAGCCGAGTTATCACGTTCCGGAGGCCTTTGGGCTGCTCCGGCTGCAGGAGTAATCGCCATGGGAAAGGAAGGCAATCTGCGCATTTCGCAAGTGGGATTGCGAGGCGTCGTCGGGCCGGGTCTGACCGCCTCGCACGTACTCGATTTCGCCGCGGCCTTTGGTACGTTTTTCGATGCGCCAGGCAAGATCGTGGTCGGGCGCGACCCGCGGGCGAGCGGCATTATGCTGCGCGAAGGAGTGGTTGCGGGTCTTCTGGCCACCGGCCACGACGTCATTGACTTGGGCGTTGTTTCGACGCCTGTCATCCAACACACCATCCGTAGAACGAACGCCGCGGGCGGCATCTCCATCGGCGCCAGCCACAACGCCGCCGAGTGGAACGCGCTGAAATTTCTTGGTCCGCAGGGTTCCTATCTCGCCACAGGAGAAGCCGGAGAACTGCTCGACATTTACCACTTGAAGAAGTTCGCCTTCGCCGGTCACCTGTCGGTGGGGAAGCTCCGAGTTGATCGCACCGCGATCGACTTGTACCTGGACGATCTGGCAAAGAACTTCCAACTCGACCGGCTGAAGAAGTTCAAGATCCTGGTGGACTGCACAAACGGCCTCTCTGCGCTGTTGCTGCGCCGCATGCACGACCGCTTCGGGCTGAATTTCGTGCTGTTCAACGAAAGGCCTGAAGGCCGGTCGTTCGTTCACGAGCCGGCCACCAACCGCAAAATGGTGGAACTGCAACTCGCGCCGCTAATGAAGCATGTGGGCGCGGATGCTGGTTTTCTTTTCGACATCGACTCGGACCGCGTGGCTTTGGCAACGGAAACGGGCAAGGCGGTCAGCGAAGAGATGGTGATGGTGCTGCTTGCCGACGAGTTCCTGGAGCGAGGGCCAGGCAAGATCGTGATCGCCAACGTGTCCACCACCGGGTTGCTCGAAGAGGTTGCTGCGCGCCATGGCGGACATGTGGAGCGCGTCGCGGTCGGCCGCCAGGCTACCATCGACGCATTACAGGCGTTCCGCCCAGAACAGATCGCAATCGCGGGCGAGGGTACCGGCGCCATCATGATTCCCCAGTTCCGGTTTGTCTATGACGGCATCGCGGCGATGTTGGCCATTCTAGAGCGCATGGAGCGCAAGAATCTGGCTCTTTCGCAGTTGCTCGGCAGCTATCCTCGCTATTCGATCCTAAAAGGCGAAGTGCCGCTAGAAACGCACAAGATCCCCGAAATGCTGTTTGCTCTGGAGCAGTACTATCCTGACGCAAGAAGAAACACGACGGACGGTTTGCGGCTGGACTGGATCAATCGCTGGGTGCATGTGCGAGTGAGTCAGACCGAACCGATTGTGCGCGTCATTTGCGAACAGCAGGGCGACGAGCCCCGGCGGCTGTTCGACGAAACGATGGAAATCGTGAGGAGCTACTGTTCATGAGCCGCGTGCATCAACTCAAGATCGGCGTATCCGGCATCCGAGGGGTGGTGGGCGACTTTTTGACCCCGAATCTCGCGTGTGCGTTTGCCCAGGCTTTTGGGACCTACGTCGGTCAAGGCCGGGTAGTGCTTGGCCGCGACACGCGGTCCACCGGGGAGATGCTGGAACATGCTGTCACGTGCGGTCTGCTGGCGGCCGGCTGCGAAGTAGTCAAGGTCGGGATCGCTCCCACACCGACAATTCAGATTTACGTCTCCGAGACGCATGCTCGCGGCGGCATCGCAATCACGGCGTCGCACAATCCGCCGGAGTACAACGCTCTGAAGCTGTTCAACCGCGACGGCCTGTTCTTCAATCAGTATGAGCGCAGCGAACTTCTCGACCTGTACCACCAAAGCGATTTCCGCCGCGCGACGAACGCCGAGATCAGCACCGTGTCCGTCGATTACGACACGGCGCCGGAACGGCACATCGCGCGCGTCCTGAAACACGTGGACGTGGAGCGAATCCGCAAGCGCCACTTCAAAGTGGCGCTTGACGGCGTCAATGGCGCCGGGTCACTGATGAGCATCCACTTTCTCCGTGACGTTCTGAACTGCGAACTGCACGCCATCTCAGTGGATCCTACGCAGCCCTTCCCCCGCGAGGCTGAACCCAGGCCTGAGGTACTGGACGATTTGCGGGCTCTGGTGAAGGAAAGCGGCGCCGATATTGCCTTCGCGCAGGATCCCGATGGCGACCGTCTGGCTGTAGGCGACGAAACCGGTTTCATCCTCGATAACGACGAGGTGCTGGCGATGGCCGTGGATTGCGCATTGAACCGCACTAAGGGGCCGGTGGTAGTGAATCTCACTACCTCCTCGGTAATCGATGAGGTGGCGAGCCGGCATGGCTGCCCGATTTACCGCTCACCCGTAGGCGAGGCGAACGTTGTGGAGAGGATGCGCGCGACAGGTGCGGTAATCGGCGGAGAAGGAACCAACGGGGGAATTATTTTTCCGGCCGTACACTACTGCCGCGACTCATATATGGGCATGGCATTCCTGCTCGACCGGATGGCGGAAACGGGCAAGAAACTGAGCGAACTGGCGGCAACTCACGCGCCTTATTACCGGCGTCTAGGCAAGTTTACATTCGAGCATGGCCGACTGGGACCGATCATGCAGGATCTGGAAACGATGTTCAGCGGCGCAGACGTCGACCGGACGGATGGGCTGAAGTTGATTGGACAAGACGCGTGGCTTCACGTGCGTTCGTCGAACACGGAGCCAGTGCTGCGACTGGCGGCCGAAGCTCGCTCGCCTGAACGTTTGGAAGACATCTATTCGCGGGCAGAGCGGGTCGTCAAACAGCGATAGCGTCCTGACCAATTCGGCAGGGGGAGCCTTGTGGGGCGGGCAACCCTGCTCCTCACAAGAGGTGCCGCCCCACACCGCTCCCAGAATGTCCGCGAAACTCGAACTACTTCTTCGCCGGCGCACTGGCCGGAGCCTTAGCGGGCGCTTTCGCGGGGGCTTTCGCCGCACCGGCTTTAGCTGGGGTGGCCGGCGGGAAGAGAGGCGCTTCCTTACCGTCCAACCAGCGCTCGAAAGTAACCTTCTTAATCACCATCGGAGTGTTCGGCCTGCCCTCGCCGTTTTTCGCGACGTGAGTAATCTGGCTCACCAGTTCCTGATGTTCCACCGCCTGACCAAAGATGGTGTGATGCCCGTTTAAGTGCGGCGTCGGGACTTCTGTGATGAAGAACTGGCAACTCCCCGTGCCAGGGCCGGCGTTGGCCATGGCTAGGCGGCCCGGTTGGTCGAACTTCAGCAACGGATCGAACTCGTCCTTGATGACGTCGGTGCCACCCATGCCTGAGCCCGTAGGATCGCCGCCCTGGATCATGAAATTCTCGATTACACGGTGGAATATCAAACCGTTGTACAGCGGGCGACTGACGCGCGCACCGGTCTTGGGATCTGTCCAGGTCTTTCGCCCCAAGGCGAGGTTGACGAAGTTCTTGACCGTCACAGGAGATTCTTTGTCGAAAAGCTTCAATGTGATGTCGCCCATGGACGTCGAGATCGTCGTATACAGCCCATCCGGGCGGGGTGTCTTCGGCACTGCGGGCACTGCCTTCGCGACGGCCGCGGCGGCCTTCACAGGGGCCTTGGCGGGAGCCTTTGCAGGGGCCTTCGCGGGAGCCTTGACGGCGGGCGGCTGGGCACACAACCCAAGGCTCAGGAGAGCTACACTCAAAACGGATATGGAAGTCCTCATGATGTCAGCTTAATACACTGCACGTTAAGGTAAAACGTGTATCCAGGCGAGCGGAACGCGCCTGTCACAGGGCGTTCATACAATCGAAAGCTTGGTGCGATATCCCATAGAGAAGATGCCAGTTCCGAACCACTCTCCGTCGAGCGAGCCGCCACTGTTTACGGGTGCATTACGGCGGATAACGAAGAAACCGCTGCTTGGACCGGTCACCGGCGCGCTCAGCAAACTGCTGAAGCTTGAGCACCTCGATCAGTTCTATATTCAGACGCGCGAAAGCGCGCCGGGTTCAGAATTCGTCGGAGAGGTTCTCAACCGCTTGAGAATCAGCGTGGATATCTCGCAGGAGGATCTGGCTCGCATACCGAAAAAGGGACCCGTCGTCGCAGTAGCAAATCACCCGTTCGGGATGGCCGAAGCAATTGCGGCGACCTGGCTGCTGGCTCAGAACAGAGCCGATTTTCGGGTACTGGCCAACGACATGCTTGGGGCGTTGCCCGAGGTCAGGCCTTACCTGATCATGGTTGACCCATTCGGTGGAGAGGCCGCCAGGCGCAGCAATCGGCGCGGTCTCCGGGAAGCTCTGGAATGGCTCCAAAACGGAGGCATGCTGCTGATTTTCCCGGCGGGAGAGGTTTCCCACCTGCATTTCCGCCATCCTGGAATCCATGACCCGGACTGGCATAGGACGGCGGCAGCATTGATCAAGCACACCGGTGCGGCAGCCCTGCCCTTTTACTTCGAAGGCGCCAACAGCGCATTGTTTCAACTAGCTGGGATCGTGCATCCGAGGCTACGCACGGCACTGCTGCCCCGCGAGTTGCTCAACAAGCAGGGCCAAGTGCTGCGGATGCGCGTGGGTCACTCGGTGGCGGCATCTAAGTTCCAGGACCTGGACGACGAGAGCGCCACTGAATTGCTAAGGCGCAAGACCTACTGGCTGGCGCATCGCAAGCCGCACACCGCGCACAAGCCTCGCCGGATTCGTGAAGACGATCCGCTGTTTGAACCCATCCCGGCGGATTGGCTGCGGGCTGAACTGGCCACCCTACCCAAGGAGCGACTGCTCGTCGAATCGGGCAATTGGCAGGTCATGCTGGCAACGCGGGAGGACTGCCCGTTCGTAGTGCGCGAAATCGGTCGCCTGCGGGAACAGACATTCCGGCAAGCCGGCGAAGGCACCGGCAAGCCGGTGGACCTGGACGACTTCGACGACCATTACCTCCACTTGGTGTTGTGGCGCAAGGACCTACGCGAAATTGCGGGTGCCTACCGACTATGTGGAACAGACCGGGCCGAAGGCCGACTGTACACCAAGACGCTTTATCGATTCAACCCGCAGTTCTTCCAGCAGATTACACCGGCACTCGAACTCGGGCGCAGTTTCATTCGCCTCGATCACCAACGCTCTTTCCAGCCGCTGCTGCTGCTGTGGAGAGCTATCGGCGAATACGTGGCCCGAAACCCGCACTACCGTTATCTCTTCGGTCCGGTGAGCATCAGCAATTCGTACCAGAAGGCGAGCCGTGTGCTTATGGCCGATACGCTGTTGCGGCTGGTTGGAATGCCGGAACTGGGGTTGCTGGCCAAACCCAGGCGGCCGTTCATCCACTTGCCGGTGAATGGCATGCCACGCCCTGAGTCGATTGAAGATATGGAGTCTTGGATCGCCGATCTGGAACCAACCGGGGAGGGAATGCCGGTGCTCGTCCGGCAATACCTGAAGATGGGTGGGCGCTTCGCCACGTTCCATGTGGACAACAGCTTCGGCCAGACGCTGGACGGGTTGATTGTGGTCGATCTGACCAAGACCGAACCGAAGTTCTTGGAACGCTATTTGGGTAAACAGGGCGCGGCGAATTTCCTGGTCCACTATGGGCAGAACAGGGAACCGGAGCCGGGTGGGCCGATTGCGGGCTGAAGCTGGCGACTGGCGTCAGGTCTGTCACTTTAGCCAGTCATCCAGGTGCGCAGCGACGAATTCGTCGTCGTTCAACTCGGGATAGAGCGTGCAAACGCGATCGATCTGCTCGTCTTGACCGGGCGAAAGATCCTCGTTTGGATTCAAGCACCATCGGCCGGTGAGGAGACCCTGGCGGCGCAGGATCTCATGGATCCCCGCGATACAGCCTCGGAACTGATTGGCTGGATCGAAAAGCGCTGCATTAGCATCTGTCGTCTGCACGGCGAGAGTCAACAGTTCCGGTGAAATAGGCGCGCCGGAATCGGCTAAGCTGCGCAATTGCGCGAGCAACTCGACGGCTTTTCGAGTCCATATGGCCCAATGACCCAACAACCCGCCGCGGATCCTGAGAGGCTCGCCGCCGACCCGGAATTCGGTCAAGAGATCGATGACGATATTGTCGTCGTTGCCGGTGTACAGAGCAATCTCGCGGGCACGCCCGGAAAGCGCGACGGCGCGCACGACGTCAAGAGTCTGGTAGCGGTTGAAGGGAGCAATCTTTATGGCGATGACGTTCTCGATTTCCGCGAACGAACGCCAGAATTCACAGGGCAACAGTCGTCCGCCCACGCTAGGCTGGAGGTAGAATCCGACAATCGGGAAGATAGAGGCGACGGTTCTGGCATGTTCCAGCAATTCCGGCATCGAGGCGCCCTTCAGAGCGCCCAGGCTTAACAACCCTGCATCGTAGCCGAGTGAGCTTGCCAGTTCCGCTTCCATGGCAGCTTGCCGTACCGGTCCGCAGATGCCCGCAATCTTCAGCGCGGAAGTGCCGCGCATTTCCTCCGCGGCCAACTCGAGCACCGGCCGAAGCAGACCATAGCGCGACTCGCGGATCTCAAACTGGGTCGTATGCACGCCCACCGCAACACCACCGGCCCCCGCCGCGAGATAGTAGCGAGTCAATGCGCGCTGCCGTCGTTCGTCTAGTTTCCGGTTCGCATCTAGAGCAAGTGGATGCGCCGGGATCGCCAGGCCCTCAAATAGCCGTTCGCGAACTGTCATCAGAATTTTCCATCCCGGGTTTGAAAATGCGTCGGTTTGTTCAGTGTCGGCCTGCCGCGTAAGATCCAATCCGCGGTCCAATCAATGATGTCGTTGGGTGTGATGGTCGGATACCCGAAGAGTTGCTGTACCTTGGCCGCATTACTGAGCAGCGCAGTAGGCGACTCCACTCCTTGCCATGCCGGTTGAACGCCGAACAGCGCTGCAAAGCGTTCGGCAACATAGCGCACGGACAGGGTCTCAGGACCAGTCAGATTCAGTATCAGCGGCGGCGTCCGGCAATGCTCAAGCGTGCGCAGGCAAACCGAATTCGCGTCACCTTGCCAGATCACATTGACTGAGCCCATGCGCAGGTCTACCGGGCGCCCCTCCTTCACGGCCAACCCGATATCGAGCAGGACTCCATAGCGCAGTTCGACCGCGTAATTCAGGCGCAGCAGCACGACGGGCGTTTGCCAGCGGTCGGAGCCATATTCGAACAGGCGTTCGCGTCCCAGAGCCGATTGTGCGTACTCGCCGACCGGCGCTACGGGCGTAGTCTCGGTGGCTCCCCCCTGCTCCACCGAACGCAGTGGATAGACATTGCCGGTGGAGAACGCCACGATGCGCGAGGTGCGATAGCGCTGGGCCACTAAACCCGGCAGAAAAGTATTCATGGCCCAGGTGGAATGCTCAGCGCCGACGGTGCCGAACTTCCTGGCGGCCATGAAGACGACGTTTTGCGCATCGGGGAGATCAGCCAGCGCACCCGCGTCCAAGAGGTCGCATTGAATTGTCTCGATCCCCGCAGCTTCGAGATCGCGCGCCAGCCCCCCGGTGGAGAATCGAGCCACACCGATGACACGTTTGGCAACTCCTGCCAGTCCAATTGCCCGCCGTGCGCGCCGCGCGAGGCTTGGGCCCATCTTGCCTCCTACGCCAAGGATGAGCAGATCGCCCTCCAGCGAATGCACCGCCGCGACATCTTTCTCTGTCGGAAGCGACAAGAGATCTTCGAGTTGTTGCACGGTTTCGATCACAAAATACTCCTAGTTTCCGCCGCTTCTGCGCTCAACCAAGCTCAAATCCTGCAGCGGCATAGACCAACTCGTGCCGCTCTGCAATGGAGGGCCCCCGGCGCATCCGTACAAGCCGCCGGACCGGTTGAAACCCGAACCGCCCGGCCAGTTCACGCCCTGGTTCATTGTCCGGAAACACATCCCACATCCACGTTCCGGCAGCTTGAGTCAGGCATCCGGCAATCAGGCTGTGTGCGGCTTCCGGAGTGCGCGCTACACAGGGGCCAACGTAATTGGCGATGTGGCCGGGACCCCAGAGCGCAAAGCCGTCTCCCGTCACTACGGGCTTCGAGGTGCCCGCAGTCGCGTTTACGGACCGGCCTGACACCGCCAGTCGCGCGAGCAACCGCATCCTGTTCGCACCAAAGGCGTCGTAGTCGAGACCCGCCAGCGACTCGATAGGGACAAGCGGGCCCGCGTCGCCTTGCGCGTCGAACTCGCCACTCCAGACCCAACGTTCGATGCGCCGTTCGACAACGAACCCCAGTTTCTCGTATATGGGCTGCCCCTGACCGGTTGCGTCCAGCTTTAAGGTTTTAATCCCCAGATCGCCAGCGACTTGAAGCGTGTGCGCCACCAACCTGCTCGCCAGCCCCCGGTGCTGGTAATCGCGCCGGGTGAGCACCATGCCGAGCCACGCGAGACTGACGCCATAGGGTAGCAGCGTGGCAGTTGCGGCGAGGCGGCCGTCCAACTCGATGCCAAAGCAGGTCTCGGGCGCAAGGTCGAGAAGCCTTTGCCAATCAGTGATGGTTTGGTTCCAGCCTGCAGACGACGATAGCGCGAGGGCCTGCAGCAGGTCGGACGGGGTGAGAAGGCGTAGGGACATGAAAGGACTGCTCCTGCAATCATAGACCGTTCCCCTGCCCGCTCTGGAAACCCAAGTTGCTAGACGACGGCAACTCCAATCCTGCAGCACACTGATTTCGGAAGGCCCCCCGCGAACTGAATGACAATTGATCTATGAATGGCGCTGAGTGTTTGCTGCGGACATTGGTCGCCAATGGCGTGGAAGTCTGCTTCATGAACCCCGGGACATCCGAGATGCAGTTCGTAGCCGCCCTTGATCGCGTGGCTGGAATGCGATCCGTATTGTGCCTTTACGAAGGGGTCTGCTCGGGGGCGGCCGACGGATACGCACGGATGACGGGACGCCCGGCGGCCACGCTGCTGCACTTGGGGCCGGGACTGGCCAACGGACTCTCGAACTTCCACAACGCCCGCAAAGCGCGCTCGCCGATTGTCTCGATCGTGGGCGAGCATTCCACGCAACACCAATGCTACGATGCGCCGTTGAGCGCCGACATCGCGGCCTTCGCAAGGACGGTAGCGAGTGAGGTACGCACTGTCGCCGCAGTGAGCGAGATGGGCGCGCTGGCAGCGCAGGCGCTGGCCGCGGCGGTGAAAGCGCCGGGCCAGATCTCGATGCTAGTCGTGCCAGCGGACTTCTCGTGGAGCGAGGCAGGACCTCCCGGCCCAAGCGTTCCCCAGCCAGTCCTGGACGCAACTGACATCGGCCGCGTGCGACAACTCGCCGGAAGTCTTCATGCCGGAGCGGCGACGGGCTTGCTGCTAGGCGGAAGAACTCTCACGAAGCGCGGGCTGGAAGCTGCTGGCCGCATCGCCTATTCGACAGGCGTGCGCGTGTTTGCCGACCGGAACGCAGCGCGAATGGAGTCTGGCAGGGGTCGCTTCCAACCGCAGAGAATAGCCTACTTTCCCGAGCAGGCCATCGTTCAGTTGAAAGGATTGCAGGATCTGGTTCTGGTGGAAGCCAAAGCTCCGGTCTCATTCTTCGGCTATCCCGATCAGCCTAGTTTCCTCGCACCTGGAGACTGCCGGATCCACAAGCTCGCACCGTTGGACGAAGACGGCACGGCAGCGCTTGAGGCATTGGCTGCGGAGTGCAATGCTGCGCCGGCGCAGGTGCCGGAGGAGCACGGCAGCGCGTCTCTGTGGGATGCCGAAAGCGCGCTGACGCCAGACACTGTAGGCACGATAGTCGGTACGCTTTTGCCGCACGATGCGATTGTTTCGGATGAGATGGTCTCGGCTTCGCCTGCCGTGTGCGCCCATCTGACCAAGGCCGCGCAGCACGACTTCCTGCCGGTCACCGGAGGCTCCATTGGCCAGGGGCTGCCCGTAGCTTTGGGAGCCGCAATCGCCTGCCCGGAACGCAAAGTGGTGGCACTTGAGGCCGATGGCAGCGGTATGTATACGCTGCAGGCGCTCTGGTCAATGGCACGGGAAAATGCGGACGTGACCGTAGTGATCTTCGCGAATAGCCGCTACCGGATTCTGGACATCGAGATGAAGCGGACCGGTGCAAACGGCTTTGGACCCGTCGCGGAAGCTATGATCGACATCGGCCGGCCTCAGATTGACTGGGTCAAACTGTCCGAGAGCCTGGGAGTACCGGCGACGAACGCCAAGACTGCCGGCGAGTTCGAAATCGCCTTCCGCGCGGCGCTGGGAGTGCGTGGCCCGCGCCTGATTGAAGCCCGGATTCAGAGCTAATGGCCGAGTCAGAACGCTGACACGAGAGGAACGGTGTAGAATCGACCGTCATAGCGCGTGGCGCTAAGAAATCACATGCTGGGAGGCACTGGATGCAGTCTCGCTGGATCGCTTTGCTGGCACTGCCGCTGTTGGCAGCACCGATGAAAGTCGCGTTGCGCGGCCGCGTGGAACAGCACGATGGCAGCGGCAAATGGCAGGAGACCCGGGTCCTCCGACGCGTCGATCCGTCGCGCACGGCGATGGTGCTGTGCGACGTGTGGGACCGTCACTGGTGCAGTGGCGCGAACAGCCGGGTCGCCGTGCTTGCTCCGAAGATACAAACCGTCGTCGAGGCCGCCCGAAAGAGCGGAATCCTGATCGTCCATGCGCCTTCGGACACCATGGGTTTCTACAAGGAGTATCCACAGCGCCAAGCCATGCTGAGGATTACGCCCGTTGAGCCGACTGCCGCGAAGCAGATCGACGCTCCGCCTTTGCCCATAGACGACTCACACGGCGGCTGTGATAGCGAAGGCGACCAGGTTTACCAGGCGTGGACGCGACAGCACCCGGCCATTCGCATCGCTCCACAAGATCTCATTTCAGAAAACGGCGCCGAGATTTACAGTGCTCTGAAGTCGCGCGGAATCGACACCTTGCTGGTAGCTGGAGTGCACACGAACATGTGCATTCTGAATCGATCGTTCGCGATCAAGCAGATGACGAAATGGGGCATCCAGTGCATCTTGTTGCGCGACCTCACAGACGCGATGTACAGCCCCAAGGACCGGCCATATGTCAGCCACGCGGAAGGCACGGAACTGGTGATCCAGCACATCGAGAAGTACTGGTGCCCGACGGCGCTTTCCGCAGACCTGTTGCGTGCTCTAAAGCTGGCTGGAGAATAGCCCGGCTCTCTGATCCGGCTGCTATCGAAAGGTCTTGGTTCGCAACGCAAAAGCGCCGGCATTCCCTCGCGGAAATGCCGGCGCGCATGTTGCAGGACTCGAGCCGCGTCAGAAGATAATCTTCAAACCAAGTTGAACGTTGAACGGTTCGCCCGCACCGATGCCCGGCGCGCCGTTGGCATCGCCCACCGTATCGGTGAACTTGCCGAAGCTACCTGAGGTGATCGATGAGGAAACCCCGGCGTAATTGGTCCGGTTGAGCAGGTTGAACATCTCGATGCGGAGCTGGGTGCCGACCCGCTCGTTGATCGGAGTGTTCTTGAGAACGGCGAAATCCACGGTGGCAAAGCCGGGGCCGCGCAACGTGTTGCGGCCTATGGTGCCGAAGGTGCCTTGAGCGGGCGCGGCGAACGCGGCCGGATTGAAGAGGTAACCCGCCGGAATGTTGGCATAGGGGTCGCCAATCTGAACGGCGCGGTCCTTGCCCTCAAACGTACCGCTGTAATTCTTGCCTGCGTAGACCGTGAATGGTGTGCCACTGAACGCCGATAGAATCGAGTTCAGTTGCCAGCCTTTGACGAGCAACTTCGGTCCCTTCGAAGTCGATGGGAGGTTGTAAAGCAGGTAGCTCGTGAAAGTGTGACGCACGTCGAAGTCGGAATTGCCGTAGTCGGCCTTCAGGTTGGTGCTGTTGGTCGGGGTGACGCCGCGAACCGCCGACGCGTCGTCGATGGCGTGACCAAAGGTGTAAGCGAACTGAGACGTCAACCCATGCCAGGATGTCGTCTTCAAGCTGGCAACCAATCCGGTGTAGTGCGAACTAGCGCCGCTCTCAACCTGGTTGATGGTGGCGTAGTTGGGATAAGCCGAATAGTAGGGGCGAAGCTTGTTCTGCGCGGCCAGCGACGCGGCGGTCCCGAGAGGCGAAAGCGGCGCCTGGTTGATGTCGAGCGTGTTGAGCAGGTGGTGGCCCACGCTAGCGACCCCGCCGATTTCGAGGAATGCCGCGTTAGTCAGCTGATACTGGGCACTGAGCCCGAAGTTCTGCGCAGAGGCGTTTTTGAAGCCCTGGTCGACGGAGAAGACACCGTAGGGTGGGGCGGGAATCGTGGAGGTGCCAAAGATGGCCTGGCCGGGTACTATGGTGTAGTTCGCACGGTTGAGAGAGAAGACCGGATCGGAGCCCGCCGGGTTAGACAGAATGCCCGTTGCGCCCTTGTTCGGAGGACGATTGTCGCCGAAAGCGTTGATGTTCGGCTGGTCGTAAAAGATGCCGTAGTGGCCGCGCAGGACTAGCTTGCCACCGGCTTTCGGGGCGTAAGCGAAACCGAAGCGCGGAGCGATGTTGTTCTTGCGGGCCGGGTAGATCGTCTTTAAGCCGTTGGTGCCGGTGAACACGATTCCCTGCCCTGGAATGAACGTAGAGATGCGGTTGGTAGGATCAGAAATCGATCCGAAGTACTCCCAACGTACACCATAGTCCAAGCTCAACTTTGGAGTGATCTTGAAGGTGTCCTGAGCAAATAGGCTGGCGTCGTTGATGTAGTAGTCGCGCTGCCTGTCGCCAAGCACGATCGCGGAGGACTGCACGTAGCCCGCCAGGAAGTCGGCGAGGCTCTTGGCGTTGTCCGAGAGGCTCGAGTCATTGGCCCACGGCCCCTGCGAGCCGTCAAAGCTGAACGTGCCGCGCGCGTTGCGTTCGTAGAATACGTCGAGGCGCGAGCGCCGGTATTCGCCGCCGGCCCGGATCTGGTGCTTGCCGGTCGTGTAGGTCAGTGTCTCGTCTAGGTGCCCTGTCGTGTCGATGCGACCCAGAGGAGGAGTCAATCCGATTTCGTCGAACCCGCCGATCGAAATATCCGGCGCACCGGATAAGGTCGGGTTCGTTACGCCGGTGTTCAGGCCGGCGGCCACGGGGTTAAACGAAGTATTGAAGTCGTTGAAGGTTTGCTTGAAGTAGTTGACACCGGCGAGCACCTGATTCACAAGGTGAGGCGTAAACACGGTGTTGTAAACCAGTGAATAGTTCTGCATGCGACTGGGTGCCACCTGGTAGTACTCGTGGTAAGGACTGCCCACGGGAGCCGTCTGCGTTCCGGTGCCGACGAACCAACGTACGGCCAGGTTGTTCTTAGCGTTGATGACATAGTCGATCTTGGCTATCCCATTATCGCTGTAGTTGTCGCTGTTGTCGGTGCTGAAGAAGTTTGGTGAAGTTGCGCCGCCCGTGCGGCCGCGCGAGGGCCAGAAGGACAGCAGATTGTTAGTCGCCGAGTTGGAAGCGACGCCATATTGCGCCAGGACGCCCTGTGCCTGCGTAACCCACGCGGCGGAAGGCTCGGTCGCCGAATTCTCGTTGCCTACAATGAATTTCTGACGTTCATAGGTCAGGAAGTAGAATAGGCGGTTTTTCACGACCGCACCACCAAGTGAAGTCCCAAACTGGTTATTCTTCAGCTTCGGCTTCGGCGCACCCGCAGGGGCAAAAGGCGAAGCGGCCGCGAGAGCGTCGTTGCGATTGAAGTAATAGGCAGTGCCATGCAGCGCGTTGGTCCCTGACTTGATCACCATGTTCACAGAACCACCGCCGTTGCGGCCCGCTTCGGCGTTGGCTTGACTCTGGACGGAGAACTGGTCGATGGCGTCAATGGGCAGGAGTGTACCGGCAACACCTGAAACGCCGCCCTGATTAACCGCCGCGGCGTTGTGCCAAAGGTCGTTGTTGTCGGCACCGTCAATCTGCCAGTTCGTCTGCGTGGTGCGCGTACCGTTCAATGAACCCGCGCCGTTCACGCCGGGCGCAAGTTTGATTAGCTGGGTGAAATCGCGTCCGTTCAGCGGCACTTCCTGAACCGCCTTGTCGGGGATGACCTGGTTGGACGTGGCCGTCTCCGTATCAAGCGAAACCACGGTGGCCGCCACTTCTACCGTCTGTTGCTGACTTGCAACCTCAACATTGGCGTGAAGGCTGGTTACTTTGCCGACTTCCACGGAGACTTGCTGGATCTTCAGAACCGCAAAGCCAGGATGCGACACTGTGACAATGTATTGGCCCAACGGCAAGTCCTGGAAAGAGAACTCTCCAGTTGCCGAGGTGACCGTTTTGCGTTCCTGTCCGGTCGCAGTGCTCGAAGCTCCGACTGCGGCTCCCGCCACGGCACTGCCGGTTGGATCAAGGATGTTTCCTGCAATTCCTCCACGGAATGTTTGAGCGTTGATGACAAATCCTGACAATAGCGTCAAGACTGCCAAGGAGAGACTAAACCTCTTGAACATTGATACTCCCAATTTTTTTGGAAATCGAACGGAGGGCGCTCTACTCGGAAGCCACCCCAAACCTCAGGGATTTAGTCAACTTAACATGGGCGCCAGCATTCTGCCAAGCAGTTCTTGGATTCTCAGCAAACAGACGCCAGTGAAAACGACCGTCGCATCGCTTTCCCGCTTGAGCTCTCATTATCTGATGCAGTCGCAAACCCGATGGATTAGTAAAGTTGCAGAGGCGGAGGATGAGGGCATTTCGTGGGACAAGCGAGGCGCGAGGAGTGGGACAGCGTCAACGGGCGTTGCGGCTGCGAGTCGCACTGAAAATGCTCCGGCACGGTGCGTATCCTTGCCGGAGCATTTTGTGAAGGTACAGTCATCTGGCGAAATGACGGGATGAATTCCCTAAGCGAACGGCTAAACTGGCCGGAGGTTGCCGCGCCCCCTTGTCGCGCAGCGAGTTGCCTACTTAGCTGTTGCCGCGTTCCGCTCCTCGATGAACTGATCGACGTTGCTCTTATCGATCAATGTCACCCCGGTATCCACGAAGGTCGGAATGGGCGCAAACGAATCCTGCGACCAGTTCTTGGTCAATGGCGTAATGGGGTGGTGCTGAAGATCGTCCAGCAGCTTCAGGCCCAAGAAGGCCATAGAGAAGGGCTTTTGGCCGATGGTCGCCGTGATCAGTCCCTTCTTGATCGCATCCAACGTGCGCTGGTCAGTATCCATGGCAACCACTATGATTCCTGCTGCTTTCTGACGGTCCACAACATCGGCAACCTCGGGGCAGGCAATCGCCTCTAAGCAAATGAATGCGTCTACCTTGGTCTTCTTTTCCAGAATGTCCTTGGCCTTGTCGAAAGCAGTAGGGGCGTCGCCCTTCATATTCACGGTCTCAACGATCTTAATGCCCGGGTGTCCTTCGAAGGTGTCCTTGTAGCCGCGTAATCGCTCGGTGAGATTCGTCTGTCCGTCGATGGTGAAAACTACGACCGAGCCTTTACCCTGCAATTTTTCCGCGACGATTTTGCCGCCAATTACACCGGCCCTGTAGTTGTCAGTCCCGATGAAGGCGAGGCGTTTGCTCGCGGGCGCATCGGAGTCGATGGTAACCACGGGAATGCCCTGCGCGATAGCGTTATCTATGTCCGCGCTCAGGGCGGCAGGATCGCTGACAGAAACCAGGATGCCCGACGGTTTCTTTGCTAACGCCGCAAGAAACTGCTCGTGCTCAGCCTTCGGGTCGTAGCTGTCCGGCCCCATGAGTGCGGCCTTTACCTGGAATTGCCCCGCTGCGCGGTTCAATCCTGCGGACGCCTGGAGCCAGTAAGGCACCTTGACGTTTGTGGCAACCAGAATGTAGTTCTCGGTTACTGCGTGCTGGGAGCCGCCACAGCTTGCAAGCGCCATTAGAGCGGCTGTGAATATTGTGGTTAACGCTGTCTTAGACATAGGGGTCTCCAGTGCGAGTATACTCTCCGGGCAAGTCGCGGGAAACCTGAATTCGCCGCGCCGATGTGGTATGAGGCACGCGGTCCGGCGCTTATCGAAGCCTCCTTCGGCGACGCGTGCTATCATCCCGGTTTGTGTTTGAGAAAATGAAACTCTCTCCAGGGCTTGCGCTCATCTTCGACATGGATGGCGTCATCCTCCACTCCACGGACCTGCATATGAAGGCGTGGATCGCGTACCTCGAAAGAAACGGCGTCAAAGATACCAGCGTGATTTACCGGATGCTCGGCAAGCGCAACGACCAGATCGTGCACGACATCTTCGGCTCCGGCTTATCGGAAGCCGAGGTTGTCGAACACGGTGCGGCCAAGGAGCGGTTATACCGCGACCTGATGACACCGATACTTGAGGAAAGTTATGTCGCGGGAGTTCGGGAGTTCCTTCGCGCCGCGCACGCGGAAGGCATCCCCCTGGCACTTGCAACAAACGCCGAGCCGCTCAACGTCGATTTCGTGTTGGACCACGCGGGCCTGAGGCCGCTGTTTTCCGCCATCGTCGATGGCAGCCAGGTCACGCATGCCAAGCCCCACCCGGAAGTGTTCCTGACCGCGGCGGCCCGGCTTGACATCCAGCCCCGCAACTGCGTGATCTTCGAGGATTCACCGGGGGGCATCCAAGCGGCGCTGAGCGCGGGCGGACGAGTGGTCGGCCTATTGACGACCGAGAAAGCATACCCGCAAGCGGCCCTCACCATGACCGACTTCACCGCTGGTGGGCTATTGCCTTGGCTGGCTGAGCAACGGCCGCTGTAGCTCCACCATGGCCACCATCGCACGGCCCTCTGCAACCTTGCCGCTCGACTAGGCGTCGGAATTAGGAGAACCTGAAACTATGCAGCCGTCGCTCGCGACTCTCACCGCAGTATTGCTGGCTCTGACGGCCCTGCCCGCAGCCGCACAGAAAAAATACACCGGCCCCCGTCCGCTCAGTCCGGATGCCCCATTTCTGGTGCACGCCGGGAAACTGGTCCCGGTCGAGACCGGCGCGGCGCGCGAATCGCAGGGCAAGAACGAGACGAGCTACACAGTGGAGGGTTCCGCCTCGCCCACCAAAACGCCGGTACCTGAGCCGGTGTTCCTGTTTCTCTCGGACAAGATCAACCCCGAACGGCTATCGCTGTACAAGATGGAAACCAAGAGCGGCCAGAGAACTCTCGCCATACCTTCCGACCCGCACAAGAAGAAGGACAACGCGCGGCCGATCTTCATTCTGGTCACTCCACTCGAGAACAAGTTGTTCAAGGTTGAAGTTAACGAGCCTCTGGACAACGGCGAGTACTGCCTGTCACCCGAGGGGTCGAATACGGTGTTCTGCTTCAACGAGTTTTAGCCGGCCGATGGAGTGGCGCTCGGCTCGTGGTTTCTAGCACCGAGCCGCGAACAGAAGCGAAAGAGAGGGGTGCCCGTCCGGTACGTGGAAATGGACTTTCACGCAGTTTGTCGTACCCTTGAGCGTGTTGCTCACCATGCGGCCTTCGGCATCAAAGGTGGATCCTCGCGCGCCGATGAGCGTCTGGTTGCCCGTCGCGTCGTATTGAGTGTCCGGAGTCTGGACCTGCAACTGATTCGTTGCCGGGAAGTTGGTGGAGGCCGTCGGCGTGAACGAATTGAGACTGAAGCCCGAGACCGCTTTCCTCCGGCCTGCGCGCCGTTCGGGCGACGTGTGCCCCCTGCGGCTTTAGTGGGAGCCGAACCTACCGGGCTTTAGCGGTATTGGTTCAGTCGGGTTCATCCCCCAACACTTTCACCATGAATATGGCGAAGAAAATGTCCTCGACAACTGCTATGGGGATTACAGTAAGAATTGTCTTAAACGGGAAATATGTGCGAATTAGAAATATAAAAACGCTATGAAGCAGGCATACACAAAACATTCCTTCCCAGAATCTGGGTCGATGCCTGTCTGACCACAGGCCCATAAACAGCAAACCGGGAGCCACGAGCGAATAAACTATCACCTCAATAAGAGCAGCCCGGCCAGGCCATTCAGCAACCGCGGCGACTCCCGCGAGGGTAAGAGCCGAGACTACTGCTACATCTCTTTTGCGCATATTTTTCCACATGGCCGCAGGAGGCGTTCAATGTCCGCGGCAATCTGGCCACCGTGGAAGCGCCCGTTTTCAATAAAGACTTCGTTGGTGTGCATACCGGCGACCAGCACGCCCGCCAGGTAGACGCCAGGGCGCTCGGATTCAAGCGTTTCGGAGTTCAGCCTGGGCCTGCGGGTTTCCTCATCGAAGTAGATCCCGTGCTGCTCGAGAAACTCGGTGTCTGGATGATAGCCCGTCATCGCGAAGACAAAATCATTCTTCAGCAAGACCTCTCCCTCCGGGGTCCGTAGCGTGACGGTCTCTGGATCGATGCGCTGCACGGATGAATTGAAGTACCCTCTCACCTCGCCGACCCTAATGCGGTTTTCAATGTTGGGTTTGATCCAGTACTTGATGTTGTCGTGGAGTTGGGCCTGGCGATGGACCAACGTCACCCGCGCACCCGTCCAAAACAGCTCCAGCGCGGCTATTGCAGCGGAGTTTTTCCCCCCGACGACCAACACATCGTGATCGAAATACGGGTACGGCTCACGGTAATAATGGTGCACCTTCGGGAGGCCCTCACCATGCACATTGAGATAGTTCGGCTTGTCGTAATAACCCGTTGACAGGATCACTTTCCTCGCCTGGGTTTCATGTTTGCGACCGAGCCGGTCTGCGGTAGAGACGGTGAAACGACCGTCTTCGCCGGTGAATCCAACCACGCGCTCGTACTGGCGGATTTCCAGGCCGTAATGCTCTGCCACGCGCCGGTAGTACTTTAGCGCCTCGACCCGAACAGGCTTCTCTCCCATCGAGGTCATCGGCAGGCCGCCGATTTCCAGCAACTCCGGAGTGGTGAAAAACACCATGTTCGTCGGGTAGTTGTATAGCGAATTAGTGAGACAGCCTTTGTCGAACAGCACGACGCGCAGTCCGCGCCGTTTCAGTTCAAGTCCGCAGGCAAGCCCAGTGGGGCCCGCGCCAACTATAACCACGTCCACCGCGTCCGGGAGGCTATCAGGGAGAGTCACATTCACTATGATCGCGCCCGGCGGGATGTCCATGTAAACACTTGTAGGATCCGAGTCGCGGTTTCAACGCATGGAGATTGTCTAAACTGAAAGGGATGCCATTCCGTTTCCGGCACTCTATCTGCAACGAGGTTTACCAGGGCTGGGATTTTTCGGCGGCGTGTCGGCATATGCGTGGCACGGGCTACGAAGCGATCGAGATCGCGCCCTTCACTCTGGCCGAGGACCCGGCGGCGCTCCCGCCCGCCAAACGCCGCGAATATCGGGATATTATCGCGGCGGAGGGACTAGCATTCGCCGGACTCCATTGGCTGATGGTGTCGCCCAAAGGCCTGCATGTGACCGCTCCGGACGCGGGATTGCGGCACCGCTCGTGGCTGCACATCCGGAATCTGATTGACTTGTGCGCTGACCTTGGCCCGACCGGCGAAGGCGGTGGCGTGATGGTCTTCGGCTCCCCGGCACAACGCGGCACAACCGGCGGGTCGACCCGTGCGCGAGCCATGGAGCGCTTCGAACAAGGGCTCTCCTCGGTCGCTGACCATGCCGTGGAACGCAATGTGCGCATTCTGGTGGAAGCGCTGCCGAACGCCCAGTGCGACGTGCTGAACACGCTGGAAGAGGCCGTGACGATCGTTCGACGCATCGGCAGCCGGGGCATCCGGACCATGTTCGACACACACAACGCGGTTGACGAAGTCGAGCCCCATCAGGTGCTGGTCGAACGCTATCTCGATTTGATCAGCCATATCCACGTAAACGAGGTCGATGGGAAGCACTGTGGTGCGGGAAGCTACGACTTCCTGCCGCTCTTGAGGACTCTCAAGGGATTGAATTACCAGGGTTGGATATCTTTGGAGGCGTTCGACTTCTCGCCCGGCCCGGAGCGGATTGCCAGTGAATCGATTCGGTATTTACAGGGACTGATCGACACGCTTTGAGCGGGTCAATCTCCATTCAGTCCAGCGGAGACTTATGTCTAAAGTCGTTGTGACCGGCGGCGCCGGGTTTATCGGAAGCTGCCTGGTGAGAAAGTTGATCGAATCCGGCGCGGAACGCGTGACGGTGCTCGACAACCTGTCGTCCGGCAAGGAAGCGAACCTCTCCGAAGTGCGGGAACTGGTGGACCTGCACGTAACCGACATCTGCGATTACGAGGCCATGGCCCCCATAATTGCTGGCGCGCAGCGTGTTTTCCATTTGGCGGCCATTCCTTCTGTGCCGAAGTCGATCGTCGAGCCGGTGCCTTCCCACGAATCGAATATTGACGGCACGTTCAATGTCCTGCGGGCCTGCAAGGAGGGCGGCGCAGGCCGTCTGGTCTATGCCGCTTCATCTTCCGCCTACGGTGACACTGAAGTGCTGCCCAAGGTGGAGACAATGAAGCCGATGCCGTTGTCGCCATACGCGCTGCAGAAGCTGGTAGGCGAGTATTACTGCTCGGTGTTCACCAAGTGCTGGGGGCTGGAAACGGTCGCACTGCGCTTCTTTAACGTATTCGGTCCACGCCAGGACCCCACCAGCCAGTATTCGGGCGTCCTATCCATTTTCATGACCTGCGTGCTTGAGCGCACTGCACCCACTATCTTCGGCGACGGTGAGCAGTCCCGTGATTTCACTTACGTCGAGGACGTTGCCGGTTTGCTGATCAAGGCCTCGCGGGCGCCGGCGGCACTCGTTTCCGGCATCTGTTACAACGCCGGTAATGGGGGGCGATTCACGCTGAACGAAACTTGGCGCGAGGTGTGCGCGATCGAAGGTGTCACCATCGAGCCGAAATACGGCCCCACGCGAGCCGGTGACGTGAGAGACTCCCAAGCCGACACGACCGCTGCTGTACGCGACTTGGGCCATCAACCGCAATTCACATTCCCCCAGGGTCTTCGCAAGACGCTGGAATGGTATCGCGCGACTCTAGTAAGAGCCTGACTTTTCTGGCTAGGAACCAGACCGAAAACTCCTGTTAGAATGGGCAAAGCGGAGCCTCAGGAACCAATGATCGAGAACACGAACGGTCGCAGCTACATGATTACGTCGGTGGATTATGTGTTCAACTGGGCACGCAAGTCCTCTATCTGGCCGCTCACGTTCGGTTTGGCCTGTTGCGCCATCGAGATGATCGCTAGCTCAGCTTCCCGGTTCGACATTGCTCGATTCGGAGCCGAGGTGTTCCGTCCCAGTCCACGTCAGTCCGACCTCATGATCGTGGCCGGCACAGTGACCCTCAAGATGGCTCCCGTCCTAAAGCGCATTTACGACCAGATGCCCGATCCGAAATGGGTGATCGCCATGGGCGCGTGCGCCAGTGTGGGTGGTCCTTTCAACACGTATTCGGTGCTGCAGGGCGTGGACAAGGTCGTTCCAGTAGACGTGTACGTGACCGGATGCCCGCCGCGCCCGGAGAACCTGTTCTACGGTCTGCTCAAACTACAGGACAAGATCGACCAGATGAGCCTTGTCGAACGACCCACCGAAGTCCGACTGGAGGAATCCATGCTCGCCGATTTCCAGCGCCAAGTCATGGTTGCCCAGGCGCAAAACCCAGCCGCGTGAATTCACGCTCAACCTGTCTCTACAGAACCTCAGACGGCACATGGCGGTCTCCGCTGCTCGATGCAGAGTCTTGGCTGGCGCATGCCTTCGGCAGCGCTTTGGTCCGTCCCGGCGGAGCCTGGCGGGAACTCAATCAAGTGCACTCGGCGCGCGTCGTCACATGCGACGAGTGGGTTGAGGGGCTGGAGGCAGACGCCTTGGTTGCAGCACGACCTGGGATCGGCATCGCCGTCAAATCCGCCGACTGCCTCCCAATTCTGCTGGCCGACCCCGACCAGCGAGTGGTTGCGGCGATCCACGCGGGTTGGAGAGGTTGCCTGACCGAGGTGGCGGTCCGGACTGTCGAAAAGTTGGAAGCGGTGGCTGGTATTCGCCGCTCGCGACTGCTCGCCGCGTTTGGACCATCGATTCGAGCTTGCTGTTTCGAAGTGGGACCCGATGTGGGACTTCAATTCGCAAGTTGGTTTCCAGAGCGGGGCGACTTGGACCTTAAGAGCCGGGTCGATCTGCCGGAGACCTGCCGTCGGCAATTGATTTCCGCTGGCCTCTTGGCGGATCGGATTGCCAGTTTGGCGCCGTGTACGGTGTGCGGAAGTGGGCTTGCCCACCCCAAGGAGTTCCACTCTTGGCGTCGCGACCACAAAAGCGGCATGCGGATGCACTCTGCCATTTGGATCGTGGAATAGCCAACACCTGCATTGGTGTGCAAGAACTGCACGTGGAAGGCAACTGCGTGCTCTCAAAAGGAAGGGCGCAACCCGCCGGGTTGCGCCCTTTTGACTAAGCTGGGGATTCGGAGAGAGCGAGATGGAGACTAAGCGACCATTGCTGGTTCGCTCTCGAACATTTCGTTCTCGTCCTCGTGGCCCTTTTGCTGGTCGGCCCATTCCTGGCAGGTGATGCAGAAGGGAGTCCACGGTACGGCATTGATCCGTTTTGGGTTAATCTCTTCTTCACACCGGATGCAGACACCGAAGGAGCCGTCGTCTAGGCGACGGAGAGCACCCCGCACGTTGCGCAGCAACTGCGACTCGCGATCCAGATTCCGGATGGCTAACTCCCGCTCGGCGGCGTGTTGGACCTCGTCCAGGGCATCGGCGTTCTTCTCGATTGCGATTCCTTCGCGATTCCGCACCACTTCGGACAACTCAGCCAGCTTATCCTCCAGAAAGATTTTGTATTTGGTCAACTCTACTTTCGTCATATTCGTTACTCCCAGTCCTTCTTAGTTCCTTAATTGGTCCTGTACCCTCCGTTTTGACGCCGCAGGCTCGGAAAAGTTTCAAGATCTTAGCGATCAACGCTCAAGAATTCTGATACAACCATCAGATATTCTGCTCTTACGGCCGGATTCCGGCGTCACACCGGTCGTGGCAATCCGCTAGGATACCACAGCTTGCTCCACATCTATAGCAATTCACCTGCCAATCTCTCACAGTTTACTTTCCGTGCAAGGACCGTACCTGCAGCAGTCGCCCGCCTCCCGCAACCGATCCGCCTTTCACCTGTCGTCATCCGGTTTCGGCAATTCCGGACCCGATCTACCGATATCGAATCATATTGGACCTCGCCGGCAATTTCAACCACTTTCGACGCCATATTGGTTAACGTGCGTACTCACGGTTTGGTATCTCAAGTGACGAGATATTCTCAATCCCGTTTCAGAAAAACTCACGCGCGGGTGTAACGATATCGCCCACGTCACAATCTGCGCGAAGCCTAAATGAGCTAACCGAATGTAAACGTTAGGTTTGATTTAACTCACGTGCTTCGCCTTATCCAGTGCGGCTCCGGCGGTGTAGTGCGCCGCGATCTGGGCCGCCGTCCCCGGGCAGGGCAAACATTAAGTTTAGATAATTAATCAGACCGGCTCGTGGTTGAGATTGCAAATGCGAAATCA
The DNA here is from genome assembly GCA_903909435.1 of uncultured Acidobacteriia bacterium. Taxonomy (GTDB): domain Bacteria; phylum Acidobacteriota; class Terriglobia; order Bryobacterales; family Bryobacteraceae; genus CAIVVT01. Next base: position 43,018 of record CAIVVT010000195.1, on the reverse strand, counting down.
CGATTCTATAGATACGCCATCAACAGGACCTCTATAGAGAATAGGCCAAGACGGCTCAGATTCCTCGCTCCAGTTGCTCCCATCTGTGCCGCGAGTGAGGGAGCGAAGATCGCCACCCAGACTTGCTTCCGGCGAGTCTGGATGTCTCGAATTGGCACAATTCAGAACAACCATTGCGCCAACACGCTCAATTCGGGATAGGCAGTGTGTTCGTGTTGCGCGTAATCCCCACTTTTCCGCACGGTTTCCCGAGCAACCTTGCGGACTGGCGGTGCGACCGCATCAGGTTGGAGACTGGTAACTTCTGGGAGGCCATTGCCCAATCGGCTCTGGCACCCTGCTCCTACCCGTCAGACTGCGGACCCGACAGGCCTCGCCGACATGAGAATCCGCGCAACCACACGACGGTTCGCTGAAGGTTGAGGTTTTCGTGTCAGGAAGATGCGGACTGAGGTGCCTCGGCTGGAGCACTACAGTGGGCATTTCATGAATATTGTATCCCCAAGCCTATGGACACTAGGCCTGAGCTTTGTTCCTGAAACAATGCGGGACATAATCTTGGCTATATCTCAGAGTAGTTCAACTATTCTTCGCGGAGTGAAAACAGCAGTCCGTACGAGTATCTCCAAGTAAAGTCCGATCAGCAAACTGCCGCGGCGGGGGAGAATCAACATATTCCAGAGTGAGGGCTCGACCGCCACCGGGCAACTGAATTCACGCTAAAAAAACGAAACAGGCCCGAAGCCGACTGGGCTTCGGGCCTGTTTGCCTGGGGTGATTGGAACCAGCTTACTTCGGGCAGCCGAGTTGCTTGAGTTCCTTCGCGATCGCCTTCGAATCGAGGTCCTGACCAGACTTGAAGCCTGCAGGCAGCTTCGTACCCTTGGGCACCAGCCAGACTTCGACACGACGGTTGTCGTCCGCTGTAGAGACGACCGAACCGCGGCGCTCTTTGGTCGCCGCACGGGCGGATGTGCCGCATAGACCGGGCTGTTTGTCGTCGGTCTGATCCTCGGCAACCCAGTCGGCCTTCACGCGAGTCTTATCGACGTTGGCGCAAGTGCCCTTGCCACTCTTGCCGGCGCCCGTAGTCAATACCGCGTAGGCGTTCAGCACGCGCTCCTTGTCGATCGTATGGGCCTTCTGCAGTTTGGTCTTGGGGGCTTCATCTTTGTCGTAGTGGCCGATCAGGACGATGTCGTAGTCCGGATCGGCGGCCTTCGGCGCGAGGTCTTCGAGCAGAATGCGCTTGCCGCAGTTGTTGACGCGAGCGCTGCCCTTGCCGAAGATGATGTCGCTCAAGCGGATGGCGTTGGGGATGTAGTTTACCTTAAGCGTCAGGTCGGCGCTGGCGCTGGCGCCACGATCGTCAGTCACCTTGCCTGTAAGATTGACCGTCTTCGCCTGAATCTTGCCGCCCTGCTCGAACCTGACAGACTTGCTGTCGAAGCTCGAACCGGTCGAAGTTGGATCGGAGAACGATCCCTCGTTTGCCGACCACTGGAAGGTGGTGGTGCTGCAAGCTGACCCGGTGACCGTAGCATCCAGTTTGGAGGAACCGCCGTAAGCCAATTCAGTGGGAATTGCCTGAATGCTCACCGTTGGGAGTTTGTATTCCTGGACGCCTAGCGCCAGCGTGTTCGCAGCGGCGTTGCGCACCGGGAGACCCGGGTTGTTGGCGGCTTCCACGTTCAGTTCAACCGAGTAGTTGCCGGCGTGGTCCGGTGTAAACGAGAGTTCAGGGGTATTGCCGCCGACCGTCTCTCCGTTCACCTTCCATTTGTAGGTCAGCCCGCGGCCAGCGGGATCTGTCGCGCCATTGGAGCGCACGATAATCGACTTACCCTGGCAGAGCGTTCCGCTGCCTGCGCTCAACGTTCCACCGGATATCGGTCCGAGATCGGCAGGAGGAGCGGGTTTGTCCTCGATCCATTCGCGCTTCGGACCGAAGTGATAGTTCACGCCGCCCGCGAACACGGTGTGGAACGCTTTGGCGCCCTTCGGAATGTATATGCCGCCGGCGGCGGCGCTGTCCGGCAGACCATAGGTGGGGTACTTGGATAGCGAATCCCGCACAAAGAGGTCCAGCCCCCAATGTTCGCCCACGCGACCCTTGATTCCGCCGCCGAAGGTGAAAGCGGGCAATAGGATGCTGGTCAGACCATAAGTCCCAAGGGTGGATAGCGGAGGCTGCTTCGCTAGATCACGCTCGTGCGAAGATGGCGCAAAGTCCTCGGCCGAAATGCCAAGCGTCAAATAGGGGCGCCACTTGGAACCGCGGGGCTTGGCGTAAATCACGCCGCCCAAGCCTTCCTGATACACGTGGGAATCGAAACCGTAATTATTAGACGCGTTCGGAGGTGCGCTCTTAAACCTGAACTGGTTGAAACTCGTGTCGTGGAACAGCTCAATTCCAAAATATTCCCAGAAATTCAGCGTTCCTTTGACCCCGATTACCCCTCTGGGCTGAAGCTTGCTGCCGAGACCGTCATTTTGAGCGTTGAAGAAGCTTCCTCCGCCGAAAACCCCGATTTGGTACTTGTCCGGCAAAGCATCGCCCGGCCCCCAATGGCCTTTCCTAGCAGGCTCAGCCAGCTTCGATTTCTTGGCTTCCGACTTCTGATCCGATTGGGTGGACTGGGCAACTGCCGGCGCGAGGAGCGCCGCCGTCAGACCAGCCACCAACAAAGCGCATCGCCAGGCGATGGAGCGTTTAAAATGCATTGAGTCTTTCATATGGCACGAAACCTTACCTAACTATTCTACCTTTCTCTGGTCTTTCAACTCCAGACAAAAGATCCCAAGATCGGGAGTTATAGCCAGCAATCGGCTGCCAATTGCTCCATCCGCCCATAGCTTACGAATAGAGGCGTCAGTAATAGTGGCCCCTGGACCGGCACGCCATGTCCTGCCGCTGTCTAGGGATTCATAGAGTGTTCCAAACTGGACGCACCACGCCCGCTTGCCGGTCGCGCCGTCCCAGACAACTGAAGCGACTGTTCCAGCCTGCAGTCCGCCGGTGATCCGTTCCCAACGCGTCGAGCCCGCCTCGTTGCGGTAAAGGCCCTGCGCGGTGGCGAGGAGCACCGGTTCCTCCGGACGTGGACTCAAGGCAATGTCGTAAATCGTCGCCGTCGACAGCAATAGGCTGAGCGGCTTCCAACTGAGCCCAGCGTCTCCCGAAAGGTACAGAGATTCGCCGGTCCGTGCCAAAACACGCTGACCCGACACAGTCAACCCCAGAATGCTTGGTACGATTTTGATACTCGTCACGCTCGCTGGCACCCATGACGAACCGAAGTCCGTACTCCGAAACAAGCCCCGGTTCGTGCCCGCAAATAGCACTGCCGTCTTTGTCCCGGAGACTGCCGCCAGGCACTGGAGCCGCACCGCCCCCCTATCGCCACCAGGTTTGCCTCGCACACTCCCCGGCATCAGGATGTCTCTCCAGGACTTGCCGGCGTCTAACGTACGCCGCAACCGGTCCGTGTTTCCGGCGATTATGGAATTGGAATTAGACGGGTGGGCCGCGAGGAACTGGAAGTGCTGCCCGTCTAGGAGATCCGAATCAGCGACGAGTCTCCAGGTGCCTCCCCTGTCGTCACTCTGAAACAGGCCCCCCGCATCCCCGTCCTGAAGTGTCGTGAGATAAAGTCGCATGCCGGCTCGAACGATCTGGCCGACCCGCCGGGTGGTGAACCCCGTCCCAATCGGTTGAAGCGTCTTACCGGCGTCTTCGCTCTTCCAAAGCCCGCTTGCCTCGGCCGCAATATAGAACCTGGAGGCCACCCGAGGATCGAAGGCCATGCCCAGAATGGCCAGGTTGTTCATCAGCTTGAAGGTTGCACCGTCGGTCGACTTCAGCAGACCGAGCGTCGTCCCCGCGTAGATCACCTCCGCGTGGTCGGGATCGATATGCACAGCGTGTGTCCGGCGCAGTGTCGCCGGTATGCCTTTGAACTTGGTCCAGGGGGCCGTGCCCGTTTCGGTGCGGTAGATGCCGCTGCAGGCGCTCAGTAGAACCCGCTCGGGCCTTCGTGGATCGATGCAGATCGAAAAGACGTCAGAGTCGTCGATCATGCCTTCGTGGATGGATTGCCAGGTCTCGCCTTCGTCGCTCGTTTTCCAGGGCAAGTGCGGCGTGCCGGCGTAGACGATCTTGCGGTCCGCCGGCGAAAACGCCACGGCCGTCACCACACGCATCTCGTGCAGCCACGGCTTGGAGATCCGCCGCCATTTCGCCCCGCAATCGTCGCTGATCCATAGGCCTTGAGCCGTTCCGGCGGCGAGCACGCGGGCATCTCCGTTCCAGGCCGCGATGGCATACACGGGAGAGCCGCCCAGGTCCGCCTGCTCGGTCCAGGATCTGCCCGCATCGCGCGTAGTCCACAGGCCCGAGAACACGGAGCCGTTATTGTCGATGCCCACTAGGTAATGCCCCGGGTCGCTCGCATCGAAGAGCAGCGCCGTGACCTTGCCTAGAAAATGCCGCGGAAACGCGAGCCGACTCCACGTTTCCCCGCCGTCAATCGACCGGTACACCAGGGAATTGCGGCCTCCAGCCAGCAGCATCCGCGGGTTCGATGGGTTCACGGCAACGGCCGTCGCTCCGCCGCCCCACGGTCCGGCGGCGGTCCAGTGTTGCGGGACATCTGCGGAATTCGACCCAGGTCCGACGGCGGGCGCAAGCTGTTCGCATAGGGCCAGGGCTACCCCCAGCCAGATGGTTACTTTCATGGTTGAAGTAGGGACTACTTCCAGCCTAACGTGAGCGGCGGGGAGTATGCTCGGCTGTCGGTCTCCTCAAGTCGTCAATCGGCGTCCAGAAGTCCCGCCAGTTCCTCGACCGTGGTGACCGGCAACTGGCAGGCATAGTCCTCACACACGTAGGCGGCCGTCTTCCCGTCCACCGCGGTCATGGCGCCCAGCTCACCGTCAACCGGGTTGACGAAAACCAGAGTGGACGGCAGGAATCGCCGGCACAGTTCCCGCAAAAACGGCTCCGGCGACGGGCCTGCAATCACGATCTGGCGCTTCGGCGCGCGTTCGAACATCCACGCGCAAACCATCTGGGGCAGGGTCAGCGGCTGCTCGTTCAAGCGCGGCGCAAAGCCGCTCAGGATGCGTAGCCCCACCGCCAGGTAGGACTCGTCCAGGGTGTACGCCGCCAGCCGCAGCAGTGCTCCGGCCGCGATCGAATTGCCGGATGGCTCCGCTCCGTCGTAGTCCTCTTTCATCCGCAAAATCAGATCTGGAGCCTCGGCGGTGGAGAAGAGCCCACCCCCGGCCGGGTCTCCAAAACGCTCCAGCATCACGTCGGCCAGCCAGCGGGCCATGTCCAGGAAGCTGGTCTTGAATGTCGTTTCGTACAGGTCGAGGTGGGCCTGCAGCAGCGCCGCGTAGTCGTCCAGAAACCCTTCAGCGCCGCGCTCGCCTTCACGCCAGCGCCGGTAGACGGTCTTCGTCGGGACGTCGCACAGGTTCGCCATCACGAAGCGCCATGCGCCCACAGCGGTCTCGCGATACTGCGTGGCCGTCTCGGGATCGGTGGGCTCCAGCGCCTGAGCGCCGCGCGCGAAGGCAGAGATCATCATCGCGTTCCAGGACGCCAGGATCTTGTCGTCGAGATGCGGACGGGGCCTGCGCCCCCGCGCTTCCAGCAGAATCTTCTGGCACTCGGCGAAGCGCGGACGGTCGGCCTCCGGCAGTTCTTCCGCCAGAAAGAGGATATTGCGCCCGCTAAACTCGCCGTGCGGATCGTTTTCGACGTTGCCGTTCGGGCGGCATCCGAACACGCGACCGAACCATGCTGCCCGCTCGGTCCCCAGCAGCGCTTCGAGTTCCTCGTTACTCCAGATGTAGAATGCTCCCTCGCCCTTCTCCTCCGGCTGCGCGGCGTCGCCGGCCGAGTCGGCGTCCTCGGCGCAGTGGAAGCCACCGTCCGGATGGCGCAAATCGCGCAGAACGTAGTCGAAGATGCCGCGTGCCACGCGTGCGTATTGTTCGTCTCCTGTACTCTGGTAGGCATCAATGTATGAAATGGCGAGTTGCGCCTGGTCGTACAGCATCTTCTCGAAGTGCGGAACGAACCAGTACTGATCCACGGAGTAGCGGTGGAAACCGCCGCCAAGCTGGTCGTGCATCCCACCCTTCGCCATTTCGCGAAGCGTGAGCAAAGCCATCTCGCGCGCGTCTTCCTCGCCGGTACTCTCCCAGTAGCGGAACAGAAAGTTCAGATTGACCGGACGCGGGAATTTCGGCGCGCCGCCAAATCCGCCCAGTTTGGCGTCGAAACCGCGGCATAGTCCCAGGAAACAAGCGCGCGGAGCGTCCGGCGACGGCAGGCCCGGCAGGCTCTCATCGACGCTCGTATAGCGCTTCAAATCCACGAGTACCTGTTCCGAGGACTCGATCAGCTTGGCGCGCTGGGTCTTCCAGGCCGCTGCCAGTTGGCCCAGGATACTGCGGAATCCTGGCCGCCCGTACCGGGCGTCGGGCGCAAAATAGGTCCCGCCAAAAAACGGCTTCAATTCCGGGGTCAGCCAGACCGACATCGGCCAACCACCGCCGCCAGTGGTCGCCTGCACGAACAGCATGTAGACGCGATCCACGTCCGGGCGCTCTTCCCGGTCCACCTTCACCGGCACGAAGTCCTCGTTCAAAATGGCCGCGATGTCTTCGTTTTCGAATGACTCCCGCTCCATCACGTGGCACCAGTGGCACGTGGAGTAGCCCACCGAAAGGAAGATCGGCTTGTCCTCTTCCCGCGCTTTACGGAACGCCACGTCCCCCCACGGCAGCCAGTCCACGGGGTTGTGGGCGTGCTGCAGCAGGTACGGGCTCTTTTCGTGGATCAGTTTGTTTGTGTGCATGCTTTGTGGAAGAGCAAGGAAAGCGGCTATGCTGGCTCTGGAGTTTTGATTCATGAGCCAAGACGAACGATTCCAGACCGAAGCGCTGGAGCAATTGAAAGAGTTCCTGCGTATCCCCAGCATCAGCGCGCTGCCGGAACACAAGCCGGACATCCAGCGAGCGGCGGATTTCACCGAGGCCGCACTGAAGCGCGCCGGCATCACCGAGACCTGCCAGATCACGCGCGGCGGCGGAAACCCGCTGGTCTACGGTGCATGGACGGGCGCGCCCGGCAAACCCACCATGCTGCTGTACGGCCACTACGACGTGCAACCGCCCGATCCGCTGGACGAGTGGAAGTCCCCGCCGTTTGAGCCGGAACAGCGCGGCGACGATCTTTTCGGCCGGGGCACCAGCGACGACAAGGGCCAGGTGTGGATCCTGGTGAAGGCCGTCGAGCGGCTGATGCAGTTGAACGGATCACTGCCGGTCAACGTGAAGTTCCTGATCGAGGGCGAGGAAGAGTCGGGCGGCGAAAGCATCGAAACGTACGTCGCCGAAAGGCCGGCGGAGCTGGCCTGCGATGCGGTGGTGATCTGCGATACCGAGATGTTCGCGGCGGGCCTTCCGACGCTAACGACCGGGCTGCGCGGGCTGGTTTACGGTGAGATTGCGGTGGAAGGCGCCCGGCAGGACCTGCACTCCGGCTCTTACGGCGGCGCCGCGCCGAACGTGCTGATGGCCATCGCCGAGATCCTGACGGCGTTGAAACACCGCGACGGGCGCGTCCTGATCCCGCGCTTCTACGAGCGGGTGAAGGCTCCCGCCGAGGCTGAACTGGAGGCCTGGCGGTCGCTGCCGTTCGACGAGAATGAGTACCGCGAAAAAGAGGTGGGCTCGCCCAAGCTGACCGGCGAGCCTGGCTATTCGGTGCTCGAGCGCGTGTGGGCGCGACCCACGTTCGAAGTGCATGGCATCCGCGGGGGCTTCGTGGGCGACGGCGCCAAGACCGTGATCCCGGCGCGAGCCAGCGTGAAGATCAGCACCCGCCTGGTGCCCGACCAGCGGCCCGACGAGATCGTCGCACTGATCAAAGAAGCGATCGCCGCGGCATGCCCCAAGGGCGTCAAGGCCGAATTCAAGCTGCTGAGTTCCGCCCCGGCATCGGTCGTCGATGTCTCCAGCCCGTTCATTAGCAAGGCATGCGAGGCGCTGGACGCAGTGTTCGGACGCAAGACCGTGTTCATGCGCTGCGGTGGATCGATTCCCATCGCCGGATCGTTCCGCGAGCACCTGGGAGTGCCGAGCGTGCTGATGGGCTTCGGCCTGCCGGACGACAACCTGCATTCGCCGAACGAGAAGTTCCACCTGCCGAATCTGTATCGCGGCATCGAGTCGGTTATGAAGTACCTGGAGTTGCTCGGCCGTTAGCGGCACGGGCTTACAGCGGCGGGTCCTCAGGCGCGCCGCATCTAACCACGTGGAGGCTGATGCCTGCCTCCGCAAGCGGCGTTAGGCAACACTGCAAACAGCACTCATGCCCAATTACTTCGAGACCGGCGATTATCCTCTAGACCTCAAGCACGACGGGCTTAGGAAAGGCCGATCGGCGCGGGACGGCTATGCACGCGGCTGGGGCCTGGAGTATGGCGGAATGCGCGAGGAGGTGCTGGCGGACTCGGTTTACGTTGACGCCATGTCCCTGGCTCACGGCCGCACCATCCAGGCCGAGCCGTGCCGCATGAACCTGTTCCTGCTGGCGAAATACTTTCTCCCCCGCGTGCTGGAGCAATCCGGCACGGCTTCCGGTTCGATCTTCGAATTCGGCAGTTACCGCGGGGGCAGCGCCATCTTTCTGGCCGCCGTCTGCCGGCGCCTCGGCCTGCCCGTGCGCGTTTACGGGCTGGACACCTTCGAGGGAATGCCGCCCACCGACAAGGCGGTGGATGCGCACAACGCAGGCGATTTCTCCGGGGTCGATCTGGCCGAACTGCGCGCCTACGTCGAATCCAGCGGGCTCTCGGACTGGCTTGAATTCGTGCAAGGGACGTTCGAAGAGACTGCGCCCGCACAACTCGGAGGCGCGGCGCCTCTGCTGCTGGCGCACATCGATTGCGACATACGTCCGGCGGTTGCCTATTCCTACGAGGCCATCCGCCCGTGGATGGTTCCGGGGGGATACGTTGTGTTCGACGACGCTCATTCCTCCAGTTGCCTGGGCGCGACTGAGGTCGTGGAAGACCTCGTGATCCGGCGCGACGGTTTGAATTGCGAGCAGATCTGGCCGCACTTCGTGTTCCGGCTGTGGCCGCATGGGGAGAGCGTTGAATCAGGGTCGAATCAGACTTCGGAACTAGCAGAGTTGGAGTATCGCTTCAGGATACAGCGACTGGAAGGCGAGCGGGCGTTCGCGTCGTTAACTGCAGACCGCGTTCAACATAAGCACGACCAGAACCTGCTGGAGCTCGGTGCGACGCGGTCACGCCTCGAGCAGGTGCTGCTCCAACTGGCGAGCCTGGAGGCGGCACACTCGGAGCTGGACCTCGCTCACAGCAAGCTTCAAGCCACGCGTGACGGATGCCTCTCGGACCTCCAGCAGACCAGGGCCCGCCTGGAGCAGACTCAACTCGGCCTGACCGATATCGAAGCGGCACACAGGCGGCTCAGCGAGGCTCACGAACACCTGGAACAACAGGTTAGCATGGCCCGGTCTTCGCGTTGGTTGGGACTCGGGCGCCTGCTGGGCGTCGGTCCTGAATTCAAGCTCGCGAAGTAGTGCTGACGGCTCCCGGCGATTATGGATTCGAATCCCTCGACTCTTCGCCGCTCGGTGATCGTTGCATTGATATCAAAGACGCTGAGCTCTAGCCCCTGCTCGCTATGTATGTTATTGAATCTGAACGGGTATTTTTTCAGAAAACCGCTGATTTCAGGAGTTCCTTGGCTTCTGCCGCCGCTTATTGAAGGCACTGTCCCCCAGCCAGGCAGCGTGTCATCCAGAGCCCGTTCGTGCTTCCCCGCTTCTGCCATCCTCTCAAGGAAGCCCTGGTGCGCAAAACGCTAACAGCCAGCGTCCGAGCCGAGTGCCTGCTCCGCTCCAGCCATTCAGCGTGCCCCGGGAAAACACCGTGCTGTCCAGTTCCCGGACCCCGATTACAGTTTGTAGCCGAACTTCCTCAGTAGATCATGCCGCCAGTGAACATCGGAAGGCTGCTCGACGCCCTTAGGCGACGATCCGTCGATCACACCAAGCACTCCGCGGCCTAGTTCGCTTTCAGCGATGATCACTTCCACCGGATTGGCGGTCGCACAAAACAGGCCGACAACCTCAGGCACGTCCTTGATGCGAGTCAGCAGGTTGATGGGAAAGGCCTGACGCACCAGGATGATGAACGTGTGGCCTGCGCCTACGGCTTGGGCGTTGCGCACGGCGGCATTTTTGAGATCCTCATCATTGCCTTCCACGCGTATCAGGCACGACCCAGACGCCTCGCAGAAAGCGATGCCGAACTTGGCATGCGGGACCGTGTTGACAATGGCCTCGTACAGATCCTCGACGGTCTTGATGAAGTGGCTTTGCCCGAAAATCACGTTGGCGTCTTCGGGAATCTCCAGTGCGACGGATCTCAGTTCCATGCCGACTCTTATACCACCTCCAACCCCGAAACGGAGCCGCGACCCTCGGGGAGCGGTTGAGGCCCGCTCATCTGCTCTTGTCTGAGAGGTTTGCCGAGAATGACGTAGTACCAACCGCTCCCTGACGGTCGCGGCTTCGTTTCGGGCTCTCCACTGCTTCTATACTTAGCGGTGTGGCACAGTCTAGCCCGCTCAACGCTTCCGGATTGGAAACCCAGATCCTCGAACGGCTGGCCGTTCTGCCGCACGGGCGCGCCAACGCCAAGACGCTCGCCCGGGAACTAGGACTGCGCGGCGAGGCCCGGCAGGGGTTGGAAGAGGCGCTGGACGCCCTCTCGGCTCGCGGCGCGCTGATCGAAATCCGAGGCCATTACGCCCTGCCCGAGCGGCAGCAGGAGTATGCCACCGGCAAGCTGAACCTGCATCGTGACGGCTATGGTTTTTTGACCTCCGACCGCCCGCTGACCTTCATCAAGGGAGACGTTTTCCTGCCGCCTGGCGCGGAGGGGCGCGGCATGCACGGCGACCGCGTTCTGGTCCGCATCGGACGATTGGGGCGCGAGGGCAAAGCCGAAGGTTCCGTCGTCAGGATTCTCTCGCGTGCCCATCCCACCGTGGTGGGCGAGTTTCGCGTCGGCCGGCGCGAGAACTACGTGGTCCCGCAGGAATCCCGCATCCGGCAATCGATCCTGATCCCCGAGGGAATGGAGCTGCCGCGCCAGGAGTCCTCGCCCGACCGCATCGGTTTGCGCAAGCTCGACATCCACAGTCCCGAAGACATGAACGGCATGATCGTCAATGTCGAGATCGTCGAGTACCCCGAGGACGATGACGACAACGCCGTGGGCCGCGTGGTCGAGATCCTGGGCCATCCGGACGACTTCGGCGTCGATGTCGAAGTTACCATCCTCAAGCACCACCTCCCGAATCGTTTCCCCGCCGAGGTACTGGAGCAGGCGCAGGCCGTCCCGCCCACCATCGCCGAAGCGGAGTTGCGCGGGCGGCGCGACTTTCGCGAACAGCCCTGCGTCACGATTGACGGCGAGACCGCACGCGACTTCGACGACGCCGTCTACGTGGATCGCCTGCCGAACGCCCACTTCGTACTGCACGTCCACATCGCTGACGTAAGCCATTACGTTCGACCCGGCTCGCCCATCGACGTCGAGGCCGTGCGCCGCGGCACCAGCGTCTACTTCCCGGACCGTGCGGTGCCGATGCTGCCGCTGGAACTCAGCACGGAGGTCTGTTCGCTGAAGCCCGGCGTGGACCGACTGACCATGTCGGCAGTGCTGGAGTTCGACGCTAAGGGCGAGGTGGTCGCGCGCGACTTCTGCCGCGGCGTCATCCGCAGCGCCGAGCGCATGACCTACACCAACGTGCAACTCATCCTCGACGGCGATGCCGAGCAACGCCAGCGCTACGCCCCGCTGGTGGCACGCTTCGAGCTGATGAAGGAACTCGCCGAGGTGCTGAACCGGCGCAGGTACAAACGCGGCTCCATCGACTTCGACCTGCCGGAACCGGTGATCGAGTTCGACGAGCAGGGCGCCATGAAGGGCATCCGCCGCAGCGAGCGCCTGTTCGCGCACCGGCTGATCGAGGAGTTCATGCTGGCGGCCAACGAGTCCGTTGCCGGGCACCTGGAGGCGAAGCTGCCCGAGTCGATCTACCGCATCCACGAGCCGCCAGACCCGTCGCGTGTGCAGGACTTCGAGGAACTCGCGCTGCGCTTCGGCCACACTCTCGGACTGGCCGCGATCCCGGTGAAGCGCTTCGGTGTGGTGGACCGCAAGCGCGACGGGCGCAAGGTCCGCAAGGACATCGTACGCGCCGACGAGCGCATGCAGGTGACCTCGCAGATGTACCAGCGACTGGTTGAGAAGCTGGCCGGACGGCCCGAGGAACGCATCCTGAATTACCTGATGCTGCGCTCGCTGAAGCAGGCCCGCTACAGCACCGTCAACGCCGGCCACTTCGCGCTGGCGGCGAAGAGCTATACGCACTTCACGTCGCCCATCCGCCGCTACCCCGACCTGATCGTACACCGACTGCTGGGCGGGCTGCTCGACGGGCAACTCTACGACGAAGGGCCGCTGGAACCGGTGGCCATGCAGTGTTCGGACACGGAGCGCAAGGCCGCCGAAGCGGAGCGCGATCTCATCGAGTGGAAGAAAGTCCGCTTCATGCTCGACCGGGTGGGCGACGACTTCCCCGCCCTGGTCATCAGCACGATGAAGTTCGGCTTCTTCGTCGAGTTGGACGACCTCTTCGTGGAGGGCCTGGTGCTGATCGACACGCTGCCCAACGGGCGCTGGACGTGGCAGGAAAACACGCGCAAGATTGTCGCCGATCGCGGCCAGGCCGAGATCCGCATCGGAGACCGCCTGCAGGTGCGCCTGTACCGCATCGAGGAGATGGACAAGAAGCTGCTGTTCGCACTGGTGGTGCCCGAGCAGCCGGGCAAGCAGGGCAAGCCCGGCAAACCCCACAGGCCCGGCAAGCAAGGCAGGCGACCGAGGGCATGACCGAACAAGCGCTCCGGTTGGCCCGCGTCATCTGGGAGTATCACCAGCTGAATCAAACCCCGATTCCCGCGGATGTCATCGTCGCATTGGGCACGAACGACTTGCGCGTGGCGGAGTTCGCGGCAGGGCTTTACCAGAACGGCTACGGCCAACAGGTCGTCTGCACGGGTGGAATCGCGCACGGCTCGGACCTGTTGGCAACGCGTTGGGACGCCTCCGAGGCAGAGATGTACGCCGCGGTTCTGCACCGGCGGAGCGTGCCGAAAGAGGCCATTCTACTGGAGAGTCAGGCGTCGAACACCGCGGAGAATTTCGTCTTCGCCAAGGCGCTTTTGAGGCAGGCCGGTATCCGGCCGAAAAACATCGTCATCGCCGTCAAGCCGTTCATGCAGCGGCGGGCGTACGCGACCATGGCGGTGGAGTGGCCCGAGATGCCGGCCACGTTCGCATCCCCCGCGCTGACCCTCGACGAGTACTTCACCAGTGAACTGACATCAGACCGGATCGTCAATATCATCGTCGGCGACTTGCAGAGAATCTGGGTTTACTCCCGCAAGGGCTACTCAGCTCCACAACGCATACCCGAAGAGGTGAAGAGCGCCTATGAAGGGCTCGTTGCGCTGGGATACACGGAACACCTCATCGCCGAGTGACGGGCTGAACGTGAGGGAGTGGCGTCCGTTGCCGGACTTGACCGCTCGCTGTCGTTCACGGCTCGGCGCTGTTAGCGGTTTCGCCGGACGGACCGGTTTTACGCGCCCCAGCAGTAGTTCTCGATTGCCTTTTCGATGCTCTCGTCCTTGTCGGCGAGCCGCATCAACTCCAAGCGGAGCGCCGAGACCAACGCCTGCCAGCTCGCTTCAATGACGTTGTCCGAGACGCCGATGGTCGCCCACGACCGGCGGTGATCCGACCACTCGACCAGCACACGCACCTTCGCGGCGGTGCCGATTCGGGAGTCCAGCACGCGCACCTTGTAGTCGGTCAGCCGCACATTCGTAATCGCCGGATAGACCGCTGCCAGGCATTGGCGTAAGCATACGTCGAGCGCGTGGATCGGGCCGGAGCCCGTGGCGATTTCCGAATGGATTGATTCGTTCACCCGCAGAATCACGGTCGCGTTCGTCGTCGATTCGCGATTCCCGATCATGCGCGTGCCGACCTCGAAACTGATCACCTCGAAGAACTGCATCCCAGGCTGAAGCGCCTCGCGCACCAGCAGTTCGAAGGTTCCTTCGGCCGCTTCGAGTTCATAGCCTTCGTACTCCATCTGCTTGATGCGGTCGAGCAATTCGCGCCGCGCCTGATCGTCCAGCCGGTCGCCGAGCCCGTGCTGCTGCAGTTTGTAGACGATATTGCCGCGCCCCGAAAGATCGCTGAGTAAAACGCGTTGATGGTTGCCTACGGCTTCCGGACTCATGTGCTCGTAGCTGGTGGGTTCCTTCATCACGGCACTCACATGGACGCCGCCCTTGTGCGCGAACGCGCTGCGTCCCACGAAGGCTTGATTGGAAGGCAGCGGCAGATTGGCCAGTTCGGCAATGTAATGCGCCACGCTCGTTAGGTTGGCCAGTTTCCCGGGGCCGATGGTCGTATGCCCCATCTTCGCCTCGAGGATCGCGATCACCGAGGCCAGGTTAGCGTTGCCGCAGCGCTCGCCGTAGCCGTTGATGGTGCCCTGCACGTGCGTCGCACCGCTCTCCACCGCCGCTATGGTGTTCGCCGCCGCCAGGTCGCAATCGTTGTGCACGTGAATGCCGATCGTGCCCTCGAAACGACCGCGCACGTCCGCCACGATCTCGGACAACCGCGCCGTGAGTGTCCCGCCATTCGTGTCACATAGGACCAGCACATCCGCGCCCGCGTCCTTCGCTGCGGCCAGGGTCTTGAGCGCGTATTCCCGGTTCGCTTTGTAGCCGTCGAAGAAGTGTTCGGCGTCGTAGATCACCTCACGCCCGTGATCTTTCAAGAAACGTACCGTGTCGGAAATGATGGTCAGATTCTCTTCGAGCGTGATGCCCAGCACACGCGTCACGTGCAGGTCCCAGGTCTTGCCGAAGATCGACACGGCCGGCGTTTCGGCTTCCAGCAGCGCGAGCACGTTGGCGTCCTGCTCCACCGGATTGCGCGCAAAACGGGTCGCTCCAAAGGCGCACAGCCGGGCGTGCTTGAGCTTGATTTCCTTGGCCCGCTCGAAGAATTCCTTGTCCTTCGGATTGGACATCGGCCAGCCGCCCTCGATGTAGTCGATGCCCAGTTCGTCAAGCTTATGCGCAATCTGAATCTTGTCATCGACGGAGAAGCTGATGGCTTCACCCTGCGTGCCGTCGCGGAGAGTAGTATCGAAGGTCCAGATCCTCATGGTCTCGTTTCTCAAATTGCCGGTTTAGGGATGGGGCCGCGCGAGGGCGGCCCCGAGGTGCCGAACAACTACTTCTTGCTGGCGGTCTCGGCTTGAGCTTCCTGCGGAATGCCCTCTTCCTTCTTCTTCTTGAGGAAGGGCATCATGGCGCGCAATTCCGTGCCGACGGTCTCGAGTTGCGAGGTGTGAGCCGCCTCGCGCATGGCCAGGAAATTGTGGCGGCCGGTCTTGTTTTCGGCGATCCAAGCCTTGGCGAATTCGCCGCTTTGGATCTCCGACAGGATCTTCTTCATCTCTTTGCGGGTCTCGTCCGTGATGATCCGCGGGCCGCGCGTATAGTCACCGTACTCGGCCGTGTCGGAGACCGAGTAGCGCATGTAGTTGAGACCGCCTTCGTAAATGAGATCGACGATCAGCTTCAACTCGTGCTGGCACTCGAAGTACGCCATCTCAGGCGCGTAACCGGCTTCCACCAGCGTGTCGAAGCCGGCCTTGATCAGGGCGCTGACGCCCCCGCAAAGCACGGCCTGCTCACCGAACAGATCGGTCTCGGTTTCTTCTTTGAACGACGTTTCGATAACGCCCGCGCGCAGGGTGCCGAGGCCCATGGCGTAGGCCAAAGCGTTCTCAAGCGCCTTGCCTGATGCGTCCTGATGAATGGCGACCAACGCGGGAGTGCCGGAGCCTTCCGTGAACACTTCGCGCACACGATGGCCGGGCGCTTTCGGCGCGACCAGGGACACGTCGATGCCTGCCGGGGGCTTGATGGTGCCGAAGTGGATGCTGAAGCCGTGCGCGAACATCAGCGTCTTGCCCGGGGCAAGGTGCGGTTCGATGTCCTTCGCGTAAATGTCGGCCTGCACGTGATCGGGTGCCAGGATCATGATCACGTCGGCGGCCTTTGCCGCCTCGGCGGCGGTCAGAACCTTGAGGCCCGCCGCTTCCGCCTTGGCCCAGTTCTTACTCCCGTGGTAGAGTCCGACCACCACGTTCACTCCGGAGTCCCGGAGATTCAGCGCATGTGCGTGACCCTGGCTGCCGTAGCCGATGATCGCTACCGTCTTGCCTTCCAGGGGCGCGAGCGAACCGTCTTTCTCATAGAAACGTCTTGGCATGAAATTGCTTTTCCTCGAATTAGTCTGACGATCGGGGACGCTGGTCCGTTGGTCCGAAGCGGAGCGGGCTTAACTGAGCACCGGATCCCCAGGGCGATCTCAGCAGCGCCGCCGCGCAAAATCATTCGCTCAACGCGCGGGGGCGCTGACGGGCTCCACCACGCCGCCTGTCTTCGAGACGGGAGGCGACAGCCGGAGCTTCTTTTGTTCCAGCGAGACCGCGACGGCGCCGGAGCGCGTCACGTCGATCTCGCCATAGCTTTCCATTACGGAGACGAACTCTTCCAGCCGTTCCGACTCGCCGGTCACTTCCAGCGCGAAGCCCTCGACGCTCGAGTCCACGACGCGCGCGCCAAAAATCTCCGCCTCTTTCAGGATCGCAGTCCTGTGCTCCATGGTGGAACGCACCCGCAGCAGCACCAACTCGCGCACCACCGCCGGGGACTCCGTCAGGTCGTTTGCCTGCAGTACGTTGATCAGCTTGTTCATTTGCTTGATCACCTGCCCACGCAGCTTCGAATCCACATCGACCATAATGGTCATCCGCGACAAAGTAGGATCGAGAGTGCGCGCGACCGTCAGGGACTCGATGTTGTACCCGCGCTGCGAGAGCAGTCCCGTCACGCGCATCAGAGCGCCCGGCTTATTCTCCATGAGGAGCGAAATCGTCATCAGCATATTTGTGTTCTCCTGTCGCTCCGCATCCCTACTTCGACGCCACCGCGACAGGTTGCGGCGGAGCCAGTACCATCTCGTTTACCGCCGATCCGGCAGGAACCATGGGATAAACGTTTTCGAATGAAGTGACCCGCACGTCCAACAGATAAGGTCCGGGCGAATTCACGGCATCGCGCAGCGCGTCCGGCAACTCTTCTGGAGTGCGCACGATACGCCCCTTCATGCCGTAGGCGGCTGCCAGCAGTTCGCAGTTCGGGAACGTGGTCAGCTCCACTCCGCTGAGCCGGTTGTTATAGAACAGCTCCTGCCATTGACGCACCATGCCCAGATAGCCGTTGTTCATCACGATCATCTTCACCGGCAGATCGTAGTTCACGAGCGTCGCCAACTCGGGTAGCGACATCTGGAATCCGCCGTCGCCCGCGATTGCAAACACCAGTTTCTCCGGGTTGGCCATCTGCGCTCCAATGGCCGACGGCATGCCGAACCCCATCGATCCCAGGCCGCCCGAATTGATCCAGTGACGTGGCTGATCGAAGCGAATGAATTGCGCCGCCCACATCTGGTGCTGACCCACGTCGGAGCAGACGATGGCCTTGCCGTCGCTGATCCGGTTGATCTCGTACATCAGGTGCTGCGGCTTGATCTCGTCGGGGCTGAACGACGGCAGGATCGGATGCTCGGCCTGCCAGCCGTGCACCTTCTGCCACCACCCTTTCCGCGCTGCGGCATTCTGAGCGGCCAACTCAGGTTCGAGTTCTTTAAGCAACTTGGTTAGCTTGGAGATGACCCGCTTCACGTCGCCGACGATGGGCAAGTCGGCCGCACGGTTCTTACCGATCTCCGCGGGGTCGATGTCCACGTGGATCACCTTGGCGTGAGGCGCGAAGCCCGATAGCCGGCCGGTTACCCGGTCGTCGAAACGGACCCCCAGTGCGATGATCAGGTCGCACTCGGTCATGCCCATGTTGGCGGCGTAACTGCCGTGCATTCCGGGCATCGAAACGAAGTTCGGATGCGAGCCGGGCAGGCCGCCGAGCCCCATCAGGGTGCACACGGCCGGGCAATCGACGGATTCCACCAACTCGCGCAGTTCGTCATGAGCTCCGGCGTGGATGATGCCGCCGCCCGCGTAAACGAAGGGCCGTTCCGCCTCCCAGATCATCTGCGCGGCACGCCGGATCTGCCCGGCGTGACCGTCCATGACCACCTTATAGCCAGGCAGATGGATCTCATTGACCGGCGTGTAGTGGGCCATCGCCTGCAGCACGTCTTTCGTGATGTCCACAAGCACCGGGCCCGGCCGTCCGGTCGAGGCGATGTAGAACGCCTCGTGGACCGTCTGCGCCAGATCCTTCACGTCCTTGACCAGGAAGTTGTGCTTGGTCGCGGGCCGCATGATGCCGAAGGTATCCGCTTCCTGAAACGCGTCGCTGCCGATCAGCTTGCTGCTAACCTGGCCTGTGATCGCGACCACGGGAATCGAGTCCATCATGGCGTCGACAAGCCCGGTAGTCAGATTGGTCGCGCCGGGACCCGAGGTCGCGCAGCATACGCCGACGCGTCCCGAAGCCCGCGCATAGCCCGAGGCCGCGAAGGCCGCATTCTCTTCGTGGCGAACCAGCACGTGCCGGATCGCGTGGTCGTACATGGCGTCGTAAAGCGGAAGCGTTACGCCGCCCGGATAGCCGAAGATCACGTCGACGTTTTCGCGCGTCAAACACTCCAGAAGGATTCGCGCTCCGCTCATCAGATTAGACATCGTTGTCAGGATCCCCTTCGCTCGTCGAAATTGACACCAGTGCCGACAGCCGTTCCGGCCGCAGCTTACGCCCAGCAGAATGAATCAGGCCAGTCTAAACAGTTTAACTGTCAGCCCGCTTGCATTGCAGTGAATCTAATACAGGAAAGGGCCACCCGGCGGTTTGTTCCCGCCTGGTGGCCCCGATTTCCCTTGGATTCTGGTTTCGGCCAACTCAGGCAGGAATTTGGTAAATTCCCGCTACATTAATGCCAGGTACGGCAAGTATGGCCGAAATGAGCACGAGCCACGCGTTCTGCAGAGGCCGGTTGGCGGTGCTGGACGCGTTGTTCATCTCCTCCAGGCTAACCTGAAAGTTTTCCATATGCAAGTACGAATAGCCATTACAAATGTTAATGGGATTACTCAACCAGCGACCGCTCCAAAGCCTCACGAATGTCGGCTGGAATCGGCGTCGATGTCCCTGCGGCGACGTCGATGCAGACCCCTACGATTCGACCGCGGGCCGCATCCGCACCGTCATCGGTCCTGATGACCCGAAAATCGAAAGTAATGGACGACGCGCCGATGCGCGCGATGCGGACCTCGACCTCAATCTCGTCGTCGAAACGCAGCGGCGCGATGTAATCGACCTCAACGTGGACGCGCGGTAGGGAGTAACCGCGCTCGAACCAATGGGCGTAACCCACGCCCAAAGAGCGCAGAAACTCGGTCTCGGCGATCTCGAAGTGGCGAAACAGGGCGGAATAATGAATGCGTGTCGAGAAGTCGGTGTCAACGAAGCGGACGCGCGAGCGCCAGAGGAAAGGCATAGGGCTATTGTCGCTCGGACGCGCGAAGCGGGCATGCACGCACGCGCTGGTTTTGAACTCCACCATTGCGGCACCACGTCGCCGCTCGTGGCAGGGCTCAAGAAAGTTCAGGCGGAGCGGACCTGGACCTTGACGGCATCGGAAGTTGGCTCGGGAATCGGCTCACCGACGACGCGCATTCCTCCAAAGTGAAACTCCAGCGCCTCGCGGAAGTTATTGCAAGCCTCTTCAACGGTGTCGCACACTGCTGCGCAGGCGGGTACTTCGAGTGAGTAAGCAGAGAACCCGATGGATGTTGGTTCGATCACAACTGCGTACCGTCGGAGGGTCATTTCAGGCCTGTGTTCTTAGGATTGTATTCAGCCCTCCGCTTCATTGGTGCCGTTCGTACTTAGCCAGAAACTGCTTGAACCGCTCGAGGTTGTAGCCCTTCCCCTCTTCCAGATCGCCGGTGTTCTTTGACTCGAGGAGTTTGCCCTTCGCGTCAAGCACAAAGAGGTGCGGGTACCCGGCGACTTTGGGGTATCCGGCGAGGAATGCCTCGTTCTTGTTTTCCTCGCTGAAGTTGACTTTCACCAGCACGAAGTTCTTCTCGAGCAGAGTCCGCAGCTCCTCGTGGTCGGCGACGAACTTGTCCATTCGATGGCACCAACTGCACCACTCGCCGCCGACGTCCATCAGCACATTGCGGCCAGCCTTCGACGCCTCGGCGAGCGCGGCGCGCAGGTCGGATCTCGGGTCGGCCTTGGGGTTGTACTTCAACTCCGAGGGCCCCTGGGCGCAGGCAATCAGGGCGAGCAGGCAGGCGAGAACGGCAGTGCGAATCATAAGAGGTACCCCGCATCAGAATGTGCAAAAGCCCACGTCCAAGCTTGATCTGGCCGGACGTGGGCGTCTACGAACATTGCCTCAAAAACGGCTGTTTACTTCTTATCGGTGAGAGCAGCCACGCCGGGCAGGACCAACCCCGACAGATACTCGAGCGATGCGCCGCCGCCCGTGGAGATGTGGCTGATCTTGTCGGCCACGCCGGCGCTCTTCACGGCCTTCTCGGAATCGCCGCCACCGACCACCGACAATGCGCCGCTCTCGGCCACGGCTAAACCGACTGCGATGGTGCCCTTATCGAACGGCTTCTTTTCGAACACGCCCATGGGGCCGTTCCAGATGATGGTCTTCGCGCTGCGCAGTACTTCGCCGAAGGCTGCGGCCGTCTTCGGACCGATGTCCATCCCCATCTTGCCGTCGGGGATTTCGTCCACCGCTTCGTTGGGCGCGTTCTCGGCGAACTCGGCGGCTACGATATGGTCCACCGGCAGCATGAGTTTGTCGCCAAACTTGTCGAGCAGGCTCTTGGCCAGCTCCACCTTGTCGGCCTCGACCAGCGACTTGCCGGTGGGCTTACCCTGCGCCTTAAGGAACGTATAGGCCATGGCGCCGCCAATCAAGAGGCGGTCCGCAAACTTCAGCAGGTTCTCGATAACCTCGATCTTGTCCGACACCTTCGCACCGCCGAGAATACCGACGCAGGGATGAGCCGGGTTCTTGGTGCACTTTTCGAGATACGTGAGTTCCTTCTCCATCAGTAGGCCTGCGGCGGCGGGCTTCAGGAATTGGATGATGCCTTCCGTGGAGGCGTGGGCGCGGTGTGCGGTGCCGAAGGCGTCGTTGACGTAAACGTCGCCCAGTTTGGCCAATTGTGCCGAGAACCCGGGATCGTTCTTCTCTTCTTCGGGGTGGTAGCGCAGGTTCTCGAGAAGTAGGGTTTCGCCCGGCGCGGGAAGCATGGCTTCCACAGCGGGTCCGACGCAATCGGGCGCAAACGCGACCGGCTTGCCCAGCAGTTCGCTCAAACGGACGGCCACGGGCTTCAGGCTCATCTCGGGGTTGACTTTGCCCTTGGGGCGGCCCAGATGGCTGGCGAGTACCAGCCCGGCGCCGTGATCGAGCGCGTATTGAATGGTCGGCAGCGCGGCCTTAATGCGCTTGTCGGAAGTAATCTCCTGGCCACCAGGGGCGAGCGGCACGTTGAAGTCCACGCGCATGAAGACGCGCTTCCCATTGAGATCAAGATCGCGGATAGAGAGTTTAGGCATAGATGTTAGAAGGGCCTCATTCAAGATCCTAACATCCGGTACGGGCGGGCTCCCACCCCTGCGGGAAGAGTCGCTGACACACCAGGCGGGAAGACTATTTCTCGGCTTCCGGCAATCCGGATAGTTTCACAGTGAGCCCGGCCATCCGGTAGGCCTCAAGCAAAGCTCCGGCTGCCGGTGCATATTTCGGTGCAACGACCGAGGCAAGCCCATCGCGTTCTAACAAGGTTCGGAAACGCTCCAGGAGCCCAGTTGAGTTGAACACGCCCCCGATGTAGGCCACCGGCGCGCACTCCTTCGGCCCAAAGCAGCGTTTCCGCACGGCCAGCGTAATGCCCGCGAGTTGCTGCGCCGCCTCCGTCAGAATCCCGTAGGCCACCACGTCGCCGGCAAACGCGGCCTTGTCAACCAGTCGCGACATTGCAGCCATCTGCGGCCGTGTCAGCTTCCCTCCATAGAACTGGTGCATCAGGTCGTTCGCGTCCTTTGCACCGGTGGCCTTCAGCAGAGCGTCGCGCAATAGCGTCGGAGGCCCCCAACCCTCGTCGAAGCGCAGAGCGGCGCGCAGGGCCTGGCGGGTCAGGTCAAAGCCGCCGCCTTCGTCTCCGAAGACGTAGCCCCATCCGCCGGCGCGCATGAGTTGGCTTTCCGCACCCCGGCCGAAACTGATCGACCCGGTACCCGCAATCGTGATCACTCCCGGTGCGCCGGCATGGGCTCCGCACAACGCAATATAGGCATCGTGGGTAACCAGCCGCTTCCCTGCCTGGAACATTCTGCCCACTACAGCATCCTTGTCGGCCGGTCCACCCGAGAAGCCGTAGCACGCAGTCTCGTACGCTATGTCCTCTGCGAGGCCCGCCGCTTCGCGAGCCTGCTTCACGCATCCTCCAATCGTTAAAGTGAATTTCGTACGGGCGGCGCCGGGTGGCACGTGGTTGCAGGGACCACCGCGACCCACACCGATGACCCGGCCGTTCTCATCGCCGATCAGAGCGGTGGTTCTGGACTGACCACCATCCAAGCCGAGGAAGTACTTAGGCATCGTTGTAAGAGGTTAAACTGGCGACTTGTCCTTTGCATAGCACAGGCCAGCGATCGGACATTCGCCGCACTTGGGTTTGCGAGCCGCGCACAATTCACGGCCGAAGTGGATCACCTGGTGTGAGAACTGAATCCAGTGCTCCTGTGGCACTTGTTTCATCAGGTCCAGCTCGATCTTGACCGGCGTCTCCGCCTTGGTCAGGTCGAGCCGCTGGGCGATGCGTGCAACGTGCGTGTCAACAACCACGCCGCTGGGGATGCCAAACACCGTTCCCAACACGACGTTAGCCGTCTTGCGCGCGGCTCCAGGCACGGTTAGCAACTGGTCGATATCGCGCGGGATCTCCCCGCCGAACTCATTCAGGAGCTTCTTCGCAGCTCCAACGATGCTTTTCGCTTTATTGTTGAAGAAGCCGGTCGAATAGATGTCCTGTGCCAGTTCCTGCAAGTTGACCGCAGCGAAGTCCTGCATGGTAGGGTACTTGGCGAACAATCCCGGGGTGACTTTATTCACCCGCTCGTCGGTGCACTGCGCAGAAAGGATCGTGGCCACCAACAGTTCCCAGGCGCTGCGGTGGCGCAGCGCGCATGTAACATCCGAGTAGCGTTCGTCCAGCGCCCTCAGAATCGCCGCGACCCGTAGTTTGCGTTCCGCGGCGGACTTCGGTTTTCCATTTCTAACTGCACGCGGCTGCGGCGGTTTGATCTGCTTCATGGATCCTGTGGCACGCGAACCGGGCTACGGGTTCGCTTTAAGGGCAAATGAGGCCTTCAGGAATTGCCAGTCGGGCAGTTCGTAGGCACGCAGCTTCGAATTCAGCGGCGCAGAGACGTCTTTGGATCCATTGGCTGGGATCGTTCCGGTCTTGACGGTCATGACCGACAGCGGATCGTCCCCCGCCTTGGCAGTGATTGTAGTCAATGCCACACTCAATTGCAGGTCCGGCAGATCGGCCGACGAGTGGTTCACTACAAGGAACATCGCGACGGGGTGCTTCTTCTCGTCCTCGACAATCCGCACACCCGTAATCTCCAGGTACTTCGCGTAGGGGTTTGAATTGTCACCCGCCGCCACGGCCTGCTGCTGGACGGCTGCAGGGGCCTCGCCGTTCGAGCCATTCTTGCTCAGCAGCCTCACGACACCGAAGATCACTCCGACGGCTACGCCGGCGACCAGGATCGTCACCAGCCATGTGGGCAGTCCCTTGCGGGGAACAGACTCCGACAATGTGTAGGACGGCTGAGGCGGTATCGGGGCGGCCTGCCACTGCGGCGGAGGAGGGGCATGCTGCGCCTGCGGAGGTGGCGGGTACGGTTGCTGAGGCTGCTGCCCGTATGGAGGCTGCGGCGGAGCATATTGCGGGGGCTGCTGCGGGTACCCTTGCGGATACGGCGGAGGCGCCTGCGGCGGGGCGGCAGGCTCCGTTCCGACGGACGGAAGGCCCTGGGCGGCGCGCTGCCGGTTCTCGGCACAGGCGGGGCATTCCGAATAGGAAGGCGGCACTTCGCGGCCGCATTGAGGGCAGATCCAGGTGAACATTGCTTAGTTTTGACTCTAGCCTAGTGATGCGCCCAATTGCAGGACGGTTGCCATCGCGAGGCCAGGATCCTCCCTTTCTCAAGAACAACTTTGCGGTTCCGCGCGGTTCGCCGCCAGCGAAAGCCCGATCAAAGTCACCGTACCCAAGCGGGAGACTGGCGTTCCCGGAACGATGCTCAGACCGCTACGATCATGGCATGGATCTTGTGCTGCGGGGAGCCGGAGATTCGCGCCGGGTTGGATTGTTTCCAGCCGCCTGGAACCCGCCAACGCTCGCCCATCTCGCACTCGCCGAGGCGGGGCTCGCTTTCGCTGACGAAGTCTTGCTGGTTCTGCCTCGCGTTTTCCCGCACAAGGAATTTGAGCAGGCCAGCTTCGACCTGCGACTGGAGTGGATGGTGCGAATCGCCGCAACACGCGCTGGGCTGGGAGTGGGTGTAACCGCTGGCGGGCTGTTCCTCGAAATGGCTCGATCACTGCGAGCAGCGGACCCTCGGATCGAGCAGGTTTACATTGTCTGCGGCCAGGATGCGGCGGAGCGCTTTCTGCAATGGCCCTACCAACGTGCACCCGGCGCCCTTGAGCAACTACGCGAGTTCTCCCTGTTGGTGGCGCCTCGCGGCACGCTGTTCGCACTACCGGATCTACCGCCAGGAACGGTGCACAAGCTGATCGTGAATCCGGAGCTACAAGAAATCAGTTCGACCGGAATCCGCGAGAGCATCCGCCGTGACGAGCCGTGGACGCATCTGGTTCCTGCTGAAATCGCCGTCGAAGTGGGCCGCGTTTACCTTTGAACCGGGTCTATTCGCGCGGACTCCGGTCGAGAAAGGCTCTCAACTTATGGCTACGGCTGGGGTGGCGCAGTTTGCGCAGCGCCTTGGCCTCGATCTGGCGGATACGTTCGCGCGTCACCGCGAAGTGCTGACCGACTTCTTCGAGGGTGTGCTCACTGCCATCCTGCAAACCGAAGCGCATCTTGATGATTCGTTCCTCACGCGGAGTGAGCGTCTTCAACACTTCGGCTGTCTGTTCGCGCAGGTTGAGGTTAATCACCGCCTCGGAGGGCGACACCACACGCTTGTCCACGATGAAGTCCCCCAGGTGCGATTCTTCTTCCTCGCCGACAGGGGTTTCCAGCGAGATTGGCTCTTGCGCGATGCGGAGGACCTTCCTCACTTTGGGGATGCTCAGGTCGAGCCGCTTGGCCAGTTCCTCGTGCGTCGGATCGCGACCGAATTCTTGTTGGAGCAGGCGCTGCGTCCGCACCAGTTTATTAATGGTCTCGATCATGTGGACCGGAATCCGGATAGTCCGCGCCTGGTCCGCAATAGCGCGGGTGATGGCCTGCCGCACCCACCATGTGGCGTACGTAGAAAACTTGTAGCCGCGCCGGTAGTCGAACTTATCCACAGCCTTCATCAGGCCGATGTTGCCTTCCTGAATCAGGTCGAGGAACTGCAGCCCGCGATTCGTATAACGCTTGGCGATGGAGACGACCAAACGA
The DNA here is from genome assembly GCA_903909435.1 of uncultured Acidobacteriia bacterium. GTDB lineage: Bacteria > Acidobacteriota > Terriglobia > Bryobacterales > Bryobacteraceae > CAIVVT01. The sequence goes on along the minus strand of CAIVVT010000195.1, from coordinate 17,086 downwards.
AGATTGGCTTCAATCAGGCGCTTCTTGGCCTCATCGGCGTCCTTTTCGCCACGATCGGTTATGCTTAGCGTCCGGCGTTGGTCCGCAGCAGGGGCGCCGAACAACTTCTCCAACTCCGCCAACCGGTCGAGAGAAACCTTCGCTTCGCGCTTCAATTCTCTTGAACTGACGCCGTGCTGCTCGGATTCCTCCACCGCCCTTTGGAGCCTCGCCACCTCTTTTTCAAGTGGTTTAAGCTGCTCGACGGCGGTCCGCAGGCGGCTGGAGAAACGGCGCCAGGAGGTGGAACTCAACTGCAACGCACGAATATCCTGGCTGACTCGAACCACGGCCCGGGCCAGTTTCCAGCGCTGCTCCCGGGTCTGCTTCCCTTTGGCGCCATTCGACTTCGAGAACATCACATGGCGCAGTTTGTCGACCGCGGAGGCTTTTTCTTCCACTGTCGCGATGGCAAGCAAGAAGTCGCGAATCTGGTCTTCAGCGTCTTCGTCGGCCGCCATCGCGTCCGGCGTTGAAAGTACGTCGCGAAGGGTTAGCCTACCCTCCTCGACTTCCAGAGCCAAACCTGCTAGCTCGCGCACCACCAGCGATGATCGAGACAGGGCACGAATCACGCGGTGCTGCCCTTTTTCTATGCGGCGGGCAAGTTCGATCTCGCCGTCCCGAGTGAGCAGGGCGACGGTCCCCATCTCGCGCAGATACATGCGCACGGGGTCGTTAGTCTTGTCGGCGGTTTCTTGGGCTTCCTGAGCTTCCTGGACAACGTCCAGTTCGCCAAACTCTTCTGAGTCTTCCGGTTTCTTGTTGAAATCCGCTTTGGGTTCTTCGAGCAGATCGACGCCAGCGGCGTCGAGTCCCGCGAGCAGATCGTCGAGTTCGGCGCCCGTTGACATCTCGTCAGGCAAGGCCTCGGACACGTCGTCGTAAAGGACGTATCCCCGCTGCTTACCCATCGCGATGAGGTGCTGGAACCGATTGTAGCGTTCGTCAGCAGCCACGACTCGACCTCTTCCTCCGAATCAATCCATCTCCAACCGAACCGCAGACTAACCTTCAGTCCACCGAAGCATCTGTGTCATATTACAACACGCGCAGGTACGAGTTGGAGAAGTTGGTCTAGCTCCCTGCGACGCCGTGCTTGAGTTCGGCGGCGAGCCGCAACGCCAACCCCATGTCACCGGCGCGTTCGGCAGCCTTGATTCGAGTCCGCAGATCGGCCGTTTCACCACGACGCGCGTCGTTTTCCAGGCGTTGGACGCAAGCCCTGGCCTGCTCAATCGAGGGAGTTTCGGCCACTTCCTCGTCATCGAGCAAGGCCTTTGCCAGCAGGTCCTTGTCGGCTTCGCTGAGACGCCCCTCGATGGAAGAGTGGGTCAGAGCGGCGCCTTCCGCGGCCAATTTCAGGATTGTCTCGAAGATATGCGCCGAGACAAAGCCGGTCAGCGGCCCCAGAGCCCGCAGCCGCTCGGGAAGTTCCCGCTGCGCCTCTGGATTCTCCAGCAGCGCTCGCAGTAGCTGCCGTTCGCTGGTCATGAACGGGGATGTGGGCTTCGGCAGGTTGCGCACTTCCCGTCTCTCCGCCGCAGCCTTGCGGAATTCGTCCAGCACGACACTGGCTTCCACCTTGAGATACTCGGCCAAGTCGTTGACCACCTCCAGCCGGTCCAGACGGTCCGGCATGCGGTGGATCTGCGGAAGCAGAAACTGGAAGATCCCGACCCGCCCCTCGGGTGTACGCACGTCGAACTTGCCCCGCGCCCGTTCCGCCAGCCAGTGGAAATAGCGCTGCGTGTGATTCTTCACCAGGTCCACATACGCCTCTGCCGAATTGGCGAGGATGTACTCGTCGGGATCCACGCCGTCCGGCAGTTCCAGCACACGCACCTGCATGCGTTCATTCAGTAGCACTTCGATGGAGCGTTCGGTTGCACTGCGGCCCGCCTTATCAGGATCGAAATTGACGACAATTTCGGGTGCGTGCCGGCGCAATGAGGCTACCTGTTGCTGCGTCAGGGCGGTTCCGCAGGGCGCCACAACGTTCTTAATTCCCGCCGAGTAGACGCCGATGACGTCCATGTAGCCTTCGACGACAATCGTGAAACCCGCCTGTTGCACCTCTTTTCGGGCAAGGTTCAGGTTATACAGGACATTGCCTTTGTGGTACACGGCGGTCTCGGGCGAATTCAGGTACTTCGGCTCGTCGCCTTCACCCAGGGCACGTCCTCCGAAGGCAATGACCTTCCCAGATTCTGAGTGGATCGGAAACATTAAACGATGCCGAAAACGGTCGAAGAACCCGGATCCGTCGGTGCGGCGCAGAACCAGGCCGCTTTCTTCCATTTCCTCACCGGTATAGCCCTGTTTCTCCAGCGCTCGCACCAGGGCTTGCCCGCCCCGCTCCGCATACCCCAGGCCGAATTCTGCGATGCTCTCCGGCCGAACCCCGCGACGGACCAGGTAAGCGCGCGCCTCACCACCGGCGGAACCGGTCAGGCTCCGCACAAAGTAATGCGCCGCAAAATCGTGAATATCCAGGGTGCGCGCACGCTTTTTGGCTTCCTCGTCGGCCAGGTCATTGCGCTTGGGCAATGGTATGCCGTTACGTTCGGCGAGGTGGCGCAGAGCTTCCCAGAAGCTCATGCGCTCCATTTCCATGACGAACTTGATGACATCCCCGCCTGCGCTGCACCCAAAGCACTTGTAAAACTGATGGCCTGAATGGACGGAAAAGGACGGCGTCTTCTCCGCATGGAAGGGGCAAAGTCCCATATACCTTTGGCCGGTCCCAATTCGACGTAGATGCACGTATTCGCCGATTACGCCGACAATGTCGACCGAAGACTTTAAATGTTCGACAAAGTCCATACGCCTGCCAGGATCCGATTCTGATTATCCCTCACACCCACCTAATTCTCCATGCGCTGAGCGGCGGGCATGGTCACCGCAATGGTCCACAAGAATTTTCGTGTATGATCGTGACATATCTGAAACAGCGATATAGACTATTTATGGAGTCTGCTTGAGTCCTCAACTCGATAATCGAATAAATCGGGCGCTTTTGCCCTTCGGATGTCATTCACGCATTTCGGACCGGCACCTCCTCCTCCCGAGCACAGTAGAACCGGGCGAGTTCGAACGTTGGGCAGGCCTGCCGCCCGGCGCCAAGTGAGCATTTACTCAGAGGTATAGAAATGGACACTCTTCAAGAGTTATTGAACACGATGGAAGCGGTCAGCCAGAAAGTCGCTGACCTTGAAAAGCAATTGGCCGAAGCTCGCGCTGAAGGCAAGAAACTATTCGGAGAGTTCCAGAAGCGCCAGGGCGACCTTGCCGGCAAGTTCGGTTTCAGCGGCTCAGCAGAAGTAGTCAAGAGCCGGAGCGGCCGGAAACCCCGCTCTGCCGCAGCCAATATCGCGGTCGGTGGTTCCCGCATGGTTACGAACTCTTCCCAGGCGGGCAAGAGCCAGAGCGAAGCAAAGAAGGCCGGTCTGGATCGGGCGTTGGAACTGGCGAGGAAGGCTGGTCTGACAGCTGTTCCCGAAGAAGCCTTGAAGATGATTGAGGCGACTGTAAAGCGCCGTTACCCCAAGTCGAAGTAGTCGGGCGGGCTGAAGCCCAGTCTTTGTTCGCAGAACTCTTTGAGATCATCACCGAGCGGCGCCAAAAAGCGCCGCTCGTTTGTCATTACGCCCGTAGCAAATTCCACAAGAGAGCAATGCAAAGCCTGCCTTCTCAGGCCCAACAGGCGAGCATGCCTTTCTGTCCAGCCGCCTTCGATAAACTCCACAAATAGACTCTGGTCCGGACCGTAGATCTTGTCTCCGAACAATGGGTGGCCAATTGCTGCGGCGTGAACACGGACTTGGTGCAGGCGGCCGGTCGCAGGCAAAACCCGCGCGAGAGTACCCTCCGTGCTGGACTGGACAGGCTCGAAAACAGTCAATGCCACTTGGCCCTTCCCGTCCTGGACGGGGACTCTCTTGAGCCGTACTAAGGAGTCAATGGCCTGGGATATCGGCAATGCGACGGTCGCAGTACCCCTGAGTTGCCCCGTCATCAGGGCAGCATATTCCTTCCTGTACTGACCGCTTTGAACGGCGCGTTGCAGGCGCTTGCCCGATTGCTCGGTTCCGGTCACCAGCATCACCCCGCTGGTTTCGCGATCCAGCCGGAAGGGCATGTGGATCTTCGCGACTCCCAGGAATTCGCGGGCAGCTCCCGCGAGGCTGGACCAGACGCCGTGCTTGGACGGATGGCACACCACCCCCGCAGGCTTGTTGAGAACCAGAACGCCGTCATGAGATTCGAGAATCCAGGACGACAGTTCGTCCGGTGTGATTCGCCAGCCCCATTCTTCCGCGGGCATCGTCCACCCTCTTCACCCCATCCGAGCATAGACCGGCGGGCCGCGTCTAATCGAGAACTGCACAGCTGCAGAGCGGCCGTCATTGGCTGGTATGCCGAGCGCCCGTGCCGAAAGAACCACACGCGAGATCGCCAATAGCGGATCAACACTTGTAACACTTCTGAGGCAAAGAATTGAAAACATTGGCAGAATGAGGCAGATTAAGATTTCTTATTGGACTTCCAAAAGGGGCGTCGCCTAGCCTGAAGAATGACCAATCCACTCCGGAACCACTGCGGAATAGTGCGGTAGAGGTTCCGCCCCGTAGAACAGACACAAGCTCCATGATAAGGAGCATTACTCGCAAACAAGGCTATCCCTTGAATGCAGCGAGCCGGCCCCAACCGCCGGTGGTAGCGCAGCGGCAATGCCGCTGTGCTTTCTGTTACCCAAAACCTTAGGAGGGTTTCAATTTGAGAAAGTCCATACTGGCCGTCGCTCTCGCCTTGTTTGTATCCGGTCTGGCTGGCGCAGCGTCGCTCAGCGAGTTCCGAATCACGGCTCCGCAGCCATTCACGGTTGGAGGGACCGCCATGCCCGCGGGCGTTTACAACGTTGAGTTGGTATCTCCCGCAGGCGTCCTCGAAGTCACGAACACGACCACGCACGCCACGGTCATGGTAATCGGCAGTCCGATCACCAATTCTCCGGAAGGCCTGCCAAGCCGGGTGACGTTCACGGGCGTGGGCGGCAAGCTTGCGCTGGCGCAGGTTTACTTGCCCAGCGGCGCCGGGTACGGCGTTCCGACGCATGTAGCTGCTCGCTAGTCCAGAAGGGGGCCGGACACGGCCCCCTTTATTCGACGCTGTTTTCGCATCTCTCGCAAGTTCCGTAGAATCAGACAAGGTATGCAAACGGCGACACTCGGCGGCGGCTGCTTCTGGTGCCTTGAGGCGGTGTACAAGGAACTGCGCGGCGTGGAGTCCGTCGTTTCAGGGTTCATGGGTGGCCACCTGGATCAGCCCTCCTATCAGGCGGTGTGCGGTGGGGACACCGGCCACGCTGAGGTGATTCAAGTCGTATTCGATTCATCCCTGATTCCATTTCGCGACCTCCTCGAAGTCTTCTTCTCCACCCACGATCCGACCACACTCAACCGCCAGGGCAACGATGTCGGGAAGCAGTATCGCTCAGTGATCTTCTGGCATGACGAGGGCCAGCGTAGCGCTGCAACTGCAATGATTGAAGGGCTTTCGCACAGCGGCAAGTACAGCCACCCCATAGTCACCGAATTGAGTCCGGCGTCAACGTTTTGGCCTGCGGAGCACTACCATCAGGACTATCTTCGCTACCACCCGCTTGAACCCTACTGTGCGTATGTGGTGCAACCCAAAGTCGAGAAATTCAGAACACATTTCGGATCACTTCGAAAATAGAGCTCAGCATACGGCCAAACCGTTCAAGCACAGCTATTTGCGCTTTATGTACCGGCGAGGAGACAGGAAGCAGAATCGTTAGTCCGATCCAAGGCGCACACAATCAGGTGGCTGAGTCGGTCCGCTTACTCAGCGCCCCTTAACTAAACCGGGAGTGGCAATGGACCCGAATGTCGCGCTCGTCATCCCAATTCCGGCTGTTAGTTCGCCCGCCATATTCGATGCTTGAAAAGAAAAATGATACTGCGCTTTCCTTATAGATAAAGAAGCAGGTCGAGCAACGACCTAACCGCTGGATCCGCAAATGAACCGCAAGGTCTTTAGCTGCCGTAATTTTCAACAAATTGGCGTGCCGCCAAGTGAGCCCGCATAGTAGGGAAGGTCGCCAGAGCGGACGCGCCCTAAGTCCCGGCACTGCAGTCAGATTCTCTGCCATAAGCTTCCGGACCGCCCGGAGCCCGAAGTCCACACCTCAGGTTCTGGCGCACTCCATTAGAATGCAAATTGAGAAAGTAGGCGTGGATTGCGAGTCCGAATCGGGAGAGTAGCGTTGCGCGCGTCGTTCAGCCTGCTGATCGTGACGGGCATCACGCTCGTCTGCGGCCGTCTGCTCTCAGTTAATTCGACCACGGCAGGCTTCGCCTTTCTGCTGGGCGTGCTGTGGATTGCGACAGCCTGGGGCATCATTGAAGCGGTTCTGGCCAGTCTGGTGGCCATGCTCAGTTTCAACTTCTTCTTCCTTCCACCCATTGGGCGACTGGTAATCGCGGATCCTCAGAATTGGGTCGCCCTTTTTGCATTTCTGGCAACCTCGCTCGTGGCCAGCCACCTCTCGGACCGGGCCAGAAAGCAGGCGCAGGAGGCGCGCAATCACCAGCGCGACACCGAGCAGTTGTACGCCCTGAGCCGCGCGATCCTGTTGAGCCATCCCGACCATTCAATGGGCCGTCAGGTGGCGCTCCAGATAGCCCGGATTTTCGATTGCGAAGCGGTGGCCTTGTACGATGCCCCGTCAGGTGAGATCTACTCCGGTGGGTGGGAAGACCTGCCGGGAGTTGAAGCGAAGTTAAAACAGGTTGTGATCCAGGCGACTCCATTGCAAGAGCCAGCATGCGGTTTGCTGGTGGCGCCGGTGTCATTGGGGGGTAGACCGATCGGGAGTCTGGCGCTGAGCCACAGCGCGCTTTCCGACGGCGCACTGCAGGCTTTGCTCAATCTGGTTGCGATCGCCCTGGAACGCGTGCGGACAGAAGTGACCACCAATCGGGCTGAGGTGGCACGCCAGAGTGAGGAGTTTAAGTCCACGTTGCTGGACGCGATCGCCCACGAGTTCAAGACCCCGCTGACGTCCATCAAGGCCGCTTCCACGTCGCTGCTCTCGGAATCGGGTGCGCTGCCGGCGCACTGGGCCGAACTCACCTCGATCATCGACGAGGAAACCGATCGACTGAGCCTGCTGGTCTCGGATGCGGTCCGTATGGCCCAGATCGATGCAGGCAAGATCCGATTGGAGCGAGCGCCAGTCGGCATCCGCGACCTGTGCGAGGGAGCGCTGGTTCAGTTTGGGCAGCGCCTCGAAGCCCGCACGCTGGTACGGAACTTCAGCATCGAACTACCGCTGGTTCTGGTCGATAGGGATCTGATTCAACTGGCGCTTCGCCAGTTGATCGACAATGCGTTGAAGTACTCCGCCCCCGGGGCTCCGCTGGAAATCTTGGCCGAAGCGGAGGACAAGCGGATCCTGATCGTCCTGCGCGACCGGGGACCGGGTATTCCCGAGCGGTACCTGACCCGGATCTTCGACAAGTTCTACAGAAGAGATGCCGTGAAACAGCACGTCCCTGGCAGTGGCCTGGGACTGCACATCGCCCGGGAAATTGTGCGCGCGCACGGTGGGGACCTGTGGGCTAAGAGTCAGCCGGGGCAGGGCTCTGAGTTCTGCATGTCACTACCGCTGCCGCGAGAAGGTTCTGCGGCATGAACGGACGCATTTTGGTTGTGGACGACGAACCGCAGATCCGGCGTGTGCTACGCACAACCTTGACCGCCAGCGGTTATGAGGTCGTGGACGCCCGTCGCGGTGAGGACGCGCTGGAGCTGTTGCGCGACAGCCGCTTCAGCCTGATCTTGCTCGATATCAACATGCCTGGAATGGGTGGTTTGGAGACCTGCCGTCAGATTCGGGAAAGCTCCGAAGTGGGCATCATCATGCTGACCGTGCGCGACTCGGAGCAGGACAAAGTGGATGCCTTGGACGCCGGAGCGGACGACTACATCACCAAACCGTTCGGGACTCCAGAACTCCTGGCGCGCATCCGTGCCACTCTACGACGCCAACCGGCAGCCGGAGAAGGTGCCGCGGAGACGGTGCGGCTGGGCGAGGTGGAAATCAGTCTATCCACGCGGCGCGTGGTGCAGAACGGCAAAGAGACGCGGCTGACGCCGAAGGAGTTCGACCTGCTGCAATACCTGCTGGCCAACCCTAACGTGGCCATCCCGCATACCCGGCTCCTACAGGCAGTCTGGGGCCCGGACTACGGCAATCAGGTCGAATACCTGCGCGTTTTCGTCAATCAGCTGCGGAAGAAGATCGAACCCGATCCGGCCCACCCGCGCTTCCTACTCACGGAACCTTGGGTCGGTTACCGGCTCATGCTCACCAAGTAGCGCGAACTCCATCCGAGCGGGACGTCGTGCCAGCGTGCTGGGAGCTTCCGAGACCCGGCACGGTTCGGACTTGCGGAGCGGACTCGGGAACTCAGCCCCACTGAGGAGCTTACACGAATTCGACCCCGGCCTCCGCCGCCACCTTGCGAATATAGGCCGCACCCTCGGCGTATTCCTCGGCCTTGGTCAGGTGCTCGAGCATAAGCGGCGTCTCATGCGGTAGTGCGGCCAGGGCCTGCAGGTAGGCGCGATAGTCCACGGATCCACGCCCCGGAATCACTTCCACGAAATGGAGGTTCATCTCCGGGCGCCACTCCAGATCCTTGGCATGGCACGACAGAATCCACGGGGCGAGCGTTGAGATCGTCTCGCGAATGAAAGCGCCGGTGTTGTAAAAGCGTTCCGGAGAACTGATCACATTGCACACGTCGATGTGCACGCCGAACGCTTTTCGGTCCACGGCCTTGATCAGCCGCACATAACTGCCGGCAGAATCCGGCACCGATGAGCTCATCATCTCGATCGAGAACTTCGTACGTTTCGGCTTAACCTGATCGATCAGCTTGCGGCAGTTCTCCACGGTCGCGTCGAAGAACTCCTGGCCCAGGTTTTTTGGATGTGGCCCGTACCAGACGGTCGGGTTGTAGGATCCTGCGATGTCCACGCAGCAGATGGCGCCGACAGCTTCGGCAAGAGCCAGCCGGGAGGCTACGTATTCGAAGTTCTTCTTCCGCTTGCCCCCGTCCGAATCCAGCAGGTTGACCCATGCTCCTACCTCAGAGATGACCACATTCTCAGCCTTGAAGGCGTCTTCTATCGCGCGGATGCGGGCTGTATCTTCGATCTTCGCCTCTGGGCAGTAGGCAGCGGCGTAGCCCAAAGTGCGGTGCGCACGGGCCACTTCGCGCGGGTCGTCGGGCTTGGTGAAGACCGGCCCGCCCAAACGGATCTTGGAAGCGGCTTTGGCGTTCGAGGCAAATGCAGCCGTTGCGGCTACTCCGGCGAATAAACTCCGTCTCGTCATGCGCAATACTCTATCGCTGTTGAGTTCTTCCCGCAGCGGGTATCGCCGCCCCCCGCCTGACATTCGTCGTGAACATTGTGGAAAAAATAGTCTTGATTTGACTGGATCAGCAAATCATAATCTGTGTGATCCGCATTCCGGATCTAACGGAGGAGTTCGAATGAGAGCGATTGGGTGTCTCGTGTTGGTAATTGGGTCGGTCCCGGCGCTGTTCGGCCGCATGCCTGCGGATAACTCGAAAAGGGATGAAGAGGAGTCGTTGAAGGCCTGCGCGAGTGTGGTTTTCGCCGGCTTCCGCAAGATCGCTGAAACGCGGGACTTGCGGTTCAACGGCAAAGTCGCGGAAGCGACGGCGCTGTGCCGCGGGGGGCAGAAAGCCCTGCAGTTCCGCAATACGCCCTGGGTGGATTGGTCGAATTACTGGGGCACGGGCGATGGGACGACGCGCCCTCCCGGCTTGCTCACGAAGGGCGGTCCCGCTCTGCGTGGAGTCAGCGGAGCGCTGCTGGACCTCGAATACGAGCGCGTCGAGTTGATCAAGTTCAACCTATTCGACAACAACAAGACCTACCAGCAATTCGTAAGCGGACGGAATTCCGTGCCGGGACCTTCGATCAAGACCTGGCCGGAGATGCGCCTGCCGGCTGACCACCCGCAGTACCAGACCGTGGGTGGCGGCGGGGCTCAAACCTGCAAGGGCTACCTGATCCGCTCGCGCTCGTTGACCGGGATTTGCAACGACATCCTGAATCCGCTGATGGGCTCCGTCGGGCAGCTTTTCGCTCGCAATGTGGAATTCGATACGACCTATCCCGATCTTGGGCGCACCGAACTGACGAAAAACCGTCACGGTAACCGCCTGGGGCTGCTCACTCCCGATCCTCAGGTGATCAGCCGCAAGCTCTTCACTCGTGCGCAATCGAATCCGGATGCGTGCCGCGCCGGTTACGGCGTGCCGGACAACTCAAATTCCGCCAATTGCGACTACAAAAAGGCACCGTTTTTTAACGTACTCGCGGCCTATTGGATCCAGTTCATGACCCACGACTGGTTCTCTCATCTCGAGGAGGGCCACAACCAGACCGAGTACATGAAAGTGGGTTGTGAAAGCCAGAAGGTGAACAACGTTGAGACGCCGCTGACACCGGACGACGTCCAGAAACTCGGCTGCAGGCCAGACGACCGCATGGACAAAGCGTACGTTGCCGAAGACTCCGAACCCGGCAAGTTCACCGCAGGCGGCAAGGAGTATTTGGCGCGCGCGCCGAAGATCATGCGCAACACGAACACCGCATGGTGGGACGCCTCCCAGATCTACGGCTTCGACGAGCGCTCGCGGCAGCGGGTCCAGCGCGATCCTGCCGATACGGCGAGACTGCTGGTGACGCCGGTTGGCGAATCCGGACAGGGCTACCTGCCCATCCTGGCACCGGATGCCCCCATCAACCCTGAGTGGAAGGGGCAGGAAGCCGCTGCGTTTCCTGACAACTGGACCATCGGCATGAGCTTCCTGCACAACGTCTTTGTGCGCGAGCACAACACATTCGTCACGGAGTTTCGCAAGCTGGCCGCGAAGACTCCCAACAGCGATTCGGGCTTGCGCAATCCCGCGAATCCCAAGCAGGTTATCCACTTCAAGGATGTGACTCCGGACGAATTGTTCGAGGTGGCGCGTCTGGTGGTTTCCGCCGAGATCGCCAAGATCCACACCATCGAATGGACGCCGCAACTGCTCTACAACGAACCGCTCTACAAGGGCATGAATGCCAATTGGAACGGGCTGCTCGGGGATAGTGGGAGCGAGGTGTCGAAAGCCTTGAGCGAGGTGATCACAAAAGGCCTTGGGAAATCGAAGGATGCCGACAAATCCAGTTCCTGGTATTCGGTGCTCGCCTCGGGCCCTGGCATCTTTGGGATCGGCAGCCAGGTGAAAGGCTACGACATCACGAAGCCGCAATTCACAAATGGCGGAGTGAACCACTTCGGTTCGCCCTTCAATTTTCCCGAGGAGTTCGTGACCGTCTACCGCCTGCATCCGCTCGTGCCCGACCTGATCGAGTACCGCGAAGTGGACAAGGACCCCAACAGGATCGTCGCCAAAGTTCCAGTTGTCGAGACCTTCCAGGCCAAGGCCACGGACGCCATGCGATCCAAGGGACTGGCCAACTGGGGGCTGAGCCTGGGGCGGCAGCGCCTCGGACTGCTCACGTTGAACAACCACCCGCAGTTTCTCCAGAACCTGAAACTGGGCCGGTTGGAAAGCCCCACGCAACAGATTGACATAGCCGCGCTCGACCTGATTCGCGACCGCGAGCACGGTGTGCCGCGATTCAACGAGTTCCGGCGCCAGTACGGCCTCCGGCAGCTCACCAGCTACGACGATTTTGCAGACAGGCACGTTGCCGCCAACACGCCTGAATGGCAGGAACAGCAGGAGATGGTCCGCAACCTGCGCGGAGTCTACGGGCAGCACGTTTGCGACGCCTCGAAGGTGATCACCGACGCGCAGCGCAATGAGGACGGCTCGCCGATCAACGATTGCCTGGGCCATCCCAATGGCAGCCTGATCGACAACATCGAGGACGTGGACACAGTGGTCGGCTGGCTGGCCGAGTCGACTCGCCCTCACGGCTACGCCATCTCGGAAACGCAATTCGTCGTGTTCATCCTGAACGCTTCCCGGCGGCTCTACAGCGACCGGTTCTTCACGTCGTCGTTTCGTCCCGAGTTTTACTCGCAGTTGGGCGTGGACTGGGTCAGCAACAACGGTCCCGGACCGGCGCAGATCGAGAAGGGCGCGCCCAACGGCCACACCCAACCGGTGTCGCCTATGAAGCGACTGTTGCTGCGCAACATCCCGGAATTGAGCGGTGAGTTGCAAAACGTCGTCAACGTGTTCGATCCCTGGGCTCGCGATCGGGGCGAATACTATTCCCTGGACTGGAAGCCCCGTCCCGGCGCCGAGTCCGACGAAGCATTTCAGAAGCGTCCGTAGCGCGTCAGCGCCTCCAGGATCCGCCGCAGACCGACAGTTGCGACTCCGCTCGCCCGGAGCCGCAATCGTGGGGTAGTGCCACCTGCGGCTCTTGTGCAAGCAGTCAGTTGCCGAATGACCGTAATCCGAACAGCCTCTGAATGGCTAAGCCGAGCTCGTGCGCAGGAGCGAATCCCCGCCAGTGCTCGACAATGACGCCATCCGGAGCGACCAGAAATGTCTCGACCCGGCCACGCCGCATGACAAGGCGGCGGGCTACAGGGATTCCGTCCAATCGCCAGATCGGATCGGGTCTCCCCATGATGCGGACTTGCAGTCCATGGTTTGCGTACTGAGCATTCATGCTGCGCAGGATCACGAGTTCAGCGTGCGCGTCGGCGGAGTTGTCGAGCACGCAAATTAGCGCTGGGCTTCCTGCCGCGTCGCCGAGCAATGAGCGATTGAGCTTGCCATTCGGCCATGTCACGACGTCGTTCCGGATCGTCACGGATGGGCTGTGTTCTTCCTGACCCGAAACCGACTGGTACGCAGCAAAGTCCGCGGGCTTCGCTCCTCCATACTCGAAACTCCCGGAGACCGCGCCTGCGACGGAATAGGTGTTGTCATTGAGCTTGAGCGACGCGTTGCTGAAGATCAGGCTGGGAACCCGCGAAACGATCGTGTTGCGCTCGAATCGGTTCGGCCCGGCTCCCGTGAAAGAAGCCGCGCTGTTCAGCGCATAATGGTCGCCTGCCGGGTTCCAGTAGATGTGGTTGTCCTGGATCAACACCCCGTCGAGTTTCCCGTTGTCCCAGGTGCTGAGGAATAGATCGCCTTGCCGTTTCGCGAGCGCGTCATCCCGGCCATTGTTGACGCAGACGTTAGCGCGGATTACGCTGTTCACAGTGGTCAAACCACCGGCCCCAAAGACGGCAGCGCAGTAGCCCTTCGAGTCGTGACCGTAATTAAATTGGACCGTATTGTTGTGGTTGCCCCAGTCGATGTCGAATGCGCCGCCATCCACGCCCGGTGACGAGCTGAGCCACGCCTCGTTGTATTGAACCACGCAATCGTTGCACATCCAGGTCCAGATCGCGTTGGGCGTGCCGACGGTTTCCTTGGGCTCCTGGCCGGTGCGCCAGGCGGCAGACCGTTCGATCAGGCCGTTCGCGACGATAAAGAGAATGATCCCATCGCCGTACACGTCGTGGACGATGGAGTTGCGGACCGTGACATTCGTACCGTGTGGTCCATCCATTTTGCCGGTGAAGGCAGCGCCGACAACCTCGATGCCTGCCCACTGGGTCGTGTTCCAGGCGGTCGCTCCGTCGATAACCACGTCATCGAAGGCGCCCGGCCCGGTGGCGCTGAACACGATCAAGCCGGAGTCCTTCGAGGTCAATGTTCCATGGACGTCGTGCACATCGACGTTGGAGATGCGGAAATGGCTCATGCGGGCCCTACCTGCGCCCACGTGGATGCCGTACCGCGAGCCCCCCGTGGTCTCGATGTTCTCGATATGCCAGCCCTGTTGATCGAGCAGGCGAATGGCACTCTCGTTCCCACTGCCGTCAATCACCGGCGCGGGACCGGACCCGTAAGCGCCGAGGGTAATCGGCCGTGCGGCCAGGCCGGACCCGGAGGGCGAGAACATGCCCGCACACCTTGTCCCGCGCCGCAGCAGGACCGAGTCACCGGGAGAGAAAACGCGCTTGTTCACCGCCGCGATGGTGCGTACCGCGGTCGCCGGAGAACCGCCGCCGTGCGCGTCGTCGCCAGCCGCGCAATCCACAAATACTCTGGTGCCGGAGGCGGCCATAGCAGCGAAACAGAGCAGGCCCGCTGCGCGGAACAGTCGAAGTGCGAGTGCGTCCATGAATCGTATTCTTGAACTAGGAAACTCAGTTCGCTTTGGAGTACACGAGCACGACGGCACCCGCTCGCCTCCCGATTTTCACGGGGAGCCCGGTCTCCATCAACTGCTTGCCTGTGTACCGGGCCGTTGCCGCTGCATCGAGATCGCGAACCACGTAAGTCGCGGCCGGTTCCAGACCGCTCAGGTGGAACCGCGCCGACTCGAACGGGCTATCCGGACGGCGGAAGGACTGAATCATCCCCTTCTGCGCGGCCGGGTCATTAAACTGCCAGGCGAGCCATGCCGTCGCGTCCGTGCTGTAGGGCGTCAGCGGGTAGTAGTCCCCGTAATAAAGACCGGCAATCGACCGCCAGTCGCCGGTGAGTTTGCGGAGTTTCGCGGCGTCGGCCTCGATGCGCTCGATGTCCAGCCCGATTCCCGGAGCGGGTGACATCTGACTCCAGAAGATGTAGGGTTCGGTGGAATTGAACCCCGTGCCGAAATATGGCACCCACAGCGCCAGACCGTAGGTGAGTTGCTGCATGGCCGGCGGATCGTAGGCGTAATCGCTGCGCCACAGTGGCACGGAGCGTCGCAGCGTCTCCAGGTCGAGCCGGCGGCCGCCGGATGCGCAGGTGTCGATCAGCAGGTTGGGGAAACGCCTTCGCAACTCGTCCCAAAAGGCCAGGTAGCCGGTGACGTGCTGGTTCTCCGTGATGCCCTGCCTGTCCTCAGCGTCGTTGGCACGCCAAATGTTCAGCGGCGGGAAGTTGAAATCCTGGCGGTAGGTGTCGATGCCCTGCTCGGCGATGAGCCTGGCGACGTGATCGGTGAGCCACTCGCGGGCTTCCCGGTTGCCGAGAAACAGGAGCTTGTCGTGGTCCTTGGTGCCCAGCAGCCATTCGGGGTGCTTCTCCCAGAGCCACGACCCGGCGGTCACGCGCTCCGGCTCGAACCATACGATGATTTTCACGCCGCGCGCATGTGCTTCTCTGGAAACGGGCGTGAATCCGTGTGGGAAACGACGCAGATCGGGGTCCCATGTGCCGGTGTTCCACCAACCTGTCGGGAAGGGGTACCAGCCCGCGTCCATCCACCAGTAGTCGAGTTTGAGACCGGTCTTCAGCAACCGATTGAGGAACAGCTTCTGGTTCTCCTCATTCGCACCCTGCATCTCGATCGTCTGACGCCCACTGCTGCCGGCAAACTGAGGCGGGGGCCGTTTGCCCCCGGGCCGCGGCAGATTGTGAGCGATCATCCAGCGCCGCCAGACGTTCTGGGAATCGTTCCAACCGCCATCCCAGAACAGCAGTGCGATCAGCGGCGTGCGGACCTCTTCGCCCGGGAGCAATCGAAAGTGAGTCAGTTCCTGCCCGGCTACGAGACGCACGCCCCGCTGCTTGTCGCGCGTGAACGACGCCGCCCACTGGCCGGGCCAGCCGATGCCCACGATTACGCCCTGCCTGGCCCACTCCAGATTGAAGTAGCTCAGATCCGCATCGGTCGGGCGCCCGCCCTCTGCCACGAAGCGTTTCGACGCATCGGGCGCCAGCGGAGTGACGAGCGGCTGGAAATCGGTGGGTGAGTTGGGGCTGCCTTTGGAGTGGTGCAACAGGAATTCACCGTCGGCGGTCCGCTCGAACGTCGTGTCAAGCGCCTGCAGTCGTTCGATGACGGGCGTCGGAATCGACCCTGCATTCTTGAGATAGACGGTCCACTCGACGACTGGAAAATCCGAATAGGTGACTCCCTCACAGCGCACGGTCAGGCCGGTCTGCGGATCGGTGAAGGTCACCACGTGCTCCGTGCGCGCGTCGTCCAACCTGCGGCTCGAACGCTCCTGCCGCCAACTCCTCAACAGGTCGGCGGAGTCCCTGCCAGCATAACGGAACGAGAAGGGCTGCTGAGCGGAGTAGGCCCCGGCAAGCGGCCCCAACGGTAGGTCCGCCAGCCACTGCGACGAGCCGTCCACTAGCTTGACCTGCGCGTCGGCCCAATCGGCCTGATCCCATTCCGCTTGGTCCGTCGGGGTGCGAGCGCCCACCGCAACGAGTTTCAAAGTGAATTCCCGCGCGCCATGCAGATCAATGTCGATAGGGATACCAGCCAGCCCTTCGTGCAAAACCGGGGAGCGGAATGCCTCCTGGCCATTCACTTCAACGGTCGTGACCACGCTCCCGCGTCCGCCGTTGGAGTAATACCCGATGTCGTTGCCGTCCACGCCGACAACGGCGTGGAAGTGTTCGGCGGGAACGGCCAGGCGGACGACGACATCGCCCGGAGCAGGCATGGCCACGCCGTGATCGAAGCTCTTCCCGGCGACCAGAAACTGGCGATCGTGAATGCGGTTGCGCCGAAGCGCGCCGGACTTGAGGTGGACAAGCAAATGCGAGGACGCCGGGTTCGGGTCAGCGACGCCGAGGAACTTCGCGTCAACCCAGCGGCGCGCACTCACGGCCGGCTGCGAGAGTGCGGCGAAAGATACGAATAGAGCGGCCGCGACTAGTTGCGGTCTCATCTTCATGGCTTGAATTTGAAGGAACATGGGCTGGCGCGAAGTATACATCAGCGAATGGAGTTCAGTGATACCCGGTCGGTTTCTGTCGCGGCCAAGTGAGAAGTTCCTAATCCAGCCAAGTAGAAAGTTCCTCTTGACAGCCTTAAGGCTGAAGGATGGAACGAATTTCGATGAGCCAAGCGGAACGGGACGAGTTGGACTGGCTGAAGCGGGCCAAGGATGGAAGCATCACGCAGCGGGAGGCGGCACAAAAGATCGGCGTGAGTG
>CAIVVT010000194.1 GCA_903909435.1 uncultured Acidobacteriia bacterium | reverse complement strand
GTGACACCGTATGCCTCTCTTTGAGGCGCGGACCACTGGGCGTCGAATGGTATTCCAGGCGAGCATGGCAGCGCGGCGGCCAGCCAGCTGCATGCCGGTAGCTCCGAAGCCACTCTATGCTCACCTCTGGTGGATTCCATGAGTCCGGTAAACGCCCAATGCCCGCGAAGTGCGCTTTCTGGACTTTGACTCGGATCGGCGCGACGGATACTCCACAGGCAAGGTCACTTTCGGAGGGAGATGGCTGTTTCCCGGTCCCATACGGTCTTGCGGCAGGTCAAAACGTCGGTAAACGCTGCGCGACTAACCCTTAGTAATCCG
The DNA here is from genome assembly GCA_903909435.1 of uncultured Acidobacteriia bacterium. Classification (GTDB taxonomy): domain Bacteria; phylum Acidobacteriota; class Terriglobia; order Bryobacterales; family Bryobacteraceae; genus CAIVVT01. Next base: position 1,341 of record CAIVVT010000194.1, on the reverse strand, counting down.
GCGTGTCGCGTTACACCGGTCCGAGTAAGCAGTATTCCCTTAGCACGGTGGGCTGTATATGATGGGTTGGCAACCGAGGACGGCAATGTCACAAAAGTGGCTGCACATCGATTCTGCGCACGACGTTTTCGACTCGACCACGGAAACCGTGGCGAAGCGCATCCCCAGGAATGACCCGCGCTTCGGCATCTCGCCGACGACGAAGGCACGATGAAGGCCATCGTGCGCGGCGCGTCGGGCTCGCCTGAGCTGTGTGATGTCGTCGTGCCGGTCCCGACAGAGAACGAAGTGCTGGTGCGCGTGCATGCGTCGTCCCTCAACGACTACGACCTGTTCATCCTCGGGCGTGCCCCGCTGCCCTTTCGTGTGGTGGGGACGTTCCTGCGTGCGGTGTCTGCCGGCGCACCGCCGCGAGTGAGGATCGGCGGCTCCGACGTTGCCGGAAGCGTGGTCGCAGTGGGCAGCCGCGTCGAGCGATTTCGTCCTGGCGATGCCGTCTTCGGCGACGTATCCAGTTTCGGATTCGGAGGCTTCGGCGCGTTCGCGGAATATGTTTGCGCTCCCCAATCGGCGTTGCTGCCGAAGCCGGCGCGCATGACGTTCGAGCAGGCGGCGGCGCTGCCGCAGGCGGGCGCGCTCGCCATGCAGGGTCTCCAGGCGAGCGGGCCACTGCAGCCGGGCCAGAAGATTCTGATCAACGGCGCTGGCGGTGGCGTCGGAACGATTGGAGTCCAAGTCGCTAAGCTGCAGGGCGTCGAGGTTACAGGCGTCGATCGCGCGTCGAAACTCGAGATGATGCGGAGTATCGGCTTCGATCACCTCATCAACTACGAGCAGGAGGACTTCACGAAGAGCGGCAAGCGCTACGACCTGATTCTGGATACCAAGACCAATCGTTCACTCTTCGCGTACCTGCGCGTGCTCACACCCGGCGGCACCTACGTGACGGTTGGCGGCGAGACGGCAACGCTCTTCCTGTTCCTGATCTTCGGCGGTTTGATTCAGCTGCTCACGGGCAAGAAGATCGTCGTGATCAAGCTGAAACAGAACGCGCATCTGTCGGATCTGAAGGAGTGCTTCGAGGCGGGACACCTGGCGCCTGTCATCGACGGGCCGTACAAGCTGAGCGACTGGCAGGACGCCTTTCGCCACTTTTCTACAGCGAATCACGAAGGGAAAGTGATCTTGACGGTGGTTTAATCACCATCTGTTCTATCGCTCTCGCGGACGGTTCGCGACGATTACTACTGGGTAACGGCATAGTGTTTGCGAACGCAGTTGGGACGCGCCCGTGGCAAGTTCCTCGAAAGTGCGCATTCTGGACTTTGACCGCAAATCCGG
>CAIVVT010000193.1 GCA_903909435.1 uncultured Acidobacteriia bacterium | reverse complement strand
GCTAAACCAGAGCCAGGCACCGGCAACCTTGCTCTCAGGCAGCTTCGCCACAACATCGTTGAGAAACGTGGGATCCGACAAGTACTCTTTGGGCGCGCAAACGACTGCATGGACCGGCAGGGATTTCCCCTTCTTCACCGCTTCCGCGGCGAGCAGCCATGACAATCGGGACCATTCTGCCTTCTTCGAAGGCTCGATGTAGAAGTACGGAGCGAGCAAGGCGGCGGGCAACGGTACCTCGTCGGCGATGTCCTTGTACTCCGGGTCGGACGCAAAGACGTCGCGGATTCGCGTCATCTGGTATTCGAGGACCGCCTCAGCGACCTGGGACCTGATCTGGCTGGAGGCTAGGCCACTCGGCTCCACGGCTTTCCCGGTGGAGCAGGCGTCAGAGAACACGGTGTCCAGAGCACCTGACAGCTTTTGGTAGGAGCTCTTGATTGCCCGGACAACCTTACCTTTTTGCCCCTTGACCTTCTGGTCTGACTTGATCCAGTCGAGATCCGCTCGGCTCTTGCCCGTTGCCGGGTCAACGTAGGCCCCGAACGCATAAGTCATGGGGTCAATGAGGTACGACACGCCGCTCGTCTTGCCGCACAGCTTGACTATCAGGCTGGCGGTCGCGCCTGGCGTCGCCTCCAGTAGGTTCCCTCCGACGATGAGGCCGTCGAACCTCTTGAGCGTCTTCTCGACGTACTCTTTCTCGGCGTGACTTCCGAGCCTCAGGTGCACCTTCGGTTGAACAAGTGGCATTTCATGCGCTCGCTAGCATTTCGACGTAGGGGCGGCGGTAGTACTCGCGAACTTCAGAAGATCGGGTCGCTTCGAGAGCAAGCCGACACCTTCTGTCTAGCCCGACCAGGATGAGCCCGACGCCGTGCCTGGAGAGCTCCGCTGTATCCACCACCCCAGCCTTCGCGACGGGGAGGGCAATGAACACAAAATCCGAGCAAAGTTGGTAGATGATCGCCTGGTGCAGCGCCCGGCGCCAGTTCTTCATCTTGAGCTCCACAGCTATCGTTTCACCGCTTGGCTTCGAGACGGCGTAGAGGTCAATCCGGTATTCGAAGAATGGCAATTCTGCGAATTGCGCACCAAAGCCCTTGCGCTTGGCGTACCGGCTAACGGGAGCCAGTAACTCCTCTTCGCGGAGAATCTGTGGCCTAGGGGCTGGCATAGCGCTTCCTCAGTTCGACGAATCGATCGTGCAGCACTGACAGCCTCACGGCGGCCGCCACAAAGCAGAAGAAACAAGCGCCCGTCGGAATCAGCGTTGCCGACGCCGCCGCAGCGTTTGAGGGCAAAATTGACAGACTCAGCGACGCGAATAGGTAGGCGAATATGAGAGCTTCGGAGATGAACGTCCCGATGAAGATCCAGCACATCGCGCGCGCCCAGAACAGCCACCCATCGCGGCTCTCGACGATCCGACGGTAGTCCGCGATGGCCTGTGACTCGCTTTGGACGAACGAGAACAGCGTGTCACGGTACGCCTCGCCTCCCACAGGGTTCACGAAGGTCTCAGAAAACTGCTTCCCAGATGTGTCCAGCAGAATGCTGGTGACCGACTGGGAGTTCTCGAAAATAGGTCGCAGGCTGTCCGCGAGGCCAGATGCGATCCTCCGTTTGAGAGCGCCGATGGTATCCGCGATGCCGCGCAGCGATTTCTCAAAGTGGTCACTCCGGTCACTGTACTTGTAGTAGCCCGTGAGGGCTGCCGCCAGCACGGCCCCGTGAAGTGCCAGTAGCCCCGTATTCTTGTCGGCTAGGATCGGCGCCGTCGTAGGACCTGCTCCTTAATCTCAGATTCCGTCGTCATATCGGGGTACTTCGTGTAGACATGGTAGAGGAGGTCGTTCAGCGAGTACTGACCGTAGCGAGACTTTATCCGGCTGATGGAGTCGACCAGCGGCTTGTAGGCTTCATCCGCCAACAGTTGCTGAATTTTTTGCACGCCCGCCTCGGTCAAATAGAACCGGTGTTCCTCATAAGCATCCGGCGCTGGCCCTGATGGGTCGTCCTTCTCCCGTTCGGGTTCAATGAGGTCTTCGAACGTGAAGTCGATCTCGCTCGCCTCCTCTTCCGTTCCCTCTGCCGCGACCTGCCTTCCGATTAGGCCTAGGTTTTCAAGAAACTCGAGGTCGTCGTAAAGCTTTGAGGAATAGGGGCCTGCCTTGTATGGCTCAAACGTGAACCCCTCGCCAGCGGGGGTCACGTGCTCCTCATGTTCGAGCAAGAACAATAGTTTCTGGAGCCGCGTGATACCGCCGATGCCCTCGCCCACGCCACGCTGGGCGGAAACGCCGAGAAGCATCATCAGTAGATCGCGGCGACCGATCGAATATTTTGGGCTGTCCGAGCGCATGGTCAAGTGGCCTCCGACGCGACCGAGACACGAGTGCCTCTCATCGGTCGAGTATAGACGAATACACGGCGAAAGGGAAACCATCCATGAGCGGCGGCGGTTTCACGGCTACCCCCGACGGCGGATGGGCAGCTAGTGCCAGCCTTCGCATGAAGCGCATGAAGCGGCAACGCCTCCCCGCCTCCGATCCGGATGGAGTACTGTCCTTCCCGGCATCCACGAGAATCGCGTTGTTATCGCCATCCACCTTCACCTTCTTGAGGACCCATGGCAAGCTGAAGCCTCGTTCAGGTGCTCAGTCTAGCTCATTCCAGCCGATCCAATCCAATCAGACTTCACCAATTCTCCGCCGATCGGCGATCACGCATCGATACGGCTTCCCGGTTAACGGCGGCAGCATTATTTGCGCACCACACCCTGCGATTGGATCCGCTCGCTGGTTTACGCCAGCCTATCCAGCCCAATCTTTGAGCGGGCCGAACCTCGCAATTTCAGCCAGGCTGGGCCCGCGCTCACGTCATGATCTACCAGATAAGCCGGCAAGACTACCACCCAGTTTTTGCATTGTGGGCCAATCCTCCGTGTTCCAGCCTTCCTGTCGATCGATTTGCACCAACTGCTTGTGGGAACCAACCGGCCGATCGTGCCCACATCCTACATCGACTCGCGATTCAGAACTTGTAGATGATGGCGAAATATCCCCCAAGCTTTGGTCTCGCGGAATAGCCGAGATCCGCGTTGATGTCTGTCATGCCGGTTACGACATCTCCTGGCTTCAGCTTCTGAAGATCTTTCACCCAGGCAAACATCGCTCCGCCTCCAATCGATATGTCACCCTTCCTCAGGCCGAACAGACGCAGCCCGCCGCCCACCAGCAGTGCCGGGAGATCTTTGGATGCACTGCTCCCCATTTGAAACATGGGGGCCAACGCACCTGCGCTGCAATGGCACACGAAGTTCACCATGAGTGAAGGGTTGACGGAGATTGACGTGTCCGCAGCCCGGGTGACTATGGTTTCGCCAGCCGCATTTTTGCCAGTTCCATAGGTGGGCTTCTTAATCGTCCCGAATACTGCGCCTGTACCAATCTCGGGTACGAGGAGCGAGTATCGGCGGATTGTGAACGCCGTCGAAGAGTCCTGCATATTCATGGTGAGCGCGTTTGTACTTGCGTCGCTCTTCAATTCCAAACTCGTGATTTTAACGGTGACGTTTTGCATTTGTTCCAGCGTTGGAACGATTGCGGTAGCGTTCAGCCGGAAGTCTTTCCTTTCGGGGCCGACCCAATTTGCGCTGACGGCGTAAGTGTTCGTCAGCTCGGATTGAAGCTGTGCCATGGCGGCCTTCAAGGCCGTCAGCTTCTCCACAAAGGCACTGTTTGGATTGAGGTCGGCATCGATGTACCGATTCTCGTCGGGGTTCCTGGCCGTTGGGCCCTTCTGGACTCCCAGTTCGGCGCACCCGTGAATGACCGAGAGCGTATTAGAGATGCTGTTTAGACGCTCCGAGAGCTGTGCCAGATCTTCACCGATCTGCTGGGCAGCATGGCCGACCGCCACATCTCCGGAACCTGTGGCCAGGTCCTTGTCGATCGTTCCAATCCACTTGCTTACCTTCATCCCCATGCTTTCCTTCGGATCGATGGGGTCGTAGAGGGCGTGCCACAGAATTGTCAGATTGAGCGTGGCGGAACCCGGATCAGTGCAATCCGCAAAAGTCGGCTTCTTGTTTTGCGTGAAGGCTGCCATAGCGGCTTGAATGTGCCCCTTATCCGAATCAGAGGTCGCGGGAGCGAGAACCGGGGCCACGGTGGTCACGACCGACGTAATCGCGTCGACGAGCTTTGACAGGATCGCCGCTGAAGGGTCGGCGACCGCAGTGGCCGACGCGGTGGCGCGAACCCTCAGCGGGTTCATCCGGGGGTACGTGATATTCACCGGACCTTTTGAAAGAAACAGCGTCTCGGAAGTAAACTCGGTCGGCTGACCATGGCTGAGCCATTGGAGCGCCTTGCCTGACGCATTCCACTGGACTGGGATATCGGCTTTGACGATTGGCGCATCGAGATACGCCCGCGTCTGGCCGCTGGCGACAATCGCAATCATGAAAGCAATCGGGATCGCGACATGTGATGGGAAGAAGCACGCTCGTTTCATAGACTCTCCTCTTGGTTGAACTCGAATTTGAACCAGCGGCCCGCGGGATTGCATTCGGCATCCCTCTGAGCCGCTTTTCGGCAACGACGGCGCGGCCGAAAATACTACTGCTGAACTGCGGGCACAGTCTCCGAGCGGGGCCGGTGTCAGGGAAGCCGCCCGGGCGATGACGAAAAGCGAACTTTTGAGTCTTCTTGCCAGGCGTGCGGAGACGCATGCCTGGCGTACCGGCAATGCTAGTAGGCTCGTGACGGGCAATGTCACGACAAACGGAAATGCTGCGTGAGGTCCGAGCTCAATTTCCGGTGCGAACTGTGGGTGCTACAGGAGGTTCAGGATGGCGGTCCCGTCAGGCACACCGAGACCAGTGGCCGGATCCCAACCAGCTCCAGCCGGATAAAGCGGAGGATTCTCCCCGGTTATATCGTTGTTACCCGCAGTGATATCGGTGAATACGTCCGGCCGCGAATAGAGGAGAGGATTCAGGAAGCCAGCTCGTTTCTGCATTGCTTGGTTCAAGCGCGCGATCAGCCCGGCCCATAGTGGCGCTACGGCGCTCGTTCCGCCGCTTCTCTGAAACTCTCCGCGAACCCTCACGAAGATGTTGGTCGCACTGCCCGAAACGTCTGGCAAGCCTCGTCCTTCGAACCCATTCGAGGGAGCCTCCGGGACGCCGGCGCCGTCCTGCCAGGAAGGCCGGGAAACGCGCGTGCTGACTCCGCCTCCTCCTGCCCAGCCGTCGCCATCGTTCCATGCGACTTCGCCCTGCGAGGTAATCGAGGTGCCGCCACATGCGAGACATCCCTCAATGCACGCGGGTGACTGGACGTGTGGCCGGCCTCCATTTGATACGAATTCTGGATTCTGTGGATCGATGTTGATGCTTCCGTGATCGCCCGTGGCTATACAAATCGTGATCCCAAGCAGCGCCGCTTTCTTGAACAGATTGCTCAGAGCCGAAAGCGACTGATCGGTTTCATTTTCTTCACTCCACCCCCAACTGATGGATATCACCGATGGACGGCGTTGTTCGTCCATCACCGCAGCGCTGATCGCGTCAAAAAAGCCGCTGTCCTGATTTGGGCCGAAATAGATTACTTGTCGCGCTGCCGGGACGACGGCGCCAATCACTTCGATATCAAGCATCACCTCCCCATCCGGACTATCCGCGCCCGGCGCAGGGTCGTTGCCCGCCTGGTCCACCGAGACAGCCACCACCGCTGGCGAGGGAGCACCGATTCGCTGGAAATACGCATCGAGGTCGTTGTTCAGATAGCCGCCACCCAACTCGATGACGGCGACCGACTGCCCGGCACCATCCAATGCGGCCCCCCCGACATCAGCCGGGAAATTGTACCGGGCGGCCAGACTGGCCCCTGAGAACAAACCTGAAGGAACTCCAGAATCTGCGTCTCCACTAGCGGCCTGTGCGGGTTGCGACAGCGGCTTGAAGTGGTAATGAGCTCGGCTCTTCGGCCTGTTGTCGAGGCCGAATACGCCAGTGACCACACCCGCAAGTTGGGTGGGAATGTACACAGAGCCGGTTCTCCCACGATAGTCGCCGCTGTGGTGGTGGTAGCGGCCTAACTCAACTTTGAATGCATTACTGAAGTCGCTGACGCGACCTACAAGAACCACGGTTTGCTGGGCGGGGTTCCGATCCCTAATCCGCAAGTTATATCTGTGGGCGAATTCTTCAACCAGATTGAGGTCCTCTAGCCGAGCTCCATAGCGCTCCGCCAACTCTACGTGCGAGAGGTAAGAGCGGCTCTTCATCGGCTGACGGGCGAGCATCTGAAACTCGCTCTCAACATCTTCTTGAGGGGCTTTCGAACGCACGTGCACCGTTACCGCGATGATCTCGCCGGGATCTGCTGGACCTGCCGGACGTGAACCCGCCTGCAACTCGCGGTGGCTCCCCGCGAGTGGCACATAGTGAATGAGATTGTTTGGAGAAAAGGCTGATGGCATTTTCAGTTTTCCTTTTTGTGCTCTTCTGGAAACCAAGACGGAATGTGAGTCAGAACTCCTTCAGATCATCCAATTTCTTGGAGGAATTTAACTTTCGCCGACAATTCGAGCAGGCGAGTTTCCAGTGGATGCGAATAGTGAAAATCCTTGAATCGGGGACGGGAAAGCTTCAGGAAGAAACAGACGGGGGGGATCTGGAGAAAGAGGAGACCGGGAGAAAGGGGGCTCGGCCCTACGTTCTCCCCAAAACAATCACCGGCTACAGGGCTCCCTTCGGCACGCCGACGATGTGCCCGCAGGCCGCGGGCCCACCGAAAAGAACGCCAACTTCCTGTCCATCGGGGTGCCATCCGAGACTTCCAGTCGGGCACGCCTGGATTTGCGCCCCCAGGTCCGCGGTTGCGGGAGATCGTCTAGCGAGCGTCATATTGATCTCATCCCCACTTAGTCCAGGGGGTGCTGCTACCGGTAAGAACATGCGTTCATCGGGATCGACCGTGATGTCCACGTCGATTCCGATCAGCGCCGCAGAGTCCTTCGAGGCTTTCTCGACGTGCATTGCGCCCGGATGGCAATCAGCTTCCGCGTATACATGCAGTACGTAAGGAGTACCGTCGCCGTGATTATGGGCGCTCCAGTCGGGAAAGAATCCTGGCATGACATCGCCATCTTTGACATATAGTAGTGGCGCTTTAGGTGTTGACAGGCGATATTGGAAGATAATCGCCAATGCCAGTCTCCCATCCTTGGGAACAAGGGGAGCACCGGTTCCGTTCACTGTGATTGTATCGGGCGTGATGTCCATGCGGACTCCCGAGATGATCTCTTCCGGCCGAGGCAAGTCGATCTGCATGTGCCGCGGCCGGCTCGTCGTTTGGGCGTCTGGGAAGATCAAGGTCAATTCCTTGTCGTCTACAAAGCAGGCTGTACCGTGTTCTACTCCGCACAATCCAAGTGTCAATCCGCTCGGAATCCGATTTTCACCCAGCCAGGCGCCCGCCGAGTATACATGGATGTCCATCTCGGGGGCATAGGCCTGGATATTCTCGTCGTCGTTGCAGCTGTCAAGGAAAACGATTTCTCCGTGGAATACCACGTACAGAGTGTCCGTGTCCGCTGCGTTCGCTTTCGAGTCGTGCGTCATTTTCTCGTTTGCGCTCATGCTTATCTGTCCTTTCCGAAGACATCGAAGCCTGCCCAATAATACGGGTGGCTCCATTCCTTCAAAGACGCAGTTTCCGAAGAAGCTCCTGCAAGAGCTGCCGAGGGATCGTGGCCCGCGCTGATTCGTGCATAGAAGCGGGACATCAGGACGCGCGTCGCTTCCGAATCCACACTCCAGCGTGCCGCTACTACGTTTCTGGTACCGGCGCTCAAGAGTGCCTGAACCAAACTCTCACTATTAACAGACCCTTGCTGCTCCCCGGTGGCCGTCAGACATGCCGAAAGTACCGCGAGTGAGCATTGACGCCAGTTCTGGCGCGCGAGCTCTCTTGCAGTGATGAACTGCGACTCTCCACGGGCGGTTGGGGGCAGCATCAGAGCGCCGTTCTCTCCGTTCGACCAGCCGTGGCCCGCGAAATGAAAAACAGTACTGCGCGAGGCCAGTGCGGCGATGTTCTCGACGCTGGCATCGGATCCCCTTAGTATCTCCACGTTCCGGAAATGCCCCGCGACGTCTTCGGCCTCAGCTTCAGCCGAGCTCAGGGCCGGAAGACGCTGGCCGTCCGGAGCTGCGGTAACTGGCGCAGCGACGATGGCCGCGAGACGATTGTTCTGAAGATCTTTGGGAAACGGCTCGGGGTTCCCTGGCCCAGCGAGAATGAGCACCGAATGAGTGCGGCCAAACCAATTGCCCGCGTTATCGGTCAGCGCCCCAAACGGGATGGCTCCTAGCCAGGAATCAGCCCGAATATCGACGTTCACGACATCCCCGTTCAGGAGTTCAGGCGCAATCAACCCTCGAAACAGCTTATGGCCCAAACGGCGGATCTCGCTCAGGCTGGAAGACGGGCTGGCACACAAGCGCAGAAAGACTCGGGCGGTGTTCTCCAGTTCGCCCTCCGGACCGCCGATCAGCCGCGCACGTACAGCGCCGCCGCGTTGCGTGAATACTACGATGCCGGCAGGTACCAACGCGTAGGTGATGCCAAGCCGCTCCTGGTTGCCAAAGCCAACCCGGCTTGCGTGAACCTCCGGCTCGCCGACATTTTTGAAGATCTTCCAGGTTCTAAAAGCACGCTCAGGACTACGTTCATCGAGCAGCTGGATCTGCGTCAAACAGCGATAAGATTTCGCGGCGGACTGAAGATAGGAAAGCTTGTCCAGATATGAACGAAGCGATGCCAATTTCGCCTGATTCAGCGAAATAGAGGCCTGGAGCTCCATGACTGCTCGTTTCAGGTTCCCGGATGCCGCCAGACCCATGCCGAGGGTCTGATGGAACTGCATCTGTTCATCCGAACCCCGGCTCGCGGTTCCTGGTGAAAGTTGCTCAAGCTGACGTGTCGCGTCCTGAGCTCTTCCGGCGGCAATAACGGCTTCGGCTCGCTTTATACCGCTATCCCAGAGGATGTAATCTCGGGTTGGGCCAGCCGGCATCAATCGAATCAGGCTATCCGCTCGATCCAGCTCCCGAACCTCCTCAGCATGGTCACCCTTTTCTCCCAGGAAGCTAGCAAAATACACGCGATCGTCCGCTTCCATCGATCGATTACCCGATTGCTCTACAAAGCGAATGGCCGCCCGGAAGAACACCTCGGCGGATTCCTTCCAGCCCAGTTGCTCCGCCGCCGCCTGCATATTGAACAGGAATTCCTGCGCACGGGATGGGAACGCACCACTGTGCCAGTAAACGGCCATACCGGTTGCGGCAGTGCCCCAAATCGGCCCGAAATTGCTATTCAACCTGTCGGCTCCGGTGAGGAAACCGCTGGCGCGTAACGCGAGGATTTTCAAACCCGCACTCTGCGATGCCGTCTGTGCCTTGACCAGCTCTGCCCGAACAGCGCCGGCGTGGGCCACTCCATCCGCGCAGGACGCGTGCTCCAGGTGTGCTTGTCCAGCCAGCCACGGCAAGGAAGCCTTCTCGGCCGACCGGATGACCTGCTCCGCCAGTTGAAGGCACTCCCCGTTGGATCCCATCTTGCGGCGGGCATAGATAAGTTCGACCTGAGCACGCAGCATGCTCGCCGTTTGGCCGGCTCTGCCGGCAAACACAGTTCTAATCCGTGTGATTGCCCGCTCTGCCGCCTCACGTGCCGAGTCTGAATCTCCAGCGATGTTTGAGCCGATTGCATGGGCAATATCCTTGAATGCAACCTGGAGCCGAACATCGGCTGCTTCTGTGTTAGCTTGTTCGAGCGATCGATCTCCGAACCGGCGCTTGAATTCACGAGCTTCGACTGCAGCGGCTGCGCGCGCGAACATGTTTGCATTGCTCGCAGGCAGCCATTCACCCCAAAAAACGTCCTGGTAAAGCTCCGGGGCGAATTCCGCACCGTCCTTGAGGGCTGCGAGAAACTTCGCCGGATCTTCAATTGCGTGGTCGAGAGCGCGTTTGCGTTGGCGGGTTGTCTCCAACTGCTTGAGATGACGTCGCGCTTCTTCCGTCCAGCCGTTCTGCCGACTCGACCCCAGCATCTTCTTCCAGGCATCGATAGCTTCATCGACCATCGACATTCGCTCGTATCTTAGCGCGAGGTTGAACAGTGTCCGGCTATCGTTCGGCCTCTTCTTTATGGATTTCAGCAAAAGGTCGATCGCCAGCGGATAGTTGCGGGCGCTCTGTTCCACGTCGCCCCGGAACGCATATGCGCATCCGAGATCGGCTAGTACATCGGCGTTGTCCGGTTCCAGATCTTGCGCCCGTTGCAACCATTCGATTGCCTGCTCGTAGTTGCCCTCGATCAACTCTGCGCGCCCTTTCAGAGCCAGGGCCACTGGATCTCCTGGGCGTGAAGCGAGTCGCCGCTGAATTGCTCGTTCAGCCTCGATCAGCGCCTCGGGCCGGTCGAACGCAGATGCCGCACCGCGCCGCTGCCGTACAGGACCGTATCCGTCGTCCTGGAGCCGGAAGTCGAATGGCCGCGCTTCCGTGTAAGCCCTCGCTAGCAATACCTCAGGGGTTGAATGGCGGAAGATATTCCACCAAATGGCTCCGCCGGCGACAATGACCAGCGCGGCAGCCACGGCAAACCATGAATACGATGGCCAGCGGTGGAGCTTCGTCGCATATCTCGCCGACATTTCGCGGCGCCAAGCTTTGGTGCTGGTCCGAAGCGCCGGCAACGCAGCCTCACGCGTGTCCATCGCGCTGTCAACGATTGCGGAGCAACGGCTACATCGTGCGAGATGGTCCATCACGTCGCCGCTCGCCGCTTCTCCTGTCCGCGCAGCGTAACCCGCCAGATCTTCCAGCGGCGGACAGTCCCCCATCGTGTTATCGGCGCCTCCTCCCCGGATGGGTGCCAGTTCCGCCATCATTACCCGCCACGCCACCACGCCAGCCCGACACTCCGCGCAGTGTTCGAGATGCGGCGCCACTGTCTCCGCGCTGGGCCGGCCTTCCGCAGTCTGCATGATCTGCGCTGGTGACAAATGACCGGCGCTGTGCTCAGACATGAGACACCTGTTCGATAGAGACGGAAATCACACGTGACCTCCTTCACGAAAAATCACCGATTGAGCACGCCAGCCTTTCGAAGACAGTCGCGCACCTGAATGGTCAAGCGGTATACCACCGTTTCGACGCCGCTCATGCCCATGCCGAGGCCGGGCAATGCCGCTATTTCTTTCGGCTTCATGCCCTCCTGGTGATAGAGCCAGAACACCTGTTGGCTGCGGGGTTCCGCATTGCCCAGGCACTTTTCGACGTGGTCCAGAAGCATCTTGCGCTCCAGATTCTGGTGGGTTCTGTCATCGACCGCTACGTGGCCTTCCACATCGTCCAGTGGGACGGGCTTCCCATGTGGCAGTGATCGGAAATAGTCCATAGCGACGGAACTCGCAATCGTTTTCAGGGCTCCTGTCCCCAAAGTGTAATTAGCGCTCGACGGGCAACGGCAGCTGAGCGCAGCAGTGATAGATCGCTGCGATGAAGTTCTCGGCGCTGCGGAAGCCGAATGAGCGATGACTGATGGATTTGATCTTGTTGTTCATT
>CAIVVT010000192.1 GCA_903909435.1 uncultured Acidobacteriia bacterium | reverse complement strand
GAGCCGCCCACTCGGATTGGATAAGTGTCCACGCAACCCGTACGTGGACACTTCTCGCATCACCTCGGCATCGCCACCAGGCACAGATCGGGAGCGGAAGCTATGCTGCCAAGACCGAACGCTTACTGACCATCTGGGGTTCTTCTCGAAAGAAGCACGAACCGCCAGGATGTTCACGGGTGGCCCTAAACCTGATTGATTGGATGACCGCATCGCCGAGGCACGGGTTCCAAATCGAGATGTCATCATCAAGCTAAGAAACGCTCTCCAGTTGCACGAAAAGAGAGTGGATGTGTACCGACAAATACGGCACAGGTGCTACGCACACCGACCGCTCAAGGAGACACATTTGATCTGCGATTTGTTCCAGAAAACAAATAGAAGGGAGCTCGGCGAGACCCTCGGAGTTCTCTGCGAATTGAAGGCTGCCATTTGGGATCTCTATCATAACGGCAAGGAACCCAGCTAGAAGACAGTTCGCGTGAATCGGACGGAGAAGATATCCGAAAGGCCGTGCGAAGTCTCCTGAACAAGGTTGCGCAAACGTCGATGGCTGGCTGATTCGGCCGCCTCAGGGTGGTTGCTTTTCCTTTCGAAATGAGATCGTTGCCGCGTGGTGGAATCGTTCGTCAAGCTAACCGTGGGGCGACTAGTCGGACTCAGGAGTGTCGCGGCGCTATTTCCCTGAGGAACTGAGATGGCCTCGGAGTCGTGCGGCTACAATTCACAACTAACTCGGACAACAACCAACCGCGAAAGCACGAAACAAAATGGCGGACCGTTCAACTGGAATGCGATGGCGGCTCAACGGCAGCAGTTCATTCCGGCAGCGGCTTACCGCGCCTCCACTGGTGACCAGAACTCCGCGCCGTGCGGTTCCGGTTCGATCTTCACCGTGCCCGCCCCCGGCTTGAGCGTCCACTCACTCAGCGAGCGCACGCACGCGTTCCCTCCAGCGTGGATCGCCGCTAGGCGGAACTCGTCTTGCATTCGACCAACGGTGCCCGTGCAGAGGCGGCATCAAAACAGGGCGGGCTGACCTTCTGCTGCCGCGGCATCCAGAAACGACTCAAGCACCTTTATCCTGGCTGCGGCAAACTCGCGGGAGCGCGGCAACCGGAGTTGCGCCGGCAGGCTCGAGCAAGATCGTTGCAAGACCTCAACGACAGAGCTGAAGTCCGCATACCGGGTGTCGCGCCCGACCTTGGACACCGCTCGCAGAATCCCCACCGCGCCCAGTTGTTCCAGGATGTCGGCGTCGCGCACGATGGTCGCCTCGATCGTTTCGGGCTCCGACGATGCCTGGTGTGTCCGGATGACTTGGAGGACGGGGCCGATTTTGCCCGGCGGAAACCCGGCCACGGCGAGCACTCCTGGGGCCTTCTCGAGCGCGTGGGCAACATTGTCCCAGCGCGGCAACTCAGCGGGATTCTCCGGACGATGGCCGACAAAGACACCCAGGTCGTGCAGCCAGACTGCGGCATAAACGACATCGTCATCGTAGTCCAGGTCCTCGCCAATCAGCTGCGTCAACGCGTACAGCCTGGGCTGATGCCCGTACTTGTCCACCGGCAGCGCCTCGCGGCGGATGTAAGCGGCAATGGCAGCGCGAGATGAGCTCGAGGCATTCATATGTAACTCAGAATAGAACCCTGACTGCGGCGCAGGCACTCGATCCCTGCCAGCGGGGCGTCGAAATCGCAGTGGCGGCGACGTCTCCATGTCGGAGCCAAATAGAAAGTTCCTATTGCCAGCCAAGTAGAAAGTTCCGGTTTTGAGAGTTGGCTCGCGACCCTCATGGTATGTTCGCACAGCCCTGCCGGGGTCGCGCCTGGTGAGGCTGCCCAAAGCCGAGGCGACGGAGTTGGCTCCGGAAGCAGTCGGTGCAAGCCCTCCGGCGATACTACATCCCGGGCTGACCGGCCCGGCTCGCTCAGGAGGGCTTTCCTGTAGGGACG
>CAIVVT010000191.1 GCA_903909435.1 uncultured Acidobacteriia bacterium | reverse complement strand
TCTGCCATTGAGAGCTGAACCCGGGCATCCCCGTTTCCCTGGCCGATTTCACTAATCTCCGCGGCTACAAGCAAGCGGCTCTCAGCAGCCGCGCTCTCCTTGGCAAGAAGTCCCCGACGTCCGTGTACGATGTCACAGAGGTTGGTTCCGGATCCGCGCCTGCGGGCGACCTGGTCAGCGAATCCGGCAAGGATGCACTTTGCAAGCGCTTCATCGGGCGCCGCGGGTGCATCGACGTCGAGACGTTGTTCTTCGGCCAGTTTTAGAAACTGCTCGAAGACTCTCCCGGTCTGTCGTGCCGCATCGGCATGAACTGCGAGCTGTCTGCAGCGATCAGCCCGGAAATCGTTTTTCTCGGCCCAGCGGAAGGCTCTAGCCATGACGAGGAAATCAGAACCTCCTCCTCCGAAGAGATCCTTCCTCTCCTCCTCGGTGCGGCGATCGGTGCGCATCAGCAGGGGTCTTGACTGTGTGAGGGCAGCCATGAGTGAGGCGGCGCGGACGCAGCCGAATTCCTGAGCGGCCAGCAACATTCGCGCGTAGCGGGGATGGGCGGGAAATGACAGCATGCGGCGCCCCAGAGGAGTGATTACGCCTTCACGATCAACTGCTCCCAGATCGTGCAGAAGCGTTTCAGCCCGAAGGAGTGCCTCCACCTGTGGTGCATCGAGCCACCGGATTTCATCCATAGAGTTGAAGCCGGCCGCTTTGAGCGTCAAAAGAACCTCGCTCAGGTCCACACGATGGATCTCGGGCGCCTCGCGGGGAATCCGACGCTGGTGTTCCCGTTCGGTCCAGAGGCGGAGACAAATTCCCGGGGCGGTACGGCCCGCGCGGCCTGACCGCTGGTCAGCCGATGCACGGCTAATTTTTTCAATCAGCAACGTATTGATCCCCCGTCGTGGATCGAAGCAGGCCATGCGGGCCAGACCGCTGTCAATCACTCCGGTTATTCCGTCGATAGTGAGCGATGTCTCCGCGACATTTGTGGAGACGATCACCTTGCGTCCACCATCCCGAGCGACGGCGGCATCCTGTTCCGCGGGTGGCAACTCACCATGGAGAGGAAGAACCATGATATCCGAGTGGAGTCTTACACGTAGTGTTGAGATCGTCCTTGCGATTTCGTAGGCCCCAGGCATGAAGATCAGCAGGTTTCCCATCGTTTTCCCGATCATGTCGGCGGCCGCATCTGCTGCAAGATCCCATGGTTTCTCGTCACCCGGATCGCGGGTAAGATATTCGATTTTCACCGGGTGGGTGCGTCCCTCGGAGCGCAGAACACTGCAGGGCTGCAGATAATCCGCCAGCGAGGAAGTATCGAGCGTAGCTGACATGACGATGATCTTCAGATCAGGCCGTCTGGTCGCCTGGAGCACGAGAGCCTGGGCTAGGGAAATGTCACTAAAGAGGTGGCGCTCATGAAACTCGTCGAAAAGAAGGGCATTAACGCCCCGCAGATCAGGATCTCCCAGCATTTGGCGAACGAGAATTCCTTCGGTGACAAATAGCAGCCTTGTTTCGGAACAGGAGACGTCATCCAGGCGAATCCTATAGCCCACTTCTTTTCCTACAATTCCCCCGCGCTCGCTGGCTACCCGCGCCGCGAGCATCCGTGCCGCTAAGCGGCGCGGTTGCAAAATCACTGCACGACCCGATCCGAGAATTCCCGAATCCAAAAGCATCTGAGGAATCTGGGTCGATTTCCCCGAGCCGGTTGGAGCCTCGACGATAAGCCTATTCCCCTCGCTTAGCACAGTGATGATGCCGTCGCGCAATTCCTCAATCGGCAGGTCGGTGCGGCGTACGGGGACTCCGGATGGGAAGGGCTTAGAATCTGGTATCATTCGGTCAACTGATGTACCTTAATACCATGCTGACGGGCAGACATTTTGCCGTTTTTGCGACCATGGCGGCGATGAGCTCTATGCCGCTT
>CAIVVT010000190.1 GCA_903909435.1 uncultured Acidobacteriia bacterium | reverse complement strand
TGAAGGCCGACATCGACGCCGCGCTCCGCAAACTGAGCAAGGCCGTGGCGAGCGCAGGATTCTGATGGTAGTCGAACCCCTATCCATGGCGGCGCTGAGTGCGTCGCTGCTGTTGCCGCCGCGTGACATGACGGTGTCGGAGTGGGCGGACGAAAACCGCGTGCTGACCGGAGCGGCGTCGGCCGAGCGGGGCCAGTGGCATACGCGGCCTTACCAGCGGGAGCCGATGGACGTGATGAGCCCAGCGAACCCGGCCAAGATGGTCGTGCTGATGTCGGCGGCTCAGATGCTCAAGTGCCTCGCGGTCGATACAGCACTGCCGACTCCGCAGGGCTGGAAGCCGATCGGCCAAGTGATTCCGGGCGACTCGGTGTTTGACGATCAGGGCAAAGCATGTTCGGTCCTTGCCGTAAGTGAAGTCTTCTCAGGCCGCAAGTGCTACCGGATCACCTTTGACGACGGTTCGTCTATCGTTTCCGATGGTGGTCACCGCTGGGTCGTGTTTGACCGGCTGTCCCGGCATGTCTTCGTGACGACTGAGCAGATGGCCACCAGCTTCAAGGCCCCCCGTCAGGGGCAGGATGCATGCCGCTATCGAATTCCATGTACGAGACCCCTCGATACTCCGCCTGCCGAACTGCCCATCGACCCATATCTCTTGGGGGTGTGGCTGGGCGATGGGAACACCATGTCGGCCCAGGTCACCACGGATCTGCGGGATGGTGTCTTGGCTGAACTGCGGACCGCTGGCGTTCAGCCCATCGTACGGTCCACCGACAAGCGCCGCGAACATGTGGCGACCATCGCGTTCGAGCCTGTGGAGGGCCGACCGCTGTACGCACGGTTTCGCGAAGCTGGGCTGATCGGCAACAAACATATTCCCGCAGTCTACCTGCGCGCATCCGAACAGCAGCGGAGGTCACTATTCCAGGGCATCCTCGACACGGATGGGACAGCTGGTGACTCGGTCGCTCTATGTATCACGTGCGGGCCTTTAGCCGCTGGGTTCATCGAACTCGCCCGATCTCTCGGATTCAAACCAACGGTGCGCACTCGCCCGGGCGTGCTCAATGGCAAGAAGTGTCGCGATGTCTTCGTGATCACATTCAAGGCGTATCGCGAGGACGAACCGTTTCGGCTGAAGCGCAAACTGGAAGCACTGCGAAGTGAGGGGCATAGCCGTTCGCGACCCACGGAGGCGCGCCGGCGCAGCATCACAAAGATCGAAGATGTCGAAAGCGTTCCCGTCTGCTGCATCGCCGTAGACTCACCAACCCATCTCTACCTGGCCGGCGAATCGATGGTCCCGACGCACAACACCGAGTGTCTGCTGAACTTCCTGGGCTTCATTGCGGATGTGGACCCGGGACCGACCTTGGTGGTTGAGCCGAGGATTGAGGACGCCAAGGCGCTTTCGAAGGATCGTGTCGCGCCGATGTTCCGGTCCACGCCGTGTCTGCGGGGCAAACTCGCGACGGTCAAGAGCCGCGATTCCGACAACACCACGCTGCACAAAGCCTTCACCAACGGTGCCGGCCACGTGACCTTCACCGGCGCGATCAGCCCGAGCGGCCTGGCCATGCGCCCGATCCGCTACGTGCTGCTTGACGAGGTTGACAGATATCCTGCTTCTGCCGGTACCGAGGGCGATCCGGTCTCGCTCGCCATTCAGCGCACCGCGGAATTCGAGCACAACAAGAAAGTGATTCTGTGTTCCACGCCCACGGTGATGGGCGCGAGCCGGATTGAGAAGGCCTGGAAGGAAAGCGATCAGCGGGAGTACTTCGTCCCGTGCCCGCTGTGCGGAGAGTTCCAGGTGCTCGATCTGGGAGACGGGACGGAGAGTGGCTTGTGCTGGCCGCAGGATCAGCCGGAGCTGGCGCGGTACCGCTGTGCTGGGTGCCACGAGTTGATTGCCGATCACCAGAAGTCGTGGATGGTGGAGCACGGCGAATACCGTGCGCAGAATGCGGCTTCGCCCATCCCGGGTTTTCGCGTCACGCAGCTGCTGTCGGTGAAGCGGCCTTGGGCCACCATCGCCACGGAGTTCCTGGCGGCGCGCAAATCGCAGGAAACGCTGAAGGCGTTCATGAACACGGTGCTCGCGAAGTTCTGGGAAGAACGGCACGAGGTTGCTACCGACGCGCACACGTTGTGGAACCGCTGCGAGCCGTATGTGGCGGAGGTGCCCAACGGGGTGTGCCTGCTCACCGCCGGTGTCGATGTGCAGGCTGACCGTCTGGAGATGGAGATCGTCGGGTGGG
>CAIVVT010000189.1 GCA_903909435.1 uncultured Acidobacteriia bacterium | reverse complement strand
GCCAAAGCGCCGGACCCACCAATAACTGCAAGATCGGCGAGTTTATCAAAGAGGCGATTCCCAACCAGCCAAAGCAATCGGAGAAGCCGATAAACCAGGCCTTGGGTGCGCATTCCGATGATGTCGATCAGTCATTCCGATGTGATGCCGATCAGATCGGAGCGTAGCGACGCACGGCTCTCTCAGCGTGAATCAGTGATCGACATCCGTCAATAGAATTGCCTGTTTTCTTTGTCTCGGGAGCGAGAATTGCTTCGCATTCGACTGCCCGTGTTTTTTGGCGCTAACGGAAGGAGCCCGTAGGGCGACTGAGTTAGCGCCAAAAAACACGCCCGATCCCGCCTCCTACTCCCCGTCTTTGCCACCCCGTCCACCTTTCTTCTTCCGCATCGATTCTCCTTGCAGTTCGAGCCGGTGCGCCGCATGCACCAGCCGGTCCAATATGCTGTCGGCCACAGTGGGGTCGCCGATTTGCGCATGCCACTTCGCCACCGGCAACTGGCTGGTCAGGAGCGTTGCTTTGGCCAGATACCGCTCATCGCAGATCTCAAGAAATGCCCGCCTTTCGGTGTCGGTCAATGGCGCCATCGCCCAGTCGTCGACAATCAGAGCATCCACCTGGCCCAGTGTTCTGAGCTTCTTCGCGTAGCTGCCATCCGCCCTGGCCAACTCCAGTTCCCGGAACAACTGCGCCGCTGTAGCAAAGTACGCGCTGAAGCCGTCGCGACACGCCTTTTGTCCGAACGCCCGGGCCAGAAACGTTTTCCCGATCCCGGTTGGACCCACCAGGAAAATGTGTTGGTGGCGGCGGACCCAGTCCGAGTCGTGAATCAGGGACCGGACTACCTGCTTGTCCAAGCCCCGCGCCGCTCGAAAGTCGATGTCCTCCATGCAGGCTGGACCTTGCAGACGGGCCTCTCTGATCCGCCTCTCCAGGGCTCGGTTCTGGCGCCAGCTCCACTGGCGGTCCACCAGCAGCGCGAAGCGTTCCTCGAAGCTGAGTGGCGTGGTTTGTGGATCTTCCTGTTGTTGGGTGAAGGCGTCGGCCATTCCGCGCAGGCGCAGGGCGTACAACTTCTCGATCGTTTGTTGGTTGAGCATGGTTCTCCTTGTGGGTTATTGAATTACCGGAGGATCGGTCTCTGGTGGGGCATCGAAGTAATTGGCGCCGCGGATGTTGTCGTGCTCCACGGTCGGCTGAACAGGCGAGTCGCCCGGTAGCGGCAATCGGTCAAGCTGGTTTTTGAGAATCGAGTCCATGCTCTGGTAGTTGTAAGCGCGCGCCCGCAGGGCACGCCGGGCGGCCGCTTCCATGCGTTCGGCGGGATAGGTTTTCGCCAACCGCAGAATCCCCAGACATGATCGATACCCCATCTCTGGATGGCGCTTGGCCGCCAGGATCGCTTCTGCCAGTTGGCCGGTGCAGGGTCCGATCTGCTGAGCGTCTTCAATCAGCCGGGAAGGCGTACGCCCCACATACTTCTGATGCGCCTTGGGCATGTGCTCGGTCAACGTAGTCGCCTTTCCCGGCTCATAGGAGCGCACATGCGAAGCCACACGCACTCCGCGGTGCAGGATCTCCAGGGTGTCCGACGTCAAGCGCGCGTCCACCTCCTGGTGCACCAGGGCGTAGGGCACACTGTAATAGTGCCGCTCCACTTCGATGTGATAGTCGAGGTTGACACGCGCCGTCTTCCACTTCCCAAACTCGTAACGCGTGGCCGGTAACGGCTTCAGCGCTGGCCGGTCCAGTTGCGCGAACAGCGTGGCCCGGTTGCCTTCGCGTTTGCGGAATGGCCGCTGATTCAGGCGCGCCAACAATTCCCCGATGGCCTGGTTGGCCTCAGCCAGGGAAAAGAACTTGTGTTTGCGCAAGGCTGCGACGATCCAGCGCTGCACTACCTGAACGCCCACCTCCGCCTTGGCTTTGTCCCTGGCCCGATAAGGTCGTGCCGGAATAATCGCCACGCCGTAGTGCTCACCCAAGTCACGGTAAGTGGGGTTCAGTTCCGGCTCGTAATAGCTGGGATGCGTGACGGCGGACTTCAAGTTATCCGGCACCACGATCTCGCTCAGGCCACCGAAATACTCGAACGCCCGGATATGGGAACCAATCCAGTTCCGCAGATCTTGCCCTGTCGTGGCCTCCGCGAAGGTGTAACTGCTGGCGCCCAGCACCGCCACGAACACGGCTGCCGATTGAACTTCGCCGCTCTGCGGGTCGTGAATCGGAAGCGTGGCCCCGGCGTAATCGACGAACAACTTCTCCCCGGCGCGATGCTCCTGCCGCAGCACCAGGTCGAGTTTCTTCAGCCAGCGCCGGTAGAGCTCGCAGAATCGGCTGTAGCCGTAGCCTTCCGGGTCGCTCTCGCGTCCCTCTTGCCAGACCAGTTGCAGCGTCAGGTCTCTGTGCTTCTGCAGTTCCTCGTGGATCCGGGTCCAGTCCGGCTCCTGATGCTTGCGCCAAACCGTCGGCGCGGGCCTCTGCGGAAACAGCGCTTTCTCGATCTGTTGGTCATCCCAGTTCTCGTTCAGCGGCCACTTTACGCCGGCCGCTTGGGCGGCGGACACGTATTGGTGGACGGTGCTTTGCGAGATGGAACAACTGCGGGCGATCTGATGCTGGCTCAGGCCAAGGGCATGGAGCCGCAGAACTTCCTTCAACTTGCGCATGGTCAGCCTCTTCTGTGGCAACTGGGATTCTCCACTTACCAGTGGAGTCCCGTCGCCACGACTGCCTTGCGCCGCTGTTCCAATCCGATGCCGATCGGCATTCCGAACTACAACCGTAAAACCGATCGGCTTCGCTTCGGAATACTGATCGGCATCACTTCGGAATTGTGATCGACATCACTCCGGAACGCTGATCGACATCCTTCGGAATCCGCACGCTGGAGAACATATCAGGACTCGACGTACGCAACACAGACCAATTCGTCGGTTTGAAAAAGGCTTTGCAGAGACCTGATATAGACGGTTTAGTGCTGCCATCAATCGACAGACTTGCACGTACAACCGAGTTCGATTCTGTCGCTGCACTGATGGTGCCTTTTAAGGAGATGCTTGGGTCAACTAGAAAGCTGATCTGGAGCGAAGAGTCTGTATACGATATTGCAATTTCAGACGACAGAGCCAGAATTTTTACCGCATTCAGCCACGCCGAACACGAAAGGCACATTCTCAAATTCAGGACTGTCGCACAGAAGGAAGTATTGCGGCTCGATGCTGATACCAAAGTCGATAAGTTGCCTAAAGGCATCGTTGAGACACGCATAGGTAAAAGCGTTAAACCAAAGCGGTACAAATTCACTTACGATCCTGACCGTCGCAAACTGATCGCTAGTGCTTATCGTAGAGTGTTGAACGGCGAACAACTGAACGATATTGCCGAAGACTTGGGTTATAAGTCGATCAATGGTTTACGCGAGACTTTACGATCCGAGTGGTGGATAGGTTACAAGTCGCGCCTGAAGACCACGAACACAAGAGAATGGAATACAGAGAAGCAGAAGTACTTTGTTGGTGGTCGGAAAGCTCACGATAATCCAATCCGTGTACCAATCCCAAATTTGATCGAAGATCCTGCGGTCAGCGTCGAACTCTGGGAAGCTGTACAAGTCAAGTTAGCTGAACATACTAGGCACTTCGTACAAAGACGCACTCTCAGTAAGGCTCTGCTTGGAACTGGACTGCTGTACTGTGCGGCGCGTGTCAACGACTTTGAGACACCTGGCAAGGG
>CAIVVT010000188.1 GCA_903909435.1 uncultured Acidobacteriia bacterium | reverse complement strand
GCCGACACTCCTGTCGGCATCCTGCCGGACGTGGACAGGAGTGTCCACGCTGCACGCTAAAGCGTGCGCCACAAATGACTTAGGTTATTTTCTGACGCTGGCGGACGTGGCCGTGGGGAAGTCCTTCGGCACTTTCACAGTCACTTTGCCCGTGGCGGCCCATTCGGCGCCGCGCTGCAGCGTGGTGATGAAACCGACGCACTGCATGGCCGCGACGTCGTGGCCGAGCGTGGTGTGGAAGACGCGTCCCTTGCCGTAGCGGATCGTCATCAGCATCGGCT
Organism: uncultured Acidobacteriia bacterium; assembly: GCA_903909435.1. GTDB lineage: Bacteria > Acidobacteriota > Terriglobia > Bryobacterales > Bryobacteraceae > CAIVVT01. The sequence goes on along the minus strand of CAIVVT010000188.1, from coordinate 25,471 downwards.
CTTCCTCGCCGGTGCCGTGGTTGGACGGCTCGGAGTGGGCCGTGCCCAGCACGGTCAGGCTCTCGGCAGGCCCGCACAAGCTGTCGTACAGCTCGTCGGCGGCGTGTGTCCACTCCGGCGGCAGACCTTTGGCGATGGGGTTCTTCGCGTCCCGCATCACCACCTGGAACGGCAGGCGCGCGCCATGATTGCCGCAGCGCGCCGGACTGGAATCGAGCACGACCTTGCCATCTTTGTAGCGCACGCGCGGGCCAAACTTCTCGGTAGTTCGGTTCTCCCAGCCGCCGACAGCGGTCATCAGGCTGTACTCCTTCCATTGCGGGAACGAGTTGTCGGCCGCGTGGTAGGAAACGAACCCTCCGCCGTTCTTGACGTATTGCTCGAACGCGGCTTGCGTCTGGGCGGACCAGGGTTCGCCGTTGTAGTTGGAAACGACCACGGCGTACTTCGAAAAGTCGGGCTGAAAGCCGCTCATGTCCTGGCCCTTGGCCGGCGCGGTCGCGACCTCAACGGTGAAACGGCCCGATTGCTCGAGCAGCCGTTTGAGGACCGGCGTGGTCTCCTTCCAGGCGTGGTTATTCTGGCCATCCACGATCAGCGCCCTGAGCGGGGGCGCGGCGACGGCTAGCGAGTGGAGCATGAAAAGCGCTATGGCTGGGATGAGGATTCGGCGAATGTGCATGATTTTCCTTCCATAACGTCATATCAGGTTTCCATGGAGGAAGCATACGGCCCGCGGCGCAGCGGTGAACTGGAAACGCGCATGGAGGACTGAATTGGATGCTGAACGGGGCGTTTGCGGGGCGCACGGAAAATGAATCGGACTTGATCCTGTACACAGCGTGTGCAATATTGAACATCTTTCGATGCCCTCGGCTGCTATGATGACAAGACCGTCCGTCCCGGGTGAAGATCCCCAGAATTCTCCCGCACTTTGCGTCTGGCGCGGCTTGTTGTCGCGAAATCTAACGAGGAGAATACTCGATCGTGCGTGTTCACTTGGTAAATCCTAGCGATGTGTCGTTCGGAGTGGGTGTCATCACTCCGAGATGGCTGTATGTGCTGGCGGCCGCGACGCCGTCCATATACGGGGACGCGATCATCACCGACGAGACGCTGGAAGCGCTGGACCTGAGCCGGATTCAACCGGGCGACGTAGTCGGAATCGGGATTCACACGGCCAACGCGTTTCGCGGAATGGAAGTAGGCAAGTTGGCCCGCGAGCGCGGCGCCTGGGTCGTCTATGGCGGCATCCATGCGACGCTTTACCCCGAGGAGGCGCACGAATTCGGCGCCGCCCATGCGGTAGTCCAGGGAGACGGCGACACGATTTGGAAGCAGGTGATCGCGGATTGCGTGGCCGGGCATCCGGAGCGGATCTACGACGGCGGCAAGATTGGCGGCTCGGAGTTTGTGGGGGCGCGTTGGGATCTGCTGCCGCCCAAGAGTTACATGTGGGCCTCGGTTCAGACGGTCCGGGGCTGCCCCAAACATTGCTCGTTCTGCTCGGTCTGGCGCACGGACGGTCAGCGTCCCCGGCAGCGTTCGAACGAGGTGGTCGTCCGGGAAATCGTCCAACTGCGCCGCATGGGCTACCGCTTCATCGCCCTGGCGGACGACAATTTCTACCCCGTAACTCTGACCGACATCGCCCTGGCCGAAAAACAGGGCAACCATGAGCGAGTAGCCGAGTTGCGCGCCCTGCGCGGCGAGCGCTTCGACCTGATGGACCGGCTGGCGGCCCTGCCTAAAGACACCGTGCTGTTCACGCAAATCACCATGGAGGCGGCCGAAGATCCGGCCTTCCTCGATGCGATGTGCAAAGCCAACATCAAGGGCGGGCTGGTGGGTGTGGAATCGGTCACGAAGGAAGGTTTGAAGGCGGTCTTCAAGGATTTCAACGAGACCGGGGACAATCTGGCTGCCCGGTTGCGGAACTTCCGTGAACACGGCGTGCACGTGTTAGGCTCGTTCATCTTCGGTCTTTCGTCGGACCGGCCGGACACGTTCGACGCAACGGCAGCGCTGGCCTCCGAGGCGAAACTGACGTTCGCCCAGTTTGTGACCATGACCCCCTATCCGGGCACCGTGGATTTCGAGCGCTGGGAAAAAGAACTGGCCGTGGCGGGTGAGGTACCGTCGATCGACGGCGTGCCCATCACGCGCTACTGGCGTCTGCCCTGGCACCGCCGCCCCCGGCTCTGGGCCACTCACAGCACGATGAGCCAGGAAGAGATCCGGGTCCGCACGCAAGGGGTGTGGGACCGCTTCTACAGTTTCAAGGAAATCTGGAAGCGCGCCGATTGCGTCAAGTCGCTGAAGGCGCGTCTGGCCTTCATCCTGATCTCCAAGCTGTATCGCGCGATGTACGCGAATACGGGCATCGCCACCGACAGCGCCCGGCGCAAGAGCGCCAGCAAGTCGGCGCGCTTCTTCGCTAAAGCCGCCCGCGGCCTGTTCCAGGGCAAGCCCATGCCGGAGCTGGCCGAGCCCGGCATCGAGGCATCGCCGCTGCCGGTGCTGGGCCAGTAGTACCACCGCGCTGCACACAGCGGCACGCGCCGGGCTATGCTAACGGTTCATGCTGCTGCTCAGAATCGCGTCCGTTTGCGCGCTGGTTTGCCCCTCCTTGCCGCTGCTGGCGGTGGACCCGCCAGGCACGGCCAGGGTGGTGTTCGTTGGCGACATCATGCTGGACGGCGGGCCGGGCCACATCGTCACCAATGGCGGCGATCCGTTCGCGCCCGTGGCGTCGATCCTGCGCGACGCGGACCTGACCATCGGGAATCTGGAATGCGCGATCACGCGTGACGGGCATGCCGTCGACAAGCCCTACACCTTCAAAGGCCCGAAGAGCGCGCTGCCGCTGCTGAAGAAGTACTTCTCCGCGGTCTCGCTCGCCAACAACCACTCCGGCGACTGGGGCAAGGCGGGCTTCGCGGACGAACTCACGCTGCTCCAGGAAACGGGCCTGCCCTGGTTCGGCGGCGGCGCCAACGAGCGGGAGGCGCACCGCCCGCTGGTACTAGCCGCCAACGGCAGGCGCATCGCCTTCCTGGGCTACAACAACTTCCCGCCGCGCAGCTTTGCCGCCCGCCGCAACGCGCCCGGCACAGCCTGGCTGGTGGAGCAGGACGCCATACGGGACATTCAAGTTGCGCGCCGGCAGGCCGACAGCGTAGTGCTGTTCCTGCATTGGGGCGAGGAGCTGGAGGAGACGCCCCTCCCCGAACAGCAGGCCCTGGCCCGCCACCTGATCGATGCCGGAGCCGATGCGATTATCGGGGCGCACCCGCACGTCACCCAGACCATCGACTGGTACAAGGGCCGTCCGGTGGTCTACAGCCTCGGCAACTTCCTGTTCGACTATTTTCCGACCGACCCGCCGGTTTGGAAGGGTTGGATCGTGCGGCTGACTTTCAGTGCGGATGCGGCTCCGAAGCTCGAGAAATACGGGGTCGAACTGGACCCGGCCGGAGTGCCTCATCTCGTCCCCGGACAGTGACCGAACCGGTCAACGGGATTGACAGGCGCCGTCCCCGAGTGCGGCAATATCGATTGTGACTAACGCGCGTGAAGAGTTGCTCTCGATGTTGACTCCCGATTTCGAGATCAACCGGGGCTCTCCGATCCCATTCGGGGCGAGCGTGCGCCGCGGCGGAGTCAATTTCTCGATCTTTTCCAAAGATGCGACCGCGGTGACGCTGGTGCTGTTCTACCCGGGGGACCGGGAATCGCTGGTGGAATTCCCGCTCGACCCGCGCATCAACCGCACGGGCGACGTGTGGCACGCCTTTCTGCAAGGGCTCAACCCGGGCATCCACTATGCGTTCCGGATGGACCGGACGCCCAACGAGAACCCTCTGATCTACCGTTTCGACGAGACTACGACGCTGCTCGATCCGTATGCCCGCGCACTTTCCGAGCGTGCGGCCTGGGGCGTCCCGGGCACTCAGCGACCGCCGCGCGCCTGCGCGGTGATCGACAGCCGCTTCGACTGGGGCTTCGACCAGCCGTTGAACATACCGCTGGCGGACAGCGTGATCTACGAGATGCACGTGCGCGGCTTCACGCGGCACCGCTCGTCGGGAGTGGAGAAACCGGGTACGTTTGCGGCGCTGATAGAGAAGATCCCCTACCTGCAATCGCTGGGCGTAACGGCCGTCGAACTGCTGCCGATCTACGAGTTTGAGGAGTGCGGCAACTTCCTGACGGACCCCACGACCGGAGCGCGGTTGTACGACTTCTGGGGCTACAACCCGATTTCGTTCTTCGTGCCCAACGCGGCCTATTCTTCGACGCCGGGCGACTCCGGACCGGTGCGGGAGTTCAAGTCGCTGGTCAAGCAACTGCACGCGGCTGGCATCGAGGTCATCCTCGACGTGGTGTTCAACCACACGGCGGAAGGCGACGAGAAGGGTCCGACGCACTCGTTCCGCGGCATCGACAATCCGACGTACTACATGCTGAACCGGACGACCGGCCAGTATCTGAATTACTCGGGTTGCGGCAATACGCTGAACTGCAACCATCCGGTGGTGCGCGACCTGGTGGCAGAGGCGCTGCGCTATTGGGTTACTGAGATGCACGTGGACGGCTTCCGCTTCGATCTGGCGTCCATTCTGGGCCGGGGCCAGGATGGTACGGTGCTGGCCAACCCGCCCTTGCTGGAGCATCTGGCCTACGACCCGGTGCTGGCGCAAACCAAATTGATCGCCGAAGCCTGGGATGCGGCCGGTCTGTATCAGGTGGGCACCTTCCCGGCCTGGGGCCGCTGGGCCGAATGGAACGGCAAGTACCGCGACGACTTGCGCCGTTACGTACGGGGCGACGGGGACATGGTTTCCGCGCTGGCCACGCGACTGGTAGGCAGCGCGGATCTGTACATGCAGAACGACCGGGAGCCCTGGCACAGCATCAATTTCATTACCTGCCACGACGGCTTTCCGCTGGCCGACATGGTCGCCTACAACGAGAAGCACAACCAGGCCAACGGCGAGGACGGCCGGGACGGATCGAACGAGAATCTGTCCTGGAACTGCGGTGTGGAAGGCCCAACCGACGATCCCGAGATCCTGGCCTTGCGCTCGCGCCAGGTGCGCAACTTCGCCACTCTGCTGATGGTGTCGCACGGGGTCCCGATGCTGCTGGCGGGCGACGAGGTCGGACGGACCCAGGGCGGCAACAACAACGCCTACTGCCAGGACAGCGAGGTCAGTTGGTTCGATTGGACGTTGGCGGAGCGGAATGCCGGGCTGCTGCGCTTCTTCCGGACTTTGATCCGCTTCAGGCTGGACCACCCGATTCTGCGGCGCGGCACGTTCACGTCGTCGGGCGAGGTCCAGGGACGGCCGTGGGTGGAGTGGCACGGGGTCGGGCTGCACCAGCCAGACTGGTCGGCCGGATCGCACTCGCTCGGGATGCACCTGCACGGCAGGCCGGACGGGAAACACGAGCACGTCTACCTGATCTCCAACGCGCATTGGGAGCCCCACGTGTTCGAACTGCCGGTGGTGCCGGAATGGCGCTGGGTGCGTGTGGTGGACACCAGTTACGATTCACCGGACGACATTGCGGAGGCAGGCAGCGAGCTGGCTCTGGCGAACCAGCGGGGCTACGGGGTGGGTCCACGCTCGACCGTGCTGTTGCTGGGTCAACCGGCAACGCCGACGGCCTCGCGCTGAGCTTCCCCGGGCTTGCGGCGCGCGATTGCCCGTACAGCGTGGACACTCGTGGTCACGTCCGGAAGCATGACTGCAGGGGCTGTGGAACAATCGTTCTATGCGCTCGAAGTTCCGGATTGGCCTCGTTCAAACGGCCTGTTCCACCGATTTCCAGGAGAATCTAGACAAGGCGGTTGCGCGTATCCGCGAAGCTGCGGTGCAAGGCGCACAAGTCGTCTGCCTGCAGGAGCTTTTTCGCTCGCAGTATTTCTGTCGCAGGGAAGACGCCAGCCTGTTCGATCTGGCCGAGCCGATTCCAGGCGAGTCCACCGCAGTGATCGGCCGCATCGCAAAGGAGACGGGGACGGTGGTCGTGGCGAGCCTGTTCGAGCGGCGCGCCGCCGGGCTGTACCACAACACGGCGGCGGTGCTGAATGCCGACGGCGCGCTGTTGGGACTGTACCGCAAGATGCACATTCCGGACGACCCGCTGTACTACGAGAAGTTCTATTTCACGCCGGGCGATCTGGGGTTCAAGAACTTCGATACGGCGTACGGGCGCATCGGCGTGCTGGTGTGCTGGGACCAGTGGTACCCCGAAGCTGCGCGGTTGACGGCCCTGCAGGGCGCCGACGTATTGTTTTACCCCACGGCCATCGGCTGGCACCCGTACGAGAAGGCGCAGCACGGCGCGGCGCAGTTGGCGGCCTGGCAGACCATTCAGCGCTCGCACGCCATCGCCAATGGCATTTACGTGGCGGCGGTGAATCGCGTTGGATTCGAGGGCGAACCGGGCGACGAACTTGAGTTTTGGGGCCATTCGTTCGTCTCCGACCCGTTCGGAGTGGTAGTGGCCGAGGCATCGCAGGACCGCGAGGAGATTCTGGTGGTGGAATGCGACCCGGCACACTCGGAAGAGGTCCGGCGCAATTGGCCGTTCTTCCGCGATCGCCGCGTGGACGCTTTCGGACAGATCAGCTCGCGCTGGCTGGGCCAGGAATAAGAGGTCCAACGAAAGCGCGAGAGCGGGGTTCTGCCGCAGCCTGGCGGAACGCCGGCATTCTTAAGTACCGCAGCGGCACGGAACCGTTCAGGGTGCGGCGGGCGCAACGGCATTTCTCCGCGGCTCGGGATTCCATCGGGGTAGCTGCGCGAAGCGCGGGGACTCCTCCCGCTTCCACCCCCTGGAGCCCGCCCACGCAGCGGATCTACGGTTGACGCGAACGGGTCTTCGCCGCGGCCGGATTACTTGCTGCGCATTACGAACACGCCGTCCCAGACTTCCGCAGGTGGTTCCTGGAGCAGCGTACTGCAGCGCTCGATGAAGGTGCGCGTGGGCCCGTCTTTCGGGTAGTCGTTTTGCAGAGACTGGAACGCCGTCAGCGCGTTGTCCCATTGGCCGTCGCGGTAAGACCGCAGTGCCGCGGCAAAACGCCCGGTCAGATCCTGATACTGCGCAGCGGAGTCAGCCTCGCCCAGCAACTCGAAGATGGTCACGGGCCTGGTCTTGCCCTTGACCCGGATCATGTCCAACTCCCGGACGGTGGTGCTGGCAACGGCTTCGGCGCGCGTGGAGTCGCTGACTATAATGCGCGTCCCGAAGGTTTTCGTCACGCCCTCGAGGCGCGAGGCGAGGTTCACGCTATCGCCCATGATCGTGTAGTTGAAACGCCGTTTCGAGCCCATGTTCCCGACCAGCATCGGCCCGGTGTTAATCCCAATACCTATGTCGATCCGTGGACGGCCCTGCTGCCGCCAACTCTCCTGGAGGCGCTCGAGAACGGCCGACATCTCCAGCGCGGCGCTGCACGCCCGTGCGGCGTGGTCCGGGACATGCAGAGGCGCGCCCCAGAAGGCCATGATGGCATCGCCGATGTACTTGTCGAGCGTGCCCTGATGTTTGAATATGACCTCGGTCATTTCCGAGAAATACTCATTCAGTACATCGACCAGAGCTGCCGGCGTGAGGCCTTCCGAGAGCGTGGTGAATCCCCGGATATCGACGAACATGGCGGTCAGTTGCTTCTCTTCGCCACCCAGTCTGAGCAGCTCCGGCCGGTCGAGCACCTGAGAGATCACTTCCGGCGCCATGTACTGCTGGAATGCTCCCCGAACCAGCTTCTTCTCGCGCTCCTCGAAGAAGAAGCTGTAGGTAACGACGGCTGAGTAGGTGCCGAATAAAGTCGCCATGGGCAGGAAGACGGCGAACCAAAGGCCGTGCGCCGAGAACTCAAACTGGGCGAAAGTCAGAAACGACAGGACGACCGCGGGCAGCACAATGGCCGAACGGAGCGGACGCAGTATGCCTACTCCCAGGCCGACCGGCAAGCTGAAGAGCACCAGGAACAGCATATCCACGAGGTTCTCGGTCAACCCTCGCCGGATGAAGGAACCCGACAGGAGATTGTCTATAAAATTGGCGTGGACCTCGACGCCTGGGAAGGCGACGTTGTCGAACGGAGTAGGACGCGTATCGGCGATGCCCGTGGCGGTGGGGCCGATCAGGACGATGCGGTCGCGGAATGCCGCCGGGGGGGCTTTCCGCTGCACCACGTCGGCGATGGAATAGACCGGATACGTGCCGGCCGGCCCGTGGAAATCGATGCTGACCATGCCCTCGGGGTTGGTGGGCACGGTGGTGGAGCCAAGCTCCACGCGCAACAGGCTGTTGGCGTTGAAAACGATGGAAACTTTGTCGAGCGGTTCGTTGGTCCAGGCGAGGGCGGTCGCAATATCGAGGGAAGGATAGTAGCTGCCCTGGTAGCGGATCACCACGGGTTCGCCGCGCACGATGCCGTCGCTGTCAGGCAGCACGTTGTAGAAACCGAAGTTCTTCGCGTTTTCGGCAAAGAGAGCAAGGCTCGGGGACAAACCGACTGCGTCCAGTCCGTCAAAATCCACACCTTTGCGGGGCTGCACGACGCGCGGGTAGGCCTGGAAGGAAAGGAAGTTGACGAAGTCGGCAAGCGCTTTGGGGTCCTGACTTTGCGCCTCGGCGCGGTCGAAAAGGTAGAAATAGCCGAGAATGACGTTGCCAAAGCGGGAGATGGCCTCACTCAGCTTACGGTCGTTATCGGCGTCGGATTCCAGCCGTTCGATCTGGGCGGCGAACGGGGCGTTGGATTTGTCGAGGCCGGCGGCCGCAGCGCTGCGCTTCAACTCGCGCAGGGCTTTGAGCGCGGAGTTCTCGTCGGGCTCGGGGAAGGCGACGTCGAATGCAACCACCCGCGCGTTCGACTGGCGCAAGAAGTCCAGTGTCTGGGCAAACACCGTGCGCGGAAATGGCCAGCGCCCCAGCACGTCTTCGCTCTTCTGGTCGATGGCTACGATCACGATCGACGGAGAAGGCTTGCGCGGCCCCCGCAACCGGAACCGCAGGTCGAGAGTCCGCGCTTCCAACTCCCGCAACAGACGCAATCCGGGAGCGCTGCCGGGAACGAGCCAGGTCAACACGTACAGCGTCAGACTGGAGACACAAACCACCAGCCCAATCAGCAGAGGCGCGCGAAAACGACGCACGGTCCGAGCCCAGTGCGCCGTTCGCCGCTCTACGGAATGAAGGTTCGGCATCGCGATGTTCCAGCCCTAGCCACAACTCGCGAATCGCGAGTGTGCTATGGGACTGAGAGGTTCTTCGTCCCCGATGAACCACCTATGACGCCCGCCGCGAAGAGCCCGCCGACCGTTCCGCCAGTGACTGCGGCAATCGTGATAATGGTGGCGAGCTTAACGCCTCCGAGGGTTGCGGCGGTGTGCACCGCGCCGGCTCCTCCCACGGCGCCTGCGATGTTCATGTTCGTGCCGTTCATCAACTCGTTCAGCAATTCCGGCATGTTGGCCGGTGGCGTTGGGGCGCTACCCAGCGCGACGATGGTGCATTGACCCTTGTGCAGGTAAACCGGGGCAGCGCCGGGCAGCGTCGCGCTGATCACCTCGGTGACGCCCTCCACGCCGCAGACGCGGGTGGTCGTGCCCACAACGTCCGCCAGGAAAGTTGTTCCTACCACGCCGATGACGGCGGTCTTGGTGCGCACTTCGAACTTGCCGCCGCTCTTCGTGATCTTGGCGACGTTCGCGCGCACCTGCCCCCCGAGCAATTCAATTTGAGTCACCTGAGCCTGGGCGTCGTGCTTCAATACCTTCATCTCGGACCGTGCGCCGACGGTCAACACGGACCCATCCACCAGCTTGATTTCCAGCCGGCCTTTGCCGAGGGTGTGGACGACGTCATTCCATTCGACGGGATCGTGCAGGACCAGCGGTTTCTCCTGGCCGCCCCGTTGAACGCTGCCATCCGGAATTTGACGCGTCACCGAACCGGCATGGACCCCACCGGCGGGCGCGGCACTTTGCGGGAGCGCGGCGCTTCCGAGGTCGAGGCGCGCCAGTTGGCCGGGATGCAGCAGCACGGGATCTCCGGCGGCGTGAATTTCGGCGAGTCCCGCGATCAGCGTAACTTGCGAGGAAGTCCCAGTGGATTCCACTTCACAAAGTGCACCAGCGGAACTGCTGCCCTTGACTAGAATCCAGGCGCCGGGGAAATCGATCCGCATCTCATCGGTGGATTGCCTTCCGACCAGCACACTGCCGCGGCGCAATTCAACGTTCGGCGATTGCGTTCCCGGGGACACCAGGAGCTGGCTGTCGGGGCGAACGCTCGCCCACTCACCAGAGCGGAGCAACAACCGCGCGGTCGAATTGGCGCCCGTCGCCATGACGTCCCCTGACATCACAGTAGCTCCGGGGAGGACGGAGGCGCCCTCAATCGAGACGCTACCCGTCACGCGCTGGAGCACGCCCATTTGCTGAGCGGTGTGAACCACCACCGCTTCCGCGCGGCCAGAGTGGGCCGCAAGCAGCAGCACTAATACTGCGAGCGGCCGGGAATTCGATCTGAATCGCACTGCTCCAGCCCTGGCCACTGAGTTCCTATCCCCCATAATCATCCTCCGCAGTCCTGTCTCGGTTCTAGACACGCCCTGACACTCGCCGTGCAGGTTCGGCCCCACTTGCACTATCACGGTGCCGTTTATGCCAGTCGTGTACAAGGCATGATAGCAGGATCTGCACATAAGTATCCAGCCTCTTTTTATCTGTTTTGGGCCGATTGTGCCACTTCGGCAGGGGGCGCGGTGCAGCGAATGCGGTACCCGGGGCGAGCGGTCAGACTACCAGCTTCGACAGCAGACTCCCGGAGACGTCGGTCAGGCGGAAGTCGCGGCCCTGGAACCGGTAGGTCAACCGGGTGTGATCGACGCCCATCCGGTTGAGGAGCGTCGCATGCAGGTCGTGGACGTCCACGGGGTCAACGGCCGGGTTGTAGCCCAATTCGTCGGTCTCGCCGAGCGTGATGCCGGGCTTGATGCCGCCGCCGGCCATCCACATGCTGAAGGCCCGCGGGTGGTGGTCGCGGCCCAGGAATTTGGAGTTGTTGCGCGCTTCGTTCATCGGCGTCCGGCCGAACTCGCCGCCCCACACAACCAGGGTGGTGTCCAACAGACCCCGCTGTTTCAGATCCTTGATGAGGGCAGCGGCGGCGCGATCGATCTCCTGGCACACGCTGGGCAGACGGGTAATGATGTCGTCATGGCTTGAGGTGCCATGGTTGTCCCAGCCGCGGTGGTAGAGTTGCACGAAGCGCGTTCCGCGCTCCACCAGCCTGCGCGCCAGCAGGCAGTTGTTGGCGAAGGACTTTTTGCCGGGCTCAGTGCCATACATGGCTTGTATCGAAGCTGGCTCGTCAGCGATGTTGATCAGGCTGGGCACGCTGGACTGCATCCGGTAGGCAAGTTCGTAGGACGCGATCCGAGTGGCAATCTCGGGGTCCCCGTTACTGGCCAGGTGGGTCTCGTTGAGACTCTTGAGCAGGTCGAGCGACTGGCGCCGGGCTGCGGGCGATACGCCCTCCGGATTGGTTAGGAAAAGTACCGGGTCGCCCTGCGAGCGGAACTCCACGCCCTGATACACGGTCGGCAGGAACCCGCTGCCCCAGCAGGCTTTGCCACCGTCGGGCTGGTTCTCACCGGAGATCAGGACCACGAAGCCCGGCAGATCGCTGGACTCGCTGCCGAGTCCGTACGTCGCCCAGGCTCCCATACTCGGACGGCCGATGATCTGGAAGCCCGTGTTCATGAAGATCTGGGCGGGGGCGTGGTTGAACTGCGTGGTGTGAACCGTGCGGAGAATCGCGATGTCGTCCGCGACTTCCTGCAGGTGCGGCAGCAATTCCGAGATCTCCGCGCCCGACTGGCCGCAGCGTTTGAACTCGTAGGGCGAACCTAGCAGCTTGGGCGCGCCCTTGATAAAGGCGAAGCGCTCGCCTTTCGTCAGTTCCGCCGGCACGTTCTGCCCGTCGTATTTCTGCAGGACGGGCTTGAAGTCGAGCAAGTCCAGCTGCGACGGCGCGCCCGCCATGAAGAGGTAAATCACACTCCTGGCCTTGGGCGCGAACATGGGCGGCTTGGACGCCAGCGGGTTGACGGACGTGCCAGCGGGTTCGGAGGCACTCAGCGGTTGATTCAAAAGCTGGGCCAGGGCGGCGGCGCCTATGCCGAACCCGGATTGAGCGAAGAAGTGGCGGCGCGTGGCCGTTCGAAGTCCAGCTTGGCCGTGACGGTGGGGAGACTGCTGCATATCGCTATTCCTTGGTGACCGTCTCGTCCATGTTCAGAAGTACGTTTGACACCATTGTCCAGGCGGCGAGCTCGGGCGCGTTCGGGACGCTCGCGTCCCTGGCTTGGATGGTCTGCCGCGCTTCGACCGGATTCTCGCGATAGTGGCGCAGCTGCTGCAGATAGAACTCGACAATGCGCTGCGACTCGCCGGGCGCGGGCTCCCGCGAGGTGCAAAGCCTGAATCCGTAGACTGCACGCTTCAGGTCATCCCCGCCTCCCTCGGTCCAGACGCGCTTTGCCAGTTCGCGCGCAGCGTCGAAGAAGAACGGGTCGTTGAGTGTGGTCAGAGCTTGCAGCGGTGTGTTCGTGCGCACACGCCGGACGGTGCAGAACTCGCGGCTGGGCGAGTCGAAGGTCACCAGGCTGGGATAGGGCGCGCTGCGGCGCACGAAGGTGTAGACGGCCCTGCGATGGCTATCCTCCCCCTGACTGGGCACCCACTTGTCGTCGCTGTAGGGGACATCCCAGATGCCCTCAGGCTGATAAGGGAAGACGCTTGGCCCGTACATCTTCGAACTCAACAAACCACTCGCGGAGAGCGTCAGGTCGTGTACTACTTCGGCTTCCACCCGGAAGCGCGGGCCGCGCGCGTAGAGCCGGTTGTAGGGGTCCTTAGCGAACAGTTCCGGGGTGACCCGGGACGACTGGCGATAAGTGGACGAGGTCACGATTTCGCGCAGGATGCCCTTGACGCTCCAGCCTTTGCTCATGAATTCTGTGGCGAGCCAATCGAGTAGTTCCGGATGGGACGGCGCTTCGCCCTGGGTGCCGAAGTCCTCGCTGGTCTCGACAATACCGCGACCAAATATGGTCTCCCAAAAGCGATTCACTGTGACGCGTGCGGTGAGCGGATTGTCCTCGCTCACCAGCCACTCGGCCAGACCGAGCCGATTGGGCATGACGTTGCCGGGTAGCGGGTGCAGGGCGCCCGGCACATCAGCGAAGACCCGGTCGCCTTTGCTGAGGAAACTGCCGCGCTCGCGAACGAAAGTCGCTGGACGCGCGTAGCCCGGCTCTTCGCGCATGATCATCGCGGTCGCGACGCCGGCATCCCGCAGAGACTTCTCCAAACGGGCGAGTTCCTGGCGGGCAGGCTCCAGAAGCGGCGCGATATTGCGGTATGCCGCTGCGATCTGCTCCCGTTGTTCGGCCGTCCGATTGCCGTCCGGAGTACCGAGCAATGGCCGGAGCCGCGCGGTTAACCTCACGGTAAACGCCGGGTCTGCCGCGGTGGTCACCGACAACCGGAAGCGGCCAAGATTGCGGGACGAATGCCGCATGTTGTGCTTGAGCCGGATGGTGAAGATGGTGCCGCCTTCAAACCCGAGCAACTGCTCAGGGATGAGCACGGCCTGGCGGTGGAGAGGAACCGGAGCCGGCGAAGTGTCGATGGCCCAGCCGTGCAAGCCAGAGTCCTTCTTCAGCAGCGCACTGACGTGGTAGCCATCCTGCGATTCGTCGGCCTCGGCTGCCTTGAACACCACTCGGGATTTCACGGCCGGCGTGGCAGCAGCCTCTGCCTCCACTTCGAAATCGCTCAAGAAGAAATTGCCTTCCGGATCGCGTCCTGGGCCGCCGTGCGGAAGGCTGGGATCGGGTAGGACCTCTAGGCGAAAGCCAGTGATTCCCACACGATCCGTCCTGGCCTCAAGCGTGTAGGTGTCGGCCTGGGGGTTCTTGCCGATCGCGAGCAGCGATCCGTCCGGCTGCAACTTGAGTTCGGCACCGCCAGCAGACTCGAACCCGCCGGGAAGCAGCGACGTCCATTGTTTTTCCCTGTCCTGGAGTTCGGCCTCCCAAGCATGTTGAGCCTGGGCCAACTGCGGGGTTGTGGTCGAGAGGACCTCATGGACCTTCGCGATTTCCGCGCGCAGGGCCTTCACCGTGGCGGTCTGCTCCGAGGTGGGGAGTTCGAGCTGGGCTTCCTGGGCGTAGCGCCCGTTTGGGTCGCCGACCACATCGTAGTGGCTGCTGGCGAAGAACGCGAGAAATCGATAGTAGTCCTTCTGTGTGAATGGATCGAACTTGTGGTTGTGACATTGCGCGCAGCCCAGAGTGGAGCCGAGCCACACCGAAGCCGTAGTGTTCGCGCGATCTACGAGTTCGTACCAGTAGTATTCCTCGGGATCGACGCCACCCTCCTGGTTCAGCATCGTGTTGCGATGGAAGCCCGAGGCAACCAACTGATCCTGCGCCGGGTGCGGCAGCATGTCGCCGGCAATCTGCTCTATCGTGAACTGCCTGAACGACATGTCCTGGTTGAACGCGCGAATGACCCAGTCGCGATACTCCCAGGCCGTGCGACGGCCGTCCTTTTCGTAGCCATTGGTGTCGGCGAAACGAGCGAGATCGAGCCATGGGCGCGCCCAGCGCTCACCATACCGCGGCGAGGCGAGCAGGCGATCGACAACGCGCTCATAGGCATCCGGTGTCTGGTCGGCAAGGAATGCGTCCAGATCCTGCGGAGTTGGCGGCAGCCCGGTGAGATCCAGGAACACACGCCTCAATAGCGTGGGCTTACCGGCCTCGGCAGATGGTGCAAGACCTTCGCTCTCCAGCCGGAGAAGGATAAAGCGGTCGATCGAGTTTCGGCTCCATCCCCCGTTTTGTACTACTGGAACCTCAGGACGCACGGGCTTTCGGTAGGCCCAATGTTTGAGCCGCTGATCCTGAGCGACGGGTGCAGTCGAGTCAGGACCGGCCGCCCCAGAGTCGATCCACTGGCGAATCAAGGTGATCTGGTCTTTGGATAACGGCGGTCCGCCGTAGGGCATCTGCGGCCGTTCACGCGCCTCCAACCTGCGCACCAGGCGGCTCATGTCCGCGTTGCCGGGCTTCAAGATCTTGCCCGAGTCGCCCCCGGCGAGGATGCTCGCGAGGGAGTCGAGCCTGAGCCCGCTCTGCTGGACGTTTGGGCCGTGGCAGGTGTAGCAGCGGGCGGCCAGGATGGGGCGAACCTGCGTGCCGAAGAGCGCAGAGGCATTGGCGGCAGGCGCTTGTGCCGCGGCTCTTTCCTCTACGGGAGTTGCCGAGGCGTTACTAGCCCTGGCGGGGCCACTCCTGTCGATCCACGCACGGATCAGGGCCAACTTGTCCGCGGGCAGAGGATCGGCGGCCAGCGGCATGCGGGGCGCATCGGTGGCGCCAAGCAGACGTCTCACCAGCAGGCTTGACCCGCTGTTGCCGGGGATGATCGCCGGGCCGGAAACACCGCCCTGCAGGAGCTCGGCTTCGGTACCCAGTTTCAGTTTCCCCATCGCCGCATCTGCGGAGTGGCACTTGGCGCACGAGAGGCGCAGCACGGGTGCGATATCGCGATTGAAGTCGACCGCCGTTTGAGCGCCGCCGGAGATCGGGAAGCGCAGGAGGATGGAAAGTGCAAATGCGATTTGGGTCAGTGTGCGCGCATGCTTGCGGACAGTTCCGTGAAGGGGCGCGGAGTGATTAGCACCATTCCCTGGGAAGGCCATCTTTTGAATACTGTACCGCTTTGTGAGCGATTGGTTGTGAGGGTTGAGGGATTTAGCGGATGGCAGGCCGATTAAGTTGAGCTAGAGCGGGCGTGTAAAGCAGCAAACTGGGAAACTCAGCCCACCAGGAGTGCTACGCTAGAACACCGGCGCGGCTCCTGAGAGCCGCACTAGTCGGGCGCTCCTGCTATCAAGCGGATCTCAGGACGCGGAGGATTCGGGGTTGAGCAAAGCAGACAACTCTTTGCTCGGTTTGAACGTGGCCACCTTCTTGGCTGGCACTGCGACGGTCTCACCCGTCCGCGGATTGCGCGCCTGGCGGGCCTTAGATTCGCGCAGCTTAAAAGTGCCGAAGCCGCGCAGGTCGAGTTTCTCTCCCTGCTGAAGCGCCGCCTTCGCCGTATCGAGCACCGCGTCGAGTGCTCGTTCGCTTTCCTGCTTCGTCTGGCCGAGGCGTTGCGAGAGGGCATCTATGAGTTGAGCTTTAGTCATTCACTCTATTGTACCCTTTGCCAGAATTGGGGGCATTTTGCTCACCTGACTGGGCCGCCGCGGTTTGACCTTCCAGTTCCACTTCAAGGGCACGTCTGGCAGCATCCTCACTTGTTTTTGCGCCCTTCCCATGCTTGGTTGACGTAGATCTGACCGGGCCGGGCTCATTTGCCAGGCCAGATTCATTGTGATCTGGAACACGCCGCCCGGAAGTCGAGGTCGAATGGGGGAGTGCCCGATCAATCGCGCGGACGGGCATATCCGATCACAACGAAATGGCCACTTCCATAATCAATTCACCCGCTAAGGACATTGAGGATCTTCACTTGGACTGCAAGTTTGTGTGCGACTGTAGACGTCATTTGCTGGCCCTTAGTTTGAAGATAATCGGCTCAGAATACTTGTTTCAGGTATATAATCGTGCTCGCCAGGATGGTAAAGCGGGATCCTGGGTAAAGCTCCGTCTCGTCAGAGCAACCTACGAAGGCGGGAGGAGTCATTTGATCCGCTGAAAGGGCAGGCTGAGTGGTATGCCGGCGAACACACGATTCGCTAAGGCAGGATATGGAGGAGAGGAATGAGATATTTCGGCGTCTTTTTCGTAGTCGCCGTTCTGCTGCTGACCTGTGGAGTCAGTGCACCAGCGGCGACGGTTTACACAGACCGAGCGACCTGGGCAAGCCAGGTCTCGGGAATCACGACTATCGATTTCGATAGCCTTGCAGGCCAGCAGTTTGCGACCCTGACGCTGGGGGACGTCACATTTGACGTTCCTGGCAGCCCTGACGGCGGAGCATTGTGGGTCTCCAGCCCGGGTAGTTACACGCCAATTGGTGCGGCTCTCGTCGGAAACCACTGGATGACCACGATCCGGGGTATGGTCAACCCCTCTACCACGGCGGTAGGGGCCGACATTGCAAACATATCGATCGACGATACGCTCCAGGTCAACGTGGACATCAATGGAACGTGGCAGCTTTGGAATGTGCAATACACGTATCCAAATGCTGTCTTCTTCGGCATCGTCGCTGGTGCCGGAGAGACCATCGAAGGCATCTCCTTCGGGCCGACGGTCAGCAACTGGGTAGCGGTCGACAACTTCTCCTACGGAGCCGGTACACCGCCTATTCCAGAACCGGCCTCGCTGCTTTTGCTCGGGACAGGACTTAGTCTGGGAGCCCTGGTTCTGCGCCGGAAGCGCTAACGCAAATCGCGCCGATGCCGCGGAGTACCACCGGCATCGGCGGGCAAGCTTCCGGCTGATGCGGACCGGCGAATTCGCAATTGGGTTTTATTGGTTTGGGTGAAGCCTGTTCTAGGCGAACCTTGCCGGGTTTATACATTCGTCGCGTCCGTTCTTGACCATCCCTCGCGTCGGTTGGCAAGCGGCCCGTCGATCACGCCGGATGGGCTAGTGCGCGGCTTCGAATATCCCCGCAGGTTGCTCCGCTTCCCCGTCTTTTGTCATGTACATCTGCCCCGGCCCGAGCCGGTCGTACCACGAAAACTTCAGAATCGTTGATGTTACTGCGCACACCGCCAGCGAAACCCACATTTCTTTCCAATGTTGGATGGCGAGGTAGATGGGTGCGGTTACCAGGCTGGTCTGCCACACCAGACCCACCGCAATGTTGAACATGTCCCGTTTGAAGTCCCGGTTTGGCTGGAAAGATGGATCGTCCGCGAGGCACTTGCGGTAGACCGGATCCCACCAGCCCCACGGACGTACATGGATGTAAAAGCTTGTCAGCACTTCCTCGCTCTCCGGTTCGGTGAGCAGGCAGACGGCGATGGACGCAGCGAAACTGACCAGCAGGATCAGCAGGAACGCGAAGACCGGGTGCATGGTGATGAATACTTTCAACACGGCGGCCGCGGTGCCCGCTACCATCCCGGCAAAGAAGCCGTAGCCGTTGAAACGCCACCAGTGCCACTTGAGGACGTTGGGGGCGACAAATGCCGGAACCAGAGCCGACACGATCCACTCCGTCACCCCGTGCACCGACTTGGTTACCAGTCCGAACAAAATACCCAGGATGACGACCGCGCTGGACGTAGCCCAGGCCAGGACCACCAGTCGTCGCGCTGGTGCGTTCGGGTTGATGTAGCGCTTGTAGATGTCGTTAACGACGTAGGCGGCCCCGGAATTCACGGTGGAGACGAAAGTACTCATGAAGGCAGCCAGCAGCGCGGCGATGAGAACGCCCTTCAGTCCGACGGGCACGTGCTTGTTCAATACGTTAGGCAGGATCTTCTCGAAATTCACCTTCGGGCCCATCAGCGCCAGTTCTGGGCTGAAATAGACAATGCCGAGCGTGGTAATTCCTGCAATCAGCAGGAAGCGCGGCGCGAGTGAGACCATGGCCATCACCATGTTCTCGAGGGCCGCTTCGCGCGGACTGCGGGTGGAGAGGATATGCTGGATCGCGTAGTTCGGCGTCGGTCCCGCCATGCTGACAAGCGCCCCCTTCAGAAACAGCATCGCCGTGAAGAACAGGAACAGCGAATACCCGTCACCGCCCGACGTGATTGGACCGTAGATGCGCTGGTTCAATTGCGGCATCAGGTGGCTCCAGTCGAGCGTCAGCTTCCAGCCGAAGAACAGTTGATCCCAGCCTGGAGGCACTTTGGCCATGATCTGCTCGGGTCTGATCATGATGATCGAGATCACCACGATCCCAATCGCTGCCGTCACTTTAAGCACGAACTGAATCAGGTCGTTCATCACCACGCTATACATCCCACCGACGACACAGTAGATGCCGGTAATGACCAGCATGCCGGCGCCATACCACTCGTCCGGGACATTCCAGGGGAAGAAGGGCCGCGTGAATTCTCCGATCCCGCGAAAAGCGTAACTGAGGAATCCGATGACGTGCAGCATCGCGTAAACCACGACGCTGATGTAGGCCCATTCGGCGCCGCGGCTGAACCCAAAGCGAGTGCGCATCCACTCCGCGCCGGTGAGCACGTTCGAACGTCGGACCCAGGTGCCGAGATACATCATGCGAAAGATGACGTTGAACAACGGCCAGACCCACAGCAACCAGGTCGCCTTGACACCATAGATGTAAAGCATCATCACGAACCACATCGTGCCGGTGATATCGACACCGCTTGATCCGTGAGCCACGCCGATCAGCCACCAGGGCAGGCTCTTGCCGGCCAGAAAGTAGGCTTCCGCACTGCGTGACGCCTTCTTGGCCGCCCACCAGCCGACCAGTGCCATCAGGAGCAGGTAGAGCGCAATGATCGTGAGGTCAATCGGGTGCATGTTTGCTCACTACGCGGGGCAGGACAAGAGATGGTCGATCAACTGGTCTAGCGTGCACGTGGCCAGCGCGCAGTATTGATCGCCCGCGCCGTAGTAGACAAACAGCGTCCCGTCAATGAGGACCGTGCCGCAGGGGAAGATCGCACCTCGATAGAAGCCATCCAACTCATAAGGTGCCTCCGGTTCCATCAGAAAGTCGGGCGTGCGGTGCAACACCACACCTGGATCTTTCAGGTCGAGCAGCAGGGCGCCGAGCCGGTAGAACTTGTCGGGACCGACGGCATGATAGAGGGTAAGCCAGCCTTCGCTGGTTCGGATAGGAGGTGTATTGATGCCTAACTTGAACGCTTCCCAGGGATGCTTGTTCTTGATCAGCAGCCTGTTCTCCGCATGAGGAAAACCCATTAGATCGTCGGCGGCGCAGATCCACGCGCAGGCGTGGTCCGTGCCGTATTCTTCGCCCACCCATTCAAGCGGCCGGTGCATCATGATGAATCTCCCGTTGATCTTCTCCGGGAACAGAATGACGTCCCGGTCGTCGAGCAGTGGATCGGTGATCCAACCCGCCCGAATCCAGGTCTTGAAATCCCGTGTCATAGCGAGGCCGGTCAACGTAGCATTCGTGCGCAGGTAATGCGGAAACTCGACTCCGCAATCGGGTTTGGCATATCGGTCGCGCCCGCCAGGGATCCAGAACTGCCCAAACGGAAAATGCCTGCAGGCGTAGGTCACGTAGAACCAATCGCCCATCTTCGTAATTCGCGGATCCTGGATTGTGGCGGAGTCGAAGCCGTCTGCGCTTAGATCGAATGCCGGCTTGTCGCCCGCCCGCTCGAAGTGATAGCCATCCTTGCTCGTGGCCAGACCGAGCCAACAGCGGTAATCTGGTCCGGACTCGGCTGCGCGGTAAAGCAGTTTCACCTCCTGGTTTGTTTCGTCGTACCAGGCGGCCGGGTTGAAGATGGCAAGATCCTCCCACGAGTGGCCTGGGTGGGGAGAGAGGATCGGGTTGTCCTTAAATCGTTGGAGTTTCATGGGTGAGTTCGTGAGGCTGGAATGAGGCGCTGCCCACACACCTGGCGCGGAACGTTAGGACTACGCCAGTCAGCTTATCACGGTGCCTAATCCATGCCGTGATTGTGCCGGGAGCGGGCATCGCATCCTTGTGGACTCCGCTTCTAAAGCGCATCCCATCGAGCATCACGCAATCCAACCCGTGAACGAGTGAGCTGACGACACGGTGCGCGACTGCAACGCTGCCAATTCCCAGTCTGCCGCGCTGGGCATGCGTAAGGCCTAACTCTTCGGCCGTGGTGGTTCTTCAATTTTGAGAAATTGGTCCGCCTTCACGTGCTTCAGCACCTGGACGATTCCACTCGGCCATCGAATCTCGATTGATGCGGCAAGGGGTTCCGCACCCAGGCCAAAATGGACTCGCTTGTCGCTGGAGGACATAAACCCAACGCTGACGGAGACGTGGTTGTAAAGCATTCGGCCGCTAGCCGTTGTGAGTTTCACCTTGGCGCCAATGGCATCCCTGGCACTGCTGTGACCCGTAAGACCGAGCACCAGCCAGTGGTTTCCGTCATCTGCTGAGTTCATCAGAATCCTAGGTGGCTCATTGAGGGCAGTGACGACAATGTCAAGCGAACCATCATTGTTGAGATCGCCGAATGCTGAACCCCGGTGAAAGCCCCTCTTGAGGAAGTCCTTGCCCATTTCGTCGGAGACATCGATGAAGCTCTTGCCGCTAACGTTCTCGAACATGGTGTCATGATGACGCGAATCTTCGTTGACATCGTCTACATCCCCGTTGGCAGAATAGATGTCCTTCCATCCGTCATTGTTATAATCGATGAAACCGTTGCTCCAACCAGAAAATGGCGCACTCAGTTTCTTGATCTTCGATTCATAAGAGTAATACTGAAACAGGTCGCCCCGATTCTTCAGGAGCGCCCAGATTTGTCCGATTAAGTTGTTGTAGAAGATATCCACTTTTCCGTCGTTGTCAAAATCCTTCGCGTCGGAACCCATTGATGAGCCGGTCTGGGCGTTGTCGTTGTACGCGATCCCCATCTGTAGACCAACCTCTTCGAACGTCCCGTTGCCCTTGTTCATGAAGAGCGAATTGGGCTCAGTGTCGTTGGCGATGAACACGTCCATCCACCCGTCATCGTTGAAATCCGCGATTGAAATGCCCATCCCCTTGCCCGGCGCCGCGCCAAATCCGGATTTTTCCGTCACATCGGCGAACCTGCCGTGGCCCAGGTTGTGATAGAGCCTGTGCGGTACGCTTGGATACTTGCGTGGATCACAGTAATAGTCGCGGCTACCCATGGCGCAATGAATGTCTAGAGTTGGTGTCCAAAACGTGTAGTTCGATACGACGAGATCCAGCAGTCCGTCGTTGTCGTAATCGAACCAGGCCGCCGCGACGCTCAGAGTGTTTTCCGGCTTAGTGCCTATGGTCGCTTCCGACGTCACATCCGTGAACGTCCCGTCGCCGTTGTTGTGGTACAGGATGTTTCTACCTGCGCTACACACGAACAGATCCTCGTATCCGTCGTTGTCGTAGTCGCCCACTGCGACACCGAAATTGTAGTCCAGGCGTGCGCCGGTCAGCCCCGCCTTCTCGCTGACGTCTTCGAAGGTCCCATCCGCCCCCTGGTGCAACAGGCAATTGTAAAATGATGGGTCCACTTTCTTCATCTCGGGGAACTTGGCCCCGTTCGTAAGGAAGATGTCGATCCGCCCGTCGTTGTCAAAATCAAACAACGCAACCCCCCCGCACATTGGCTGCGGGAAGTACTTTCTGCCGGTAAGACTATTGTTGGATTTGTAGGCGAATTTAGAGCGGGATGCCACATCGGCGAATCCTTGCCGCTTAGTAACTGCGGAGGACTGAAGGGACTGGACCGCGAAGGACAGGTAGACGAAGCAAACTGCTGGCAGCAACAGCAGGACTGAACGTTTCAAGTAGACCACTCTCCGCAGAATAGCTTACCCGGCGCCGCCAGGCGGATTCGTCGTCCCTCAGGTTCTGATCTGAACAGATAAGTTCTTTCCCGTGAACGTGGCGTTCCCCTGGGGAATCCCCGTGACCGTGAGGTTCAACTTGGTCAGTTCAGCGAATGCGAGTGTCTCGCTGGGAGCGAACGCCTCCGACTGTGTCGCCCCGTTCGGGATGTTGAGCGTAGCGACTGCCCTTCCGTTTGCAGTAACATCCATGGAAATGCCGCCGCCCCAGGGCGCCGAATCGACGAAAGCGCGCTTGTCTCGCACGATTCTTGCCCGGTCGGTGAAAACGGAGTTCGTGGCGTCTCTCTCGATGGAGATCACGCCGGATGCCTGGAGAATCAGCGTTGATCCCTCGAACGTGCGCAACCCAGGGCTTCCGTCCGAGATGAAGCAGATTTGCTGTCCGGGCCCGGTGCCGCTCGTATTTGACAGGTAGAACTCGGCGCCGGCGACTCGCCGGTTCGGAAAAAAGATCCTGTACTGGAAATCGCCGTGCGCGGGGTTGTCAAAAAAGCCAATTCCCAGCGGAATCATATGCAGATTCCTGTCCAGAATGAGGCAGGTTGCGCCCGCGGAGTGGGACGCAGCCATTGAACCGGCAACCCCCCTGTCAATCCACCTGGCAAAACCATCTTTGGTAGGCTCGTTGATGCAGATCAACTCTGAATCAACTTGCACGTATGTGTTTGGCTTGAGCGATTGCACGCCTAGCGCATCGAGCGTTGAACCGTCGGCCGCGAGGCCAATCGACAAGTCGAATGACTCCCGGTTCGATGTTTCGTCGTTCGAGTATGTCACGAGGGTACCTTCGTTCACAGTTTTCGTTCCCGTGAGCGACCCAGTGGCGATACTTCGCATCACAATTGTGCCGTCCGACGGAGCCTCGACAATACTAGCCGGTGCGGGCGGAACACGGCTGTCCATCAGGCTTCCCGTCCCCCCCTGAATCGTGTAGCGATCGAGGAAGGACTGTTCTTCTGGTGCTTCCATCCCATTCGCGGTGCAGGATCTTCCGATGAACTGAATTGTCAGGCCCGCTCGGTTCGGTGCCTCCCAGGTGATCTGGTCGCCATACGACCTCCCTGCCAACCTCCAACTCGGATCCGCGATCACAATCGAATCTCCCACATCCAAAGCGCGCGGCAACGGATCGGTTACCGTGAATGCGCTTTCGGTGTTGGCGGCGATCGTGGTCTGCCAGTCTCTCGCGTCCCCGGCAACCACGGTGACGGCACTTCCCGCGAACTGGTCGATCCCGAACTTGCCGTCCTTCACGGCGAGCGTGCTTTCTCCTAGGCCTATGATCGTGAGTTTCTCCGATAATTCTGGGCGCCAATAGAAGTTCGCATGATCGTATCTCGGATCTGGCGGACGCATCGGTGATACATCACCACCTTCGTCGGTCCAACTGGCGACGTCTGCTGGAATGTCCGCCAGATAGAGCAGATCAAACATGAAGTTTCCTCGATAAACCCGCATCCCGGTTGCACCTGTCGGAGCTACTATTCCATTCACCGTCGCGCTGAAGCCGGTTTCCATCGCTCCGGTTATCACTTGAAGCACCGGGGAGATCCTGGACTCTGCCCCCCCCTCATCCAACGCAGTGATTGCGTAATACAGCGCCTTTGTGCCCGGCTTGAGAGTTCCGCCTGCTGCGAATGTGGCTGCCTCTCTAATCCCCGGCGCAGCTAGCCGGGCTACCTTCTGACGTGGAGCACGGAATCCTGCCACGACCAACTCGTTCGCGCCTCCATCCGCCAGCATGGCCGACGACTCCCGCATTTCGAATCGATTGCCTCCGTCCGCGCTATAGGTATATCCCGCAATCGGAAATGGTGTCCCGGAATCGACGACAGAAGGCCATCCCGTTGAACTGCTGCTCACGGCCATCCCCGCTGCATACCAACCATCCTCATGCGTCTGCGCCAACACCACCACCGTTTCGAAGTTCAATCCTGGGCTTAGGCGCAACACTCTGAATGGCGCCAGCGTTAGTTCGTAATCCACGCTCGTCAGCGTGATGATGTCTCCCGGTTGCATCCCGAGTCCTTTGACTGTCGTGGAGAATTCCGCGAACAGGTTACCGTCAACGGCGCGCGCAAGTTCTTTTGAAAGCACTCTCCGTGCTTGCGACTCGCTTGGCATCCCCAACCCTCTGAATATGCCTGGAACCTCGCTACCTGCCCTGCCAATGTCATCCAGATCGACCAGCGAGAGGCTGCCATTCAGATATTCGTTCCGTGAGTCCTGATACTCCGCCGTCAGGCGGTTGGGCGTTTGGCCCGTCGGTTGGCAAAACAACCTTAGGTCGATGTCTCCTTGTCTGTTGGCCAGGATGGTACAGTCACCGCTTGAGCCGTCGTTGGCATCGAATGATGACCAACCGCCGTTGTGAGGCGAGCTTGCGTTGGAATGGACCGCTGTGGTCGGCTGTTGATCGCCGATACTTCCCTCGACGACGAGGCTGATCTTGCCCTCTGCGTTAAGTCTGATGAGTACCTCCGCGCCCTGGCGCAGTCCGCGCACAATGTCAATCGCTGGCTTTCGATCCAGTAGTGCGTAGTTGAACGACGCCCGGCGTTCGACGATGGCTGCAAAGCCTGCCACCGGAACCCTAAGTGACTGGTCCAGTACAGTCGCAGCTTTAGCGAAACTCACTATGTCCAGATCAACGTCCTGCCAACCGCACCTCTTCAAGATGTCGAACAATGCCCAAGCCGGGTTTGAGTTGAAGAAGGAACCTAGCGGGAGTTTACTGCCAGGCGCCCGCGCACAAGTGCAAGTGGTTTTCAGTGAAGGGGTTACCAGCGAGAGTTTGTATTACCCACGCAGGGTACTACGGAGTTCGTCCAACCCGAGTGAATCCGCGAGACTTTGTTG
>CAIVVT010000187.1 GCA_903909435.1 uncultured Acidobacteriia bacterium | reverse complement strand
GTGGCGCGGGCGCAGCGCGCTGGATGCGGTGGAACTGATGGACGTCGGCTGGAACTTCCGCCGCGAGCATCTGCGGCTCCAGCAGCGCTCGCACTACGTCATCCGCGACGGCGGAGACCAGCCCAACGTGGTGCCGCAACGTGCCAGCGTCTGGTACTACTTCCGCGAACTCGACTACCCGCACATCCTGGATCTGTGGAAGATTGGCGACGACATGGCGCGCGGTGCAACGCTGATGACCGGAACCACCTTCACCTCGCGCGTACTCGGCTCGGCCTGGCCGCTGCACTTCAACAAACCCGTGGCCGAGGCGATGCTGGCCAATATCAAGCAGGTGGGTCTGCCGCAATGGTCCGAAGCCGACCAGACCCTGGCGAAAGCGCTGCAAACCGAGATCAGAGCGGAGGTCAAAGGGCTTCCGGACAAGATCGCGGACATGAAGTCGCCGCTGCCGGCCGACAAGCGCAACGGCGGCGGCTCGGACGACATCGGCGACGTCTCCTGGACCGTGCCCACCGTGACCTTGCGCTACCCGGCCAATATCCCTTCCCTGCCCGGCCACAACTGGGCCAACGCCATCGCCATGGCGACGCCGATCGCGCACAAAGGGGTCGTCGCCGGTGCGAAGGCCATGGCGCTGACCGTGCTCGACCTGCTCACGCAACCCGAGCTGGTCAAGAGCGCCTGGACCTACTTCAACACGGTTCAGACCAAGGACATCCAGTACATTCCGCTGCTGCGCCCGGAGGACCAGCCCGCGCTCTTCCTGAACGAGAAGCAGATGGAGCCGTACCGCGAGGAGCTCCGCAAGCTCTACTACCAGCCCGACAAATACGACACGTATCTGGAACAGCTGGGGATCGCGTATCCGACGGTCCGCCATTAGCCTGGAACGCGAAGCAATCGCGAAAAGGAACGGGCTGACCCCGTCCAGGGCGTAAAACCTGCCCTACGCGCACGCAATCTTGAATTCACACCGTAGGTGGGAGTGCGTATGGTGCTCTACTGGAGGTGTCTGGCCGGAAGGCTGCCATGCCGCCGTTGGTCGCGGGACACCAGCCGGCAGACTATTCACGCGACTGCATCAGGCAGCGCGTGGGTCCGGGTCGCAGTTGCGTGGACACGGCCCGATGCGACAGTTCCCCGGACGGGGTTCTCGTCGAGGCCAGTGCGTCGCACCGGCGAGCGTGTAGGCGGTTCGAGACCATCGACAGCTCAGCAATCCTTTGGGCCTGAGGTCTGCGGGTGCACGACGCGCGGGATTAGATCGCACTTTAGCAAAGGTCGTCCATGCCTGAAATAGACCGTAGTTCCGAGATTATCGATCCGCCACCCGCAGCGGTGGAGGACATCACGGAGGTCCAGCGTCAGGAATCCTTGCTCAAAACCGGGGCACTCCAGAACGCCATCTTCAACAGCGCCAATTTCTCGAGCATCGCCACGGACGCGAAGGGCGTCATTCAGATCTTCAACGTCGGCGCTGAGCGCATGTTGGGCTATGCCGCCGCCGAAGTGATGAACAAAATCACGCCGGCCGACATTTCAGACCCCCTGGAGATCGTCGCGCGCGCGGAAGCCCTCAGCGTCGAACTGGAAACGCCGATTGCACCTGGCTTCGAGGCGCTGGTATTCAAGGCATCACGCGGCATCGAAGATATCTATGAGCTGACCTACATCCGCAAAGATGGCAGCCGCTTCCCGGCAATCGTCTCCGTGACTGCCCTGCGCGACGCGCAAAACGTGATCATCGGCTACCTGCTGATCGGCACCGACAACACCGCCCGCAAGCAAGCGGAGGACGCACTGCTCAAGGCCGGTGCGCTGCAGAATGCCATCTTCAACAGCGCCAATTTCTCGATTATCGCCACCGACGCGCAAGGCGTGATTCAGCTGTTCAACGTGGGAGCGGAACGCATGTTGGGCTACACGGCGGCCGAAGTGATGGATAAGATCACGCCCGCGGAACTTTCCGACCCGCGGGAAGTGATCGCGCGCGCCAAGAGCCTGAGTGCCGAGTTTTCCACCCCCATCGCTCCCGGTTTCGAGGCGCTGGTCTTCAAGGCCACGCGAGGGATCGAGGACAGCTACGAACTGACCAAAGTGCGTAAAGACGGCACCCGGTATCCCGCGGTTGTCTCCGTGACGGCGCTGCGCGATGCGCGCAACGTGATTATCGGCTACCTCCTGATGGGTACGGACAACACCGCCCGCAAGCAGATCGAGATGGACCGGATGCAACTCGACCAGCGCCTGCGCGACCAGCAGTTCTACACGCGTTCGCTGATCGAGTCGAACATCGACGCCCTGATGACCATCGATCCATCCGGCATCATTACTGACGCCAATAAACAGGTTGAGTTCCTCACGGGGTGCACGCGCGACGAGTTGATTGGCGCACCCTTTAAGAACTACTTCACCGATCCGGAGCGAGCCGAGGCGGCCATCAAGCTGGTGTTGAGCCAGAAGAAGCTCACCGACTACGAGTTGACCGCGCGCTCCAGAGACGGCAGGGAAACCGTGGTGTCCTTCAACGCCACCACGCTTTACGACCGTGACCGCCGGTTGCAGGGCGTCTGTGCCGCGGCACGCGACATCACCGAGCCCAAACGCCTGGACCGCGTGCTGCAGGAGAAGAATGTCGAGCTGACCAACGCCAAGGCCGCGGCGGACAAGGCCAATCATGCCAAGTCGGAATTCCTGTCCAGCATGAGCCACGAGATCCGCACACCCATGAACGCGATCATGGGCATGTCCTACCTGGCGATGAAGACCGAGTTGACTCCACGCCAGCGGGACTACATCAAGAACATCAAGGGCTCCAGCCAGCACTTGCTCCGGATCATCAACGACATCCTCGATTTCTCCCAGATTGAGGCAGGCAAGCTGACCGTGGAGCACATCGAATTCGAGCTGGAGAAGGTGCTCGACAATCTGGCCAACCTGATCACCGAGAAGACCTCCGCCAAGGGGCTGGATCTGGTCTTCGACGTTGACAAGCAGGTACCGCCGCGGTTGATCGGCGATCCGCTGCGTTTGGGACAGATCCTGATCAACTACAGCAACAACGCCGTCAAGTTCACGGAGCAGGGCGAGATCACGGTGATCATCCGCGTCAAAGAGCAGACTGAGCACGAAGTATTGCTTTACTGCGCCGTGCGCGACACGGGCATCGGCCTGAACGCGGAACAGATCGGGCGGCTGTTTCAGAGCTTCTCGCAGGCCGACACCTCGACTACCCGCAGATTCGGAGGCACCGGGCTGGGCCTGGCCATATCCAAACAGTTGGCCGAGCTCATGGGCGGCGAAGTGGGCGTGGAAAGCGCGCCGGGCAAAGGCAGTACCTTCTGG
>CAIVVT010000186.1 GCA_903909435.1 uncultured Acidobacteriia bacterium | reverse complement strand
CTTGCCCAGATGAAAAGTCTCGCTGGCGAGGCGATCCCGCTGACCGGCGTGCACCTGTCAGGCTCCATCGAGGCGAATCTGCTCGAACTTGCGGTCGAACAGTCCTACGAGAACCGCGATCCCGTCGCGATCGAGGCCGTGTACACATTCCCGCTGCCGTTGAACGCCGTGCTGATGTCGTTCGAACTCGAAATCGGCGAGCGCCGGCTTGCGGGCGTGGTACGCCGCAAGCGCGAGGCGTCGGAGACGTACGAGAACGCGGTCGAATCCGGTGATACCGCGGCGCTGCTCGAGCACTCTCGGGATGGGCTCTACACGGTAAGCCTCGGCAACCTGCAGGCGGGGGAACGCGCGACGGTGCGGTTCCGCTTTGCGCAGTTGCTGGATTTCGACGGCGGCCGGGTCCGGGCGGCGATCCCGACCGCGTTGGCCCCGCGCTACGGCAATGCATCGACGGCGGTCGCGGCACACCAGGTGCCGGTGACCGATCTGACCGCGTCTTACCCGCTGACGATGAACCTCGTGGTCCGTGGCGAACTCGCGCGGGCGCCGATCAGCTCGCCCACGCACACGCTGACGCAGGTGTCCGGGGTCGGGGCCGTCGAACTGTCACTCGGCCCGAAGGCGACGCTCGACCGGGATCTGGTGATCCTGCTCGACCGCGCGCAGGCGCCGTCCCAGGCGCTCCTCGCGCGTGATGGTGAGCACTACGTCGCGCTCGCGACGGTCACCGCGCCCCGCACCGCCAGCGGCGAGGCCAGGCCGCGCAATCTCAAGCTGCTCGTCGACTGTTCCGGATCGATGGAAGGCGACAGCATCGGGCAGGCAAGCGCGGCGCTCCGGGCCGTCGTCGGGTCACTGACCTCCCACGACAACGTAAGTCTCACGCGCTTCGGAAGCCGCCTCGATCCGGTCACACGTGGTCTGGAAGCGGTGACGCCAGCCTTGAAGGCCAAGCTCGCCCAGAGCATCGGGACGATGCGCGCGGACCTCGGGGGCACGTTGATTGGAGCCGCAATCGACTCCGTCA
The DNA here is from genome assembly GCA_903909435.1 of uncultured Acidobacteriia bacterium. Taxonomy (GTDB): domain Bacteria; phylum Acidobacteriota; class Terriglobia; order Bryobacterales; family Bryobacteraceae; genus CAIVVT01. The sequence continues at coordinate 567 of CAIVVT010000186.1, read as the reverse complement.
TCGCGATCCCGGCTCCGAAGGACGCTACAGCAGACGTGCTGTTGATCACCGACGGCGAGGTGTGGGAATTGGACGCCCTGCTCGCAGGCCTCGCCGACGCAGGTCATCGCCTATTCGTGATCGCGGTGGGCGCCGCGCCCGTAGAGGAACTCGGCCGCAAGGTGGCGTCCGCGACCGGTGGCGCGTGTGAGTTCGTGACGCCGGGCGAGGACATGCGCGGCGCCGTCGCTCGCCAGCTCGGTCGGATGGGCACGCCACCAGCGACGGTCACCGGGGTCGACTGGTCGGAAACGCCGGACTGGTCGGTCGACGTCGGTCAGTTCGTGTTCCCCGGCGATACCGTGCATGTGTTCGCCTCGTTCCGCGAGCCGCCACGGAAGACGCTGCGCGTGACGATTGGAGACGCCACGGCTGTGGCGTCGGTTTGCTGCACCTGGCCGGCCACCATTGCCGAGGGCGATACGCTCGCCCGCGTCGCGGCCGCTCGACGACTGTCGGGGCTCGACACCGAAGCCGCCGCGGACCTGGCCGAGAAGTATTCACTCGTCACGGCGCAGACCAGCTGCG
>CAIVVT010000185.1 GCA_903909435.1 uncultured Acidobacteriia bacterium | reverse complement strand
GGCTGTGCGAACATACCATGAGGGTCGCGAGCCAACTCTCAAAACCGGAACTTTCTACTTGGCTGGCAATAGGAACTTTCTATTTGGCTCCGACATGCAGCTTTGCCTTGAGCCCGACTCGGTTCAGTGTGACGCGAATCTCGTTGCAGACCGTGTGCAGCAGTCCAGTGGCCCAAAAAACTCTTTCGCCGTTGCGTGGCAATCGACCCAGCGCATCGAGCGCGGGCCGCTCCAACCGCACACTTACATCAGCCCCCGTCTTGAGCGTCCAAAGGCGCAGACGGCCGGTTTGCATATCAATGGAGCCTCACTCGAGCTTTGCTACATCGGAAACCCGCAGGCCCGTATACAGCATGATCAGTACGAGAGCGTTTGCCCGATTGGACCATTCGGCCGCGCGCGGATCTTTCCCCCCTACCTGGCTGCATGCAGCCAGAATCCGTTCGATCTCTGCCTGGGAAAACGGGTCTGCAGGTTGGAGCCCACCGACAGGGGGGCGCAATGCCGCAGCAGGACTGTCGGATATCCATTTCTGTCGGACACAGAAGTTAAAAACGATCGGAGAATTTCCAGTTCCTTGCGCGATGTGTTCGGAGTGAGGGCGTGCTCTTTGCTACCCTTCCGGCGAGGTGGTGCCACTCGATTCGCACGAAAGCGGCTCAACTCCTCGGGCAGGACCTCACTGAGATGATCGTCTCCCAATTCAGCCAGCAGCAGATCGAGGAGCTTCTTTTAGCTGCGCAGTGTGCTTGCACGTACATTCCGCGCTTTGCACTCCGAGAGGAACAGATCAACCGAAGAACGAAGTGTCCGCTTGGGCTTCTCCACGACCTCGGGGTGCTTCTCGAGTTCTGCAATGCGATCCACGGCTCTTCGCCAGTCGCGAGTCTTGAGGCTTTGACGAATCATGCTGCCCTCAAGCTCGCCATACACCCAGATCGGGCAGGAACACCGGGTGTATGCGACTCCCTTTGCAAGATGGGGACAGTTCGCTACGTGCCGCCGGTAGGGTCCGACGGGCTGCATAGCCCGGATTGTCGCAGGTTTTCATGTACGTCGCATGTACAAGAGATTTTATTGGAGGATAAGTGCTGTGATTGCAATAGATAGATGGCGGAAGCTCGTGGGGGTCGAACCCACCGATGGCGTATTGGGCCATCCGCCGGTTTTGAAGACCGGGCCCGGCACCGGCCGAAAAGAGCTTCCGTGTTGAGTGTATAACTAAAGAACCCGCGCGAGTTGCACGCCCTCCCAGGCGCCAGGCGATACCCGCGCGGATGAGAGTGCACAGAGCCTCGGGAGGTCACCGAATGGCGGAACAGCCGCTGACTCAACAGGACACTTCGCGACCCCAGGTGGAGCCCTGGATGAGCGGCACCCTAAGCGATCTTCATCCCCTGCTGGCCGCGTTGTTGTATTCGCTGCAGCACGCGCGCGCGGACCTGGATCTGTGGACCAAGGATCTCTCCGATCTCGAACTATCGCGCAGCGTGCTGGGACTGGCCCCGGTTTGTTTCCACATACGGCACATAGCCGGCAGCGTAGATCGTCTCCTGACCTATGCCCGCGGCCTGCAGTTAAATGCCGCGCAGATGAGCGCGCTGCGCGACGAGGCAAGCCCAGGCATGCTTCGCGAGGACCTCTTCCAGAGGCTCGACGTTGCGTTCGAACGGGCAGGCGGTACCATTCGTGCCTTTGACCCTGCAACCTTCGGAGACATGCGCGAAGTTGGACGCAAGCGCATTCAGGTTCCGCTCGCCACGCTGCTGGTTCATATTGCGGAACATACGCTGCGTCACGTCGGCGAAGCGATTGTAACGGCCAAGGCTTTGCTCAACAGCCGCTGAGCGATTCCCTTGCGGCGTCGAACGGTCAGGTCAGCGCTCCAGGAGTTCTCGCACTTTGGCCCCCAGCGCCGCGGGTGTAAACGGCTTGGCCAGTAGTTCGAAATCGCTTTCCGCCCCCCGGCTTTCCAGCCCTTCGTCCTCGGCGTAGCCAGAGACCAGCAGGACTTTGATTGTGGGCCGCTGACTCCGCATTTGCCGCGCCAGGGCACGTCCAGTCATCCCGGGCATAAGGACGTCAGTCACCAGAATGTCGATCCGCCCCCCGAATTCCCGGGAGACTTCCAAGGCACTCGTCCCGGAGTCGGCTTCGAGCACCGAGTAGCCCAGACCTTCGAGAATCGTCGCGAGGAGCAGTCGCACATCAACCTGGTCCTCCACCAGCAGGATAGTCTCGTGCCCGGGGGTAGAGCTCGAAGCGGCTTCGACATCACGCGAGGCGACTCCGCTGACCGCGGGCAGCAGAATGCGGAAAGTGGTCCCCGCGCCTACGGTGCTCTCAACCTCCACCCAGCCATTGCATTGCTGCACGATTCCGTAGACGGTTGCCAGGCCCAAGCCGGTGCCCGAGCCTCTGGGCTTGGTCGTGAAGAACGGTTCGAAGATGTGACGTTTCGTCTCGGCATCCATGCCGTGGCCCGTGTCTGTCACTGTCAATGCTACGAAGGACCCGGGACGCCCTCCCACCAGGCGCGCGGCCTGCTCGGGAGCCAGGTTCACGACCTCCGTCGAGATCATCAACTCTCCCCCGCCCGGCATGGCATCGCGCGAATTCACGGCGAGATTCATCAGCACTTGACTGATCTGGATAGGGTCGGCGAGGACGCTGGGCAACGCGGGTTCCAGCTGCGTCCGGACCCGAATGTGCTCGCCTATCAGACGGCTGAACAGGGACCTCGTTTCGGAGACCAGCTCATTGACGTCCACGAGCTTCGGCGAGAAAACCTGTTTGTGGCTGAACGTCAACAACTGCCGCGTTAGCTGCGCTGCCCGGTCACCCGCTTTTCGCACCAGTGAAATCTGCGAACGGATCGGGCTGCCTTCGGGAATTGAAGCCAGCACCAGATCGCAGTATCCATTGATCACCGTCAGGTTGTTGTTGAAGTCGTGCGCCACACCGCCCGCCAGCCGCCCGACGCTCTCCATCTTCTGCGCCTGTAGAAACTGCTCTTCCATGCTGGCGCGCTCTGCTTCCGCCTTCTTCCGCTGGGTAGCATCGAAGAAGAAAACGAATACCGCATCCTCGCCATCGAATATGATCGGTACGGCTGAGACTTCCACGTAACAAACCGACCCGTCGGTCCGAACGAAGCGCTCCTCCAGCAGCGGCACAGGCTCTCCCTGTTTGAGCAGGTGAATCCTGTCCAGGACCACTGCGTGGTCGTCGGGATGGATAAACTTGAAAACGTTGACTCCCAGCACCTCGCTCATCGACGCCGCGCCCAGCACACGCAGCCCTTCCGCGTTCATGTACCTGACCCTGCCGTCCTTGTGCACGTACATGCCGACTGGGGCGCTTTCCACCAATCTCCGGTAGCGCACTTCGCTTTGCAATAGAGCTTCTTCAGCGGCTTTGCGCGCGACTTCCTCATCCATGCGTCCGAGCGCATAAGCCACATTGGACACTACCTCTTCCACCAGCCTTATCTCGGGAGGGCTGAAGAACGAGGCTTCACGAGAATACAGGGCAAACGCGAGCTCAATTCGCTCACTCCGCGCCACCGGAACACAGATTAGCGAGCGGAGTCCCCACTTTGCGGCTTTCTCGCGCCAGGTTGCCATGCGCGGGTCCAGTTCGATTTCTTCGGAGACCGTGGTGACGCCCTCGCGAAGGGCCGTTCCGATGACACCCTGGCCAAACTTGTCCGTCCGGGCCGATAGGCGAATGCCATCCGAGTACTCTCTCGCTATTCCCGCGGTCGCGACCGGGTGCACATCCCCGGCGCCCGGATCCAGCCGGCAGATCATCGCCAGCGGGAAGCCGCCCTCTTGCACGGCGGCAGCGCACACTGCTTTGAGCATCTCCTGTTCGCTCAATGCGCGCACAATCGCCTGGTTGCACTGGCTCAGTACGGCGTACAGGCGATTGGCATTCTCCAATTGACGCTTCGCCCGGTTCCTCTCGGTGATGTCCCGAATAATCGCCTGATGGTATGTCACGCCCTCCACGTCGATGCGCAAGGCGCTGGTCTCGACCGGGAAAGTAGAGCCGTCTTTGCGGACATGCACGAATTCTCGTAGCGCGTGAGGTTCTTCCTGCTCCTGCAGCCAGTACTCCGCTGGATGCTGCGGGTTCCCCCCGGCCTGCAACTCCGCCGCGCACATCCCCAGCAATTCCTCGCGGGAGCGGCCGTACATGCCCGTCGCCCGATCATTGGCTTCGACAATCTGGCCCTGCTCGTTCAGCAGCAGGATGGCATCGCTCGCCGACCTGCTCAGGAAATTGTAGTGAGTGAAGAGTGCCTGTTTCTCCAACTCGGCTCCGCGCCGGGCCGCGGAGTATTTCCGCTCCTGCAACCGCCAGAAGTAGCCCGCGGTCAACCCCAGAACCAGGATCAGCGACACGACCGAAAAGGCAACCGGCAGCGCCCTGTCGCGCAGCGGTTTTTCAATCGTCTCGAGCGGAACCTGGGTGCAGACCAGCCATTGCGAATTGGGTATTGCGCGCCCAGCCGCCAGCACTCTCCGCCCCTTGCGGTCGGTACTCCGAAACAGCCCGCTTTCGCCCTTTAGCGCCTGCACCGCCGCCGCATCCTGTCCGCTCAGGTGCAGCCGCGACACCTTGTTGATCTTGCCATGCAGACTCGACTCGTCAAGGTACAGCGCCTCCTGCCCATCCCTGCGCATCAGCAGCGTTTCCCCGGCTCTATCCGGTCCGGGCCAGCGATCCACCATCGGAAACAGGTACTTCGCAGGGTCGATGGCGAACGAGACCATGGCGAACAACGGCTTGTCCCGCGCGAGGCGCAGCGGGATGTTGAGCCCCAGGTGAAGCCCTCCATCGCCTTCCGCATGCAGGTCGCGGATGACCGCGGCGTTCAGTGCGCCGACTTCCGCCAGCAGCTTTCCAAAGTGAGCCGCGCTACCGTATAGTCCGCCATGCTGCAAGACCACATTCCCTGCCGGGTCCAGCACGACGGCGTTCGCGTATTGGTAGGTATCGCAGAAGTTCGCCAGCCAGAGCAGGACGGATTGCCTCTCGGCGGCCGAGGATGGGCCGGTCACGACGGAACGGATCGAGTCCATCAACGCCCGATCGGATGTGATCACCCTGGCATCGTCCAGGCGCTCTCCCCGCCAGGCGATGATCTGCTCCGCCTTCAAGTCCGCGATGGACTGCAGTTCGTTGGTGACTTCCCGCAGGGCTTCGCCGCTCTGCGCAATGTAGAAGCGGAGCCCCCCCAGGCAGATCAGTCCCCCCGAGATGAAGAAGATCGCCAGCAGCGACCAGTAACTGCGATTCTCGCCGGGAGCATCCGCCAATTAAATCCTCCTGCCAGCCCTTCTTCTTGACGGTTAGAGTGCTGAGCCGGGGCGCATCCTAACGGAGTTGCACGGGGCTGCCTGGGACTTCAATGCAATTCGACGCCAAGAGAAGTATACCTCTCAACAACGCATGTACAGGCTCGCCGTTTCAGGCCGGCCGCAATTCCAGGCAGCGCAAAACCCGCTTCGTACACCCCCGCACGGGTAAGAACAGGACTAGGCCTGGCATCAGGCTCAAGCCTGCCGGTCGGGTACACCCGACTCTACTTGAATTCGAGAATCGGTTGATCGACCGTCAGGCTGGTGCCGGCTTCGGCGAGCAAGGCGACGACCGTAGCGTCCTGCTCGGCCTTGAGGACGTTCTCCATCTTCATGGCTTCGATCACAGCCAGACGCTCGCCGGTCTTGACCTGCTGGCCCGCCTGGACGGCGATATGAGTCAGCAGCCCCGGCATGGGCGCGAGCAGGAAACGGCTCAGGTCGGGCTTGGGCTTGGGCTTCATGCGGCCCAGCAGTTCGGCGGCGCGCACCGTCATCACGATGGCGTCGGCCTCCGTGCCGTTGTGTGCCAGGTGGAAGCGCAGGCCGATGCGCTCGAGTTGCACGCAGAACGCCTGTCCGTTGCACGTCCCTCGCATCAGCGGGCTGCCGAAGCGCCAGTCGGTCAGCAACTCGAAGCGCTCGTTCGCCGAGACCACGCGATAGCCGCCCGCGATCGAATCGAGATGCACCGCGTAGCGTTCGGGACCGATCAGCACCACCCAGTCGGAATCGACCTTTCGCGCCATGCCGCGCGTCTGGTCGCTAATGCGCACCGCCCGGGCGATGTAGCGGCGGCGCGCGACGGCGGCCACGGCGGCCAGGAATGCGGGCGACTCGTGGATGACGTCGCTCGAGTGGAATCCGTGCGGGTATTCCTGGGCGATGAAACCCGTGTTGAAGTCGCCGGAAACGAAGCGCGGATGCTGCATCAGCGCGGCTTGAAAGGCGATGTTGGAAGAGACGCCGCGGACGTAGAACTCGTTGAGCGAGGCGCGCATCCGGGCGATGGCCCGGGCCCTGGTGGGTTCGTGCACGATGAGCTTGGCGAGCATCGAATCGTAATGCACCGGGATCTCCCCGCCTTCCGCCACGCCCGTGTCCACGCGCACGCGGCCGGGCTCTTCAGCGGGAGGGAGATAGCGCCGCAGGCGTCCCGCCGAGGGCAGAAAGCCGCGGAAAGGATCTTCGGCGTTGATGCGGCATTCCATGGCCCAACCCTCGCGGCGAATGTCGCTTTGCGCGAGGGCTAGCGGCTCGCCCGCCGCGATGCGGATCATCCACTCCACCAGATCGAGACCCGTGATCATCTCGGTGACCGGATGCTCCACCTGCAGGCGCGTGTTCATTTCGAGGAAGTAGAAACCGCGGTCCTTGCCCACCACGAATTCAACGGTGCCGGCGCTCTGGTAACCGGCCGCGAGCGCGAGCGCCACGGCCTGCCGGCCCATCGCGTGCCGCGTCGCTTCGTCGAGAAACGGAGAAGGCGCCTCTTCGAGCACCTTCTGATGGCGGCGCTGGATGGAGCACTCGCGTTCCCATAGGGAGACCGCGCGACCGTAGGCGTCGGCGAGCACCTGGATCTCGATGTGGCGCGGCTCTTCGATGAACTTCTCGACGAAGACGCGGCCATCGCCAAATGCCGTGAGCGCCTCGCTAACACAGGAGGCGAAACCCTCTCGCGCCTCGCTCTCGTTCCACGCCACCCGCAAGCCCTTCCCGCCGCCTCCGGCCGAGGCTTTGATCATCACCGGATAGCCGATCTCCCCGGCAATTCTCCCGGCGTGAGCGGCATCTTCCACCGCGCCAGCCGCGCCCGGGATGATGTTCACGCCCGTCGCGGCCGCCAGACGCTTGGATGCGATCTTGTCGCCCATGGCTTCGATCGCATTCGCCTTGGGCCCGATGAAGACAATGCCCGCGGCTTCCAGCAGGCGGCAGAAAGCGGCGTTTTCGCTCAGAAAACCGTAGCCCGGATGCACGGCTTCGGCCCCGGTCTTGCGGCAGGCTTCGAGGATCCGCTCCATCGACAGGTACGACTCGCGGGGCGCTGCGGACCCGATGGCCACGGCTTCGTCGGCCAGTCGGACGTGCAGCGCACGGCTGTCCGCCTCCGAGTACACGGCGACGGTTCGAATGCCCATCCGGCGGGCGGTCCGGATGACGCGGCAGGCGATCTCACCGCGATTTGCGATCAGAATCTTGGAAAACATGCAGAGCCTATCTTGTTCCAGCGCCTACAGCGGAATGTTGCCGTGCTTGCGCCACGGATTCTCGAGTTTCTTGTTCTTCAGCATCGCCAGCGAACGGCAGATCCGCCGCCGCGTCTCGTGCGGCATGATGACGTCGTCGATGAAGCCGCGGCTGCCGGCGATGAACGGATTGGCGAACTTCTCGCGGTATTCCTCGGTCCGCTCGGCGAGCTTCAGCGGATCGCCGGCGTCCTGGCGGAAGATGATTTCGACGGCGCCTTTGGGTCCCATCACCGCGATTTCAGCCGAGGGCCAGGCGAAGTTCACGTCGCCGCGCAGATGCTTGGAGGCCATCACGTCGTACGCGCCGCCGTAGGCCTTGCGGGTGATCAGTGTGATCTTCGGCACGGTGCATTCGGCGTAGGCGTAGAGCAGTTTGGCGCCGTGTTTGATGATTCCCCCGTACTCCTGCGCCGTCCCGGGCATGAAGCCGGGCACATCGACGAAAGTGACAATCGGGATGCTGAAAGCGTCGCAGAAGCGCACGAAGCGTGCGGCTTTGACGGCGGACTTGATGTCGAGGCAGCCCGCCAGCACCATCGGTTGGTTGGCCACGATGCCGACCGTGGCTCCGTCCATGCGGGCGAAGCCGATGACGATGTTGGCGGCGTAGGCGGACTGGAGTTCGAAGAAGTCGGAGTCGTCGACCGTCTTCTGGATCAACTCCTTGATGTCGTAAGGCGTGTTGGGGCTGTCCGGCACCAGCGTATCGAGCGAGTAATCGACCCGGTCGGCTGGGTCGAACGGCGGGACCGTGGGCGGTTTCTCGCGGTTGCTGGACGGGATGAAGCCGATCAGACGGCGCACCATCATCAGCGCCTCAACGTCGTTTTCGAAGGCCAGGTCGGCGACACCCGAGCGGGTGGAATGCGTGAGCGCGCCGCCCAACTCTTCCGCGGTGACCTCTTCGTGCGTCACCGTTTTCACGACGTCCGGACCGGTGACGAACATGTAGGAACTGTCCTGCACCATGAAGATGAAATCGGTCATGGCGGGAGAGTACACCGCGCCGCCCGCGCAAGGGCCCATGATCAGCGATATCTGCGGAATTACGCCCGAGGCCAGCACGTTGCGCTGAAAGACGTCGGCATAGCCGCCCAGCGACGCCACGCCCTCCTGGATGCGGGCGCCGCCGGAGTCGTTCAGCCCGACCACCGGCGCGCCCACCTTCATGGCGTGATCCATGATCTTGCAGATCTTCTGCGCGTGAGACTCCGACAGCGACCCGCCGAAGACGGTGAAGTCCTGGCTGAAGACGAAGACGACGCGGCCGTTGACGGTGCCGTAGCCGATCACGACGCCGTCGCCCGGTGGCCTCTGCCCCTCCATGCCGAAGTCCGCGCAGCGATGCTCGACGAACATATCCCACTCTTCGAAAGAGCCGGGGTCCAGCAGCAGTTCGATGCGCTCGCGCGCGGTGAGTTTGCCCTTGGCGTACTGCGCAGCGATGCGCGCCGCGCCGCCGCCCATGCGGGCCGCCTCCCGCTTGTCAGCGAGTTGGCGAATGATATCGGCCATGCGAGGAGTTCCTCTCTCGAACTGTATTAGATCACGGCGTCGCTGCCGGACAAGCTGGGAATCGTGCACCCGCAAGCGTTCGATGGCGCGGGTTCGTCCCTGGAGAAAACACCGTGGCAGTCGGCGCGGGACTTGCTGGCCGGGCAAAGCGCGAGGCTCAACCCTGATCGTCGAAGTGCGGACCGATGCCCAACATGCGCCCCAACGCCAGCCAGCGCGACCGCGAGGCCATGGCCACCTGCTTACGCAGGGTCGAGAAATCCTCCGCTAGCTTGTCGTAGCGCAATACCAGTTCCTGGTGCTTGCGCAGTGCGTCCAAAGTGCCCATGGACGGGGACCCAGGCTCGATCTCCGCTGGCTTGCCACCCTGCGCTTCTTCCGCCAGTGCGTCTTCCAGGCTCCCAACCTTGTGGGCCAGTTCCCAAACCAGCAGACTCGGGAAGCCGAACCGCTCCTTGCGGGCGATGATCGGGCGCGACCACGGCTCGTGCCATTGCACGCCGAACTGCGCGTTGTTCTCTTTCAAAACGGCAGTTTCGCGAAATCCCGCGGCCAGTAATTTGCGCTCCAGATCGCGCTCGCCAAACAGCCGCAATTCGAGCGTATTGCCCGGCCCGCCATGGAACTTTAGGTCGCGGAACGTCTCCAGCGGGCCTTCTTTCGTGCGATTCACCAGTACGAATTCGTCGCCGATCTCGACGATCTTGTAGTCGTTGAGGCTCGGGAAGTGCTCGACCGTGACATCCTCGTCAGCCACGTACGGCACGGTCAGAATGAAGAAACCGTTCGGTTTCAGCAGGCGCACGACGTTCGCAAAGGCCTCTTCCACTGGCGGGTGCACGTGTTCGAAGACTTCGCTGGAGAGGATGAAATCGTATTGGCCGGTGTGCTCCGGGCCGGGGTGCAGGATGTCCAGGCGCGGCTCGCGGTCGTAGAAAGTATTTGAGTAGGTGAAGCGGTCGGACAAGATGCCGTCGTAGCCCCACCAGTCCGTCATGCCCAGTCCGCGGACCTGCTTGAGCTTGGGGACTTCCTGCAGCGTCATGCTACGCCCGAACAGTTCGTTGGTCAGCAGGTGAATGATGGAGCGGTACCGCACCGACGACAGGCATTGGGCGCAGGAAGCCGCCTCGCGATCAATCTGGGGGTTCTTGCGGGAATTCCAGGCGCCGCAGATGTTGCAGACGAACTTGCACATGTATTTCATATGCTACAGGCAATCAGGCTGGGCCAGAATCGCAGCCGGCCGGGGCGTGCGGCATAGACGGAAAGCCGCTGCCGGCCGCTTTTGAGCAGGTTGGCGGACGGCGTGGGGTTGGCCGCCCCGTCGAGCGGCGCATAAAAGGGCGCGAAAGCACCGGGTCGCCTCGGGTTGGGGCGGCATCGGCGGACTCGTTTTGGCGATGATCGGGGTGCGCGGAGCGGCTCGTCGGGAACGGGCGAAAATCCAAAACCGCTAGTTTTCGCGGTTTCCAAAATACGGCCCTTTGGAATCAATCACTTGAAACCCCAAACCGCTCAACTTAGCGGTTTGAGGTTTTGGGACGATTGGCAAGTTAACGGGAAGCCGGTCTACCAGCCGTTGTGCGCAAGTGCAACTGGGTAGGAGCGACGAACTCGGCCGAGCGATATGTCGAGTCCTGAGGATCTCCGAACGGGCTCGGCCTTGAGGAATTCAAACAAGCGCGCCGAAGCAGTAGGATGGATCAAGTCGAGGAACCCACATGCTGGCGCGCTCCTGTCCACGGCTTACAGCGATCGCTTTGCTGTGTCTTCCGCAACTCGTCCTCACGCAAGAACAGCGACCCACGGCAGACGTGCCGACCTTTGGCTCGACTGTTGATCTCGTTTCCCTCGCTGTGCGCGTATCAGACCGCAAGAACCACGAAGTCCCGAATCTGACAGCCTCGCAGTTCACTGTATACGAGAACGGCGTGCCACAGAAGGTTGAGTTCTTCAGCACTGAACAGGAGCCCATCAGCTTTGGCATTCTGCTCGACGTAAGCAGCAGTATGGCTAGTGGAGGAAAGCTGGAAGAAGCGAAGCGCGCGCTAACGGCAATCGTGAACTCCGGTCACCCCGAGAACGAGTGGCTGCTACTCCGATTTCATCGCGAAGTGGAGACTGCCGTCACCTTCACAAAAGATCGAAATCGGATCCTCGCAGCCATCGCAAGCGCGCGCCCGGAGCCTGAAGGAACGAGCATGTACGATGCAGTGGCCACGGCTCTCTGCATGATGCAGAACGCTCAACACCTGCGCCAGGCGCTGATCGTAATCACGGACGGCGCCGACCAGCATAGTCACCGCACGCTACAAGAACTGATACCGATCGTCCAATCCGCGCACGCGCAGCTTTTTATGATCGGATGCTTCGGCAAGGAAGAGGCTGCCCACTACAGTGTGTCTAACAAGAAGCTCACGTTGGTAACGAGTCAGGAAATTGACAACCCCCACTTTGTTTTCGAGCGCCTGGCCCAGGAATCGGGCGCCGAGTACTTCTTTGCGACCTCGCCGGGGAATCTGCAGGAAGCGATTGACTCGATTGCTCGCCAGTTGCGCACACAGTACAACCTGGCTTACTATCCGCGGAAAGATCCCGGCTATCGCCGCATCGAGGTGAGCGTCGCCCCACGAGGCTTCAAGATTCGTGCCCGCCGGGGATTCGCTCTTCCCGAGGAACTCACTTCACGGGATTCGCGCACGTCCTGCGATCGGATGCAGCTCAGGCCGTATCCGTATGAAGCAAGAGTGGAGCGCAAGAACGGCTGCGTCGTGTATCGCGAGGATTTTCGGAGTTCGGAAACAGGTTGGCCCAACCGGGAGCACTATTTCCTTGACGACGGCGCATATCACTTGACGAGCAGTGCCAGGCGACCCCGAATGAGCGGAGGTTTGACAGAAGCGAACTCTCCGTTCGGGCGGGGCGTACCTTCCGGCAGTTCCGCACCCGCCGACTCCGGCGGCAACGCGGGGCGTGGAGACGGGATCCTGGTGGCGAACGGGCCTTGGCTGGACGACATTACTGCTGAAGTCACAGTCGCGACAAAGGCCAAGGGAGGGCCCCAAGCCGTATCTCCCGCCGCTGGACTGGCGTTTCGCATAAACGACACCGGCTATTATGCGGTCCTTCTGAATGACCCTACAACCAAGTCCTCAAATGGAATTCAGTTCAAGCTCATTAAGCGGTACTTCGCGGAGGAAGATACCCATGACCTCCTGCCTTGGACGGTCGCGCCGGTGACAGGTTCAACGTACGCCGCTCCGCGGAAACTTCAGGTCACTTGCACCGGCAAGCACATCAGCATCTATATTCAGGGCGTGCTTGCTGGCAGGATAGACGACAACGAGTTCGAAGAGGGCATGGTTGGATTGTTGCTGTTCGGTGAAGGCAGCGCTGAGTTCCGTAAGCTTCAGGTGACAGAGCATTGCCGCGCACATACTGGCTCAGCTCATGTATCGCCATGAATTCACACTCAAACAACTTCTCGGCATGGGCATAGTGCCCAAAGCTCAGGACTCGTCCGCACGCGCTGGTGAGTGTCGGACAGCGTCGGGCGGGAATTAGAATCGCACACAGTGGAACGCCAGTTCCTCGAAAGTCCTCAGGTTTGTATCGGGAGTGATCCGGCGAGATGTGGACGGCGAGCAGACAGGCGCTGAGCGCCGGCGCATTCCCGATACAACCCCTTGCTGTAGGCCGCCCTACGGGTCTGGCAGGACCTTTGCCCTCAGGGAATTGAATAGCGCTTTCATTCCGAACCGTTCGCATGGGTGAAGTTGGGCCAATGCCGAAGCGAGAACGCCACCCTACCTAACGAACGCTTGTGCGCGAGGTAAAGATTGATGCCGTCGGCCAAAGGGCCGTGGATGCGCTCTTCATACGACCTCCTCGCCATTTCCGAGAGCGACTTTGCGAAGGGCTTCGATGTTCACCTTGGCATAAATCTTGGTGGCGTCCGGCGTTCGATGGCCGACAAAGTCGCCGATCGTTTTGAGCGAGAACCCCGATTCGACAAGGCGCTGAACGCAAGTATGGCGCAGCGTATGCGAGCCCGGCCGTGACACCTTAATCCCAGCCTTGCGGATGTACCACTTCGCCCTCAGCGACACCGCTACCTGCGTGATTGGCCCGTACGGCGCATAGGCGGCGATGAACAATGCGCGCTGAGTTGTATTAGGCCGGCCCTGCTTCAAGTAGTCGAGGACCGCTTCGCCTACTACCGGAGCCAGCGGGTAGGCTGCCGAATGCCCCGCTTTGCGCCCGCGAACGTCAATTCGGTCGTGCTTCCAGTCGATGTCATCCAGCGTTAAAGCGCCGACTTCGCGAGCGCGCAGCCCGTATGTCACCAAGAGCAGCAGGACTGCGTAATCGCGTTTGCCGACGGTGGTTCTTCGGTCGACTTTCTGGAGCATTTGCTCAACTTCGTTCCAGGCAATCGATCGCGGCAAGTTCGAAAGCCGGTACCGACGAGGTGACTCGATCGCCTTCCCCAAGTCGCGGGTCATCAGCCCCATGCGGTAGAGGTACCGAAAGAACACTTTTAGAATGCTGCACAAGCTCTGCACCGAGCGCTTGTCGAGGATCTCCCCACTCTCTGTGATTAGCGCACTGATTACGATTGTCGGCAGATCGGAGAGCAACGATTGATTGAGTCGTTGGAGGTAATCCTCGAGCCGCTGCAAATAATGCCTATACTGCACGAGAGTGGCCTCGCGAAGACCCCGATCACGGCGCAGGAAGTCAAAAAAGCCAGGTGCCGCGTCGATGAATGGATCCGGTTTACCCCCGGCGTCAGTCCTATAGTGCGGGAGAACCAACCGGAGTAGCTGACGGATGGGATTGCGCATCTCTCGGGCGGCGATCAAGCGCTGAGATTCTGAGTACCCCTGCTTTCGCCGATTGAGCCAGTCCTCAATAAAGGGCTCGATTTGAGCAGGCAGTTCGTCCAGGGCCGTCGCACCTGACCTGCGCGTGAATTCTCCAAAGCGGAACAGGAGCGGTACACGGACGGACACATTCTTGGCAGAGTAGTTTTGCTCGGTGAGCCACTCCACGTAGCGTTCAATCGTTTCGCCGATCCAGCTTGCGCGAATCCGATCCACAGTGGTCGGGCGGATGAAATAGCGGTTGAGCACGACAATCTCCTTTCTAAAAACCAGTCGAAGGAAATCATCGCGCGATCGGGCTGACGTTATGTGCCGGCGGAAAAGAATGTGTTCGCGGGAATTGGCGGAACCCATTCGCCCGGCCACATAACGGGCACGGGCACATTACATGGATTATGTTCCCGGGAACATAATCCATGCGGAAACTACGGGAGGTTCTTCGCCTCCGATTCGAACTCAAACTGAGCTACCAGCAGATTGGGCGCAGTTGCTCAATCGCGGTGGGCACGGTTCACAAGTACCTGAAGCGCGCCGAGGCGGCGGGCCTAACCTGGCCGCTGCCCGAGGATTGGGATGAAGCGCGGGTCGACGCACTGCTGTTCCCGCGCCAGACACCAAGCATCGCGGAACAGAACCCGGCGCGAACAGCGCCCGACTTCGCCGCAGTCCACGAGCAGTTGCGCAGCAACAAGTACGTGACCCTGCAATTGCTGTGGGAGGATTACCGGCAAGCCCAGCCGGACGGCTACCGTTACTCGCGCTTCTGCGAGTTGTACCAACGCTGGCGCTCGAAGCTCGACGTGGTGCTGCGGCAGGATCACAAGGCGGGCGAGAAGATGTTCGTCGACTGGGCAGGTGCGACGATCCCCATCCATGACAGCCGTACGAGCGAAGTATGGAAAGCACCATTGTTCGTGGCCGCCCTCGGCGCCAGTTCCTACACCTGGGCCGAGGCCACGCGCGATCAACAGATGGAAGCGTGGTTGCGAGCGCACGTCCACGCTTTCGAACATTTTCACGGCATCCCAGCCTTGGTGGTTCCCGATAACACCAAGACCGGCGTAACGAAGGCGCACCGCTACGACCCGGATCTGAACCCGACTTACTACAACTTCGCGCAGCACTGCGGCTTTGGCATCGTGCCCGCGCGGCCCTATAAGCCAAGGGACAAAGCCAAGGTCGAAAATGCCGTGCAAGTGGCCCAGCGTTGGATCGTCGCGGCGCTCAGGCATCGCAAGTTCTTTTCTCTTCCGGAACTGAACGAGGCGATCCGGGAACTGCTGACGAAGCTGAATCATCGGCCCTTTCGCAAGAAGGAGGGTACCCGGGCCAGCGTATGGGAAACGATCGACGGACCAGCGCTGAAGCCGCTACCCGTCGAGCCGTTCGACCTGAGCGAATGGTCCCGCGCCCGCGTCAACATCGACTACCACGTGAGTTTCGATTCCAATCTCTACAGCGTGCCTTACAACCTGGTGCACGAGCTGGTGGAGATCCGCTCGACGCCGACCACGGTCGAGATCCTGCACAAAGGCGCGCGCGTGGCCTCGCACCTGCGCAGCCGCGGGCGCGGGCTGGCCGTCACCAACGAAGAGCACCGGCCGAAGAGTCACCGCGCGCATCTGGAATGGACACCTTCGCGCATGGTGCATTGGGCGCAAACTATCGGCCCCAATACGGCGCGGCTGCTTGAACGAATCATGGACGACAAGCCGCATCCGGAGATGGGCTATCGCGGCTGCCTGGGCATCATCCGGTTGTCGGAGCAGTACTCGGCGCAACGCGTGGAGGCGGCCTCGGAGCGGGCTTTACTCACGGGCGCCTGCCGCTACAAGAGCGTCGAGTCGATCCTGAAGAACTCGCTCGATCAGGCACCGCCGGCCTCACCACCGCCGGCTTCCACGCCACCCCATGACAACATCCGTGGAGCCGAGTACTTCGAGTGAGGACCAACATGCTACAAGAACCGATGATGGAAAAACTTACAGCCATGCGGTTACTCGGCATGCTGGACGCCTTGAAGTCGCAGGAGCAAGATCCGGCTTCCCGCGAGTTGAGCTTCCTGGAGAGGCTTGGACTGCTCGTGGATCAGCAATGGAGCTGGCGAGAAAACCAAGCCCTGGCACGGCGCTTACACGCCGCCAAGCTGAAGGGCGCCTCTGTGGAAGACATCGACTATCACGCTTCGCGCGGACTGGACAAGAGCGTGATCCGCGCCCTGGCACAGAAGTCCGCCTGGGTGACCAATCATGAGAACATCTTCGTCCTCGGACCCACCGGCGTCGGCAAGAGCTTTGTCGCTTGCGCCCTGGCGCAGAAGGCCTGCCGCGATGGATACTCGGCGCTCTACATGCGCGCCGCCGCGTTGTTCCGCGACCTCACCATCGCCCGGGCCGATGGCAGTCTGCGCAGCTTGCTGGCACGTCTCAGCCGCATCGACGTGCTGGTGATCGACGACTGGGCCATGGCTCCTCTGGCCGAAAGCGAACGCCGCGATTTTTGGGAGATCTGCGAGGAGCGCTATCAGGCCCGCTCGACGATCCTGACTTCACAACTGCCCGTCACGCGCTGGCACGAGCAGATCGGCGACCCCACCGCCGCCGACGGCATCCTCGACCGCCTGGTGCACAACGCCCATCGCATCGAAATGCGCGGTGACTCCATGCGTAAGAAGCGTGGAGGAACGCAGCCGCCGAGCTAACGCTCGCCGGGGTTTCTTCGGACTGAGGCGGGGACAAGGGCTGCGCCCCTTTCCCCGCACCCCTTTCTCCGCTCGCCGCGCCGTTCCTCCGCTACGCTCCGGATGGGTTTCACTTGACGATGGCGAACACTTCTTCCACAATCAAGCTGCCAGCGTCGCTACGCTCCGACAACTGTTCGCCTTCGGCCCGGAATGCCGTTCGCGTTCCCTTCGGAATCAGCGTTCACCTTCGCCGGAATCCGCACACTCGCCGCACCCAAGGCATTTGCGGCCTGGCTGTGCACGCTATATCGCAGCGACTGGGTCGTCTATTCGAAGCCACCCTTTGGCGGTGCCGGGCCTGCGCTGCGCTATCCCGGCCGCAACACCTGCCTGGCAGCCTTCTAATCACCCGCTCGTGTCGCTGGCCGATGGGCGCGTGACCGTCCGCTGGCGCGACTTGGCGCACAAGAATAAGCAGTTCCGCAAGAGCCTGCCGGTCGAGGAATCCCGCGGCGCGCTCCGCTGCACACGCCGCCTCCGGGCTTCGCGCGCATCCGCCCCTTCGGCCTCTGAGCGCACCGCCGGCGACGCCAACGGCTGCCGCTGTGCCGACAACTGATGGCGGCCTCGCCCGCCAGTGAACCACCGTCCCAGGGCGACGCCCGTCCCGCCTGGACCTGCCTGCGGTGCGCCGGCCCGATGATGCTGATCGAACGGCTCACTAGCGCACTAGCTCAACTGCGCGAGCCGCCAACGCCGCTTCGAGAACGCGCATGACACGATCTTCCTCAGCCTTGACAACTCACGCCTTGAAATCCAACTGCCGTATCCCCGCTTGCTACGCTTCAAGCTCCGCCCAGTCACCCAAATCCAATAGCCAATCTTCCGCGACGGCCTCCATCAAACTGCCGCATCGAAAACACCCGGCGGGCCAGCCTGTTTCATCACAACAGCGTATTCGCGCCAGACCGCTCCCAATACTGCCCTGAGGTTCGCACTCAGGTTTGCCTGGTGTTGCGTTTCCCCGCGCACGGGTTGCGACCATGGAGAAACTTCCGCACGTGCCACGCAGTGTCTTCCTCCCGCTCGCAGCGACAGGAGCACGTTCTGGCATCCCGTCTTGTGGAAGTTGTTGGTTTGGTATCGGGACCGCGACCTGTCAGACCTCCGACGCCTCCTGCGCCATCCGGCCACATTGCTCAAAACCGTCATGCCGCGTGACTTGTGCGCACTCTCAGGGCCGTGATTGCCGCTGCGGCAATCGCGTGCAATGGGCGCACCTCCACTGCGGCTCCAAGCTCAATCGCCTCTCTGGGCATCCCGAACACAACGCTGGTAGCCTCATCCTGCGCGATCGTGTGGCAGCCCGCATTCTTCAATTCCAGCAAGCCAGCAGC
This sequence comes from uncultured Acidobacteriia bacterium, assembly GCA_903909435.1. Classification (GTDB taxonomy): domain Bacteria; phylum Acidobacteriota; class Terriglobia; order Bryobacterales; family Bryobacteraceae; genus CAIVVT01. Next base: position 20,061 of record CAIVVT010000185.1, on the reverse strand, counting down.
GCCGTCTTTGCCCATCCCTGTCAACAAGATCCCAACAACTGCGCTGCTCATCAGCTTTGCAACCGAAAGGAACAACTCGTCGACCGAAGGGCGCTGGTAGTGGACCTTCGGCCCGTCGTGTAACCGCACGGCGTATCCGCCCGAGGCCGACCTGACGACTTGCATGTGCCGGCTGCCGGGGGCAATGTATGCATGACCGCTGCGCAGGAGATCTCCCTCTTTGGCTTCGCTCACCCGGAGGGAGCAGCAACCATCCAGTCGCTCGGCGAACGCTGTCGAAAATCCGATCGGGATGTGCTGAGTCGCAACGATCGGCGGAAAATCAGACGGCAACTGTCTGAGAATCTGTTCGATTGCCTGCGTGCCGCCCGTCGATGCTCCGATCGCAACAATGCAGTTTCGCTTCCAGCCCCCCAGGACGGAAACTGCCGGCGAGTTCGCCCGGGGTTGGGTCACATCAGAATCCGGCATTGCCGAAGCTATGTTGCGTCGGACTCGCGCGAGTGCGGCGGCGCGAATGCGGTGCGGAAGTTCCTCTTTGAGGTCACCCACCGAATAGGGGCCGCCCGGTTTGGCCAGGACGTCAACCGCACCACGGTTCGCGGCTTCGAGCGCGGACCGAGTTGAACTTCGAGTCAAACTGCTTATTACGATCACCGGCATTGGGTGAGAGGCCATGAGGCGGTCGAGAAAGGTCAAGCCGTCCATCCTCGGCATCTCGATATCCAGCGTGAGGACGTCAGGGTGTAGCGAGAGGATCTTGTCTCGCGCCACATACGGATCGGGAGCAGTGCCAACAACCTCAATGTCCGACTGGCTCGACAATACGTCCGAGAGTACTTTGCGTACGATCGCGGAATCGTCTGCAACCAGAACCCGGATCTTCGCACCCGCGGTCACTGCGTAGCCTCTGGTTGAAATCCGACAAAGAGCGGACCATCGTAAAACGAAAACCGGATCCAGGAGACGTTGGACGTGGTCAGTTCAGCCGATGGCCTTTCCAGTCGTGTAGCGGGTGTGGAGACGCGAAAACTTCCGTCCGGCTGATAGCGACCCAGAGCGCCTCCACATACCATGTTCGCAAGCTCGCCGAGCACGAATTCGACATCGGAAGGGGCAGATTGTCGAAGTTCCAGGGCGAGGAACGCTTCCGTTAGCGACTTGGAAAGTGCCGATGGTGCCGCAAGGACGAGGTAGCCTCGCGCGCTGCCCTCAAAATCGACTCTCGACACATCCAAGAGCTCCAGCCGCGGACTCCCGCCAATTTCGGGAGCCTCTGCCATTGACTCGAAGAACATCATCTCAAGCACCTCGGGGACAGCCGCGAGGCAGGCGTCCGCGGCACTGTTTTGCACCGAGATCTCTGGGCTCATTGATACCGCTCCTCAATCCCCTGCGCTTGCCAGTCCGGAACCGCAGTGCATAGCATCTGGGCCAACCGCTCCGGTGTGAAGGGCTTACAGAGGTAACCGTGAACCCCCAACGCCTGCAGGCTCAAGATCCGGTTCCTTGTCGAATCAGTTGAAATGACAATTACGGGGACTCGACTCAATCGCTCATCGCCTCTCAAATTCCGCACTAGTTGCTCGCCATCCATTACAGGCATGTTGAAATCGGTCAGAATTACATCGACCGTGTCATTGCGCAAAAGAGTGAGCGCCTCCAGACCGTTCCCCGCCTCCAGACAGCGTCCCATTTCCAGCCCTCCGATCAGGACGGTGCGTCTGATGAACGAACGCATCGCGGGCGAATCATCCACGATCATGACGTCCTTTTGCATTTCACTCCTTGGCTCCGCGGGTAGAACTAGTGGCGCTCAACTCGATGTCCGCTTTGCCTGGTGTGGAGATAACGAAGCTACCTGAGGACGCCTCCAAACGCACGGTCCTTGGATGGGTTCCGCCCACATCCTCCCCGTGCACGAGGACCCCCGCCTTCCAGAGCAGCTTTCGAATCGCAGTGTGGTTGCGCTTCCCGACTTGAAAAAACCCGCCATCGTCAACGACAGAAGCGCCACCAGCGAGGTAGACCTGCAGGCGCCGCTTCTCAGCTCCCAGTTCGTAAGCTCTTCGAAAGAGCAGCGGTGTGCCCGTGTCCGCGTAGCGAAACGGATGCTCGACGGCGCTGGCACCAGTCTCCGAACGGCTTTCGGGCAGCATGAAGTGTAGCAAGCCCGAGACTTTGGAAACTGGATCCCAAATCCCGACTGCGATGCACGAACCAAGCGCGTAGGTCACGAGACCCTCAGATCCGGCAAGTGCATGCCTGCAATCACCGACGCCTACTACGAGCAGCCCCATCCCGCTGTCGCCCGCAGTCATATTCATCTCCCCGTATTTCCGCCAGGGCTTCGGTAGGTGGCCGGCTGTATGTAGTTCAGACCGGAATTCAGGCCGGAAAGCCCCTCGGAGTGTCCTATCAGGAGCCAACCTCCAGGCATGAGGCACTCCGCGAGCCTTCGGACAAGGTCCTCCTGGGTCGCTCGATCAAAGTAGATCATCACGTTTCGGCAAAAGATCACGTTGAACCGAGCGGATTGGCCCAAGGGCTCCATCAGATTGATCCTTTGGAAATCGACCAAGTTCCTCCAAACCTTGGAAACCCTAAAATGTCCGGCCCACTCACCAGATCCCCTCTCCAGGAAACGGCGCCATCCCACGGGCATTTCCTTTAGCTTCTCGAGCGGATAGACCGCTCGTCTGGCTTGCTCCAGAACCTTACCGCAAATGTCGCTGGCCAGGATCTTGACCCTGGATGCCGAATCGACACCGAGTTCCTCGATGAGTTCAAATAGAACGCTGTACGGCTCCTCACCGCTGGAGCATCCGGCACTCCAAATTCGAATTTCGGAGGTGCACCTGAGTTCATCGACGATGGTCGTCTTCAGGAGCTCAAAGTGCGCCGCTTCGCGGCGGAAACTAGTGAAGTTAGTAGTGAGTGCATCAACCAGGTGAAGGAGCTCCCGCCCTGTCGCGTCTCCCCGCACGAATCTCAGGTATTGACGTACCTCGTTCACTCCAATTGCGCGCATGCGCCGGTTCAGCCGGGCGGTGACCAGCGCCTCCTTACCAGCCTTGATGTCGAGCCCGAAAGTGCGCCTCGCGAGTAGCTGAACCTCAAGGAACTCGTCTGGCAGGACCTTCCATTGATTCTCCGACGCGTTCACGCCAGTGCTTGTCGGCAAGTGAGCCCCCCCCCAAGCAAGGCGGACAGATCCAATATCAACCCCACTCGACCGTCGCCGAGAATCGCCCCTCCGGCAAGCCCTTGGATGTGAGCGAATTGCGCACCAAGGCTCTTTATGACTACCTCTTGTTTGCCGGCCAGTGCGTCTACCAGGAGGCAGAATCGGCGGGTTTCACTTTCGCCGACAATCACGAGCCCCTGGCAGGGGTCATCGACTCCGGCGCGTAGACCGAGCCTCCGTTTGAGCCTGACGAGTGGCAGGAGTTGCCCTCGGACAAGCACCATTTCGCCTTTGCCTTGAACGGTGAATATGGACTCCGGGGAAGGCCGGAACATTTCGCGAACGGAGAAGATTGGCACTATATACCTGTCTTCCCCACACAGGACCACAAGGCCATCGATTATGGCCGTGGTGAGCGGCAATCGCAGCAGAAATCGCGCGCCCTGTCCGGGAGTACTATGAATCTCGACACGCCCTCTAAGCTGGATTAAGTGCCTCCAGACAACGTCCATGCCTACGCCACGGCCACTTACTTCCGTGACCTTCTCCGCAGTGGAAAACCCAGGCTTGAAAATGAGTTGGTAGGTGTCGCTATCGCTAAGTTGCTCTCCAGCCCCGACGATCCCCCGCTCAACAGCTTTGGCTAGAATGAGTTCGCGATTCAGGCCCCGCCCATCATCGGCTACTTCAATGTGGATCTCGCCTGCCTGATGCCTTGCTGCAAGACGAATTCTCCCGGTTTCAGCCTTGCCCGCCGCGATTCGTGCATCCGGGGACTCTATTCCGTGGTCCATGGAGTTCCTGAGCATGTGCACGAGGGGGTCACCGAGTTCTTCTACAAGCCGACGGTCCAGCTCAACATCTTCCCCAAACAGATCGAGTTCTGCTTTCTTGCCCGACTTCCTCGCCAGGTCCCGGACCAGCCGGACCATCTTACGAAAGAGCAGCCCCACCGGGACCATCCGCATCGCCATTGCGGTCTTCTGCACCTCTGCTGTGATGCGGCCGAGATGCGCTAGATCACGCTGCACACGGGCGGTCCTAGCCCCCGCCAAGTCGGGATTATGGTGCAGCAACGACTCGGCAATCACCAATTCCCCCACCATGTCCACGAGGTACTCCAGTTTGGCCGTTGCAACCTTCACAACGGAGGTCTCTTCCCGCCTGGCGGAATCTGGCGGCGCGCCCTCCACCGGCGGACCTGACTGCTTTCCCGGATTCTCCGGCGCAGCTAATGGGATGCGAAGTTCTTGAAGCCCAAGCGGCTGCGCGCCCTCGTCTGACACCGCAGACGCAGTCGCAATTCGGACCTTCTGTATGAGCGACTGCGGGCTAGGCGGCTCCTCGCGCGCATGGCCCTCCGCAACAGCGGAAATCTGGTTGAGCCAGATTGCGATGTAATCAGACGCCTCAAGGATGACATCGACGATCGCCGGAGTGATGTGCAGTTCGCCGTTCCTGGCCCGATCGAGAACAGTCTCAATCTCGTGTGCAACTTCCTGTAGCACAGCGAAATCCAAGAACCCGGCCAGACCCTTGAGAGTGTGGAAGCTCCTGAATGCACTATTCAGCGTCTCTTCGTTGGAAACGCCCTGATCGAATTCCAGGATCTTCGACTCAATACTGACCAGATGCTCTCGCGCCTCCACAAGAAACTCTCCAAGCAGTTCCGGGTCCTGGTTAAGAGACCGCGCGGGAACTGCCGGCCGCGCGGAACGGAGATCATTCTCCGCTGGCTGGTCTCTATGAGTTCCAGCGTCCTCCGATTCGGCGGCGCCCAGAGAGCCGGCGAGGTTGGAGAGGTCGTTCTCCACATTCAACGGCAACACGCGCACCTTGGTTCTTGAACCAGTCTTTTTGGGCATAGGTCGTTCGCTCTCGATGTCGGCCGCTCCTGCTCTTTAGTTCCGATCCAAACCGCTCCCCGAGGTTCAGAAACTCCGAAAATCCTCGTCGAGGGGAATCGCCTGTTTTGAGGTTTGAGCGGGGGTCTCTTGAAATGGCTGCCTGCGGGGCGATCCACCAGGACTTCGAGCCGCAAAGGCAAAACCGGACGAGGTCCGCGCGTCCACCACAGCAACGCCTCCGATGAGTTCATTCAGCAACTGTGCGGCATGGTTGAGGCCGGTCGCCTGAGCGCTCATCTCCTCGCCGGCCGAGGCGCTTTGTTCCGCGCTTGCAGCCGTGGATTGCGTCACACGCTGCATCTGGGCAACCGCTCTTGCAATTTGCTCGATGCCCTTAGCTTGCTCCTGACTGCCCACGTGAACTTCTCCAGCGAGGATCTTGATGCGGGAAGCGCTGTCTACAACCTTGCCCACGCACTTGGCTACTTCGTCCAGCCGGAGTTTCCCGTCCTGTGAGCGAACAATCGATTCTTCGATCAGTGCCGAAGTGTCTTTTGCGGCCTGTGCCGAGCGCTGGGCCAGGTTCCGGACTTCATCCGCTACCACCGCAAACCCCATGCCGGCTTCTCCGGCGCGTGCGGCTTCGACCGCGGCGTTCAGGGCAAGAATGTTCGTTTGAAATGCAATTTCATCAATCACACGGATGATGCGCGAGATCTTCTCGCTGGATGCATTGATCTCATTCATGGAACCGATCATCTGGTCTAGCTTATTCGTGGTCTCCTTGAGTAGCTGGTCCGCGGACTCCGTCTCGCCAGCGGCCGAACGCGCATTGGCAGCATTCTTCTGCGTCATGGAGTTAATCTCCTCCGCGGAAGCCGAAGTCTCCTCAAGGGTGGCCGCCTGTTCGGATGATCCCTGAGCCAAGGCCTGGCTCGCCGAGGTCACTTGCTGAGCTGCTGAAGATACCTGGCTGGCGTTTTCCGTGATCTCCGCCGAGTAGCGGAGCAATGACTGGCTGCCCCTACGGACCGTAAAGAAGGCGATCAACACTGCCCCGGCGGCCGCGAGTAAGATGGCGATCGAGAACGCTTTCGCCCGCCCGGCAACCTCGTTGGCGTCCTGCCTCGTCGTTTCAACGATCTGATTCTGGATCTTAAGCAACTGAGCGGAGGCACCACTCAAACGCTCCGAAATCGCCGCGAACACATCCGTCTGCATCTTGGTGGCTTCATCGAATCGCTTGTCAGTCAGCATCTGCCGCTGACGTTCGAAGTCCTTCACCCATGCGCTCCGGGAATCGGTCATCTCAGCCACGAGTTGACGCCCTTTAACCGTCACCAGCAGGGGTGTAACTTCGCGCAGAGATTGATCGATCAGCCCAAGATGTTCTGTTACTTCCAGTTGCGAAACACCGATCCCGGCCTCGTTGCCCGTCAATGCAGCGAACATCATTCCGCGCTGAGAGCCTATTGCGGCGACGACTTGAGTCTGTATGGCGGCGCATAGCGACGACTTCTTCAGGTCTTGCGTGACGATTGTACCGATCAGGCCATTCAAGTTGCTGGCGACGTAAAAGGCAAAACCTCCAGCCAGCAGTGCGAAGAGGGTGAGGACAGCCTGACCGCTCAAGACTTTGGTTCCAAACGACATTTTCTTCATAGTTGTTCTCACTCTTCCGCTCTGTATCGATGCTCTCCGCGCCAACCCTAGTTAGTCGCTGTTCCGCCGTTCGCAAGCGGCTGCAGGTCTGGCAGCATGGCCAGGCTGGTGACCTCCAGCGAGGTCAAAACACGGTCTATGTCGAGCAGGATTTTGACCTTTCCCTTCACTTTGGCCATGCCCATGACGTATGGGAGTGTCATGTCGGCTCCAAAGTCGGGCATGTCCTCAATCTCGGACTCCTGGATATTCAGCACCTCTGAGACCCCGTCCACCACTGCGCCCATCAGTACGGGACCTGCGACCTGCTTCACCTGCACGACGATGATGCACGTGCGTTGGGTGTACTCCGCGTCATCCAGTCCAAACTTCCGGCGGAGGTCCACAACAGGAATTACCTTGCCGCGCAGATTGATGACGCCCTTCACGAAATCGGGCGTTTGCGGGACCGAAGTGATCTCTTGCAAACCCATGATTTCGCGGACCTTGAGCACTTGGACCCCAAACTCTTCCCGGGCCAACTGAAAGACCAGATACTTGCCCTGACGCTGAGTTGCCAACGGTTTAATGGATTGAGCCGCAGTGGCCATCGACGATTCCTCCAGGCTTCGAACTCAAGGCGCCACAAGCTGCCGCCTCACCCCTTCCTATCGGCGCGTCTGTCAAAAACATGAGGCCCGGGCGAAGAAATGGCGAGAATTTCTGCTGCGACGCGCTGAGGGTTCGCCACTAGTCGGCGCTCGCGGGTACAATCGGCACTAAGTGGACCTCGCCCCAACCTGGACACAAGTAAGCGACAGCGCCCTCCTGGCGCAGTTCGACGCTCCCGCGCTGATGGAGGCACACATGCGCGTGACGGAGTTGTTCGGTGCGCTCCAGAAGGCGCATATCGAGGGGATCAAAAATCTGCACCCCGCGTACCGCTCGCTGCTGGTGGTCTATGACGCCAAAATGTGGACGGCGCAGCGTTTGATCGAGAAGCTCGAGGGGGCGGAAGAAAGCCCGAGCCCATTCTTACCCGTTGCGGGACTCTTGCGACTGCCGGTGTGCTTCGCACCCGGTTTTGCCCCTGACCTACCCCAAGTCTGCGCAACGGCTGGGATTGAGCCGGAACAAGCGATCCAACTCCTCACGGCCGCCACCTACCGCGTAGCGTTTCTTGGATTCGCCCCAGGGTTCCCGTACTTGATGGGACTCTCTCCAGAACTGGCGACGCCTCGGCACGCTCGTCCGAGAACGCATATCCCGGCCGGCAGCGTCGGAATCGCGGGAGCACAGACCGGCATCTACCCAGCCGCTACGCCCGGAGGCTGGCAAATCGTCGGTCGGACCCCAGTTCGGCTATTTAGCCCGGAGCGCGAGCCGATGAGTCTATTGAACACCGGCGACGAACTTCACTTATTCAGCATCGACGAGACCGAGTTTGAGGCGATGTCGCAGTGGTGACAGCGATTGAGGTCCTCTCGCCGGGCATGCAGTCAACCGTGCAGGACCTCGGTCGGCCCGGCTATGGCCACCTGGGCGTGTCCGCCTGTGGAGCCGCCGACGCTTTAGCACTGCGCCTGGGAAATCTGGTGTCCGGCAACAAGGAGGGAGTGGCGGCAATTGAGATGACGCTGCTCGGTGGACGGTTTCGTTTCGACGGGCCGGCGCGGTGTGTCCTCGCAGGCGCCGATTTCGGGGCTAAGCTGGACGGCGTCCCCGTTGGACTCTGGACTCCGACCCATATCCAGCCGGGGCAGACACTCGCGTGCGGCGGATCGCTGAAGGGCGCTAGAAGCTACCTCTGCCTTGCCGGCGGCCTGCAGGTGCGGGCCAGTCTGGGAAGTTGTTCGACGCACATCCCGAGCGGGATTGGTGGCAGACCGTTGCTGAGAGGTGACGTGCTGACCGTTCAGGAACCAGGAGAACAGGAGCCGTTCCGCGCCCCGCTCCCCGGTGCGATTGAGAAGCTGCGGACGCCTAGCGAGGTGCTGCGAGTGACCGACTCGGCCCAGACATCCGGCTTCATTGCGGAGACTCTCGCCGACCTGTATTCGACAGCCTGGTCGGTGCAGAGCGACTCGAACAGAATGGGAGTGCGCCTGACGGGTGCCCAACTGGGGGCGCCTATGCAGGGCGTCATGACAACCGAGGGCGCTCCGCTGGGAGCAATCCAGGTGACGCCGTCAGGCGAGCCAGTGATCCTGTTCGTCGATCATCAAACGACGGGCGGCTACCCCAAGATTGGCTGCGTCGTTTCAGCCGACCATTGGCGAGTCGGCCAACTCAGGCCCCGCCAGACGGTGCGCTTTGTCAGGGTTTCGTTCGAACAAGCGCGCCGACTGCTGTTGGCCCAGGAGGCACTCATGAACCCGGAGGCGCTCTTCGGATGACGATCATCGACATCAACTGCGACTTGGCCGAGCGGGAAGATCTGGCTGAGAGTATCCAAGCGCCGCTGATGGAGCACATCACCTCGGCGAACGTGGCCTGCGGCGCACACGCCGGCAGCGCTGCCCTGATGCGGTTGACGCTCCGGCAGGCCCGACTTCACGGTGTGGCTGTGGGCGCACATCCCGGCTATCCGGACCGCGAGAACTTCGGGCGGTTGGATCTTGAAATGCCGCCCGGAGACCTCGAGGCGAGCGTTGAAGCGCAGGTCCGTTCGCTGGCTCAATTGGCGAAGGAGGTTGGGGTTAGCGTGCAATACGTGAAGCCGCACGGCGCCCTTTACAACCGGGCGGCCTGGGACTTGGAAATCGCACGCGTGATTGCCCGGGCCGTCAAGCGGGTAAGCGGCGAACTTGCGTTGGTCGGATTGGCAGGATCACCCGCGCTGGCCGTGTGGAAAGACGCTGGAATACCGACCATTGCTGAGGCTTTTGCCGATCGCCGTTATAACGCCGATGGCAGTCTGCGAGCCCGGCGCCACGCGGATGCCTTGCTGCAAGATCCTGAAGCCGCGGCAACGCAGGCGCTGGGGATAGCGACGCGGCAAGAGGTCGCCGCCGGGGATGGTTCGAGCGTGAAGATCGAGGCGGAGACGCTGTGCATCCATGGGGACACGCCGGGTGCGGTAGCGATCGCGCGGTGCGTACGAAAACGGCTGGAAGATGCGGGAGTCACAGTTCAGCCGTGGCATTTCAGGGTCGGACTCGGTTAGTCTGGAGGAGGTGGGATGGCCGAGCGGTTTAAGGCAGCGGTCTTGAAAACCGCCGTTGTCGGAAGGCAACCGTGAGTTCGAATCTCACTCCCACCGCCACCGAATTGCACCTGTAGCTGCATCCCGTCAGGCTGATTGGACACGCGACGCCAACAACCAGGCACCGCAAATGCTCTGTGCGGTGCCTGGCTCCCTCCGATGCAACCCTGGGCGTTAGTTCGCCGATTCCAGTTCTTCTTTTCCGTCCCCGTCGGTCTCTTCCGGCGCCGGCCCTGACTCCAGCAACTTCCGCCCGTAGGCGTAGCCCTCGTCAAAGGCTTTGAGGTTGAGCTCACGGAAGCGTGCGGGTACCGAGTCGTTGACAGACTGACGGCAGGACTCCACCGAGACAACCTGTGAGATGGCGCACAGGAAGCCGACCATCACCACGTTCAGCACCATCTTCTTGCCGAGGTTCTCGGCCAGCCGGGTGGCCGGAATGCCGTAAACCTTCAAATGCTGAGGCAGGTTGTCTAAACGCACCAAGTCCTCTTCCACGAGCAGCACGCCGCCTTCCTTCACGTCGGGCGTGAAGCGGGAATATGCCTCCTGCGACATCACAACCAGGATGTCCGGGTTGGTGAGATACGGGTACAGGACTGGTTCGTCGCTGACGATGAGCGCAGCGCTGGCCGCACCACCGCGAGCCTCGGGTCCGTAATTCTGAGTCATCGTGGCGTAGCCGCCATCGTAAAGCGCCGCGGCCTTGCCCAGAATGTGCGCCGACAGGATCACGCCCTGCCCGCCGAAGCCCGCGATTCGGAGTTCTTTCAGCATTCGCCGCACCCCTCTCCCTCTTCGTGCTCCACCTGCGGTGGCGCGTCCACCCATTCCTGGAAATTCGCCCCGAGCCTGGACCGCATCAGGGTCAGATAGTCCTGCCGCTCACGATCGACGAACTTGCCGACGATGATCTGCTCGCCCGGGAGCATGGCGACCTCGTGAGTGCCCGCACCGTTGCGAATCTTGCTGCGGTCCTTGTAGTCCTTCATCGCCGCGAGACCGTCGCCCATGTTGTTGCGGCGCTGGTACAGCGTCGGGCACGGCGTCACCACTTCGATGAAACGGAAGCCCTTCTTCTTCAGCGCTTCGGCCATCGAAGTCTCGAGCTGTTTGACGTGGAAAGCGGTCCAACGGGCGACGTAGACGGCCCCGGCTGCGTCCACAAGTTGCGGGATGTTGATATCCGGCTCGAATGCGCCATACGGCGTCGTGGAAGACATTGACGCTGCGGGCGTAGTGGCGGCCGCCTGCCCGCCGGTCATCGCATAGATCATGTTGTTGACGCAGATCACCAGCAGATTGACGTTGCGGCGCGCGGCGTGGATCAGGTGGTTGCCGCCGATGGAAACCAGATCGCCGTCGCCGGAATAGACCACTACGTTCAGCTCCGTGTTAGCCAGCGACAATCCGGTGGCGAACGGAATCGCGCGGCCATGCGTCGTGTGGAAATGATCGGTTCCGATGTAGCCGCCCACGCGGCCCGAGCAGCCGATGCCGCTCACCATCACGAGCTTCTTCATGTCGGTGTGCGTCTTGATGAGAGCGTGCACGAAGCTGTTGACCGTCGTGCCAATGCCGCAGCCGGGGCACCAGATCGATGGAATACGCTCCATTCGCAAAAAGTCTTCGACCGGATTGTGAACGCCGATTTCGGTGAGCGTGCTCATGCCTGGGCCCCTTTCTCGATGGCCGCCAGAATATCCAGCGGACGGTGAACCGTGCCGCCGGCATGCGGCAGGGCGATGGTCCTGCAATGGCCGCCCGCGCAGCGCTCGACTTCGAGCACCACTTGTCCCATGTTCAATTCGGGAGCGACAAATGCCTTGATGCGTTGCGCGACTTCGCGGAAGCGCTTCTCAGGGAACGGCCAGACTCCCTGCAGCCGCATACGGCCAACTTTGATGCCCTTGGCGCGCGCCAGCTGAATGGCCCTTTCGGCGACGCGCGAGGTGATGCCGTAGCTGACCACGGCAACGTCCGCATCGTCCATGTGGTCCTCGTCGATCAGTGTTAGCTCGGCCTCGGCCCGCCGCAGTTTCTCAAACTGCCGCCCGACCAGGATCCGCTGGGCCTCGGCGTTGCCTAGCGGGTAACCGCGCTTATCGTGCGTCATGCCCGTCACGTAGATCTTGTAGCCCTCACCGGCGCTGGCCATCTCGGGAACCAGGTCTTCGCCGATCTCGCCATACGCCAGGAATTCACCGGGCGGCTTCGAAGGAGCGCGGCGCGGGAAGATCTCGATTTCCTCGGCTTTCGGGATCACAACTTTCTCGGTCATGTGACCCACGCACTCGTCCATCATGACCATCACGGGAACGCGGAATTGCTCAGCCAGGTTAAAGGCCTTGACAGCCAGCCAGAAACACTCCTGCGGCGAATTCGGCACCAGCGCAATCAAGCTGTAGTCGCCGTGCGAGCCGAAGCGCGCCTGCATCATGTCACCCTGCGCCGGAAGTGTAGGCAAACCCGTCGATGGCCCACCGCGCTGGACGTTGAAGAACACGCATGGCGTCTCCGTCATGGCGGCGTAGCCGATGTGTTCCATCATCAGCGAGAAGCCGGGTCCGGAAGTGGAGGTGAAGGACTTCTGACCGGCCCACACCATGCCCTGCAAGGTGATCGACGCAGCCAGCTCGTCTTCCATCTGGATAAACAGTCCGCCGACCTGCGGAGCGCGGGAAGCAAAGCGCTCGACGATCTCGGTGGACGGCGTGATGGGGTAGCCTGCAGCAAATCTCGCACCTGCGGCGAGCGCGCCTTCGCACGCTGCGGCGTCGCCGTTCATGAAATGCGTTCCGGTCAGCACCGCACGCTGATCGGCATGCTCCAATTTCGTGTGGGTCTTGATCGAATCTGCGATTGTCGCCATCTCAGGCTTCCTTTCCAGGTTGGCTGGGCGCCGGAGCCACAGGCCGGACCTGCGGTTCGCGGTACCCGAAAATCGCGAAATCCGGGCAATACATGCCGCACAGGTTGCAGCCGGAGCACTTGTCTCCGTCAACCAGATGCGGCGGGTGATAACCCTTGGCGTTGAACGCCGAGGAAAGCTTCAAGACGTGGGTAGGACAGAACTCCACACAGAACCCACATCCCTTACACCGTTCGGTAACGACAACAACGGAGCCTCGATTCAAGGAGCGCCCCTCCTTCCGTACCCTGTGTTATATGCAATTCAGGTTCCGCACTGAGTTGTCTGAATTGTGATGAAGAACCCTACAGTTATGGCGAGCCTCGCCGGTTACCGCAGTCTATAGCGCGGTTTCACCCACCCCGCACGGGCGCAAGATTCGGGCAAATGACTCCACACGGAGCGGTGTGGGGAATTAGGCGCAGTGTTTTGGAGCCTGGAAAAGCTACCGAATGCCGCAACGGCACACGCGTCCGAGGGGCTAGTGCCCAGGTAGTAACCCCCGTCGACGCGCCAGCCGCAGAACCGCCTCGCCCGCGAGTCGCAGATGCTGCAGACACTTGCGATGTTGCTATGGATGGCCCTGCAGCCCGCTATTTCGGATCGCCGGCTTCCACATATATGTAAGTGGCTTGGCCGGCCGCCACGAGCCGGCCGTGTCCGTCGCGGACTTTCGCCTCGCCAAACACTAGCGTCTTGCCCGCCTTCACCAAGTGCGCCCGGCAGTGGAAATTGCCCTCAACCGCGGGACGCAGGTAATTCACCTTGAGGTCCACCGTGCTCAGCGGTCTGCCGCCTGAGAGCGCGATAGCGGCAATACCGATAGCTGCGTCTACGAGCGTTGCAGTCACTCCGCCGTGTAGGGTCCCGTGCCAGTTCTTCATCTCCGGTCGAAACTCGCATTCGAGCGCGATGCCGTCTTTGAACATGCGCGCGACGCGCAGCCCCAGGTGCTCGTTAAAGGGCATCTCGGCGATGAGCGCGCGGGTCTCAGCCAGGTTGAGCGGGTTCCGTTTCACGCCCGACAGTATGGCATGGCCGAATGGGGCAGCGGTCGCGCACAGCGCTTTGTTACCTGCTTTTCTCCGGCAGGCAACTTCCGGTTGGGCTACGATTCGACTGGAGGCAATCGCTTTGAGTGACCTCGTAACCACCCGCCGCCTGGACCGTGTCCTGGTAGTCACCATCGACAACCCGCCCGTAAACGCATTGGCTCCAGGGGTGGCGGAGGGCATTGCCGCGGCCGTCCACGCCGCGCAAACCGACGAGAGCGTCGAAGGCATCGTCGTGGTTGGATCCGGCTCAACTTTCGTCGCTGGGGCGGACATCAAGGAGTTCGGCCGCATCGTTGCGGGCGAGCGCCCGATGCTTGCCCTGAACCCGCTGTTCAATGAGATTGAGTCGTCGGCCAAACCGGTAGTTATGGCGCTGCACGGCAACGTGCTCGGTGGGGGGCTGGAACTTGCGATGGCGGGCCATTACCGCATCGCCGACCGGCGGACGAAGTTAGGCCAACCCGAGGTCAAACTGGGGCTCATTCCCGGTGCGGGCGGGACGCAGCGATTGCCGCGTCTGGTGGGTTTGGAAACCGCGCTTGAGATGTGCGTGTTCGGGGAGTCGATCAATGCACCGCGCGCGCTCGAATTGGGGCTGGTGGATTTTGTGGTCGAGACTGATCTGGTCCAGGCCGCGTGTGCGTTCCTGCTGACAGCGCCGCCGCCGCGACGCACGCGGGATCACACATCGAATCTCCTCAACCCCGATCAAGCTCAGTCGTTGGCCGGGCGGGTCAAGCCCGAGGTCGGCCGCCGGTTGCGGCTGCAGACTGCCCCCTTGGCCGCTGTGGATGCGATCTGTTCGGCCGCCTCGCTGCCCTTTGAAGACGGGCTTGCACACGAGGCTAAACTCTTCGCCGAGTGCCTGTATGGAGAGCAGTCGAGCGCGCTGATCCACACGTTCTTCGGCGAGCGGACCGTCTCCCGCATTGCGGATCTGCCAAAGGACGCGAAGCCGCTGGAAATCCGCCTCGCGGGCGTGGTGGGAGCCGGCACGATGGGCGCGGGCATCGCCCAATGCTACGCCGCGGCTGGAATCCCGGTCCTGCTGAAAGACGCGGATCCCACTGCGCTCGAGCGTGGCATGACCGGCATCCGGTCGGCGTTGGCGGGCCAGGCGGCAAAGGGACGAATCACACCGCAGGAAGCTGAGCAGCGCCTCGCGCTGATCACGCCCATCGCAGATTGGAGCGGCTTCGAGCGCTGCGATTTGATCATTGAGGCCGTCTTTGAAGACCTCGACTTGAAGCGGCGCGTTTTCGCTCAGTTGGACGAAATCGCCCGGCCCGGCGCGGTCCTCGCAAGCAATACATCCACGCTCGACATCGACGCTCTGGCCCGCTGCACGCGGCGTCCCGAGCGTGTCGTTGGGCACCACTTCTTCAGCCCCGCACCCGTGATGAAACTGCTTGAGGTGGTGCGCGGCGCGGCCACCGACGACGAGGTTCTCGCCACCACCATGGCGCTGGCAAAGCGCTTGAAGAAGACCGCCGTGGTCTCGCGCAATGCGTTCGGCTTCATCGGAAACCGCATGTTCGGCCCCTATCGCGCTCAGGCGGTTTCGATTGCCGAGGAAGGCGCCGCGCCGTGGGACGTCGACCAGGCTTTGTACGACTGGGGCATGGCCATGGGGCCGCTCGCGGTGGGCGATCTGTTCGGGCTCGACGTTGCCTGGCGCATGAAGCAGATGGCCCTGAAGTTGGGGATCGCGCATCTGGATGCCGACACCTTCGAGGACCGGCTGTTCGGGCAGGGACGGCTGGGTCAGAAGTCGGGCGCCGGCTGGTATCTGTACGGCTCCGATCGTAAGTTGACGCAGGACCCCGATGTGGAGGCGCAGTTGCGGTTGTACGCCGCCGAAATGGCGATTCCGCAGCGCCGGTTTTCGCCCGAGCGCATTGTCGAGCGCTGCCTCGATGCGCTCATCAACGAGGGCGGCCGGCTGCTCGCGGAGGGCGTCGCGCAACGCGAAGTGGACGTCGATATGGTGTACGTCCTGGGCTACGGCTTTCCCGCCTGGCGCGGCGGACCGATGTACTGCGCGGCGCGGACAGGCAAGCGCAAAATCTACGAGCGCATGCTGCGCCGCTACGAGCGTTACGGGCCCTTCTGGAAACCCTCGGAGTGGCTGCGAGCCTGAGCAGCGGCGACGATCAAGGGGCGGCAATTTCGGGCGTGGCCCCGAGCCCGGATCGCGGCATCGCCGCATCGACGGCGGGTCCCTCTTTCAGCCGCCGGTTCAGCGTCTCCAGATCCAGGTCGCCGGTCCACCGCGCGATCACGATGGAGGCGACGCCGTTGCCGATGACGTTGGTCAGTGCGCGCGCCTCCGACATAAATCGGTCGATGCCCAGGATCAACGCCAGCCCACCCACCGGGACGTTGCCCACCGCGGATAGCGTAGCCGCCAGGATCACGAAGCCGCTGCCCGTCACGCCCGCCGCGCCCTTCGACGTCAACAGCAGCACCGCCAGCAGCGTCAACTGCTGCACCAGGCTCATCGCAGTGTTGGTCGCCTGCGCGATGAACACGGCCGCCATGGTCAGGTAAATGGACGTTCCGTCGAGATTGAACGAGTAGCCCGTCGGGATCACAAGGCCGACCGTGGCTCGCCCCGCGCCCAGGCTTTCCATCTTCGCCATCATGCGCGGCAGCGCGACTTCAGAGGATGACGTCCCCAGCACCAGCAACAGCTCTTCTCCGATGTAGCGCAGGTAGCGCAGGATGCTGAAGCCGTGCAGCCGCGCGACCACGCCGAGCACGCCGAAGATGAAGGCCAGGCAAGTGAGATAGAACGTGCCCATGAGTTTCGCCAGCGAGAGCAGGCTGTGCAACCCGTAGGCGCCGATGGTGAATGCCATCGCTCCGAATGCTCCGACCGGCGCCGCGTACATGATCAGCTTGACGATGGCGAACAGCAGTTCGGAGAACTTCTCGATGCACTGGAAGATGAGGTTTTGCCGCGCTCCGAACTTCTGCAGCGCTATGCCAAACAGCACCGCGAGCACCAAAACCTGCAGCACTTCGCCCTTAGCAAAAGCGTCGAAGAACGTCGTCGGAATGACGCCCAGCAGAAAGTCCTTCGTGGTTTGCAGCTTGCCCGGTGAGGCGTATGCCGAGACCGCACCCAGATCGAGACTGCGCACATCGACGTTCATCCCCACGCCGGGCCGGATGACGTTCACGATGGTCAGGCCCAGGACCAGTGCCAGCGTGCTGAGCACTTCGAAATACAGCAGCGCCAGCCCCCCCGTGCGACCCACCTTTTTCAGGTCTTCCGTGCCCGCGATGCCCAGCACCACGGTGCAGAAGATGATGGGGGCGATGATCATCTTGATCAGCTTGATGAAGCCGTCGCCAAGCGGCTTCATCGCCGCCCCGGTGGCGGGCGCGAACACGCCGAGCAGCACCCCAACGCTAATCGCCAGCAGCACCTGGGCGTAGAGCGAACGGAATATGGAAAGTCGCAGTTTCATGGCCGGACGGGAACCGCCTGCACATATCAGAACACCAATCGATGGGTGAGCAGAAGTTGGGCGCTCTTGTTAGCTGCCGATCCGCAACCAGGCCTGCCTCCGAACGTGCTCGCCGGCGGCAGGCGTGAGGGCGGCCCTGCTCAGGCTGCCCCCGCATCCTTCCACCCGCGCCGCGCCAGGTATAGTCTTGTTCTGATGAACTAACAGGTTGAGCGTGAGGTGACCATGCCGTTCGAGCATCTCTTCTTTCCGGCGCTGGTTTCACTGGCGCTTTCCGTGATCGCTCTCATCTGGACGGTTCGCTTGAACCGGCGCATCGAGCTTGAATTGAGGGCGGCGCTACAGCAGCGCGAAGGCGAGGCGATTCAGTCGCTCACCGCCCGTATCTACTCGCTCGAAAAGAAGCTCGCTGAACTCAGGGAGCACCCGGCGGCCAGGGCAGAGCAGGAGACCGAAGCGCGAGCCACTATCGCCCCGCCTGCCGTCGCGCCCGTCGCTGGGAACGCCGCGGCCTGGACCTTTGAGACCGCAACTGAAGTCCGCCAGCCTGAGCCCGCACCCGTGACAGCACCGCTCGTCAGCCATGACGAGCCCCCGGCGGCCAGCGTGGTGCCGCCCATCGAGACGACTGGCGACGCGCCGCATGAACTTGAGTCGAGCATCGGGCTGACGTGGGTCAACCGCATCGCGACCGTCACCCTGATCCTGGCGGCTGCGTTCTTCTTCAAGTACGCCGTGGACAATCAATGGATCGGAGAAACCGGCCGTATTGTCCTCGGAGTGATGGCCGGATTCGCGGCGTTGGGTGGCGGCGAATTTGCCTGGCGGCGGGACCACCGCGTTTACGGGCAGGGCGTGACGGCGCTGGGCATCGCGATTCTGTATCTTTCGTTTTACGCGGCCTTCGCCTTCTACCACCTGCCGGCGGCGCCGCAAAGCGTTTCGTTCGTTCTGATGGCTCTGACGACGGTGCTGGGCGGAGCGCTCGCCGTGCGTTACGACACCGGCGCGGTTACGGTGCTAGCCTTGCTGGGCGGCTACCTGACGCCGGTCTTGCTGAGTTCGGGCGAGGACCGGCCATGGGTGCTTTTCTCCTACATCCTGCTGCTTGACATTGGTGCCCTGGCCGTCGGACGCGCGAAACAGTGGCGCTACCTCGCGCCGCTCGCCCTGGCTGGAACGTCGGTCCTGTATTGCGCCTGGTTCGCCGGACGTTTCGCCGCGGATAGGCAGCTGGTGGCGGCAGTCTTCGCCCTGGCCTTCTACGGGCTTTTTGTGCTGGTCCAATCCGAACTGCTCATGGTGCTCGCGCAGTTCCTGTCGAGTCTGGCGCTGCTCGTCATCTCAAATAGCGCCGGTTTAGGAGGGGCGTGGCCGCTCAGCCACGGGTGGCTGATCGTCGCAGTGGCGGCGGCCGGAATCGCCGTTTCCGAGTGGCGTCGCTGGCAGTGGCCGGCGCGCGCTGTGGCCGCCCTCTTCTGGCTGTTTCTGGGCGTCTGGCAGGGTTCTCTCGGGAACTCGCAACCTTGGTTGGTCATACCCTCCGCGCTGACCGGCTTCGCGCTGTTCCTGGGCTACGTGGCGTGGAAGCTCATACTGCGTCACGAAAAGGTTGGCGCGGACGCACTGGCGCTGGTCGCGCTGAACGCAAGCGCGGCATTCGGCATGCTTTACTACCAGCTAAACCCTGCCTCCCACGACTGGCTCGGCTTGACGGCCGTGGCATTCGCGGGCATCCACTTGCTAGTCGCCGCAGGGGTTTGGAGAGCCACGGGCGAGGGCGCAGTGCGCGACACCACTCCGGCGCTGCTGCTCGCCGGTGTCGCGCTCGCGTTCCTGACATTGGCGATTCCCATCCAGTTCTCGGCCTATCGCATTACGATGGCCTGGGCACTCGAAGGCGCAGCCCTGGCGTGGATTGGCGGGCGTATGAAAACCGGGTGGCTCAGCCATGCCGCGATGCTAGGGTTCGCGCTCGCGCTGTTTCGCCTGATCGCCATCGATGCCTGGATCTTCGGGGACGCCAGCTTGTATAGACTGCTGGCCAATGCGCGCTTCCTCACCTTTGCCGTCTTCGCGGCCAGCCTCTGGTTGAGCGTGCGCTGGCTGCAGGACGGTGAAGAGAAGCTGACGGCCTATGTGGGCGGGCATGGCATCCTGCTGTGGGC
Source organism: uncultured Acidobacteriia bacterium (assembly GCA_903909435.1). Taxonomy (GTDB): domain Bacteria; phylum Acidobacteriota; class Terriglobia; order Bryobacterales; family Bryobacteraceae; genus CAIVVT01. Next base: position 571 of record CAIVVT010000185.1, on the reverse strand, counting down.
GCTGGTGATGGAGGTGCTGGGGCAGACTGAACGCAGCGTCCAAGCGGCCAGGGTCTTCAGCGCCGGCACCGTCAGCGTCTCAGTGCTGATCGCAATCTACGGCGTGATCCTGATCGGCGCATTCGTGCTGGGACGCTTCGCGGTCAACCGACTGCTGGGGCTGATCCTGCTTGGCTTCGTGGTGCTGAAGTTGTACCTGAGCGACGTCTGGGTGCTGGAGCGCATCTATCGCGTGGCGGCCTTCGGCTGCCTCGGTATCCTGCTGTTCCTGGCCTCGTTCCTGTACTCGCGCTACCGCACGAAGATTGGCATCTGGCTGAAGCACGACGCGGCTGCGCACTAGCTTGCTGGAGCGCTCCGCACGCCCGGAAGTCCGGGCCGGATCCACCGGAGATTCAACCAGATGCCGCCATGCGCCGGCTCGCCTCTATCCCTAGCGGGAGTTTACTGCCAGGCGCCCGCGCACAAGTGCAAGTGGTTTTCAGTGAAGGGGTTACCAGCGAGAGTTTGTATTACCCACGCAGGGTACTACGGAGTTCGTCCAACCCGAGTGAATCCGCGAGACTTTGTT
>CAIVVT010000184.1 GCA_903909435.1 uncultured Acidobacteriia bacterium | reverse complement strand
TTCACGCGCCAGTCGGAGATCAAGTTTCGACCGAAGGTGGTCGGCCACGTTTCCGATGACTGCTTCGACTACTCTCCGGACAATCCAAAATCGACATCCGGCAGCGGGCTGCTCGGCACAGGAAAGCGCGGGGGCATGGCTTCGGAAAAGACCGCGACCGGCGCGGCGATGCTTCGTTCGAGAGCGTCCGACGAGTCGGGCCGGTTCACCGACATCGCGCGGCCCAGCAACGTGATCGAGGTCCGGACCGAGTCGACGCAAGGCTCCCATTCCGCGCCCTTCCCGCGCGCCTTGGTCGAATTCTTCCTCAAGGCGTATTCCGATGAAGGCGACGTGGTCTTCGATCCGTTCATGGGCAGCGGCACGACGATGGCCGCCGCGCATGTGCTGAACCGCGAAGGCTACGGCTGCGAAATCTCGCCGGCTTACTGCGATGTGATCCTTGCTCGAGTCGGCACGCTGGCCGGCGGGCAGACCGGCCTCTGGATCGTAGTGCGCCAGTTCGCTGGGAACGGCGACAACTGGACGAGCGGCGCCATCTACCTGTGGGGCGCGTGCCTGCAGCAGGGCAACGATCCGAAAAACGGCTACGCCCGTACGTGGGCGTCGCAGACCGCCTTCGCCTCGGCCGGAGTCGCGTGCGGCGCGACCGTGATCGCGGCGAAAGACAACTCTGAATCGCCGCTTCGGATCTACGGTCCTGGCTCGAACCTCGCCGATCACCGATTGCTGGAAATCACCGCCGGCGGCGAGCTGATCCTGGCGGGCGGAACCGGGAATGGCTACCGGCTTGCCGAACTGATGGGCGCCACCAACCCGTCCGGATGGTCCGGCGTTATCAAAGTGAAGAACCCGGCCGGAGCGACGGCAGGCTACATCCTGTTGTATTCCAACCCTTAATCCCTGAAAGGAAAAACCGATGAAACTGACACTGGACCACACCCAGCGTCTGAACCTGCACGCGCTTTTGGGCGCGCAGCGGGCGGACGTGGGGTCCATCCGCGCGATCTGGGCGGTGCAGGACAAACTCGCCCTCGACACCGGCCAAGAGAAGCTGATCGAACTGAAGCGCGAGATGGTGAACGGGGCGGAGCGGACGGCGTGGAACCCTGCGCTCTCGATCCCACCCCAAGACTTCGAGTTCTCGGATGTGGAGACTGCGCGCATCAAAGCCGCCCTCCAGGCATGGGACTCTTATGCGGCCGGTGCGGATCGTCGTTGGCTAGAGCCCCTCCTCGACGCTCTCGTGTTGCCCAAACCAACAGGCCAGATCTCGCTAGGGGCAGAGTTGCAATGACCAACGGCGCATGACACAGAAAAATCGATCACGGGACCAAGCCCGCCAGCTCGCCTGTGCCTTGACAGACTGATCGACATTCTCGGGCGCAACCAATGACTGTCATCCCCAATCCATTTACTCAACGCCAAAACGAGTGAATCGATGTGACATTACCTCAGGCTGTTCAAGTACGTGGCGACTGCGAGAACCTGAACCTGATCGCAACGTGAAGAGATCACGCCGTGGGGGTGAATGTCGAGGTGGTATGTTCCCGCTACTACGTTTCGGACATACGACATTTGTGTCTCATTCAGCAGGGCTTCTCTTGCGGTTGGAGTGACCAGCTCCAACAATTCACTCTGGAAAGCCGTCGTTAGTTGCTGTGCATCATTCCGGTATTCTGACGGGAGGTCTCTCACCTTGAAGTTGAGATCGTGTTTGAAAACCCCCATGAGAAAGCTGAGCACTGAATTCTGCCCAACCGGGATCTCAGGCGTTGCCAGTCTGGAACGCTCCGTTGTTGGCGGGTGGCTTGCGGAAGGCTGAAAGGCTGAGGTATGCCTCGGTGGATCGAACGCGTCCGGCGGACGAGATCCATTACTGCGTGGGCGGGCAGTTGGAGGGGGCATCGTTAAGAGCCCATCAAGGCCATGCTCGCTGGCGAAACCGTTCTCGATCAGGAGTTCACTCATAAATCTCGTTATGCTTATCGGCAGTTCACGCCATTATCTGTAGAAAAAGTGGTGCACGCGATGTAAGCGTCTGGTCCTGGCCGTCTGGAATTAGGCGGGTTGAATTGACATCCTCGGGAGGGGCCGTTCAGGCGTGCCCCGGAGGGAGAGGATGGAGACTTCCAGAGGGACGGTTCCGGTCGTAAAACTTGCGTCGTTGCCGG
>CAIVVT010000183.1 GCA_903909435.1 uncultured Acidobacteriia bacterium | reverse complement strand
GGCGCCCGGCGCCAGGGCGAGAGCGGCTGCGAGAGCGGCGGGAACAATCGTTCTGTTCATGGCATCTCCTTTTCGGGCGGCTAGAGTTTCCGCAGCGAGTGGTCGCTGAAGCCCGTGACCCAGATGTTGGCTCCGTCGAAGGCCATCGGTCCTGGCGCCGTGTTCAATCCAAAAATGCCCAGCGTCGCGCCGTCACTCGCCCGGAGCATTGTGACATTCCTCGAATCGAGGCTTGAGACCCAGATGTTGGAGCCGTCGAACACCACCCCTTGCGGAGTGGCGCCAACCGTGAACGTCCCCAGGACGGTCCCTGTGGCTGCCTGAAGCTTGGTGATGGTGCCCGCGGCAGCCTGGACGACCCACATGTTGGCGCCGTCGAAAGTCAGCAGCCACGGAGCGCCGGCAACCGGAATGTTCGCCAACAGCACGCCGTCGCTGGCCCGGAGCTTGTAAATCGAGTTGGATGTGCCGTTTGCCACCCAGATGTTGGCCCCGTCGAAAGCCAGGCCCACCGGATAAGTCCCGACGTTGAACACCCCGAGCGAAACACCGTCGCTGCCGCGAAGCTTGGTCACCGTGTTGTCTGTGGCGTTCGCTACCCAGATATTGGCGCCGTCGAAGGCGATGCCGATTGGAGCGCGTCCGACAGGGTAGGTGCCCAGCAGCGTTCCGTCGCTTGCGCGAAGCTTGCTCACCGTGTTCGCCCCCTCGTTCGCCACCCAGATGTTGGCCCCGTCGAATACCATCCCATTCGGCACGGCTCCCGTGGGATACGTGCCGAGCACGGCCCCGTCGCTGGGTCGCCTTTTGTCCACGCAGTCGCAACTCTGGCCGCTTACCCAGATGTTCGAGCCGTCGAACACAACCCCGTTCGGGCTGAGTTGCGCGGGATAGGAAATGCTGGAGTAAGCCGGGAACCACTTCAGCAGCGCGATGGACATGGCGCTTGGGCCGGTCGCCGGTCCCGCGGGCCCTTGAGGTCCGGGAGGGCCTTGCGGGCCAACCGGTCCTTGTGCTCCCGGACTGCCTGCCGGACCTGCGGGACCGGGGTTGCCCGGAGCGCCCTGAAACCCCGGAAGCCCCTGAGGCCCCATGGAAACTACCGTCACATCCAGGAATGCCGCGTGGCCCGTCGCCGTGGACTCCTTACTGTCCATGGCAATCACCGTCCCCGGCTGAGCCGATGCAGCGCCGATCGCCACCCCGTTGTTTGCCATCGTCCCGCCCACCCACTGCTGCACCAGGGCCGTCAGGTCCACTGTCAAGTAGCTTTCCGGCGTCCCCACAGTGACATTGCTAGCTGCCGGCGCGCCCACGCGGGGCAGGCTCTGGTAGCTCACCCCGCCCTCTGACCACGCGGAGGTTGCCGGCGCAATGTCAATCCCACCGGCCGCCGTCACCTTGTTGATAAAGAGGGTGAGCGTCGCCTTCTGAATGTTCGCGGCTGTAATCCCTGCCGGAAGGCCCGACAGGTCCAATTGGATCAGGCTCGTGCTCCCGCCCCCGGCCCGCAGTACCCCGGACGTGCCGAAGTTCGCGCTCGGGCTGTTCGCGCTGACATAGGTGTCGGCGCGCACGCTCGCCGTCGCTCCGAGGCTGTTTGCCTCGAAGCCAAAGATGGCCAAAGCCAGGGCCAGGCCAAGCCGGGTGAAACTGGTTAGGATGCCCTGCGGCAGCCGGAGAAGGATCGATCTGCGTTCCATGGAAGCCTACCTCGCAACCGCAGTCTAGACGCGAATGGGCTCGCGGAACGCGTGAAATCCGTATCACAAGGTATGACTTTGAGCCGTCTCCATATAACCTAACAACTCTATTATTTTGTGTGGGTTATTGCCTAAGATAACGCCCCGCGGGCGGTTCGTCGCGGGGGCTTCCTCCTGCTCGAAAGCCCGCGGGTGAGCCCGTTCACCGCCGCACCGCTGCATCATAGAGATCCATGGGCGAACCGAAAAAGCTGCCCCTCGCTCCGGGAAGCCTGGAAATCGCCGCCAACGGTCTGCCGCTACCGCCCAGTGTGCAGTTAGTCGCCGTCACCGTCCGAACCGGCGCCTCCGGGGCGGCGGCGAGCTTCGAAATCCTCGACACCGCCGCCCTCCAGTTCCCGCTCGCAAACAGCGGCCTCTTCGAGCCCGGCCCCCTTATTGAGGTGAGCGCGGGACATCACGAGGATCTGACCCTGCTCTTCTTCCGGCGCGGTTGTCGGCTTGCGCCGCGAGACCGGCCCAGGGTCCGAACCCCGCCTGACCGTCGAATGCCGCGGCGGTGCCGTCTCGGATCCCTCGGCTCCAACAATTGGGCTGGAGTTCGGCGCGGACATCTTGGATTTCCGGTTGGAAGCAGCGCCTGACGGCGGCGTGAGCAGGAGCGTCACGATGTTCGGCAATGCGCAGGTGAAGGCGGCGGGCTCAATTGAGATCGCAGGGTTCGGGCGGCGCTTCAGCGGCGCTCTCCCGGCGGGCGAAGTCACTCATCGCTTCCGCGGCGGCATCTGGCAGACTGAGGTGGAGTTCGGGCCCGCGAGCCCGGGCGCAGCTGTCTGATCGGGCCCCGACGGGGTAAAAGGAATAGGAATAGGAGAGTATGAAGCCGAAAAACACCATTTGCGTCTGGTTCGACAAAGACGCTCATGAGGCCGCGCTCTTCTCCGCAGCCACCTTCCCGGACAGCGAAGTCGTCGCTGTTCACGCCGCTCGCGGGGACTAACCAGGCAGCAAAAAGGGCGATGTGCTGACCGTGGAGTGCAAGGTTGTCGGGATCCCCCGTCTCGGTCTCGGCGCGAAAGATCTCAGTCGGATCGAGAATAACCGCTTGCACATTGAATTCGGGCAAGGCGTAGGCGGTGATCAGGTCGAAGTTGTCGCCCGGGTCCTGGTAGGGATGCTACAAGTTGGCGATGTCGATCACCGGAACGCGCTTGGGTTCGCCCGGTACCTTGGCCGCACTGGATTTCCGGATGGCGGCGGCGGCCCCGACCAGTGCGCCCTGGCGGGTCAGACCAGCATTCGTGGATCGACTCATAGCGGCTCCCCCCATACGTCAGCGCAGCCACAGAAGGCGTCGCGATTGTTTCCGGAGCCCCGATCCTCTTAGGACGATAGAGTCTCGGAACGAAGTCCCTTTGTTGCTTGTGGGAATGTCTATCCTCGCCAACTACATCCAGGCGACAGCAGGCAGTCAATCCGGTGCGAAAAGGGCTAAGCTCCGCCCACTGACTCGGATTGTGCCGTGGGGGACGGCTGCGGAAGGTGTGGCGGGATCCTATTGCGCCGTCACATGCTTCCTTGGACTGAACTAGCAGGACGCCGCGTTTCGGGAGTGAGCTTTCGCAGGCTAAATCCAGCCCATCCTCTGTGTGGCGTGATCCAGGAGCTATCTCCTTTCTGGTCGGCTGCGATCAGACTTCTGTTCGCTGCAGGATCAGGTCCCGGCCCTTCGTGAAACTCTCGCGTCGCTTCGGTCTATCTCGGCCCGGCCGGCAGATGCTCCTCGATATAGCGGCCAATCAAGCTGTAGAGGTGCATCGTGGTTCCGCTGCCCTCCGAGATTGCATGTGTGCGGTTCGGGTACTCCATGAAGTCGAACTGTTTGCCTAACTCGATGAGGCGATTCAACAGCTTTTGAGTGCCCTGGAAATGCACGTTGTCGTCGCCGGAGCCATGCACGATTAGCAACTTGCCACGGAGTCCTTCGGCGAAGTTGATGGCCGATCCGCTGAGATAACCCATCGCATTCTCCTCCGGCAATCCCATGTAGCGTTCCTGGTAGATCGTGTCGTAGAGCTTTTGGTCTGGCACCGGCGCGACCGCAACTCCCATCCGAAACAGGTCGGGAGAGCGGAACATGAGATTCAGGGTGTTGGTGCCGCCGCCGCTCCAGCCCCACACTCCCACGCGCGTCACATCGACGTAGGAGCGCAGGCGCGCGAGCGCCAGCACCGCTTCAGTCTGCTCCTGCGATGAGAGTACACCCACCGCGCCGTAGACCGACTTCCGCCAGGCGCGACCTTTAGGGGCAGGAGTCCCGCGATTGTCGAAGCTGGCGATCAAGTAGCCATCCTCGGCCAGCGCCCGATGAAACGCACCTCCCTGTCCCGTCCACGCATCCCGGACCGTTGTGCCCGCGGGCTCGCCGTAAACGTGGACCAACAGCGGGTATTTCTTGGACGCGTCGAAAACGCGCGGTTTGAGCAGCCAACCATCCACCGTCGTACCGTTGTCGAGCGTGAGTTGCAGGAACTCGACCGGCGGGTCCACTGTTGCTGCTGCATTGGCCTGCAAGACGGCGTTGTCTTCGAGTACTCGAACGGACTTGTGGTCCGGCAGGCTGACCAACTCAGTTACTGGCGGACTATCGAATCGCGAGTAAGTGTGGAAGGCCCACTGACAGTTCGGAGAGATGTCGTAAGAGTGCGTTCCGGGTTGATCGGCCGGGCTCAGACGAACAGCTGGCCCGGGATGGTCCACAGGGGATCGGTAAAGATAGAGCTGAGTGGCGTTCGCGGGTGAGGCCATGAAATAGATCCAGCGGCTCTCCGGGTCGATGGCTTGAATGCTCATCACGTCCGCGGCTTCGGACGTGATGAGGGCCGGTTCCCCGCCATCGCGCGAGGTGGAGTATGCCTGACGCCATCCTTTGCGCTCGCTAAGCCATAGAAAGCGTTTGCCGTGATTGAGCCAATCGAATCCATCGGTGTCTCTTCCCGGCCCCCCGTTCTCGGGCACGTCCACCCACGCGGCATCTTGATCCTGGAAGACGGCTTTCGCTGCTCCGGAGCGAGGATCAGCGATGTAAACCGTCGCGGTGTTCTGTCGGCGATTGAGCTGGCCGATCGCCAGGCCTGCCCCGTTCTCAAGCCACTCCACGCGGAAGATGTAATGTTCGCGCGAATCGCCTGGAACCTCCATCCATCGGGGCGCGCCGCCTTCCACGCCGATCACGCCTACGCGCACGGCGGAGTTCTTCGTGCCGGCCTTGGGATAGGGGATGTTGACGATCTTGGGATATGGCGAGTCGGTATTGTTAATCAGCGCGAACTGCTCGACGCCGGTCAAATCGAATTGCCAGAATGCGAGGCTGCGGCCGTCAGGCGCCCAGCGGAAGCCGTCGCGGACGTTGAGTTCCTCCTCGTACACCCAGTCGGAACCGCCGTTGACCAGCGTATCGGAACCGTCCGTTGTCATCGCGCGAATTGCGCCGCTGCCGAGGTCTTCGACATAGAGATTGTTCGCGCGCAGGTAGGCCACGCGCGCGCCGTCAGGAGAGAATTTGGCGAAACTCAGCGAAGACGCGGGCGCATTGCCGCCTAGCTTCTTGAGAGCGCCGGTCGAACGGTCGAGCATCCAGTAATCTCCCCGCGAATTCGTCCGCCAAACCTTGCGCGACTCCGTGTAGACCAGGAGGCGGTTCGCGTCTTTGTCCCAACGGTAATCCTCAATAGTGAGGGGCTTCGCGGCGTTGGGCGGCGTCAGTTGCCTATGCGACACCAGGATCGAGCGCTTGCCAGTGGCGGTGTCGTACTCGACGATGTCCTTCGCGCCCTCGGTGGAAGGCGCGTCTTCGAGCGTGGTAAATGCCGCGCCGTCGCGAATCCAGCGTGCCGGGCCGAACCGTTTTCCGGCGAAGGCCGGCGAATCGAAGATGCGCTTCAATCGCTGATTCAGCTCATCAGAACCGGTCAGGTGCCAAGGGAAAACGGCGAGGATCGCAAACGCTATCACGCTGGGGACGCGCAGTTTCATGGGAGCATGATAACGCAACACCTATAAATCAACCCTTGCGAGGGTACTTTTGTCTTTAGCGCTTTGTGCGGACGCGATCGTGCACAAGCGGCCGGCTACCCTGAAGTTAGCTCGCCTCCCGTGCGGCACAAATCGCTTGCCTTTCGAACGGCCCGCCGGCGCCTCGTCCTCCCTTCACTCACTCGATTCGCCCCGCCAGTTCGGGTAGAGTAACTGCTTGGCTTTTTCACGCTACATCCATGCCCCGGCGCGGCCGCTTCACCAGGTCAGCGATAACGATCCCCAATGAAGCATACGAGAACCAGCGCATTCCTCGTCTTCCTCGCATTCCCCACCACGGACTTCGTGTCGCCTGCGGGTTGTTTATATTGAGAATTCTCCAAATGGGAATGTTCGGCATGCGCATCACCCAGATCACGGTTTATCGAGTGGAGCTTCCGCTGCATGAGGGTAGCTACAAATGGTCCGGAGGCAATTCCGTGGATGTGTTCGACTCGACAATTGTCGAGATCAAGACGGACGCCGGCATCCCAGTTCCTCCGCATAGGAAAGCGACCGCACGAAATCCTCGGCGCGGGCGTTCATCAGCACAGTGCCCGGGGACACGCAATTCACATAGGCTCCCAATGCCTCGCAGCGCAGTTCATTCGCACGCAGCCAGCCTGGCAGCGAATTCAGGAACCCGGTGTTCACCCGGTCCCATGCGAAGCTCACCATGCTGCGCCGAAAGCCCGCCTGGCGTGCTGCCGCTAATACACGTTGCCCTGAGAGCCCAACTGGCATAGCACTCCGAGCCGATCCCCCCAGCCTCCAGGGCCAGCAACGACAGCAGGCATGGTGAAGCCCGCCGCGAGCGCCGTTCGCGAGAACCCGCGCCGCGTCCTCATGACAGTTTCCAGGGAGCCCGGTACGGCCTGAACAGTAGCCCGTTCGCCACGTCGTTCCCGATGGCCTTTTCGTTAGCGGCGTCCCATTCGATCCGGCTCTTCGACCGCAGCGCCACATTGCCGAGTTGCGAAACAGCGGTCACGTGATGACCGACTTCCAGATTCTCCACCGGCTGCTGCCGCGACTTCACGCAATCCAGGAAGTTGCCCGCGTGCGCGGCGCGAACTTTTTCGTCCACCACGTACCGGCGCTTCATCTCCACCACCGAGTTGCGCTTCTTCGGTTCGGCGATCAACTCCCAGCCACTCGAATCCAGCACCAGCGTGGCGTCGCTGCCGGTGAACACTACGGCGTGTTCCCGCCGGTCGGGGCCCAGGCCGCACTGTACCGCGTGCTCCCAGATCAGGGTGTACGACGGGAAATCGTAGACGGAAATCTGCGTATCGGGTGTCTCCGTGTTGTCCTGCAGCGCGTACTTGCCACCGGACGAGATCACACTCTTGGGCCATTCAGGTCCCATGGCCCATAGCGCGATATTGATCAGGTGCACGCCCCAGTCGGTCATCAGCCCGCCGCCGTAGTCCCAGAACCAGCGGAAGTTGAAATGGAAGCGATTCTTGTTGAAGGGACGCAACGGAGCTGGCCCAAGCCACATGTCGTAATCCACGCCGGCCGGAATTGGACCGTTAGGCGGGTTGCCGCAATCTGTGACCCAGTCGAGATAGGCGAAGCAACGGACCTGACGCACTTTCCCAAGCTTGCCGCTCTGCACCATCTCGACGGCCTCGGCGTAGTGCGGACCGCTGCGCCAATGCGTTCCCATCTGCACGACTCGTTTGGTCTGCCGCGCCGCATCGCGAACGGCCCGGCTTTCCAGCACCGAAGTCGCCAGCGGCTTCTCGACATAGACGTCCTTGCCGGCGTGCATCGCGGCGATCGCAGGCAGAGCATGCCAATGGTCGGGCGTGCAGACCAGCACGACGTCGATATCTTTGCGCTCAACGACACGGCGGTAGTCCTTCGCCGTGTCTGGTTTCATCCCGTGGAGCTTGTCCAGGCGCTCCAACGTCTTGCTGATCATGGCGTCGTCAATGTCGCAAATGGCCACGATCTCGCATTCCGGATGGGATAGGAACGCGTTGGAGTCCGCCACCGAGATTCCGCCGCAGCCAATCATGCCGATGCGGACCTTGTCACTCGGTGCGACCGAAGCGGCCCTGGCTCCGGCAGCGAAAGCCAAGGGTGCCAGAGAGTTGAACGTGCGACGGGAAATACCAGACATTGATGCCTCTTTTCTATGACAGCATATACCCGCTGCCGCGCGTCCTCTACGAAAAAGTCTGGGGGCCTTCGGAGTATCTTGGAACCTGGCAGCCGCAGTATGCGAGATACGCTGGATGCTTCTGCACTCCTCGTGGGAAAGACTCGCCGAGAAGCTGCATGCAGGCGCGCCGTGCCGGCCTGTGGAGGAAAATCTAAATGAGAATCGGGTCCATCGCGCTGTTGTGGGCCGCCTTCACGCTCTTGCCGGGAGCCTGGGCTTCGTCCGCGACGTTTTCAGTCCGGGAGTATGGCGCCATCGGAGATGGCACGACGCTTGACACGGCCGCGTTCAATTCGGCCATCACCGCCTGTGCAGCGGTGGGAGGCGGGCAGGTTCTGGTTCCGCCCGGCCACTACCAGACCGGGACAATCCTGCTGAAGAGCAACATCACGCTGCTGTTGGAGGCGGGCGCGGAGATCGTCGGCACTCCGGACCTCAACCAGTACGAGAGTTTCACTCCCGACGGCGCCGCCCCATCCCACTGGCAGCGTGCACTCGTGCTGGGCGTTGGGGTCGAGAACGTAACCATAACGGGGCGCGGGACCATTAACGGCAACAAGGTTTTCGACCCGCATGGCGAGGAGAATATGCGCGGTCCGCATGGCGTGCTGTTCGGTAATTCGCACAACATTGTAGTGCGCGATATTTCGATTCGCGACGCAGGCAATTACGCGGTCATGCTGGAATTCACCAGCGATGTGGAAGTGCGCGGCATCAAGGTGACCGGAGGCTGGGATGGCGTGCACTCGCGCGGCTGGAAAGGCCGTCCCAATCGCAACCTGACCATCACGGACAGCGATTTCTACACCGGCGACGACAGCATCGCGGGATGGTTCTGGGAGAACACGGTCATCTCGCGCTGCATTCTCAATTCCTCCTGCAATGGCATCCGGGTCATCGGACCGGTCACGCGGCTCATCGTTCACGATTGCCTGTTCTTCGGTCCGGGGCGATTCGAGCACCGGACGTCGCGGGAGCGGCATCGCACGAACATGCTCGCGGGCATCATCCTGCAGCCCGGAGCCTGGGATCCTACTCAGGGCCGCTTGGACGATGTGCAGATCTCGGACATCACCATGCACGACATCGCTACGCCGTTCGCTGTGACCCTGGCCCCTGGCAACACCGCTGGCCGGATCGAGTTGAACCGGATGACAGCGACGGGTGTATACCGGAGCGCGGCCTCCCTCGAAAGCTGGGCGGAGCAACCGGTTGAGAAGGTGATTTTGCACGACTTGAACTTCGAGTTCCAGGGGGGCGGAAACGCGGAGCGGGCGGGACTGCCAGTTGAGAAGCCCAATGTGGACGCACGGGAACTTCCGGTGTGGGGCCTGTACGCGCGCAACGTCAAGTCGCTGGAATTGCAGAATGTGCGGCTGAACCTGATCGAGCCGGACGCGCGCCCGGCGCTTATGGCCGACAATGTGGAGCACATCGAACTCGATACGTTCAAACCCGCTCGGAGCGGCGTTTTGCCGCTTTCCTTTAAGGATGTCCGCGAGTTGAGCTGGCGCGACACGGACCTGAAATTGGTGGCGGACAAATGCGTGGAATTGCAAGCTGGCGGCGGTCCATTCCAGGCTACGGCCACGATCGCAAATGGTCCCGAAGACGGGCTGACCAGCGTGCAGGTAAGTGTTGATGGCCAGTCGCAGACGCGCTGGGTGGCCATGCGGAGCAATGAGCGGAAGGCAGTCGGCTTCACGGGATGGAATCAGCCCGGCCCCGGCTTACACACCGTTGGGTGTGGAGATCTGCAAAAGCAAGTTCACGTACCGTAAAAGCGTGCAATCCCTCGTGGCTGTGACCCGCACAAACCAGGAAATCGACGGAGCCAGGGCCCAACAGGATGCTGCTGACCCACAGACTGATAGCATTCAAGGGACTTTACAAAGCGAAAGGAGACAGATGGCTTCGTTGGCCACACCAAAGTTGGTTGTCCCGGGACTTTGCACAGTGTTCCAGACGATTCGTCGGAACGAAGAGGTGGAACCTGCGCCTGCGTCATAGGCCCAACCAGCCGTTGAACCTGCTTTTCGCGCTCTGCTGCGCGACCCTCCCTGTGCTCGGCGGCGCGGTCGATGACGTGACTCCGGAGATCACGATTCCGCGCGTGACCCGCGCGCCGAAACTCGTCGACTTCCTTAGGGGCACACCGCGTGAAGCCGAGGCGAAGGTGACGGATTTCCGTCAGCAGGATCCCGACGATGGCAAACCTGTGATCACGCCGACGGAGGCCTATCTCTCCTACGATCAGAAGAACTTTTACATCGCCTTCATCATCAAGGACGATCCCCGGTTGATTCGCGCCCGCCCGGCGAAGCGCAAGCAGATCCTCAGCGATGACCGCATCACAATCTGCATCGACACAATGCACGACCATCGCCACGCCTTCTGGTTCGACGTGAACCCCTACGGGGTGCAACTTGACGGTGTTACCACCGACGGGATCGGCGACGATCTTACGTGGGAGGGCCTCTGGTACAGCGACGCCAGGATCACCGCCGACGGATATGTCGTCCTGGCTTCGATTCCCTTCCGCACCTTGCGATTTTCTAGTGCGGCAAAGCAGCAGTGGGGCTTCGCGTTCGGCCGCTGGACCCAACGCAACAACGAGATCGCGTGGTGGCCTTACATCACGCGGCGCAAGCTGCCTCGGTTCGTCGGCCAGTTCGGTCACCTGAATGGCCTCGAAAACATCAGCCCGGGCCGCAACGTGCAGATCACACCCTATGCGATGGCCTCCGGCTCGCGCTACCTCGATCAACCCGCCGGCCTGCCACCGTCGGTGCAAACCGACACGATTTTCCGCGGTGGTGTCGACGCGAAGGCCGTGATCAGGGATTCCCTCGTACTCGACATGACCGCGAATCCCGACTTCAGCCAGGTTGAATCCGACGAGCCGCAGGTCACAGTGAACCAGCGCTACCGGGTCTTCTTCCCCGAATTGCGTCCCTTTTTCATGGAGAACGCGAGCTACTTCACAGCTCCGCAGCAGCTCTTCTACTCGCGCAACATTATCGACCCCGAGTTTGGCGTGCGACTCACTGGCAAGCTGGGTCGCTGGGGCATCGGTGTGTTCGCCACTGATGATCGCGCGCAAGGCAAGAGCCTCGCCGCAGGTGATACTAACTACGGTCGTCACGCCTCCGACAACGTATTTGCGCTGCAGCGCGATTTCTTCACTGATTCGCATGCGCGGCTTTTCGTCACGGATTCGGAGTTTGCCGCGAGTTCCAACCGCGTCGTCTCACTCGATACGCGCATGCACCTGCCCCACGACTTCTACCTCACTGCGCAGGCTGCGGAGAGCCGGGACCAGAGTCTGGCCGGCGTCCGTTCCTCTGGAAGCGACTACTACGCCGCGTTGAGTCATTCAGGTCGCAACTGGCAGTATGCGACAGCCTACACCGACATCAGCCCCACGTTTGCCACTGCGCTTGGCTACATTCCGCGCACTGACATCCGAGAGGTGAAGAACTCGTTGGGCTACCGCTGGTGGCGCGAGAAGAGCGTTCTGATGGACTACGGCCCGTCAATCGTGTTGACCCGCAACTGGAACCACGAGGGCCAGGTCCGCGACTGGGTCGCGACCCTCCAATGGGACATGGAGTTCAAGAACCTGACTTCGTTCCAGGCGAGCCATACCGAGGCCTTCGAACTCTATGCGACCCGAGGCTTCCGCAGACGCAACGACAACTTCGTCTTCAACAGCGAGTGGTACAAGCGGATGGCGCTGCAGTGTACTTACTCGCGTGGATCGGCGATCGACTATTACCCCGGCGCGGGGTTAGCGCCGTTTCTCGGTGCCTCGCAGTATGCCAGTGTGGTACTGACGCTGCGGCCCTTAGCGAAGCTGCGTCTCGACGAGACCTACATCTTCAGCCAGTTGCGCACCAGGTCCGGGATGTTTGGGGAGTCGGGCAGCATCGGAGTCTACGACAACCACATCGCCCGATCGAAGGCGAATTACCAGTTCAATCGCGAGCTTTCGCTGCGCGTGATTGTCGACTACAACGCAGTGCTGCCCAACTCCGCGCTGGTGGCGCTCGAACGCGTTAAGCGCGTCAGCTACGACGTTCTGCTGACCTATCTGCTTCACCCGGGCACGGCACTCTACGCCGGCTATACCGATATCTACCAGAACTATCTTCTAGACCCGTCGCGCCCGCCCAATCTCTCGCTGACACGTTTCCCGGACATGAACACAGGCCGGCAGGTCTTCATTAAGCTGAGTTATCAACTGCGACTGTAGCTCTAGTGTCGATGCGGGCGCAATCCGGTCCAACATCTCATCAAGTCGGCGCTATGACGTGAGACCTGCTTACGCCAATTCGGGCGATCCCGTCCCTGACTCAGGTCCGACTAAACCCCCGGGACCCAGACGCGCAGTCTACAAATCTCGAAGTTATCGACGTAGAAGGACTGGCGGCTTGGCGTCCCCATGCTGTGCTCGAGGCATCCGGCCTTGCTTTGGGCGCGGGTGAAGCAGGCCATGCGACCGCTGCCAGGGACCTCGCTACGGCGTAGTGCATTCGCGAAGACCGGTACCGCCTGAACACCTCACCGCCAATTCTCGTAGCTGCTACCGATGAGACTGGAAAGCCTTGCTGCAGTGCTTAAGGCTCTTGCCCCGAGCATCGATTCTGGCTTGCCCAGACACAGGGCTCAATTGAGATCTGGCGGGTCGAGCACACTCAGCTTCAACCAAAGTCTGAGAATGGTGGAGCCTTGGAAGATCGCGATCGAGTTTCGCATGCGCCCCTGCGGCGAAAGGTGCATGCAGCGCCAGAGCCAATGTGGCAACTTGAGAGATCGAGGCCTTGTTGAAGAGACTGAGCGCCCCCGGAGGAGAAGCCGGCATGACCAAGATCTTGCGTGCGGCACTAATCGGAGCCGGACTCGTTGCAATGTCGGGTGCGCCGGTCTCTGCCGCTGCGCTTCCACTGCAGTATTACCGGCTGATGGAGGCCGGCTGTGCCAAGATCCAGCAGCACTTGGACGCGCATCCCGGTGCCGATCTGAAGACCATCGAGCAGGACCCGGAGCACCAC
The DNA here is from genome assembly GCA_903909435.1 of uncultured Acidobacteriia bacterium. Taxonomy (GTDB): domain Bacteria; phylum Acidobacteriota; class Terriglobia; order Bryobacterales; family Bryobacteraceae; genus CAIVVT01. The sequence goes on along the minus strand of CAIVVT010000183.1, from coordinate 20,132 downwards.
GCTGGCTCCTCGCTGGAGATTGCCTGGAGGCACTTCGGATACGCCATCCTGCCCCCGGCGGTGCTGTACGCAAAGCAGCATCCGGCCAACCTGCGCTACCACGATCCGCGGATGCTGGCGCTCGCCATCCGCGTGGGCGACCTGATGGCGGACGCGGATGAGAAAGACGAGTTCGAACCGCGCCTGGACAGCGATTGGGATACCTACACCTGGCTCGAAGCTTACCGATTGCTTGAGCCCGAACTAAGCGCAGCGCGCAGGGAGCGGTGGCGGCGGGCGATCGTGCACAACGTCGGACTGCTGGTGCCGGACACTATCGACCGTATGGATTCGCCCTGGTACCAGTCTCCTTATCTCCGAACGTCGCCGAACCACTACTCGCAGTGGGCCTCGCTGCTGTTACTCACGGGCCGGACCTTCGGCAACCAGGAATGGGAACAACTCGGGGCGCGCGTTCTGAAGCGCTTCGCCGTCACCGAGCAGTCGGCGGATGGCTACTGGGGCGAGCACAACAGCTCCGGACCGACCACCGGCTACAATCACCTGACGTTGCAAAGCGTCGGACTGTACTGGGAGTTGACACACGACCCCGAGGCGCTGGCAGCCCTGCGGCGCGCGACCACCTTCCACGAGAACTTCACCTTCCTGGACGGCGCTCCTGTCGATGTCATCAACGACCGCAACCGCTTCTGGGGCGTGTCGTCGTGGGCGCACTTCGTCTTCTCGAACTTCGCTGATGGCCGCGGCTACGCGGAGTATCTGGCCGACTCGTTTGTCGCTGAAAGCATGACAATGGACGTCTTGGGACGCATCGCGCAAGATGCCCTCTACTATCACGAGGGGCCTGCCGAGCCCGCGCCGCAGAGCCTGCCGTCTTATCGCTTCCAGATGACTGTGCCGGCCGGCATCCGCAAGAGCGGCCCGTGGCAGGTGGCGCTCTCCGGCATCATGAGTACGCAGGCGATTCACAACCAGTACTACCTGGACCGGCAAGGGAACGTGAGCGTGTTCCATGGGAAGACCGGGCTGATCGTCACAGGAGCGAACTCCAAGCGGCAGCCGGAACTGGCCACTTTCTCCCAGACCTTCGAGGGCCAGACCGTGTTCATGCCGATCAGCACGCGGCTGCAGATGGGGCCGCACGAAGACCGGCTGTCGCTTTCCTACAACACCTTCTACGCCGACCTGTTCGTGCCGGAGCCGGCGGATGATCAACTGGCATTGCACTTCAAAATCACGGAACGGGGCAGTGCGACCGAGAACGGACGGCTGACTTTGCAGTTGGTTTTGAAGGCGGGAGAGGTGCTGGAGACGGGCGCGGGCCAGAAGTTCACGCTGGGTGCGGAGCGAATCGAGCTGGGTCCGGCGCAGTTGGGCGGCTCGATCCGGCATCACGGCTGGACCGTGCGCGTCGATCCCACGGCGCGGCTGGTCTGGCCCGTGTTCCCGTTCAACCCGTACGGCAACGCCCCGGAGTCGAGCTTGGAGCATGCCGTCGGCGCGCTCTCCGTCGCACTGCACGCGAGCGAACCGGCGAACGCTTCGATCCGGCACCGGGAGCAGCCGATCGACTTCGTGATTTCGGTCGGCGGCCGGCGTTGAACTTCGTTCGCCTCGGAATCAGGGCGGATTACTGGACGCCCAGCACCTTGAGCGCGGTCTCCCGGTACAGGCTTTTCAGCACGGGCTTGGGCAGTTCCAGCCCGTAGTAGGTCCACCAGATGCGGCCGGGAATGTACTCGTCGCCTGTCTCCAGCAGACGCCACCAGCTTTCGTACATCTCCTTGTCACGTCCCATGTCGGTGCCGAACATGATGCGTCCCTGGTAGCGCTCCAGGAACGCGCGGGCCGTACGCGGTTCGCGCCCGATCTCGTAGTCGCGCGCGGAGACGTCGAGAAACATGTTCGGGTAGCGGTCGAGCGCTTTAGCGAGCGACGCCGTGTCGTTGGCCTGGTTGCTGAAGTGGCAGAAGATGAAGCGCGTGCCGGGGTGGCGCGCCAGCAGGCGGTCGCGCGACGCCAACAGGTACTCGTACGAGGGCACGTCCCTGCCATAAAGATTGAAGGCCTGGAAGTCGGGCGTGCGCTCCTGCTGCGGTCCCAGCGGTTTCCAGCACGAAGGATGATCCGCGATGTGGACGTTGGCGGGGATCTTCAATTCCGCGCACTTCTTCCAGAACGCATCGAGGCGCGGGTCGTCCAGGCGCAGGCGGCGGTTTCGCGGACGCGCGTTCTTCTCGGAGGACTGCAAGCCCCAGCCCTTGTCGGTCAGCTCGCCGACTCCGCGGGCGCCCTTGTTGTAGCAGCGCTGTAGCTCTTTGGCGGCGCGTTCGGGATAGTCTGGCGAATCGATCTTGGACACGTCGATGCCGCAGTACACCTGGAAGCGTTTGGGATAAGCGCTCAGCAGCAGGTTGGCGAGACGATCGAATTCCGCGCCCGTCGCTTCCGTGAAAACGACCGACATCTCGATGCCGACTTCGTCCATCGTGCGGACCCATGCGGCCACGTCCGCGGGCGTGTTGATGTGGTTCATGTCGGCGTGCGAGTGCACGTCGATCACCGGGAAGGCCGCCTTGGGCACGTGCGTTCGCGGCACCACTAGGGACGAGGCGGGTTTGTAGTCCTTCAGCAACAGCGCGTCCATTGGCCCGCCCGTGACTGGGATGCCATACTTTACAACCGGTTCCGGCGGCTTGGCCTGCCCGGCCGGGGCTTGACTGCATACCGGTAGTGCGAACAGGAGGGGCGACAACAATGCGCCCAGATAGCGGTTCTTCGCGTTCACGATTGAGTTAACTCCCTTCACTCGGCGCATGGATTCGCCTTAGTACGATATCGACATCGAAACACAGCGCTGCAAGTCCGGTGCGTCGAGGGCGTAGGAGGCCAGATTGTCCTTGAACTCCGTAGCCTGCAATGTTCGGGTATGCTCGCGCGGACCGGCGGCAGTCGCGTAGCGATAAGCGACCGTGACCGGAGCGCGCAGAGCCGTCGCGTCCTGAACCCGGAAGCGGATCGTGTTCGTGCCGGCCTGGATCCGCGGGATCGACATGATGCCGTTCTCGAAGAACAAGCTCAGCGTCAACGCCGTGAGTCCTGGGCTCGCCTTGCGCCCCGCCGCAGCGTCCACCACGACGCGGATCTGGAACCGATAGGCTCCGTGAATGCTGGCGTCTTTCCCGTTGAAGCGTGGACGGCCCAGTTCAGTGCGGCTTGTCCCCGCGCCGTGCGCGAGCGTCTGCCAGTCCGACCAACGTTCCGCGTCCGCCTCGCCGCCGGGCTTCGGCGCCTGAACACGCATTTCGATGCGGGTGTCGGCCCCGGCCAATTCGGCCTCCAACTGGCCATCGACCAGCACGTACGGGCACGTGATTTCGAAGCTCGCCTCTCCGCCTAGCTCGGGACGCGCGGGACGCAAATAGGGCACTGCTTTCGCGTGAACCAGCGTCGGCGTTCCGGCGATGCCGTCGAGGTAGTCACCCTGAGCCAGCAGCGGCTGGTAGCGAAGCTTGCCCCACGCCTGCCCGATCGTCTTGCCGCCTTCGAGGTCCGCCGGGTAGCCTTCGCCGCGCGGAATGGTGGAGAGGTACGGCCGGATGCGCTCGTAGTTTGGGTCGTGCTTCACCCAGTTGCCGCCGAGCGAATCCTCGGTGACGCGGTAGAACCGGCCTGCGGGCAGGAACGGGAGTTCACGCTGGGTGTGCTTGCCGGCGGGCACGTAGAAAACGCGTATGAGGTTGTCCCAGAAGCGCTCGATGGTCGTCCCGCGCGGTAGGACGAAGTCCATGTCGTGCAGCTTCGTTCCCATCTGGTAAGCGGAATCCGCGAAGACGCTCTCCGGCGGGGCCCCCGCCGCGCGCCAGGCGTCCTCACTCTCGAAGAAGACGGGCTGCAGCAACTGCGCCCGGACCCATTCCTGGTCGAAGATCTCGAAGAACGGGCGGCTGCGATTGCGGAATGCCTGGTTGAGCTGGACGGACCCCGGACGGCCGACCTCGGCCCAGTCGAGGATGCGCGCGCCGGGCGAGTCTTTCTCGACCAGGTAGTAGCCGTAGCGCGGGTCGAAAGCGCCGTACGCGCCATCCATCCGCAGCCGGTACATGGTGTGGAAGCCGCCGTCGGCGTGCTGCACGCAGACCCGCTCCGCAGCCAGCGGATCGCGCTTGAACTCCTTCCAGGCGGCCTCGGCAATGCGGCTGGTGGTGTCGCAATAGCCCCAACCGTAGACGAAGAGCTGCTTGTGGGCGTCGGTGACGTAGCGCTCCTTGCCGTACTCGCCTTCGTAGGACTGAATCATGCCTCCCACGGCCATGCGCGAGAACAGCCGCATCCACTCGAAGAAGGCCTTCGCCTGCGCTGTCTCGGATGCGTTTTCGAGCCTCTCGATGCGCATCACGTCGCTCGTCCACGAGACCAGGTCCGTGGATCGCGGCCAGTTGTCGCTGGTGACCAGCGGACCCTTTACCGCGCGCGGATCGGCGCCGAAGCTCGGCACTACGGCGAAGAGAGTTAAAATCGCAACCCGTGCGGCAAATCCGATGAGTTTCATTTCTTGTTCCAGCCAATTCAAATCGGCAAGGGCCGACGGCTCGGCTCAGTGAGCTGGGCGATGCCCTGATCATAGCTGATGATGACGAACTGGCTGCTGCTGAGAATGGGATACACGCCCGCTTCGATGGCATTCCCGGGCTCTGCGGGAAAGGAGTTGGCTGTCTCGCTCAAGATCTGGGGCTTCCCGACTGCATTCGAGTGTCCAGTTCGATCGCTATTGCCGCAGCCTCGGACTGATGTCTTATCCAGACTAAACTAGAATGATATGTCGCTCCCTCCGGTCCGAGAAGTCATACACACCAAATCCACCATCGAAGGCGCGGGAGTGAAATTGCAGCGAGCCTTCGGTTTTGGAAACACCAAGGACTTCGATCCCTTCCTGCTTCTCGACGATTTCCGCAATGACAACCCGCAGGACTATCTGGCTGGATTCCCGTGGCATCCCCACCGTGGCATCGAGACCATCACGTACGTGCTGGCGGGCTCGGTCGAACACGCTGATAGCCTCGGCAACAAAGGCAAGATGACCGCAGGTGACGTTCAATGGATGACCGCCGGCAGCGGTATCCTGCATCAGGAGATGCCGAAGGGCGATCCGGAAGGCCGCATGCACGGCTTTCAACTCTGGGCCAATCTGCCGGCTTCGCTGAAGATGACGCAACCGCGCTACCAGGACATTCGCTCAAGCGAGATCCCGGAAATAACGGACGACGACGGAACGCATGTCCGCGTCATTTGTGGCGAGTTCAGGGGCCAAACAGGTCCGGTCGAAGGCGTAGCAACTGATCCGGGTTATCTCGACATCTCGGTCAGGCCAAACCGCAAGAAGCGTCTGAAGATCGAGACTACACGCAACGCATTCGCCTACGTGTTCGCGGGGGGCGGCACATTCCGCGACTCCTCGGAACCTCAAGCCGTGCTCACCGACCAGGTTGCGAATCCTGACTCGGCGCCAGTCTACGACGCCGGCAATCACTCTCTGGTGCTCTTCGATCGAGGAGACGAAGTCGTCGTGCAGGCTGGAGCTGAGGGCATCCGCTTCCTGCTTGTATCCGGTAAGCCGCTCGAGGAGCCAGTGGCCTGGTACGGGCCCATCGTGATGAACACGCAGGAGCAGCTACGACAGGCAATCAGCGAATTACAAAGCGGCACGTTCATTAAGCACACCTGATGGCCAACCCCGAATTGAGCCTCGGCATTGGTTCGCTTGGACTCTGCGCGCGGGGAGTCAATCTGATCGTCTGCTCGCATGTGCATTTCGATCCAGTGGTTCACCGCGTTTCGCATGCGCCAGGTACTAAAATGGCAGCAGGTTCTACGGGTGTGAGATAGGGAAGGATGCAGGCAACATGAGAACGATAGGCATTATTGGGGCTGGGCACATTGGAAGCCAGGTCGCTCGGCTCGCCGTCTCAAATGGCTACAGCGTTGTGATCAGTAACTCCCGTGGGCCGGAGACCTTGACCGGCCTGATTGAGGGACTTGGCCCCAATGCTCGCGCGGCGACTTCGTTCGAAGCCGCGCAAGCCGGGGACATCGTCGTGGTCACGGTGCCGCTGAAGAACTACCACGCGGTTCCCGTTGAGCCGCTTGCCGGCAAAATCGTGATCGACACGAACAACTACTACCCGCAGCGCGACGGCCACATCCTAGAGCTCGACAATGAATCGACCACAACCTCGGAGCTGTTGCAGGCGCACCTGCCAAGTTCAAAGGTAGTGAAGGCCTTTAACCATATCTACGCGGCCGAACTCACTATCCACGGACAGCCCGCGGGGACGGAGAACCGTCGTGCGCTCGTGATCGCGGGAGACGACCAGGGCGCGAAAGACGTGGTCGCGCACCTGCTGGATCAATTCGGCTTCGATACTGTGGATGCTGGTCCACTGAAAGAGGGCTGGCGCATTCAACGCGACACACCCGGTTACGGTCCGCGCCGCACTGCCGAAGCACTGCGCGAAGATCTTGCAGCGGCGAAACGTTACCACGACAGGTAACGGGGGCCACGCAGAGCACAACTGCTGCGCCTAGGCGCTCGCCGACTGCGCCGGAACGAGAGAGAAACCCCGGCCGGCTATTTGCCGCCGCAGTCGGGGAACATGATCTGCGCAGTTTGGTATAGGTATCGACGCCAGTTGGCCCACTCGTGGCCGCCGGAGCTGAGCACCCAGAAGTTGCGCACCCCGTATTGGTTGAAAAGCGCGAGATCCTTCTGGCCGTTCTTGAGGGCGATGTCCGTCTCGCCCGCCGCCATATAGAGGGGTACACGGAAGCGGTCATTGAAGGCGGCGTCCCTCATAGCCGGACCGTAGTACTCGTCGAACTTTTTGAGGGCGCCTTCGCTGATGTGGCCCGAACTGTATATGTAGAGTTCGCTGAAATTGTCGAGGTGCGGGAAGCCAGTGTGCAGCACGACAAAGCCGCCCATGGAGAGTCCCGCCAGCGCTCGATGTTCCCGGTCGGCCTTCGTGCGATAGTGACTATCGACGAAGGGGACGATGTCCTTCACGTATTCCTGGGTGCACTTGTCGTCATTGCCGATCGGGGACGGCTCCGGAGCGGCGCAGCCCCGGGTATTCGGCATGACGACAATCATCGCCTTTGCCTTCCCCGCCGCGATCAGGTTGTCGAGGATACTCCCGGCATTCCCGCCGCCTCGAAGATCTTCAGAGGACCACTTGGCGTCGTCATCGCCGCCGCCGTGATTCAGGTACAGCACAGGGTAGCGGGCGTCGGTCGCCTGCTCGTAGCCCGGCGGAAGGTAAACGTGCAATCGCTTCTCAACGCCAGCGTAGTTTGTGTACTTTGCCTGCTCAATCGTGCCGTGCGGCACGGCGGTCCGGGCAAAGAAGGAGGATTCGTCGAGCGCCGGGAGCGCTGCCAGAATAGGAAGCGGGCAGACCCCGGGTTTCGGCGGCGCCATCATCGGTCGCCCAGCGGGTCCGGCTGCCGGTGCGGATGCGGGCGTGGATGGCGACTGTCCGCTGGCTGCGCCCGGCACGATGAGACACGCGGCCACGGCCGAGGTTAGCAATATCCCGATTGTCCGCATGGGTCACTTTTTCGCCTTCACGCTGGGCGCGTCGTTGGCCTTCAGGTCGCCGAGGGCGTATTGCACTCCGGCGAGTACGTGTTCCAGCATCGGGCGCAGGGCGTACACGCGCTCGCTGTGGCCATGGGCCGAATAGAAGACCCTGCCCTTGCCCTCGCGCCGGATCCAGCTCAGACCGTAGTCGTGGTCCTCGCGCGGGTAGTCCTCCTTCAACTTGTCGGCCTCGCTCATCTTCGAGTAGTCGATGCTAGTCAGGATGTGCAGGTTCTCGCGCGACCAGGTTTTAACTCCGAAAGTGTAGGTTTCGTCGTTGACCTCGAAGCCGCCGTTGAACATGGCCGTCAAGGGGCTGGCCTGATCGTCGATCTTGTAAACGATGTGCTGCGGATCTAGCCAGTGGTACTTGAAGAAGCCGCCGATCATGCGATTGAATTCCGGCCACGTGCCGACTTGAAAATCGGGTCCCGATTTCGCAACTGGCGGAGTCGCCGGTCCGGAGCGCCGCGCTCCGAGCGAGCTGAACAACAGGCGCGGAAAGCCGGCGCGGAAGTCCTGCAAGCTGACCTTGCCGGCTTTCACGGTGTCGATCGTGTCGAACCACTTGTCGGCTAGCGCATTCATCTCTTTAGCGTCCACCGCCTTGTCCTCGTTCTGGTCGGCTGTGGCGAAGATCCCATTGGCCAACATGCCGATGAACTCCGGTCCTTTGGTGGACTCGTGGTACGAGTCGGATGCGGCGTGGATTCCCGCCAGGCCCTTGCCGGACCGCACGAAGTCGAGCAGCGCTTTCTTGCGCGCCGCCGTGACGGCCGGATCCGGGTCGTCCAGGAAGAAGCCGGTCGTGTTGTTCAGGAAGACGGCGTCGTACTGCTTCAAATTCGCCGCAGTGATGACGGCAGCGTCGTAGCTGACGGTCGCCTTCCAGGCGCCTGTCTTCTCGCCGAGCGATTCGATCGTTTTCGCGGCGAGTGGAATGCACGAGTGAACGAACCCGGCACATCGGCAAAGCACCAGCACCTTGCGCGGCTTGGCGGGTTTTGCCGGGGCCGTGGACGGCAGGGCAGCCAGCATCTTTTCCACGTCGGCCGGCTTCGGCGTCCGGCTCTGCGGGGGCGAGATCATGCCCATGAAAGTCGCTTCGGGGATCGCAACTTCAAGCGCCTTCGAGAGCTGATCCTGCGTGACGCGATCTTTCCCGCCAAGCCACATCCCCATGGCCGCCTTCAGCCCGTCACGGGTGATGTACCCGTCGTGATTCGCGTCGGCCTGCTTGAAGAAGTCCATGCCCTGTTGAGCATGTACGCTCACGACGACGATCCCTGCAAGCGCGGCAGTCGCCGCTACGATCATCAGACCCTTTTTGAGTAATTGCATATGTGCTCCGGTGGTGACTCCGATAATATCCCCAACCTTGCCGTACATGCGAGTCCTGTGCTCAACGCGCAGTACGCGGGAGCACGCGGGGAGCGCCCTCGCGGCACCACTGGCTCAGAACTCACATTCGGCTCGACGGGTGGCCGGAGAAAGCCTCTCCAGCCCGCTCCGCGCCTACTCTTTCTTGAGTTGCTCCCGCTCGAGATTGCGCTCGATTTCAGCGATCTTGGCCGCCACCCAACCCAGGTTAGGCGAGTCGCTCGAAATCTTGCGGTAGGCCTCGCCCGCGTCGAACGTCAAACCTGCGCCCTCCAGCGCCGCGGCTCTGCCGACCAGGGCGCCTGGATCTTTGGCGTCCACGGCGAGGACCGCGTCGCAGGCTTCGAGTTGCGCGGTCAACTCTCCGCGAGCCGGCGCGGGCAATGCTGCGATGCGTTGCGCCAGCGTCGTTCCGGGCGGCGGCGTGCTTCCCGAACGGGCCAGCATCACGCCATAGTGCTGCATGCTGGCGACCGAGAGCTTCTGCGCCGGCGGCAGGTAGCAAGCCGAAACCTGCCGTTGTCCCTGCAAGCTACCGGACTTGACTTGGTAATTGTCCTGCGTGAGCAGCACTTCAGATCCGGGTGCGAGCGTCGCCGACTGCTTCTGCGGGCAGAACAGGAACGTGGCGACTGAATCGCCGGTGCGTAGGCTGTCTCCGCTGAAGAGCACCTCCCCCGGTTTGACGGCCACGGACTGAGTGCCGCGAACCAGGGTGGCCCCGGCACTCATTACCAGACCCACTGGTCCAACCGCACGCGCACGTGGCTGGGCCGATGTGGGGATTCCCGCAAGCAGTAAACAGTAAACCCAAATGACACCGCTCCTCAATTTGCTTCTCCTCCGGACACAGTGTACACCGGCACCGCAGCGCTCTTGCCTTTCACGTTCGCCTCGCCGAGCAAACGTGTTGCGATGTTCCCGCCCAGTAACTCACAGGTGGCACCGCTAAACAGCACGCTGGTGGAGAACTCCTTGTTCAATCCTTCCAGCCGTGACGCGAGGTTCACGGTGTCTCCAAGCACGGTGAATTCCAGTTTGTCGCTAGATCCGATGTTTCCCACGATGACAGACCCGCTGTGAATTCCGACACGGGTTTCAAAAGGTGATGGCGAACTTACCATCTCGAGCGCACAACGGACCGCGCGAACCGCGTGTGGCTCGGCCGCGTTCTCCGGTTCCCCGTGCTGGGCCTCCCGCAACCCGGCGGAGAACACCGCGAGGATCCCGTCTCCAATGAACTTGTTGACCGTGCCGCCGTGGTGGACGATCAATGCGGTCATCGTGGAAAGGTATTCGTTGAGCCGCGCCACGACGGTTTCCGCCTCGTGCTGCTCACTGAAGGCCGTGAAGCCGCGAATATCGCTGAATAGAACACTCACGAATTCGCGCCGCCCGGAGAGCCCCACCGTCCCCGTCGATTCCACATCGTCGGCCACCTCTTTCCCAACGAACACGTGCATCGCTTTGCGCAACACATCGCGGTTGCGCGCGACGGAGAGTCTGCTGGTCACCAGCGACAGCAGGAAGGCGAGCACCGCGGTTAGGAGCAGGCTCGACACGGAGAAGAGCCAGCCTGCAAGAAAGGCAACGTGAACGCCAAACACGGCTGCTGTCGTCAGCGACGTGTGCCATAAGACCAGACGCCAGCCTGTCGTGTACATTGTGGCGATGCTGAACAGCATCGCCACCAGCAGCATTGCCGCGACACTCGGAAGAATCGGCGCCGTCTGCAGGAACCGCGCGGTCAGTAAAGTGTCCAGTGCGTTGGCGTGGATCTCGACTCCCGCCGTGTTTGCCGGTGTCCCCACGCGGAATGCGTAGTATGGCGTGGCGTGGCGGTCCCCGATTTCATCCGTCCCCAGGAGGACCGCCTTGCCCCGGACCCAGGACTGCAATAGCGCGGCGTCATGCGCCCTTGCTGCCTGTATGAAATCCACCAGCGCAACTCGCTTGATAGTGCCGGCGGGTCCGGCATAGCGGATCGCCATCAGCCGCGAAGGATACGCAACAGGGCGGCCCAAGTACCTTTCCGCCACATCCAGAGCCATCGAGCGCATCGGTGGCTGGTTTCCGGTGCTCGCCTCGACCAGTTCGACGGAGCGGATGAAGTCGTCTTCGTCCGCGGTGAGATTCACGTAGGCCATTTGTCCCAGAGCCGCCGCGGCCATATTCATCGGGACGGGCCAGTCAGCCTGCTTCTGCATGGTCGTGCCGGCGTAACCGCAGATAACCGGCATGACGGTGGAGGCCTCGATGACGGCGCTGGCCAGTCGCTGATCCAGCCCGGGAGCGTATTTCTCGACGGGAATCGGAAACGCCAGATCCAGGCCCAGCACTTTGGCTCCCGCTGCTGCGGCGGCCTCGATCGCCTCCGCATAGTAGCCGTGCCAGAACATGCGGGGCTCGCTGAACGTGTCCATAGTGCGCTGGTCCACTACGATCAACGTGATGTTGTCGGGCACGTGCGGATTCACCGCCAGATAATGCAGATCCGCAGCCTTCAACGCGATCAGGCGGAACAGTTTCGTCTGGTCGAGCATCCAGGCCAGGAGGACGGCGGCGGCGCTCAGGTAGAGGATGGTGAGACTGCGCCGGGATCGGATATTCATGCGAGGAATTGAGCCGCCATTATGCAAAACACGGGCTCGGGGCCATTGTTGGTATTGTAATGCCATGCGCGTCCTGGCATTGGTTTTAGTTGGCACTTCCCTGCTCGCGGCGGACCAACAGTTCTTCGAACTCAAAGCCTTGAAACTCGCCTCCGGAGCGACCGTCTCCAGTTGCCGGGTCGGGTACCGGACCTTCGGAACGCTAAACGAAGCGAAGAGTAATGCGGTCGTCTTCCCTACCTGGTTCAGTGGCAAATCCGCGGATCTCGATCAGTTTTTCGGCCCCGACAAGCTCGTGGATACCAGCAAGTACTTCGGTGTCGCTATCGACGCCCTCGGCAACGGCGTAAGCTGCTCGCCTTCGAACGTTCCAGGCGGATTGCCCGCGATTGGTATCGCCGACATGGTTGGGGCCGAACATCGGCTGCTGACCGAGGGCCTGGGACTGAAGAGCGTGTACGCCGTGGTTGGCATTTCGATAGGTGGCATGCAGACGTTTGAGTGGATCGCGCGCTATCCGAACTTCATGCGCAAAGCCGTGCCCATCATTGGTTCTCCCAAACTGACCACCGCCGACCTGCTGCTGTGGCAGGCTGAACTTAGCGCGATTGAGTCCGCGGCGGCGTGCCACGGGGACCTGCGCAGCGCGATGTTCGCCGTGCAAGCCATGCACCGATTTGCCTTACGGACTCCGGATTATTGGGCCACTTCACCCGAGGCCGCCAACTGGGCCACCGTGAAGGCCGGCTTGAAAACCGAGGCGGCGGAGACGATTGATCCGCTGGACTGGGCTGCGCAACTGCGGGCGATGATGTCTCAGGATGTCGCTGCGAATGCGGGTGGCTCCATGCAGCGCGCGGCTGCTAATGTACGCGCCAGGACGCTAGTAGTCATAGCAACGCAGGACCACATGGTGAATCCCGGGCCCGCGTTGCGCTTCGCGGATTGGGCCAATGCTAATGTGCTGAAGCTTACCGGCAATTGCGGGCACATGGCCACGGGTTGTGAAAGCGCGAAGATGACTCCCTCCGTGCGGGCATTCCTCGCTCAGTGATGGCGCTTGGCCAGCAATCGCCGGATGTCCGGCCAGTATTCTTTAAGCACCGACGAAGCGGCGTCGAAGCTCACCTGGGTGATGAAGCGGTCCCGCACCGCACCGCCGCCGCGTTCCTCCGCGGGATAGTAGAGCAGGCCGATGGAGGCTGATGCGCCGCTTCCCAGCAACTCCGATACGTTCAGGGTGTTGTGGTTGCTGTCGGTCTTGCTGATGATCACCCAACTCAGCGCGTGCAGGATGCGATGGGCCGCGCTGCCTTGTCCGAGCCGGAAGTAGCGTGGGTCGTGGTGCAGGACGGACGGCAGAATCGCCTCGGTCAGGTAGTTGCTGATGGCCTGATCGGCGAGTGATGCGCCGTACCGCCTCGCGTATCCCTTGAGGCCCTGACCCCATTCCTCATCCTGATCTGATATCTGATTCAGCCCGGACATGGCGCCGGCGACAAAAAACTCCGGCCAGTCGAAGGAGTCCTTCGTGGCAATTACGAACTTCGCATGTGTGGAGAGTGGCTCATATGCGGAGCTCATCTTTTCCACGGTCTTGTAGTTCGGCAGGACGCCGAAGATGCGTTTCCCGGTCTCAATGCCCGGAGTCGCCGGCTGAATTGCCGGGACGGTACTCTCAGGCTGCGAAGGCCCGTTCGCGGTGGGAGTGGTGGATGCTGAGGTGCCCGAAAGCGGAGCTTCCTGGGCGCACAGTGCCAGCGGCAGGAATAGCACGCACAGCCAGAGCTTCGAATTCAGACGCATATTAGTTGTGACGCTGTTCAAGCTGGAATCGGTTACCCGGCGCCCGAAGCCCTACTTGATTGCTCACTTCAATAGATGCCGAAGATTCGAGGATGGTTCAAGCCGCACAACGCTAGGTGCGAAGACCGCTGAGAAACGCCATGGAATCAACCGCAAACCTATCCGAAGAGGGGTACAGGTCGCGCCAGATTGCAGCTGCCCGGGCGATCTCGGGAATCGTGGTCGCGAAGCTCTCGACGACTGCGGCTCCAGCGTAATCCATCGACTTTAATGTTTCGAAGAGATGACAGAACGGGATATGTCCCGTACCCGGTATGCCTCTGTCGTTTTCGCTCAAGTGCACGTGGCACAGCGATGGTCCAAGCGACTGCAGCGCTGCGCAGATGTCATGCTCTTCGATATTCGCGTGGAACGTGTCGAACAGTACGCCGGCCGAGGGGTGGTCGACTGCGCGCCACAGGTGCAGCGCATCCTCGGCGGTGTTCAGGAAATAAGTTTCAAAGCGGTTCAGCGGCTCGATCGCCAGGCGGACGTCCGTTCCCGCCGTCAACTCGCCCACCTGCCTGAGTCCGTCCACCGCACGCTGCCATTCGGCTGGCGTCCGGCGTCGTCCCGGGAGGTATCCGACTGGGGCATAGAATGGGCCGGCCAGGACCCTCGCTCCCACCTCGGCCAACGTTTCGATTGCACGCCGCAGCCACTCTACGGTGCGGCGGCGCACTTCAGCATCGGAGTCGAGAAGGCTCATGTCTTCCGGCAGCGCAGAGGTCGCCGTGCAGCCGAGCCCATTCTGCTTGAGCGCCGAGCGAACGGTGCTACAGTCAAGCGACTCGAAGTCGAAGATTCCCAACTCGGCAACCTCGAAACCCGCTGCCCGGATGGTCTCGAGCAGTCGCAGATTTGCGGCCCCAAAGCTCCCGGTCCAGACCATCGTGTTGATGCCCAGTGGAATCACGCCGTTGCTCCTTGTGGCCTGCCAGCGCACCATCGAATCGCGTTGTGCACCAGCTTCCGGTAGGCGGGATGGCGGTGCGTGGAGGCGCTGTGCCCCATCTGGATATACACGGAGCGGGCCTGCGGGTGCACGCCCGTGTAAACGACGGGGCGGTCGTTGAGCGGGTGATCTGTCTCCATCAGCGGCTGACTGCCGGGCGCGTGCCACATGCCTCGGTAGACCTCGTCGTGTACGGGGATGGGGCCGATGCCGGACGTCACAGGATGCCCCGCACCGGCTTTTGTCGGGCGCGCGACGAATTCCACCCCCTCTTTATAGGCCGACGCGGGATGGCCTTCCAGCGCCTTCTCGTAATACTTGCCCCCGATGACCTGCTCGTGAAACCAGGGCCAGGCCGTGTAATCGACGATCGCATGGTGGATCGAAACGACGCCCTTGCCGGCTTCGATGAAGGCCCGCAGGTTGGTGCGCTCCGCCTCCCCGATTTCGTTGTACATGTCGTGCAGCACCAGCACATCGAACCGCTCTGCCATGCGCTCCTGGTAGGCTTCGCGCTGGGTGGTGGCATGTTCCCAGGCCAGGTCCTCGTGGCCTTCAAACAACGTGTAGAACGCCGTCGGGTAGGGATGTCCGCCCGTGGCCACCAGCACCCGCATGGGCCGCTCGGCGGCCGCTCTGGAGGGTTCGGCTGCGGAGCCGGTGGCCGCCCACTCGACGCCCCGCTCGAACGCTGTTTGGAACCCAGCCTGCTGCAGCGCTGAAAGGTCGTGGCCCAGAGTGGTGTGCAATGTGCGGCCCGCGCCGAAAGCGCTGGTCCACATAATCGGCTCGTCGCGGCCCGTTCCTCCCGTCTCCAGAGCGGAAAACGCCGTTGCCAGAACGTGCGTGCCCGGCTTCAAGTCAAGCCGGTGGTACAACTCGTCGTTGGCTTGAAAGCTCTCCGCGAGCCCCCGGCTGATGGGGTGATCGCGGTCCACCCACTTCACCTCGAAGACGTGCCGAGCGCCGTGGCCGATTTTGGGCGGATCCCACGTCGCTCCGATCAGGTCGCCGTAGGCAGCCCAGCCCGGATCGCCGTTGGCCGGGGCTTTCCAGCCGCCATTCGAGACCATGCCGTAGAACGCGCCGTAGGTGACGCCGTGGAACGAGACCAGTCCCTTGCCCCCGCGCACGAACGACTCGATGGCCGCCTCGGCCGGCGCGCCCCAGCGCGGTCCGTTGTAATTCAGCACGGCCACCTCGAATGCTTCGAGCGTGGCTGGTGTGATGCCTCGCACTTCTTCGATGACCTTTACGTCGAAGCGCCCGGTATGTTCCAGTACGTCCCGCAGAAACGCGGTGGACTCCCGCCAATGGTGATACGGCAGGTCGCTCGCTCCGGTCAGGAAGACGACCCGAACCCGCGGCGGGGCCCCGGCAGCAGTGCCCGCGGGTTGCGTACGCACCGTCCTCGACGCGGCGCCCAGCAGCGCTGCGCCGGCAAACAGTTGGCGGCGGGTGGGATTTCTTTGCATCACGGGATCCTCCCTATTCGGCAACCGCGGGCTTCGTCTGCAACTCTTCGCGCAGCCACGCCAGGCTCTGCTCGATCATCGGTCCACCCTGTCCTTCGCATTCCAGGCTGAGGACGCCCGCGTAGCCCCCGCGAGCCAGAATTGCGAGGCAGGCTCGGATGTTCCCTGCGTTCACTCCATCGCCAATGGCGCACTGGCTGACCGCTATGCCGGTGAGATCGCCCCGCGCTGCCGCGGCCAGCGACGCGCTGACGTCTTTGATATGGACGTGACTCACCTTGTCCTTGAAGCGTTCGAGAAACGCCACCGGGTCCTGGCCGGCGATGAAAGTGTTGCCCGTGTCCATGTTCATGCGCAGGTAGGGCGAGTCCACGAAACTCAGCATCTCCTCCATGAACTCGGGCTTGGTCGTGTAATGGCCGTGCGGCTCGATGTTGATGGTAATCTCGTACGCTTCGGCCACCGGCACCACTTGACGATAGATCCGGCACATGTGCGCCATGGCTTCCGCATCCGTCACGCCCGCGGGTTGAAAGCGATCGTCGGTGGTATCCACGCTGGGGCAACCCACCAGCTTGGCGTAGCGAATGGTGTGCAGGATGTACTCGACCCCCAGCGTTGCGCCTTCGGGCAGCGACAGGGGGAAGGCGGCGTCGATTTGCGAAAAACGGACGCCATAGCGATCCATCTTCTTGCGCAGCAGAATCGGGTCTTCCCACAGCGCGATGTGCGGCTGATAGCCCAGACCGTGAATCCAACTCACACCGTCGATGGCGCCGCACTCGATCATCTCGACTTTGTTGCGCTGCGCCCATTGCAGGCACTGCTCGAAGTTCCAATAGGCGCTGTTGAAGGCGTCGGTGTGGAAGCCAATCTGGCTCATTTCGCGGTCTCCCCGGGGCTGCGCGGACCTCGAATCTACGCGAATCCGGTCCGCTTCCGCCAGAGGGATCATACAGTCCCGCGAGACCCGCAATCAAGTTGCCCGTCGACCGCCATTACTCCCAACTTTGCCTGATCGCCGCGCATCAAACACGTATGAGCACTGATATCCCTCCTGGTACGCCCGATCTGGCCCGTGTAAAGGCGGCTCAGACGCAACAGCCAGTCCACGCGTTGATTTGCAGCCGTTGGAGCCCGCGCGCGTTCTCTGACCGCGAAGTCACCACCGGCCAACTGATTTCATTACTGGAAGCCGCGCGCTGGGCGCCCTCCTGTTACAACGAGCAGCCCTGGCGCTTCATCGTCGCCAGGAAGAGCGATCCCGAAACGCACGAGAAACTTCTTAGCTCGCTGGTGGAGTTCAACCGGACCTGGGCTCGCCATGCGCCGGTCCTGCTGTTGATAATCGCCAAGCAGACATTCACCCACAACGGGACCCCGAACCTGTATGCGCTGCACGATGCGGGCATGGCCTCCGACAGTCTGGCGCTTCAGGCCACAGCGCTGGGTCTCAGCACGCACTTCACGGGAGGCTTCAACCGTTCGGTGGCTCGTACGGCGTTCGAGATTCCCGACGACTATGAGCTAGGCGCGGTTGCGGCGATCGGATATGCCGGAGATCCTGCGTCCCTGCCTGAGAAGTTGCGGGAAGGCGAACTGGCGCCACGCAGCCGCAGGCCGCTCTCCGAAATCATTTACGCCGGACTGCCCTTGGCAGACCTCTAGTCGCCGGTACCCCAAGCTACAAGCGTCGGCTAGTCGCGTTCTCGCGTCACCGTTACGACGCCTGCTCGTCGTTCGGTTGTTCCACGCCAACCGGAATTACCGCTCCGATCGAGCACCTCTTCGCCGTGCCCCCGCCTCAAATCATGGTGCGGGGCGCACAACGATATAATCCGCACTGTAGGACACGCATGAACGATTCAACCAGACGCACTTTCATCAAAGCCGCGGCGGCCGTGACAGCCGCATCCCAGACGCGCATTCTCGGCGCTAACGATCGCGTCCGCATTGGCGGCATAGGCACCGGCGGACGAGGCCAATATCTGCTCAGCGTGCTCAGCAAGCTGCCCGGAAACGAGATCGTCGCCGTATGCGACGTGTACGAGCCGAATCGAGCGAAGGCGAAAAAGGACTCGGCGCCAAGTGCACGCGAGATCGTTGATTTCCACGAAATCCTGGAAGACAAGTCGATCGACGCCGTCGTGATCGCCGCTCCGGACCACTGGCACGTGCCGATGGTACTGGAGGCGGTGCGTGCCGGCAAGGACGTGTACGTGGAGAAGCCGGTCACCCACTCGCTGGACGAAGGTGCGGTGCTGCAGAAGGTGGTGGACGAGAGCGGACGCATCGTGCAGGTCGGTCTGCAGCAACGCAGCTGGCCGCACTACTACGAGGCCAAGTCGATCATCGAGTCGGGCGAACTCGGCCAGATCACCTACATCCGCACCTACTGGTATCAGAATCACCTGCGGCGCGGGAACGGCGGAGCCGGCGTCGATGTCTCCAAGCTCGATTGGAAGCGCTGGCTGGGCAGCGCGCCGGAACGTGAGTTCGACGAACGCCGCTTCTCCCAGTGGCGCTGGTTCTGGGACTACGGCGGCGGCGCGCTGACCGATCTGTTCTCGCATTGGGTGGACGTCGTGCACTGGACGATGCACAGCGACACGCCGAGCGTGGCCGTAGCGTTGGGCACCAAATGGGCTCTGCCCGAATGGGAATGCCCGGATACGATCAACGCTTCGTTCGAGTATCCCGGGAAGTTCAGCGTGAGTTACGACGGCAGCCTGATCGGTTACCGCGAGGGCGGCGGGATGTCGTATCGCGGGACCAAGGGGATGCTGCGCCTGCATCGTAGCGGTTACTGGCTGTACCCGGAGCTTCCGCGCTACAGCGAGAACCCTGACATGGACGTTCCCGCGAAGACGGCCAAGTCCACGCGCGACGGCGCCGAGTACCACATGGAGAACTTCCTGGATTGCGTGCGTTCCCGCAAAGCGCCCAACGCGCCCGTTTCGGTCGGCATCGCCGCGGCACGCGCAGGCCAACTGGGCAATCTGGCGCTGCGGGAGCGGCGAGTAGTGGAGTATCCGGCCACCTGAACGGGGTTGTCAAGCTGGGGCGGCCCTCCAGAGCCGCGCGGGGCCTCTAGGCCCCGCGCGCGGCGCTGTAGAGCTATCCAGACCGCTCAGTCTTTCCAATCCGCAACGAAGATATTGAATTCGTAACGTTTGGCAGCTTTCCAGTCGCTCGCAAAGACTAGTCGATTGCCGTCGGGTGAGAACTCGGCGAACGAGATAAAGCCCCCGAAATCGGTAATCTGCCTTACGTCCGTACCGTCCGCTTTCATCATGAACAGTTCGAACTTGCGCCCGTCGCAATTGTGCTTGTTCGACGCAAATACGATCTGCTTCCCATCCGGCGTAAAGGTGGGCGCGAAGCTGGCGCAGCCGAAGTGGGTGAGTTGTTGCACTCCGCTCCCGTTGGCGTTGGCGGTGAAGACTTCCATCTTCATCGGCTCGGTCAGATCTTCCTTGATCAGTTCGGCGTAGCGGGCCATCGCTTTGGCGTTGCCCGGATCGGTCGCTCGCCACACCAGGCGCTTGCCGTCGCGCGAGAAGAACGCTCCGCCGTCGTACCCCACGCGGTTAGTGATCTGTTTCTTGCCCGTGCCGTCGGGCTTCATTTCCCACAACTCCAGGTCGCCCGACGCCTTCGAGGTGTAAACGATCTTATTGGTCCTCCAGTTCACGGTCGCCTCGGCATCGTAGCCGGGCGTGTCGGTGAGCTTCTTCTCGATCTTGCCCTCGTCGGTGGCGAGGTAGATGTCGTAGCTGCCATAGACGGCCCACACGTAGCCTTTGCTGCGGTCGGCGGTTGGCGGGCACTTGGGGTCCGCCTCGTGTGTGGAAGCGTAGACGATGTGCTTGTTATCCTTCAGGAAGTATGCACAGGTGGTGCGCCCCTGACCCGTCGAGACCAGTTTGGGCTCCGGGTTATCGACGTCCATGATGAAGATCTGGTCGCAATCGTAGGGCGGGCGGGTTGACTGAAAGATCAGGCGCTTGCCGTCCGGCGCCCAGTAGGCCTCGGCATTCGACCCGCCGTGGGTCAACTGCCGGATGTTGGCGAGGTGGGTGCCCTCGGGCGATTGTGCCAGCGCGGCGAATGCGGCGAGTATTGGCAGTAGCTTCAGTGTCATCAGTATCATTCCCCTGTTCCTTGAGAATACTTCGATGCAACCGCTCACTCACGGTCGCGGCTCCGATCCGAAATGGAGCCGC
>CAIVVT010000182.1 GCA_903909435.1 uncultured Acidobacteriia bacterium | reverse complement strand
GTCCGCGCGTTGGACTGGAGTTGGATCCTTTCGACGACAACAAGGCGCTGTATTACCAAAACACGCTGGATTCCTACAAAACCTGGAACCCGGTCTTCAACTTCGGCGGACCGCTGATCAAGAACAAGCTGTTCATGTTTGCGGCTTATGCCCCAACCAAGACCAGCTATGACCGCAGCGTGAACTTCACAACAGGGCAGTCGGGCAAGTATCACGAGACCACCGCCCAGCAGTATCTGGCCGGCAAGGTCGATTACGTGCCGTTCTCCAAGCTCCGCGTGAACGCAAGCTGGATCTGGAATCCCTACAAGCAAACCGGCGTGCTCCCGTCAGTGGCCGGAACCGATTCCTATACGAACAACTGGGCGCAACAAGGCTCCTACACTAGCGGCAACTTCATTTCCGGACAGGTCGATTACCTCGCCAGTTCCCGCCTGATCATCAGCTTCCACGGCGGCTGGAGCACGAACAACAACAACAACAACTACGGCATCCCGCAGTCCACGGCGGTCTATTATTCCGGCAAGAGCATCGGCGTTGCAGGAATCCCTGCGGCGCTTCAGGCTCCCGCGGGCTGGGTCACTCAGGCCGTTGGCTTTACGAAGTACAACCGGTATGACCGGAAGAACTACAGCGCCGACGCGTCTTACATGTTTAACTTCCACGGCCAGCACACCATCAAGGGCGGCTGGCAGATGAACCAGATCAGCAACGACATCTTCAGCACCTCCTATCCGAACGGTTACTATCGGTATTACTGGAACCTGAAGTACGGGTGCGTGGTCAGCACCGCCGCGGCCTGCACGGCGGGCAAGGGTGCTTACGGATACTACCGTTATCGCGTGCTCGGCACTATCGGCGACGCCGGCAGCAACAACCAGGGCATGTTCCTGCAGGACAACTGGCGCGTCAACAAGCGCTTGAGCCTGCAACTGGGCCTGCGCTCGGAGCGTGAATTCGTGCCCAGTTTCTCGTCGAACAAGAGTTTGCCCTCGGCGGCAATCACCTTCGATTGGGCGCAGAAAGTTTCCCCCCGCATCGGCTTCGCCTACGATCTCAAGGGCGACGGGAAGCAGAAGCTGTATGGTTCCTTCGGTTTGTTCTACGACGTCATGAAGTACGAACTGCCGCGCGGCAGCTTCGGCGGCGACGTGTGGAAAGAATGGTACTTCACGCTTGACGATCCTAATGTGGTGACCTCGAATAAGGGCTTCCCAGCCGATCCAACCAAGCTTCCCGGAACCTTGATGGAGACAATCGATTGGCGCATCCCGTCGAACGATCCCTCGCAGCACCTGATCGAACCCAATCTGAAGCCGATGAAGCAGCAGATGTTTGACCTGGGCTACGACTTCAGCCTGAATCCCACCTTGGTGGCCTCGGTCCGCTACACGAACCGCCGGCTGATCCGAACCATCGAGGACACGGGCTACCTTACGTCGGCTGGCGAGACCTACATCATCGCCAACCCGAGCGAGGGCGTGACCGGAAACGTGGCCAACTGGGAGAGCCACTGGGGCCCCGGCATTCCGCTGCCTCCTAAGCCGACTCGCAACTACGACGCCGTCGAGGTCCGCCTCGACAAGCGCTTCTCCAAGAGCTACCAGTTCTCGGCCAGCTACACCTTGAGCCGCCAGTACGGCAACTACTCAGGCTTGGCCAGCTCAGACGAGAATGGCCGCACCAGCCCGAACGTGAACCGCTACTACGATGAACCTTGGGTGGGCGTAATGGAGACCGGCAAGTACGCTTACGGCCGCCTCGCCACTGACCGTCCGAACACTTTCAAGTTCTTCGGCGGATACACCAAGAAGACCATCCTCGGCTCCACCACGCTGTCGCCGAATATCCAACTCTACTCAGGCACCCCGATCACCACCGAAGCTCCGCTGGTCAGTTCGACTCCGGCCTTCCCGTACGGTCGCGGAGATCTGGGCAGGACGCCGTTCTACTACAACATCGACCTCAACCTGTCGCATGAGTTGGCGCCGATGAAGAACCACGAAGCGGTGAGAGTTCGATTCGAGTTCTCGGTGTTCAACCTGCTGAACACCTCGATCGTCACCGATAAGTACAAGACCATCACGCACCAGAACGACGGCTATGTCGGCTTTGACGACTACGCATCGATCTTCACTGGCTATAACCTCAAGTCGCTGATGGCTGCGCAGAGCATTCGCCAGGATCCGGAATACGGTCTGCCGACTGCTTTCCAGTCTCCTCGTTCGGCCCGCATTCAGATCTCGTTCTTCTTCTAAACTAAGAAGCGCGGATCAAATATCAATCGTTAGCGAAAGGCGGCCCTGCGGGGCCGCCTTCTTTCATTGGTGCCGAACTGGCTAAGTCGCCGTAGCGAAAACTACACATCACGGCCGGACGAAGGTCAAGCGAAAGGGCAGCATCGCCCGGTCCGCTCGTTTACAACCTGCAACGCAAGCTTGTTATAGGCTGTAGCTGGCCCTGCTCTCCAGCAGAGCCCGGGGGTGGGGGTATCCCAGATGATCAGCACTTTGGCCTTACTGCTGTTGCCTTGCTTTTTGCCGAACTCTCCAACGCACTCGGCCGAACCAACCGCAGTGGTCGACTCCGATCCGGGGACCTCCCTGCTCACGCGCTTCCGGGCTAAGGTGAGCCGGGAAATGGACGAGCCGCCGCAGTTCGCCTGTTTAGCCACGATCAATCGCTCCATACGACAATCCGCCAAGAACAAGCCGCTGGGACACGACCGTTTGCGTGTTCGTGTGGCATTCCTCGGTTCCGGGGAAGCGTATGCCTGGCAGGAGTCGCCCAAGTTCGACAAGGGACCGCTGGCGTTGCTTGCCCGCGGAGACGCTGGAAGTTCCAACGGTTTGAGCGGGTGGGGCCGCATCGCCATCGGACTGCCCGAAGCGAACTTCCGCGACAGCGGCGGCTGCACGTTGAACCGCCGGAATGGCACTGGCTACGAGGTGCACGTTCCGTGGTCCGCCAGTACCTACGCAGCCACCCTGGGCACCCGGCAACTCGTCCTGCCCTATGTGGCGCGATTCTGCGTGGACCCGTCGAACGCCGAGTTGATCGGTCTCGAGGTGCGGGCTGAACAGCTCAAGCCACCGTTCACGTCCATTTCCGAGACCATCGTCTACGCTCGCACAAGCGTCGGCGCATCCCAGTGTCTCGCACCCCAATCGCGCGAACTCTCGATTGTCGACGATACGGGTAGCCTGCAAACCCGCCAGCACGAGTCTAGGCGATTGCGAGCCCTATGTGGAGGCGACGCCAGCCGAATCTGTGGCGGCAATCGCGCAATCGGCGGCGCTTTCTCTGCCAGAGAAGCTGACGCTCGACATGAAACTTGAAACCCCAATCACCTTTGAGCGTTCGGCTGTCGGCGACTTGGTTACCGCCCGGCTGCAGCGCGCAATCCGGACGAACGGAATCGATGTGCACAAGGGCGCTCTGATCAGCGGGCGCATCGGCCGACTGGAAGAGCAATTCGTGCCCGAGCGGCACTTCGTGGTTGGGTTGGATTTCAACTCGATCACCATTAACGGAACCGAAGCCCGCTTTCATGCGCGACTCACCGGCCCGGCTTTAGACTATAACCGCCGGCCTGATGCGATGCTTCGCCAGGATCCGCTCATGGCACCTGTCTGGGACTCGCGTGGTCTTGAAATCGACGACACGGACCCGACCGCCCGTCTCGGTGTGTTCCGCGTCCGTGCGTCCAAGCTCAACATCGCCCCCGGCCTGCACATGATTTGGGAGACGCTGCCGCTCAAGTGAATGCAGGGCAGCGGACTATTCATCTGCTCCTGCGCGCACGGTTAGTTCCGGTGCTTGAATCGCCCGGACGGCTCGTTCGACGGCAACCGCTTCCGGCATCTCTTTTGCACTCGCGGCGTTTAAATCGCGAAACTTGCGGCCTGTCACCAAAACGCGTCCCTCGAGCGAACCGACGGCATCGTTGTAGTTCTTGACGGCCTTGTCCAGCGAGTCTCCAACCGCCGCGAAGAGCGTGGCGAGCTTGGAAATGCGGTCGTAAAGCTCTTTGCCAAGGTCGCTGATCTTCTGGGCGTTTTCCTCGACGGATTCCTGGCGCCAGCCATAGGCCACTGCCTTCAGCAGGGCAATCAGCGTGGCAGGCGTGGCGATGAGCACCTTCCGTTCGGCGCCGTATTCGAGCAGAGACGGGTCTTTCTCGAAAGCCGCCCCGAGAAACGGGTCGCCGGGCAGAAAGGCGACCACGAAATCGGGCGTCTTCTCGAACTGCTCGAAGTAGCTCTTCGCGCCCAGCCGAGTCAGATGGTCCTTCACCTGGCGTGCGTGGTCAATCAGCAGTGCGGAACGCGACAGGTCGTCCTGCGCCTCCAACGCGTCGAGGTAAGACTTAAGCGACACTTTCGCATCCACGACAATGACGCGCCCGCCCGGCAGTTTCACGATCAGGTCGGGCCGCAGCTTTCCACCATCGCCATCCACCGAGACCTGCTCGTCGAAGTCGCAGTGCTCGCTCATACCGGCCATTTCAACCACCCGGCGGAGTGTGATTTCACCCCAGCGGCCGCGCGTTTGCGGAGCACGCAAAGCGCGCACCAGTTGCGCCGTCTCGCTCTGCAACTGCGACTGCGCAACGCCGAGCATCTTCACTTGCTCGGTCAGGCCCGAGTAAGCAC
The DNA here is from genome assembly GCA_903909435.1 of uncultured Acidobacteriia bacterium. GTDB lineage: Bacteria > Acidobacteriota > Terriglobia > Bryobacterales > Bryobacteraceae > CAIVVT01. Next base: position 49,276 of record CAIVVT010000182.1, on the reverse strand, counting down.
TGACGCGCTCCTTCTCCATCTCGCCGATGTGTTTGTCCACCTTTTCGAGCGATTCGCGGATCGGCTTGACCAGCGTTTCCACGGCCGTGGCGCGTTTCTCCAATTCGCCCACTGCAGCCTTTTGCGCACTCTCCAAAGTGACTTTGGCGAGTTCCATGAACTGCTTGTTGTTCGCCTGCAGTGCGTCGGAGGCGAGCGCTTTGAAGCTCTCGGCGAGGCGGGCCTGCGCGTCGTGCAGTTCCTTCAACTTCTCGCCGTGTGCGCGCTCCACTTCCGCCAGTTGGGCGCGCAGACCGGCGGCTTCATTCTGCGCCGCATTGCTTGCCTGCGAGGCCGCCTCCAGGCGCGTCTGCGCCGCGTCCAGGTCCCTCTGCTTCGCGGCGAAGGCCACGTCCTTTTCGGCCATTTGTGCCCGCAGCGCGGCGCATTCGGCTTGAGAGGAGGAGGACTTGCGCGACGCGATCAGCCACCCTGCGAGCAACCCCGCAACCAGGAATCCGAAATAGGCAGTTATGGACATGCTCCTCCATCAATACCCGATTTCGGGGGGCAATGGAGCTTAACCCGGCTATGGGTTGATTGGCGCTGAACTGCTTCCGGGGTGAGGAAGGCGGAGACGCCGGCGCATTGAAGCAGACCTGGATTCTCTACAGTCATCGCCAAATGCAAAACGGCAGGATCGGTGGGGACCCTGCCGTTTCTGTGGTTCAACCGCGAAGCTTATGCTCGTGGGCTGTGATCAGTGGTACGAGGCGTTAGAACACGACGCGGAACGCCACCTGGGCGCGACGCGCGTTGGTGCCATCCGGGAAGCCTTGGCTGGCATTGCCGGTACCGAGTCCGGAGACGGGGACGAGTACGCCCTTCGTCGCTGTGTAGGCCGTGGTGTTCAGGCCGGTGTTGTATTGGGTGTTGAAGGCGTTGAAGGCCTCGAAGATCAACATGCCGTTAACTTTCTCGGTAAAAGGCAAGTTGCGCGTGAGGCGTGCATCAACGCGATAGATCTTGTCGATATTCAGGCTGTTGACCGGCCAGAAGGGGACGCGTCCCCATCCGCCCGAGCCGTTCAGCGTGGAGTTGCCGCCGTAGAAGGTGACGCCGGTGAACTGAGCCCCGCTCACGCTGACGTACGCGGTAGTGGGCTGCGACGACGCCATGGTGGTGATGGAGGAAAGTTCCCAGCCGTTGACCAGGTAGCGCGACGCCCACGAGTTGCTCTTCGTGAACTTGGGCGCCCAGAGCCAGTTGATGGTTGCGCGGTGCCGCTGGTCGGTGCCTGAACTGCCCTTGTCAGCCGAGTAGTTGCCACTCAGCAGATTCGATTGGGCATACCCGATGGTGGTCGACCCGCCCGACTGCTGGGCGTCGTCGATGGCATGTGACCAGGTGTAGGCGGCCTGCAGCGTCAGTCCGTGCGACATGCGCTTGTGGAACTGCAAAGCCAATGCGTTGTAGGTGGAGTTACCGCCATTTTCCACTTGATAAATGCGTCCGTAGCGCGTGTCGATCTTCGATGCCGAGGTCCAGATCGGGGTCGTGAACGTGCCGACGGCGTTCTTGCTCGCATCATCGATCGTGTAAGTCTGCGTCGTGGTCGGCGCGCCCAGGTCCAGATCGCGCGAAGTGATCAGTCCGACGCCGTGGCTGAAGATGTAGCTGGCCGTGACGTCCATGTCGTGGCCGACCTGGCGCTGGATGGCCATGGTCGCCTGCTCGGTGTAGGGATTGTGGAAGTTGGGAGAGGCAAAGGTGATGTTCTTCGTACCGGCCGGGACGGCGCTGACGGAGGGGACCGGATTGGGGAAAACCGGCGCGCCCGTCGTCGTGCTGTTCACGGAAATGCTGGTCTGGTATAGGCCGTTGCCGAGGAACAGCGTGTCCAGACCGTTGCCGACAAACGGGGCATAGAACAGGCCGCCTCCGACGCGAACGACGGTCTTGTCGTTGAGCGAGTAGGCCAGGCTCAAACGGGGTGCGAAGTTCTTGTCGGGAGAGGGAATCCTGGACGTCTGCGGGTAGTTCGGGTCGCTCATCGTGGGCTGCGGCAGAAGCGCTTTTTCCCAGCGGATGCCGTAGTTCAAGGTCGCGCGGCGGCTCAGTTTCCAGGTGTCCTGGGCGTACAGATTCACCTCGGTGGTGCGGATATTCTGGACCGGGTTGCCGAAGGTCTGAGAAAAGCTGCTGTAGTCACGCAGCCCCTTGGTGTTGCCCGTGAAGTCCATGGCGAAAGCAGTCAGGGTCGAGTAGGAGTACGTGCCGGCCCCGTTATAGAGCTGTTTCATGTAGTCCTGGGTCGTGGAGAAGTCCACGCCAACCTTGAGCGAATGGGAGCCTTTGGTGAGGCTGAAGTTGTCGCTGAGCTGGAAGCGCTGCTCGCTGGGGAAAGTGCGGGGATACGCGGCGGCGGCACCCACGGCGGCGCCAGCGACGGAAACCACCAGCGGCCCGGTGGACGGCCACAGGTCGGAGGAAGCGGGGTCGGAGAGCCGGTCTTTAAACCAACCAAAGCGCAATTCGTTCAGGCTGGTGGGCGAAGTGATCCAGGTCCAACCGGCCTTGCCGTAGCGGGTTTCCACCGTGGAATTGCCGTTGCCGCCGATCATATTGCCGTTGGTGAGAACGGCCTGGGTCTGGATGCCGTAGGGTGAACGCCAGTGCATGGCATTGGCGTCGAAGCTCAACGTGTGGCGGTCGTTGGGGCGGTAGTCCAATTTGGCGAAGCCCATGTAGGACTCGACCGTCCTCGGAACCAACACGTCCATCTGCTTTTGAATGAATGCGATGGCCGCGTTGCACTGGTCCTGCGTCGCACCCTTGGGGCCGACGACGCAGTTGGCCGGGTTCACTTTGCTGCCGGACGAGTCGGCGATCTGCGACGTGGTGATGCGGTTCAAACCAGGGAAGTTCCGTTTGACCAGTTCGAAATTCGAGAAGAAGAACAGCTTGTCTTTCTTGATTGGCCCGCCGAGGCTGCCGCCCGCCTGATGACGCCATTCTGGAGGATTGCGGACGGAGTAGGGGGCGTATCGGTCGGGCGCGTTCAGCGAACGGTTGCGGAAGAACTCGTACCCTGTGCCGTGGTACCCGTTGGTTCCACTGCGGGTGACGGTGTTGATAATGCCACCCATCGCGCGGCCAAACTCGGCCGAGTAGCCATCGGAGAGGACCTGGAATTCCTGCACGGCGTCCTGCGAAATCTGCGTCGAGATGCGCGTACGGCCGGCATTCTCCATGTAGAAACTGTTGGTGGTGTAGTTGCCGTCGGTGAGGAAAGCGTTGCCGGAGGAGATCCCGCGGAAACTGATCAGTCCGAACGTGCCATCGGGGGTGACGGCCGGGGTCATCAGCGCGAAGGTATCCGCGCGTCTCCCGTTGATCGGCAGGCCATCGATCTGGTCCTGGTTGACGACTTCAGTGACGCCGCTCTTGGTTTCCTCGATCAGGGGCGCCGACGCGGTCACTTCGACTTGCGTGGCGCTGCCCGCGACCTGCATCATGACTTTGAAATCGACGCTGCCGCCGACCGCCACCTGAAAATCGCTGACGTTATAGGCCGCGAATCCAGCCTTCGTCACGGTCAGGCTGTAGCCTGCCGAGGGGACTAGCGCGGGAGCGCTGAACAGGCCCGAGCCGTTCGATTCCAGTTCGCGCCGAATGCCCTTGCCGGCGTTGGCGACCACGACTTTCGCGCCGGGGACCACGGCGCCGGAGGCATCTTGCACGACGCCAGTCACTGCGCCATTACCGGCGCTGTTCTGTGCCGGCAGAAATACTGCGGCGAGGAGCATACACAACAGGAGACAACTGATTTGCCTGAGCATAACCTTACCTTTTTTTGATTGAGTTTAGATTTCGCATCGCCCGTCCGGGAGGGGTGCTGAAGTGGCGTTCGCGGGTTGGCGAACGCAGGCATGCAAACTGGCGACGCAGAGGAATTCGGAATCCATGAAAAAAGCGGAAATTTACGGTTGTGGCTCGGTCACGGCACCCTTAAACCGGGCTTTGAAACTCAGAGACGGCCAACCAATTGGTCCACGCACTCATCGGACAGCGCTGGCTGACGGCAGGTTCCTGCCCGCTCATTTCCTTTAGTCGATAACCCCAAGCGCTTAATCCCATGGTAGCCCAAGAATGTAAATCAGCGGTTACAAACATCCGAAACTCCGGGATGAGGGCGGTGACCTGCCGGCGCTCGTTCGCGCGCCCCCTAGGAAAGCCACCCGCGTAATCGAAGTGAAACGAGGAAATGGTATCCTCAAAAATACATCCTTCTCGCATGCTCAGGTTGGCCCGTGGGGCTCTTTGTTTCTGCCCGTACGCGTTCCCGTGGGATTCTCTTGCATGGCCGTATCTGCTTTCTTATCTATAGCTTGGTCAACCGCGAAGATAGCGGCGTATTCGCTGCGGCAGGCGCGTACTGAGCGCTTGAGTTGCGCACACAAATCCAGTTCAGGCAAGCTCCCCGAAATCAGTCCGATTCAGCCGGTCCCGTTCTCGATGCTGCCTCCGAGTAAAGCGTCCCGCCCCCCGAAGTGCGGGATGCCGCATCCAGTCCCATCCAGGAATCCAATTCGGATCCGAGAGGCTCGGTCCAGTCCAAATTGAAGGTGAAAAAACATGCACATACGACGTGGACTAAGTCCCAATCACATACTGCTCGTGTTTGCCCTCCTGGCACTGCTAGCCTTCCCGTACGGTCGGGCGTGGGCACAAGCGGCGGGTTCGGGAACCATTACTGGCGCAGTCAAGGATCCTTCTGGAGCATTCGTGCCGAAGGCGACGGTCGCGCTGCGCAATACCGATACAGGGATCGAGCGCAAGACGGAAACCAGCGACGCTGGGATCTATGTTGCGACGTTTCTGCAGCCTGGCCGGTATGAGGTGCGGGTGTCGAAGACCGGCCTAAGTAGCGTCAATCGCACAGACCTGGTGTTGCAAGTCGGCCAAACGATGAGCATCGATTTCGACCTGGCGATTCGGGCCACCGAGCAGACCATTACCGTTACCGGTGCGAACTCGGTTGTGGACGTCGAAAAGACCGACGCCTCCCAGGTGGTGAGCGAGGGACTGGTTTCCAACCTCCCCATCGCCGGCCGGCGCTGGGACAACTTCGTGCTGCTCACTCCCAACGTCACCCCGGACGGCGGCAGCGGACTCGTCTCGTATCGCGGCATCTCGGGTCTGTACAACCAGAACTCCGTCGACGGCGCGAATAACAACCAGGCATTCTTCTCCGAGTCTCGCGGACGCGCCTCGAGCGGCGCTTACGTCTACAGCCTGGACTCAATTCGCGAGTACCAGGTCAGCGCATCGAACTACTCTGCCGAACTCGGCCAAGCCGCCGGCGGCGTTGTCAACGCGGTTACCAAGTCGGGCACCAACGGCTTGCACGGCGACGTGTTCGAGTATCTGCGCAACGCCGACTTCAACGCACTGGATTCATTCCCGAAATCGCAGAAGATTTACGTCCAGCCGATTCACCAATGGAACCAGTTCGGCGGCAGCCTGAGTGGGCCGATCATCAAGGACAAACTCTTCTTCTATGCCACTTACGACGGTTCGCGCAAAGTAAATCCGGTTACCTACACCAGCAGCGCGGTGTTCCCGCAGATCTGCCCGACGGGGATTTCGGCAGCGCTTTGTTCGGCCGCAAACAGCTATCTGAGCGGCCTGACCGGCAGTTTCCCGCGTGCCACCAACCAGGACATCGGCTTTACGCGCCTCGATTACCAGCTCAACGCCAGCAATCATGTCTCGACCTCGTTCGATTTCATGGACTATCACGCCCCGAACGCTTACAGCCCGAACACCAGCTACAACAACAGCTCGGTGACCACCAACGGAACGAACCGGACCCAGGAACGGATCTTCGTCGCCAACTGGGATTCAACGCTGTCGAGTTCGATGGTCAACAACCTGCGCTTCCAGTGGGGACGCGACCTCGAAGTGACCGGCGCGAACGCATCCGCGCCCAGTGTCTCGATCTCGAACGTGATGAGCTACGGCATGCCCAACGCGCTGCCCCGGCCGGCCTTCCCCGATGAACACCGTTACCAGATCTCCGATACTTTCTCGTTCATCCACGGGCGCCACGCTATGAAGGCGGGTTTCGACCTGAATTTCATCCACGAACTTCTCATCAATCTTTATCAGGGCGGTGGACTATACGGCTACTCGGGTGGTTCGGCATTCGCCAACTGGATCAGGGACGTCACCGGGACCAACATCGGCGACGGCTTGACCGGCCGGCATTGGAACACCTTCGCCCAGGTTACCGACCCGGTCACCGGAGTCGGCAAGGACGACTTCTACAACAACGATTTCGCCGGATTCGCAGAGGATAGCTGGAAGGCCACCCCCAAGCTCACGCTGAACCTCGGCGTGCGCTACGACATCCAGCTCGTGCCGCAGCCGACCAAGCCGAACACGGCCACCAACCTGACTGACTACTACTCCAAGACCATCAACATCCAGCATGCCAACTTCGCGCCGCGCCTCGGGCTGGCCTGGAACCTGGCCAAAGACACTGTGCTGCGCGCGTCCTACGGCATGTTCTACGCCAAGACCCAGAACAGCACTTACTACGCGATCCGGGTCGAGAACGGCGTCTACCAGCAGACGTTTAACTGCACCACCAAGACCTGCCCGACGCTGACCTTCCCCAACGTGATCTTCCCCGCCCCCGGTCCCACGCTGACGGCGCCCTTCGCCGGTGCGTTGACGCCCACGGTCACCACATTTGCTCCTCCCGCTGCGACTCAGTTGACCCACGGCCTGGTGCCTGATTTCCAGAACCCGTTCGTACACGAGGGCCAGGTGACCTTCGAGCGTCAGATGCCTCTGGGAACCAGCCTCACGGCCGAGTACGTGTTCAGCCGCGGACTGCACCTGCCAGCCTTCATCGACGCCAACCTGAGCCCCTCCACGGCGACCAAAAACTACGATGTGCTGGCCTCAGGTTCGACCGCGCAGACGGTGAGCTATCCGTTCTATACCAGCCGCATCGACCCGACCGGCGTGATCCTGGTCGGCTACTCGGACGTGAATTCCTGGTACAACTCCATGGTGCTGAGTTGGAAGCGCCCCATGCGCCGCGGCGTCGAATTCCTATTCAACTACACCCTCAGCAAGGCCACCGACGGCGGTCAGGTGCCCGGACAATACGGCACTTTCTACGGCACCGACTCTCCGGTGGACCCCATGCACCGCAAGCTGGAATACGGCCCCTCGGACCTCGACCAGCGCCACCGCTTCACCGGCAGCTTCGTTTGGATGCCCACGCTCAAGACCGGCAGCAAGGCTGGAGACCTGTTGCTGAACGGCTTTGCACTGTCTTCTATCGTGACCATGACGACGGGCCAGCCCATCACCGGCTCCATCAGCGGCTATCCCTCTGGCGGCCCCGACGGCGGCCTCACCGGCGGGGTGGTCAGCAACTCCGGCGGCAACATCGGCGGCCGGCCGAACTGGATCGCCCGTAATTCTTACAACCTGCCCAACTTCTACAACGTGGACGTGCGGCTCTCGCGCGCGTTCAAGTTGACTGAGAAGGCACAGCTACGGCTGGCGGGCGAGGCCTTCAACCTGTTCAATCACACCAACATCGTGTCGTTGAACACCACGCAGTACAACTTCACCAACGCCGGATCGGGAGCCTGCGCCGGCCACACCAACGGCTGCCTCGTCCCGAACGCCAGCTTCCTCGCACCGACGGGCTCGTCCAACGGGCTATACGGTCCGCGGCAGCTCCAAATCACTGCCCGTTTCGAGTTCTGAGCAACGTCAGACATCACCAGTCCATGCAAGCGCCCCGGCCAAGTACCGGGGCGCTTTTGCCTTGAATGGGGTAGCGGTCCAGCCCACGCGGCGTAAGTTGCTGGTTTTAGACCGCTCCCGTAGGATAGAAAGTAATCCTCGATGTTAAGATTTGAAACTGCCGGCGAGTCCCACGGCGAGTGTCTCGTCGCAACCCTGACGGGTTTGCCCTCAGGTGTTCCCATCTCCGTTACGGAAGCGAACCGGGAACTTTGGCGCCGCCAGCAGGGCTTCGGCCGCGGCGGGCGCATGAAGATCGAGACCGATCAGGTTGAGATCGTCTCCGGCGTCAGGCATTCCCAGACCATCGGCTCCCCCGTGGCGATGATCATTCGCAACCACGACTGGAAGAACTGGACCGAGGTCCTGCCCGTGGAAGCCGCCGCCGACAGCGAAGCGAAAAAGAAGCCGCTGACTCGTCCCCGCCCCGGCCACGCCGATCTCGCCGGAGCCATCAAGTACGACTTCCCCGAAGCCCGCTATATCCTGGAGCGCGCGAGCGCCCGCGAAACCACAGCCAGAGTCGCTGCCGGCGCGCTGGCGAAGCAGTTTCTGCGCCAGTTCGGCGTCGAGGTTTTGAGCCACGTCGTCCAGGCCGGCTCCGCCGCACTGGAGCGCGAAGTGGAATGGGCCGAGATCGAGGAACTCTCGCATAGAGAACCCGTGCTACTGGGCTGCGTCGACGGCGAAGCGGAAGCGCGCATGAAGGCCGTGGTGGACGAAGCCTACCGCACGGGGGACACAGTGGGCGGCATTTTCGAGGTGCGGGCGCACGGCGTGCCCGTCGGCCTGGGATCGCACATCGCCTGGGACACCCGCCTGGACGGAAAACTAGCGCACGCGATCATGTCGATGCAGGCAGTCAAGGGCGTTTTCATCGGCAATGCCGACGAGGCCGCAGCCTACTTCGGCTCCAAAGTGCAGGACACCATCGGCTACAGCCGCGAAAACCGTGAGTTCACGCGCGGCTCAAACAAGGCTGGCGGCATCGAGGGCGGCATCTCGAACGGCCAGGATATCGTGGTGCGAGGCCTGATTAAACCCATCTCGACCCTCCGCAAGCCCTTGGAAAGCGTGGACATGCAGACCAAGGAGGCGGCGCTGGGGGCGTACGAGCGCAGCGACGTCTGCGTGCTGCCCGCGGCCGGCGTCATCGGCGAAGCCATGGTGGCGCTCGTGCTGGCGCAAGTCTTTCTTGATAAATTTGGAGGGGATAGCCTGAGAGAGTCGCGACGAAACTTTGATGGCTACATCCAACAGGTAAAGGAATACTGAGTGGGCACCAAAACGGCAACCATTTACAAGATCGTCAAATACGGCGACCCCGTCCTGGAAACGCCGGCCCAACCCGTTACCGAATTCGGTACGAGCGAACTGCGCGAACTGGTGGACAACATGTTCGAGACGATGTACGCGGCCAAGGGACTGGGTCTCGCCGCGCCGCAAGTCGCCGTCTCGCAGCGACTCGCGGTCATCGACGCTTCGTCCGGCGAGGATCCCTCGGCCCGCCTCGTGCTGATCAACCCCGAGTTCCTGAACAAGCAAGGCAAACAGGTCGGCGAAGAGGGATGCCTCTCGATCCCCGGCTTCCGCGAGGACGTTTCGCGCGCCATGAAGGTTCGGGTCCGCGCCCAAAACGTCGAGGGCGAGTTGTTTGAACTCGACGCCGAGGAACTGCTGGCACGGGCCATTCAGCACGAAATCGACCATCTGGACGGCGTCCTGTTCCTCAGTCACGTCAGCATGTTGAAGCGCGACCTGATCCGCCGGAAGATTCGAAAACTCTCCAAAGCCAACGAGTGGTAACCTTCGTGTGTAAATGAAGGTCGTATTTCTCGGCACTCCGCGCTTCGCTGTCCCCACGCTGGAAGCCCTGGTCATGGCCGGTCACGAAGTGGCCGCCGTCTACACCAACCTGATCGTCCGAAGGGCCGCGGCCAGGAACTCGCGCTCTCTCCCGTCAAGGAGGCTGCACTGCGCCTTGGTCTGCGGATCTGCCAGCCGGAGCGCGTCCGCCATCCCGAAGTTGTCGCCGAGCTGGCGAGTGCCGGAGCCGCCGCCATGGTAATCGTGGGCTACGGCCAAATCGTCCCGCAGTCCATCATCGATCTGCCACCCCTGGGCATCGTCAACGTACACGCTTCGCTGCTGCCACGCTGGCGGGGCGCCGCGCCCATTCAATGGTCAATCGCCACGGGAGACACGACCACAGGCGTGACCACCATGATGATCAACGCCGGGTTGGACACGGGCGACGTCCTGCTGCAGAGCCAGACATCGATCGGCGCGGACGAGAATTCGCTGGAGCTAAACGCGCGCCTCGCGGTGACCGGCGCTAAATTGCTGATCGAGACGCTGGACTTGCTCGGCAAAGGCACTTGCCCGCGCGTACCTCAAGTCGATGCCCAAGCGACGCTGGCCAGGATTCTGCGCAAGGAAGACGGGTTGATCGACTGGCATGGCTCGGCTCGCGAGATCTACAACCGCTCCCGCGGCTTTCTGCCCTGGCCGGGTGCCTGGACGTCGTTTCGGCGCCAGCGATTCAATGTTTGGAAATGCCGTCCCGTGCCCTCCAGCGAGTGGATGGTGGGGGAGTCCCTGCCGCCCGGGCTGCTGCACGCCATCGGCAAACGTCTGCTGGCGGGAACGGGCGGCGGTGTCCTGGAACTCCTGGAAGTGCAATTGGAAGGGCGCAATCGCGTCGGTGCGGCAGCCTTCATGAACGGCACGCGGCTCTCCGGCGACGATATGCTGGGATAACGAGACTGGGCGGTGCGGCATTGTGGCGGACGCTTTGGCGCTCGGCATCGACACTCCTGCCGATGTCCGGGTGATTCGTTGATGTTGCCGCATCACTACCAATCCCGCGCCCGCCGGACCGGCCGCTTGTCTTCGATTTGACGGGGAGAACATCGACGTGAACTTGCCTGAAGGATTTCGGTACTCCGCCTTGTACGCGGGCATTCGCAAAGTGCAGAAGCCGGATTTGGCCCTGATCGTATCCGACACCAACGCCACCGCCGCGGCGGTATACACCACCAATCGCGTCAAGGCAGCGCCCGTCGTGCTCGGCCGCAAGAACCTCGACGCCACCGGAGGCCGCGCACGCGCCATCCTGGTGAACGCCGGCAACGCCAACTGTGCGACCCGTACCGGCGCCGCAGTAGCGCTGGCCACAAGCCGGGCCGCGGCGCACCTTCTGGGCGTTCCTGCCACGCACGTGCTGCCGTCCTCGACCGGCGTCATAGGCGTCGAACTCGATCCCGCACTGATCATCAACGCTCTGCCGGCCCTGATCGATGGCCTCTCTCCAGAGCGCTTCACCGACGCCGCAGACGCCATTCTTACCACCGACACTGTCCGCAAGATCGCCGCTTCCGAGGCAGGCGGATTCCGCATCGCCGGCATGACCAAAGGTTCCGGCATGATCAGCCCCAACATGGCCACCACGCTGGCCTACGTAATGACCGACGCCGGAATCCCCGAAGCCGATCTCGCCGAGGCGCTGCGCGAAGCCGTCGGGTCGAGCTACAACCGCCTGACCGTAGACGGAGACATGAGCACCAACGACACGCTGCTGGTGCTGGCGAATGGTGCGTCGGAGGTGAACATCGGTTCGAAAAACCGGGCGCAGTTCCAGGCCGCGCTGAACGAAGTCTGCCGGTCGCTTGCGAAGCAGATCGCCCGCGACGGGGAGGGCGCAAAGAAGTTGATCGAGATCCGCGTCGAGGGCGCGCGCAATGAAAACGAAGCCGCGCAGATCGGGCGCGCCATCGCAAACTCTAACCTGACTAAGACCGCCATCGCTGGCTCCGATCCCAACTGGGGCCGCATCCTCTGCGCCGCAGGCTACGCCGGCGTCGAATTCGATCCCACCAGGACCGACGTCTGTCTGCAGGGCGTGCGCGTCTGCCGCAGGGGCCTAGCCGCCGAATATGACGAGGCCGCATTGTCGAAGAGACTCGACGAACCCGAGTGCGCCATCCTGCTGCAATTGGGTGAAAAAGGCCCGGGCACAGCCACGTTCTGGACCTGTGATCTAACGCACGAGTACATCACCATCAACGCCAGTTATCGAACCTGAGAGCGCCGGCCGGGCATCCAATTCCGATCAACGGAGTTGTGTTCTGGTGGCCTCCGCCAATGGGCGGCCAAAGCGGCGTCGCTCGGCGCGGTAGCATGTTCTTAACACTGGGATTACGGCGTGAAGGGTTCTGGGCCATCGCTGGAGGAAGATTCATCAGGCGAGCGGTTCACTCTACAGGCCACTCCAGGTCTCGCGGAAGCGCGTAGCGCCACGCGTCGATCGGGTGAGCTTGTTGGGTAGTCAGGATCCCCGCGTACTTTGAGGTTGGCTGGAGGCGGAAGGATCATGCGGTATTGTCTCGTTGCGACATCTACTTGGGTTGCCCTGGGAGTTTTGAGTCTGCTCGGATTCTCGACACTGGCCAGCGGCCAGGACCTGACCATCACCTCCACGCACACTGGCTTCTTTCAACTGGGCCAGACCAACGCTGTCTATATCCTGCGAGTGAAGAATGTGGGCTCCGCGCCGACGTCGGGCCTCGTTTCCGTCGCGGAGAACGCGCCCGCCGGGCTGAGCATCACATCCATGTTGGGAGACGGATGGACCTGCACGGTGAACTCGTGCGGCCGCAGCGACGCTCTGGCGGCAGGCTCATCGTATCCCGCGATCATGGCCATCGCCAGCGTTGCGCAGAGCGCCGGTACGAGTCTCACGAATCAGGCCACAGTTTCCGCCGCCATTGACACGCACTCGGACAACAATATAGCGAACGATCCTACCACTGTGACCTCGAATGGCTACCCGCTGGGGTGGGGCGCGAACGACGCGGGTCAGGCGAGTGCACCATCGGAATTGTCTGATGTCGTCTCAATTGCGGCAGGCGGGAGGCACAGCCTGGCGCTGAGAAGCAACGGCGCCGTCGTGGCTTGGGGCAGTAACTCCTTAGGCCAGGCCAAAGTCCCGGCCGGCCTTTCTAAGGTCGTGGCAATCGCGGCGGGCGGTGTCCAAAGTCTGGCGCTCATGAGCGACGGCACCGTGGTGGCGTGGGGCGACAACAGCAACGGCGCAACCGCCGTACCGGCAGGCCTGTCGCATGTCATCGCGATTGCGGCCGGTTGGTCCCATAGCATCGCGCTGAAAAGCGATGGAACCGTCGTGGCCTGGGGCTTCAACTCCGACGGCGAGACCTATGGGCCGGCAGGACTTTCGAATGTCGTCTCCGTTGCGGCTGGCTTCTACCATAGCCTGGCTTTGAAGGCCGACGGCACGGTGGTTGCCTGGGGCGCAAATTGGACCCACGCGACGAATGTGCCCAGGAGTCTCTCAGGCGTGACTGCGATCGCAGGAGGCATGTTTGTCAGTCTGGCGCTGAAAAGCGATGGAACGGTCGCAGCCTGGGGCGACGATACCGCCGGGCAGACGGGAGTGCCGGATGGCTTGTCCGCCGTCGCGATTGCCGCCGGCAACTTCCATTGCCTCGCGTTGAGGGTGGATGGCACGGTCGCAGCCTGGGGCGACGGTAGCGCGGGTCAGACCACGCTGCCCCAGGGACTCGGCGGCGTAGTCGCCGTCTCCGGGGGAGGGGCGCATAGTCTCGCGATCCTGAACACAGAGCCCACGAACATACAAGTCACCATCGCCACATCCGGCCTGAACGACGTGGTCAACCTGACGGTTGACGGCAATTCCTACGTCCAGCAGCCGGTCGTGTTGAGCTGGCAGCCTGGCACGTTCCACAGCATCGGCACGACCTCGCCACAGACCACCGGAAGCACCGCGCGGTACCTGTTCACGGGCTGGAGCGACCATGGACCTCTGACGCACACGGTAACTCCCACCGTACCCACCACATTCACTGCCAGTTTCAAGCTGCAATACCTGATCACGGCGATGGTAAACCCTCCGGGCGCAGGCACAATTTCGCCCGTAACCGGGTTCTACGACTTCCCCGACACGCTGCAGGTGGTCGCCACTCCCGCCCCGGGCTACGCGTTCGCGGGTTATAGCGGAGCTTTGTTTGGCCTGCAGAATCCGCAGAACCTCGCGGTCGGGAGTCTCCAGACGGTCACGGCGAACTTCGTCCCTGCCATTCCGACCGACCTGAAGCTCACGTCGCAGCACGCGGGTAATTTCCTGCAGGGACAAACCAATGCGGTGTACTGGCTGAGGGTGAGCAACCTGCCCGGTGGAGCGCTCAGCGACGGCGTGGTCACGGTCACGGAGAACCCGCCTGCTGATCTGACCGTCACTTCGATGAGCGGCGTGGGATGGAAGTGCGCCGGGACTAGCTGCACCCGTCCGGACTCTCTGGCCGGCGGCACCACCTACCCCGGCATCGAAGTCCTTGTAAAGGTTGCCGCGGATGCGCCGGCCAGTTTGACGAACCAGGCTACACTCAGCGGTGGCGGCGACTCGAACCCCTATAACAACTGGGCCAGTGACAGCACCACCGTCGCGGCCACCGGATCCCCGGTCGCCTGGGGCAAGAGCGACTCGGGACAATCGAGCGTGCCGTCCAGCCTGTCGGAAGCGGTGGCTGTCGCCGGCGGCGCCGCCCATAGTCTGGCCTTAAAGAGCGATGGAACAATAGTCGCCTGGGGCGACAACACGTACGGACAAGCGAGCGTTCCTGACGGCCTCTCGAAAGTGATCGCAGTTGCGGCAGGCGACGTCTTCAGTCTTGCTTTGAAGGGCGATGGGACGATAGTGGCCTGGGGTGCCGACAGTCTGGACCGGACTAGAGTGCCCGTGGGTCTCTCGAATGTAGTCGCAATCGCGGCGGGGGGCAGTTACAGCCTCGCGCTGAAGAGCGACGGAACGGTGGTCGGTTGGGGCCGAAGCGACAACAACCAACTCGCCGTCCCGGCGAGCTTGTCCAATGTCGTCGCCATCGCTACAAATGGAGACTCTGCCCTCGCGTTAAGGGACGATGGAACAGTGATTGGGTGGGGCGCCGACAATTACGGCCAGACGGACGTGCCTGCGGACCTATCCGGCGTTGTGGCCATCGCCTTGGGGGACTTGCATTGCCTCGCGCTCAAGGGCAACGGAACAGTCGTTTCCTGGGGCTACGACATGGGCGGGCAGACGTTTGCTCCAGCAGGATTGCTGAACGTTGTCGCGATTGCCGCCAGCCAGCAGCATAGCCTGGCGTTGAAAGGCGATGGGACCGTTGTCGCCTGGGGCCAGAACCTGTATGGCGAGGCAACTGCGCCAGCCAACCTCTCCAACGTCTCAGCGATCGCCGCAGGTTGGTTCCACAGTCTGGTCATCACTTCCAGCGCGCCGCTGCGCCATCCGGGGTGCTGCCGCCCGAACCCGCCGGTCACGCGGCCGCGTCGTTAGCTGCCGAGCGTCCGGCGCGGCGGGCGGGTATACGTCCTGGATTGCGCCGCGCCTAGTTTGGCGTAAAGTGGCTGTGTGACCAAAGCGAACTGCTTCCTCGCGGCCGGTTCCCTGCTCTGCTGGCTGGCTGGCGCAACTCCACCTGACATCAGGTTCGAGGCCCATAGCATCGCCACTGGACTGACGGGCGGCTACCACGTCGTCGTGGCTGATCTGAACCACGATGGCAAACCCGACATCATCGCGCTAGCCGACGGCCTGCCGGAGTTGGTGTGGTACGAGAACCCGGACTGGCAGCGCCATGTGATCGTCTCAGGCCGCGCGCATATGATCAACCTCGCCGCGGCTGACGTCGACGGCGACGGGATTCCCGAACTGGTGCTGGCCGACGGCTTCGACATGGACCCGCGGACCAGCCCAGGCAACGTGTGGTTCTTACACCACAATGGCGACCCGCGAGAGCCGTGGACGATGCGCCAGATCGACAGTTTGCCCACCGCGCACCGCCTGCGCGTGGCCAAAATGGGTGTGCACGGCGAATTGGCCTTCATCAATGCACCGCTGACAGGCGTGAAATCATCGGCACCGGATTACCGGGACGCGATTGAACTTTCGCTTTACCGTCCCGGTTCCTGGAAGCGCACGCTTGTGAGCAACGCGCTGCACGGCGTCTTACACGGCATTTTCATCACCGAATGGGATGGCGACGGACGCGACGATATCCTGACCGCCAATTTCGAGGGCATCCACCTGCTGCGCAATACCGGCACTGGCTGGAGCATCACGCAGATCGGCAAAGGCGACGAGTCCCCCTGGCCCAAGTGCGGCTCGAGCGACGTAACCGTGGTCCGCACCGGGCAGGGCCGCCAACTTGCCGCGATCGAACCCTGGCACGGCAACCAGGTGGCTATCTATAACCAGGAGCAGGGCAAGTGGGCCCGCAAAGTGATCGACGCAAGCCTCGAGGACGGCCACACCATCGTCGCAGCCGACTTCGCGGGGGACGGTCAGCAGGAAGTGGTGGCCGGCTTCCGGCGCGGCCACAGCCTGGTGCTTTACCGCAACGATGGACGGGGCGTCTGGTCGCGCGAGGTGATCGACGGCCAGATCGCGGCCGCTGGTTGCGCGGTGGGAGACCTAAACGGCGACGGGCGCACCGATCTTGTCTGTATTGGATCGGCGACGGCGAATCTGGTTTGGTACGAGAACGTGACGACCCGGAAATAGCGTGGTGCGAGGGGCAGGTCAGAACACCCGCATGACGGCTTCCGCCAACGCCCAGCCGAGCACGCCGCCCACGATTACATCGCTCAGGAAGTGCATACCCGTAATGACCCGCGAAGCCGCAACGCTGAGCGCGCAGAACAGGATGCCGGGCGCCGCGTTGGGATATTGAGCAATCAGGGGTGTGCAAACGGCAAATGCCGTGATGGTGTGGCCGGAGGGGAACGAGAATTGGTCTGGCGGCAGCAGCGTGGACCAGCAATGCGGCTCAATGGCGCAGGGCCGTCTGCGTCCCGCCGCACGCTTCATTACCAAGAACAGAGCAATGCCTGCCGCGGCAGCGATGGTCGACTGGGCCACGGCCCAACGGCCTTCAGTACCGCCGAAGATAAGGAGCGCCGCCCCCAGCGCATACCACAACCAGCCGTCACCTCCGCGCGTCGCGCAGATCATCCATAAACGAATCCACTTCGGGGCGGGCCACTTGTGGACGCGGTGCATGATCGAGTGGTCGCGCCGCTCGATAGACTCCAGGAATACTTGGGCGATGCCTGTCATTGTCCCAATTCAAGTCTCACGGTGCCATGTAAATGCGCCGTGACAAATAGGGCAATTCTCGTTGAATACAGTTCAAATGGTGTGGGCAAGTACCTGTTCGAGAAGGGGATGGCCCCTGAAAATGAAAGTTGCGGAGGAATCTAGCTGCAGGGCTAATTCCTAACGACGCGGCAGTGGCAGGCTACAATAGTCACGCAACTATGGCCACACTGGATCTCATCTTCTTTGATGCGGGCGGAGGCCATCGGGCTGCGGCAACAGCGCTTAAGACGATCCTCGAAGCGGACTATCCGCAAATCCAGCCGCGCCTGATGCACCTGCGCGACGTACTCGATTCCGTGGACGTATTTCGGAAGGTGCTCCACATCGACCTGCAGGAAATCTACAATCTGGTGCTGCGCAAGGGCTGGACGCTCGGCTCCGAAACGGGCCTGCGCTTCATGCAGCGGGTCATCCGCTTCTACACAGGCTCAGAGGTGAAACTGCTGGAGGCCTGGTGGGGCAAGACCGGCGCGCCGGACATGGCCGTCAGCCTGATCCCCAATTTCAACGAGGCCATGTTCAAGGCCTGGCAGCGAGTCGCTCCAGGACGCCCTTACGTCACCATCCTGACCGACATCGCGGACTTCCCGCCGCACTTCTGGATGGAGCGGCAGAAGCAGTACTTCATCTGCGGCAGCCAGCACGCAGTGGACCAGGCGCGTGCAATGGGCCATGCCGCCGAACGGATCTTTCTGACCTCGGGGATGATCCTGCAACCGCGCTTTTATGATCTGCCGCCGCTCGACCGGGACGCGGAGCGCAGGAAACTCGATCTCGATCCCGCAATCCCGACCGGACTGGTGCTGTTCGGCGGGTACGGCTCGGCGTCCATGCTGGAGATCGCGCGCAAGCTGGAACCCCTGGCTGGCAAGCTCCAGTTAATCCTGATTGCCGGGAAGAACGCCAAACTCGAAGCCGGATTGAAATCACTGCCTGGAAAGCTGCGGCGGCACGTAGTCGGATTCACTTCCGAAGTCCCTTACTACATGCGGTTGGCCGACTTCTTCATCGGCAAGCCCGGGCCGGGCAGCTTGAGCGAGGCCGTGCACCTGGGGCTGCCTTGCATCACCACGCGGAATGCCTGGACGCTGCCGCAAGAGCGCTACAACTCGCAGTGGCTGATCGAGAATGGCTTCGGCCTGGTGCTGCGCAGCTTCAGCGGGATTGAGCCGACCGTGCGCCAACTGCTTTCGAGCGAGAACGTATTGAATAAAATGCGGGAGCGCACGGCGCAGGCGCGAAACCGCGCGATTTACGAGATACCGGCAATTCTGAGCGAAATTCACGGTCGGCAACCGTAAAAAACAAGGTGAATTGCGGACCGGGTTGCAACACGGCTTGAAATGTGTAATTATTCATTATACTGAATAACTATTCATGGATGACGAAGCGAGCCCGCCCATGAGCCCAATCCTGCTACACGCCGAGGCCTCTGCAATGCCGCCTGGCGGCGCGCCCTGCATCGCCGCGGGCAGCTTCTCCAGCGACTTCGACCTGACCCAGCCAGAACTGCTGGATTTGCTGGCATTCGCGGCCGAGGTCAAGCGCCGCCCGGCGTTATACCGGAGTGCTTTAAAGAACCGCATTCTGAGCCTGCTGTTCGAAAAGCCCTCGCTACGCACACGCATCACCTTCGAGGTGGCGGCCAAGCAATTGGGCGGCGACTCGATCCAGAGCATCGGCCCAATTGGCGGGCGGGAACCCGTGAAGGACGTGGCCCGCAACCTGTCGCGCTGGACGGACCTGATTGTGGCTCGCACGTTCAAGCAGAAGACGGTTGACGACTTGGCCCGGTGGTCGGGACGGCCGGTGATCAACGCGTTGAGCGATCTGTACCACCCCTGCCAGGCTTTGGCCGACATGCTGACACTGAAGGAGCATTGGGGCGGCTGGCACGGCCACAAGCTGGCGTTCGTCGGAGACGGCAACAACGTGGCCCATTCGCTGATGCTCGATTGCGCCCGACTCGGTGCGGACATCGCGGTGATCACGCCGCCCAAGTACGAGCCGAACGAGGGCATTCTCGGACAGGCGCGAGGTTTTGCGCAGCGCAACGGCTGCACGATTCAGGTCACCAACGATCTGGCCGAAGGCTTGAGCAACGCCGATGCCGTCTACACGGACGTGTGGGCGTCGATGGGCCAGGAACACGAAGCGTTCGACCGGGCGCGGCTGTTTGCGCCCTATCAAGTGAACATCGAACTGATGAAACTGGCGGCCCCGGGAGCGTTGTTCCTGCACTGCCTGCCCGCGCATCGCGAAGAGGAAGTTACGGACGCCGTGATCGAATCGAAGACATCGGTGGTGTTCGATCAGGCGGAGAACCGGCTGCACGTGCAGAAGGCGCTGCTTGTGACCTTGTTGGCCGAATAGAACTTGGATTGAAGCGGGGGTTGGCCGAGTGCCACCCGCGCACCGTGGAGTGCCGGCGAGCAGGCCTGCACCACGAGATCCCGGCACAGCTGTGCCATGGACGGGTAAGATTCATCTTGGAGAGCACTCATGAGTAAACCGAAAAAAGTGGCGCTCGCCTATTCGGGCGGGCTGGATACGTCGATCATTATCCCGTGGCTGAAAGAGAACTACGGCTGCGACGTGGTGGCGGTCTGCGGCGACATCGGGCAGGGCGGCGAAGAACTGTCGGGCCTGGAGGCGAAGGCGATTAAGACCGGCGCGAGCGAAGTGCACGTCGCCGACATGCGCGAGGAATTCGTTGCGGACTATGTCTGGAAGATCGTTCGCGCGGGCGGCGAGTACGAGCACAAGTACCTGCTTGGCACCTCAATCGCCCGTCCCCTGCTGGCAAAGAAACAGGTGGAAGTGGCGCTAGCGACCGGCTGCGACGCACTGGCGCACGGCTGCACGGGCAAGGGCAACGACCAAGTGCGGTTCGAGCTAACTTACAAGGCCTTGGCCCCGCAACTGGCGGTGATCGCACCGTGGCGCGAATGGGACATCGTCTCGCGCGAGGACGCTATCGAGTACGCCGCGCAGCACAATGTACCAATCGCGCAGTCCACGAAGAAGATCTACTCGCGCGACCGCAATGTGTGGCACATCTCGCACGAAGGCGGCGAACTGGAAGATCCGGCCAATGCCGCGCCCGAGCACATCTGGATGCTGACGAAGTCGCCCAAGGACGCGCCTGACACGCCGGCAGAGGTGACCATCGGATTTGAAGGTGGGGTTCCCGTTTCGCTGAACGGCAAACGCGCTGAGTCCGCGCTGGCATTGCTCGAGGAGTTGAATGCAATCGGCGCGGAGAATGGCGTAGGCCGCATCGACCTGGTCGAAAATCGCTTCGTGGGCATGAAATCGCGCGGCTGCTACGAAACGCCGGGCGGCACCCTGATCTACTACGCTCACAAAGAACTCGAAGCGCTGACACTCGACAAGGACACGCTGCACTACAAGCAGAAGTTGGCGCTCGACTACGCAGAGATCGTTTACAACGGGCTGTGGTTCACGCCGCTGCGCGAATCGCTGGACGCATTCTTCGCTGAGGTCAGCAAGCCGGTGAAGGGTGAGGTCCGGTTGAGCCTGTACAAGGGCAACATCCAGCCGGTGTCGCGCAAGAGCCCGAACTCGCTTTACTCGCTCGATATCGCCAGCTTCCACATGGGCGCGAGCTACGACCAGAAGGACGCGCTCGGGTTCATCAACCTGATCGGCCTGCCGATCAAGGTGCGCGCACTGCTGCAGGGGAAGGGCAAGTGAGCACGGAGAAGAAGGACGCATTGAAGCTTTGGGGAGGCCGCTTCGAGAGCGGCCCTTCGGACGTGTTCGAGCGCTTCAGCTTCTCTCTCCATTTCGATCGCAAGTTGTTTCAAGCCGACATCCTCGGCTCGCAGGCCTACGCGCGGGCGCTCGCTGGCGTGGGCATCCTCAAGGCGGACGAGGTGCAGACGATTTGTGACGCACTGTCTCGAATTCCCGAAGAAGACGCCGAGGGGGCGGACGACGAAGACATCCACACCTTCGTCATCGCCCGGCTGAAGGAACTGACCGGGGAATTGGCCGACAAGATCCACACCGGGCGCAGCCGCAACGAACAGGTCTCGCTGGACACGCGGCTGTGGGTGCGCGGCGAGATCAATCGCGCGCTTGAATTACTCACTCTGCTGATGACGGTTTTGCTGGAGTCCGCCGAGGCCCACCCCGAAGCCGTGATTCCGGGCTACACGCATCTGCGCCGTGCGCAGCCAGTGACGTGGGCGCACTACATACTGGCGTATTTCGAGATGTTCTCGCGAGACTACGAGCGGCTGTCGCAGGCGCGCAAACGCGTGAACGTTATGCCGCTGGGTTCAGGGGCATTGGCCGGCAGCGGCTTTCCTGTGGACCGCGAGGCTCTGGCGCAGGAACTCGGGTTTGACGCGATCACTTACAACTCGCTCGACGTCTCGGCGGATCGCGACTGGGCGCTGGACTTCCTGTACGCCGCCTCGGTCACGATGCTGCACCTCAGCCGGTTGGCGGAGGACTGGATCCTGTACAGCTCGGAGGAGTTCGGCTGGTTGGAACTCGGCGACGGCGTCACGAGCGGATCGAGCCTGATGCCGCAAAAGAAGAACCCCGATTCGCTGGAGTTGATCCGAGGGAAGACGGGCCGTGTATTCGGCGACTTGACGGCCCTGTTCGTCACGATGAAAGGTCTGCCGATGACGTACAACCGCGACATGCAGGAAGACAAGGAACCCGTGTTCGACGCGGCCGCGCAACTCAATGGCGCACTCGAAATGGCAGCGCTAGTGGTGAGAACCTCCGTTCTCAAGCCGGAAGTCCCGCGCCAGGCTGCCGACGAGGGCTGGCTAGTTGCGACGGATCTGGCCGAGGAACTGGCGCGCAGCGGAGTGCCATTCCACCAGGCGCACCAGTTGGTGGGACGACTGGTGCTGGACAGCGTAAAGAGCGGAAAGAAGCCGGGGGACTGGACAGCGGAATCGCTGGCGGCCTTCGACGCCCGGTTGAAGCCCGAGATGGCCCGCCTGATGGATCCGAGCGAAGGCATGAAGACGCGCACCGCGCCCGGCGGCACCGCGCCCGAGACGGTTCGCAAAGCACTTAATGCCGCCCGTAAACGGCTGGAGTCGATGTAACCATGACCAAGAATTACCGGCAGGGACAGATCCTGAAACTGATCCGCACCAAGAGAATCACTACGCAGGATGAGCTTGCTCGCGAACTGCGCGTGGAGGGCATCGAGGCCACGCAGGTGACGCTATCGCGGGACATCCGCGAACTGGGCCTGGCCAAAACCGCGGACGGATACCGCGAGATCCTCGCCGACTCAGCGGGGGCGGAACTGGCGACGGTGATCACCGAGTTTCTGCTCGACGTGCGGCTCGCTCAGAACCTGGTGGTGCTGAAGACTTCGGCTGGCAACGCCAACTCGCTGGCGGTCGCGCTGGACTCGGAAGAGTGGCCCGAAGTGGCGGGCACCGTCGCGGGCGATGACACCATTTTCCTGGCGTGCTGGGACGAGCAGCGGGCGAAAGCGGTGCAGGAGCGCCTGCTGGAGTTCGTGAATCAGTAGTCCTAATGTGGGGCGGCGACACCGGAACAAACCGTCCCCTGGAGCGCCGTCGCAGCCCGGGCGCGCCACCGCACTCAGTCCTCAGTTGCCGGCCGCTTTCGTCTTGCCCAGTACGTACTCGTCGAAATTCGGTAGAGGCTGGATCAGCGGTGCAAGTAGTTTCTCGGCTTGCGCGGTGGTCAAAACGTCAGCCGGATCAAGCTTGATGATCTTCGCCGCAGCCGGATCGGGCTCCAGCACGTCTTCCCGCATCAGCCGGCAGCGGTCGTCATACGGCCAGATGGTCTCCTCGAGATTCGTGTACAGGTACATGTGGTTCTCGTCGGCCTTGATCCCTTGCACATCCAGCATCTTGAGCAGCAGGTCCTTGGAGAGGCCCTTCGGCAAGATGCCCATCACCTTTGAGGACAAGATGGATCCGCCCCACACCTGCTGGTAGGCCGTGACGGTGGAGCACACAAAATTGTCAGCGACCGCCACTTGCTCGTTCTCGCCGTAGAAGATCGTCTGGTTGGTCTCGGCCCAGAACCTATACAGCTTACGCACGTTATCCCGGCCCGAAATGGTGGTGTTGAAACCGAGAGCATGCAGGTTGTAGATCGGGTTTTCAACGTACATTTCGTCGTTGATCAGCTCGTCGTAGCGGCCTGAGAACTCCAGGAAGCGATGACGGGCGTAGTTCAAAAGGATGTAGCGGTGTCGCGGATTCGTGGTCACCGCGAGCAGTTTGTCGATTCCGAGATTCGACTTGGTGATGTCGAGATTCTTATACATTGCATTTCCTCCTTAAGTTCGTCAGTCCCATCCGGAAACGGGCGTTCCGGGCGAGCACGCGCCGATCTGCGGATCGGCGGTCCCAGAGGGGTCTCATTTCGGCGCACCCGGTGGAATCAAGTCCGCGCCCGGGCCAGGCCCAGTGTATTTGCGCATCATGCCCCAGCTGATCAATCCGACCGCAACGTTGATGCCGCCTACAAGCAGAACCTCGAATGCCTCCGCCACGTGCTCCGGCAAAGCCTCATCCGGCGGCGCGGCAAAGATGACTTTGCGATGGTAGATAGCGATTGCCGTCAGCACATAGATCGTGGTGATGACCACCCAATTGAGGGTCGGCGCCCAGGGACGCGCCGCCAGCTTCGCGGGCGTGTTGTAGAAGGTCTGGAAAAGGCGCCGTGGGCCTACGTCGAGATAGCGGTAGGCCACCAGCCAGTACAGCAGCCCGTAGTAGTTGAACCAGTTCAGAGCAATCGAGGCTACCAGCACGTGCAGCCCGATTTCAAAGAAGTTGCGAAAGCGAACCCAATAGCCGATGAACTTGCCGAACGACTGCGGATTGCGGTTGAAGTAGGAAGCCAGCGGGAAGGACGAGGAGAGCAGTGCTATGCGACCGCCCCAGTACCATAGCCGGCTTTTGTAGTGGAGCGAAACGGGCCCGCAAACGAATAGGTCCAGCGAGACGACGAAAAGGTGAAATGTGAAGATCTTGATCGCCTGACGGTTGCCGAAAAGCGGGTTCAGTAGCGACTTGGGCTGGTAAAACCCCTGGTAGACCTGCCGTACGCCAACCCAGACACCCCACAACAGCAGAATCGTATAAACAACTGTGATGACGACAGAATCCGCGGTTATCGGCGACAAATTCATGGGTCCAATTCTCGGCAAGCTGGACGGGGAAGTCAAGTAATTCGTTGCAGTGGAGTGCACTATTCTGTTCGATTTGGCGGAAGGACTATGCGCTGAGGATCTGACTACTCTGCACCGGCGGTGCCGCAAGCCCATGGGCGGACACGCGCGGTGGATGCAGAGGCCTGGCTATGGGCGAACGGCCGATCCGAGAATTGGCAGCTACTAAGGTCGAAGAAGGGACGTTATTGTTGTGAAATGCTCAAGGTATTCCTATCCGGGTCCTTGAACCAGGCGACTTTCGCTCCGCTGGGCGACGTCCAAATCCCGAGATCATCCTGCTCCATTCCCGGGTAGCGCTGGAACACCACGCCGGTCTGCATCAGAACTAGCGCAGCCGCTGCGATATCGGGCACGCTCCAGCCCAGGACCGTGTATGGAGCCGGCGACAGTTCGTCGACCTGGGTGAGACGCAGCGTGGTCCCTTGGAGATCGAACACCAACGCGAACGGGAGTTCGGAACTGACCAGATTCAGACCGAGGGTTCGCTCGTAGTACTCCATCGCACGAGCGGGGTTTCGCGTGGGAACGAAGGCCGTCGCTGCGCACTCGCCTAGCCTGAACTGGGAGGACATGGGGAAATGTTGCGCTCATTCCCGGGCAATGGCAAGGCCCGAAGCGAGCCGACGCCAAGCGCTCGCTACACAGTCCCCCGGTCAGAGAGCGCGGTTGGCGAGTTTCCATATGGAGAGGCCCAAGCGGGTGGCTAGGAACGGCGGAACGGCTTGAAGCGTATACTTCACCGAGGAAGGGCGGCAGACCGACGGAAGCTGAGACTACCGCCCGGCGCTGCGCTTCGGAGGCTCCCCTTGCCAGGAATCGAGAAAAACGCTGCGCTCTTGGTCGCGCTGTTCGGGTTGATGCCGGCCCTGCCACAAGCGCCTTCCGCTGCGCGGGACGAGTTGACCTTCCGGATTTCGTCCAATCTCGTTCAACTGGATGCCATCGTGACCGGTGCGAAAGGAGAGCGGCCCAGCGACCTGAAGCTCCAGGATTTTCGCATTCTGCTGGACGGTAAGCCGCAGGAAATTCGGTTATGCGAGTATGTCGCTGCGGGAGGACATGTGTCTGGCGCGGGGCTGAAAGCTGCCTTACCGGAGGCTCTGGCGCCCGACAAACTCCACCGCAAAATCGAAGCGTCACGCCCCTACATGCCGCCGTCGGCGTTGAAGCCCGAGGAAGTCCGGCGGACGGTCGTGCTGTTCGTGGACGACTTCAACATGTCGGCCGAGAGCGTGCCCAACGTGCGTAGCGGTCTGCGCAAGTTTATCGAAAGGCAACTGCAGCCGGGGGACCTGATCGCGATCGTACGCGCCAGTGCGGGCCTGGGCGCATTGCAGGACTTCACGCAGGACCGCCGCATGTTGCTGGCCGCAGCAGACCAGGTGCGCTGGAACCCGCGCGGAGGCGGCGAGATGGACGCCTACACGCCCGTCAGAGACGCGCTGAACGCTACGAGCCCTGGCGAACAATACATGCGCCAGGAGAACGAAATCGATCGCGTGATGCGGTTCACTCTGCTAGCGACCGACTCGCTGCGCCGCCTGGTCCACGGCATGACCAGCCTGCCCGGGCGCAAGTCGGTGGTCGTTCTCTCCGATCACATGCCCCTGGCCACACCGGATGAACTGACCAGCCCGGGAGACTCGTCGACCGCCACAGGCAGCGGGATGTTTGGCGGTCCGATCCTGAGCAGTATGCGGCGCCTCGTGGACGAATCCACGCGCAGCGGCGTAGTGCTCTACGCCATCGATACTCGCCGCATCAATTCACTGGTAGCCACCGCCCAGGATCAAGTCCAACTGCCCCTCGGGGCAAGTGAAGGCGCCGACGCAGCCACCATTCCGGGAGGTAAGGCGCCACCGACTTCTGTGGCTATGCCGGGCGCCGCAGCGAATACCGCCGACAACGCAGCCGAGGCCTATGGGGATTCCACCCGGTTGAAGATTGGCCAGAAGATGCAGAAACGATACGCCGAACAGATAGAAAACCAGTGGGGTGGAATCTTCCTGACCAGCCAGACTGGCGGCTTCATGGTGACCGAAAGCAACCGCATCGACGCCGGTCTGGAACGAGTGGTCAACGACCAGCAGGGCTACTATGTGCTCGGCTTTACACCGGCCGCGGAGGTTCTTCGACCCGACGAACACGGGGGGCGAATCTACCACCGCGTGAAGATCGAAGTGCTGCGATCCGGGTTGAAGGTGCGCACGCATTCCGGCTTCTTCGGTATCTCCGACGAGGATGCCACCCGTGCCGAGCGCGGGGATCGTCCGGAGTTGCTTAGCGCGCTCGAGTCGCCGTTCCAGTCGCAGGGTGTAGGCGTAGAGGTGCGTGCGGCGTTCCTCAACGCGAAGAAGAACCAGTCGTTTCTGCGAACCGAGGTGAACATCGACGGCCGGACACTGAAGCTCACCGGGCCGCCGCAGCACCTGACAGGCGTGATCCACCTACTGGCGCGCGCCTTCGCCGTGAGCGGAGAGCAGTTGGTTGGCGGGATCGACGAACATCTGCGCGTGGACCTGAATGCAGAGGGCTACCAACGGGCGCTGAAGTACGGGCTGATCTACACGACGTTGATCGAGGTCCCCAAGCCAGGACCATACCAGATGCGCGTGGCGTGCAGCGACGAGAGCACCGGCAAGATCGGCAGCGCCAGCGACTTCGTGGACGTGCCCCAAGTCAAGGGCCGCAGCATCGTGCTGTCGGGGCTGGTCATCGCAGGCGAACGGGGAGACTACGACGTGGTCGTACCTGCTTCCGGGCCGTCCTATTTCATCCCTGGACAAAGGGCGGCATTCGCCTTCCAGGTGCTGCGCGCACCGGGTGCGGCGTCAACCGGCGACCGCGGTCTGACGCTCCGCACACGGCTGTTTCGGGACGCCGAACAGATAGCGGAGTCGCCCAGCGCACCCGTCGTCAGCGACGCCAGGAAAAACGCCGCGCAATTCTTCACACGGGGAGAAATCGACATTCCGGCGGGGCTCGCAGCGGGCGAATACCTGCTACGCGTGGACGTCGAGAGTCGCACGGCGAAGAAGCCGCAACTGGCCTGGAGATGGGCCCGGCTGACGGTGCGGGACGGTGGCTAGAAAACCGCAAAATGAAGCGGTGTTTGCGTTTGGCGAGAACTTATTATGCGCTGAGACGTTTGTCCTTGTTAGCGCCGGCTCACGAATGAGATGAGCCGGGAAGCGCGATTTGAAGGGATTCCCATGATGCACCGATGGCTTTCACTGATCTTGGTAGCAGGAACTTGTCTGGCCCAGGACAATGTCGCCCGCATGGAGCAGGTCGTCCAGAGCTACGTCGCCGCCAGGCAGTTTATGGGCTCCGCGCTGGTGGCGCGCGATGGCGTCATCCTCCTGAGCAAGGGCTACGGCTCGGCGAATCTTGAATGGGATATTCCAAACACGCCGACTACAAAGTTCCGTTTGGGCTCGGTGACCAAGCAATTCACTGCCACTTCCATCCTGTTGCTGGAAGAGCGCGGCAAGTTGAGCGTAACCGATCCCGTCAAGAAGTACATTGCGGACGCTCCGGCCGCCTGGGACAAGGTGACGATTTACCACCTGCTGAATCACACCTCGGGCATCCCAAGTTTCACCAGCTTCCCCGACTACGCTCCGACCGAGGCGCAGCCGACTACGCCGGAGAAACTCGTCGCGCGGTTTCGCGACAAGCCGCTCGAATTCCAACCGGGCGAAAAGTGGAATTACAGCAATTCGGGCTACGTGCTGCTCGGCTATCTGATCGAGAAGATCACCGGGGAAAGCTATGCGAAATTCGTCAGGGAGAATATCTTCCAGCCGCTAGCGATGAACGCTTCGGGGTACGACTCGAATGCCGAGATCATCAGGCGTCGCGCGGCAGGCTATTCGCCAGGTCCGACAGGTCCTCAAAACGCCGGGTTCGTCCACATGAGCATCCCGCATGCGGCGGGCGCGCTATATTCCACAACCGAGGATTTGCTGCGCTGGGAACAGGGACTGTTCGGCGGCAAGGTACTGAAGCCGGAATCGCTGGTCAAGCTGACGACGCCCTTCAAGAGCGACTATGCCTTCGGACTTTCGGTCCACGGCGAAGGCGCCCACAAGGTAATTGAGCACGGCGGCGGCATCGAGGGCTTCAACACACAAGTGTCCTACTATCCAGGGAGCAAGCTGGTCGTAGTGGTGCTGGGCAACCTGAATGGCGGCGCACCGGGAGAGATTGCAAACCAACTGGCTTCCGTGGCGATGGGCGAAAAGGTGGTGCTGGCCCACGAGCGCAAGGAGATTACCTTGGCTCCGAAGACGCTAGCGGAGTATGCCGGCAGCTACGAGATTTCGCCGACGTTTCAGATTGTCATGACCGTGGAGGGAGATCACCTCATGACGCAGGCGACGGGCCAGCCCAAAGTGCCCGTCTTTGCGGAGTCGGAGACAAAGTTCTTTCTGAAGGTCGTGGACGCGCAGGTGGAATTCTTCAGGAACGATAAGGGCGAAGTGACGCACCTAGTGCTGCACCAGGGCGGGCAGGACGTGAAGGCTGTGCGAAAAGCGGCAATTCCAGCGAAGTAGAGTTCATCGCAGTGGGCGGGATGGAAGAATACCCGGTCGTCCATGACAGGGCGACCGGGTCTGAAAAGGGGTCAACCTAAAGACTGATCCTGGCACTCAACTGAATCTGGCGGCCCGGGGTAGCGGCCTCGGTAATGCTGCCAAACTGTGGGGTGTTCACGAAGCGGTTGGGCGTTCCCAGGTTCGTGTGGTTGAGTCCGTTGAAGAACTCGGCGCGGAACTGGAAGCGGGCCCGCTCCGTGACCGTGAAGTCGCGGACGAGGGCAAAATCGAGCGTCTGCATGCCGGGGCCGTAGACCGAATTGCGCCCCGCATTGCCGAATGTGTACGCGGCCGGAGCCGCAAAAGCGGCCGGGTTGAGCCAGTGCTGCGCGGTCTGCGTGCCGGGGCCAAACACCGGCGCTCCGGTGTAATTCGCGCGGATTGGGTTCTCGCCCAGGACCGTGCCCGCATTGGCCGTGTCGCCGAAAGCGGACACGGTGAACGGGAAGCCGCTCTGGGCTTGAAAGATGGTCGAGAGCCGCCAGTTGCGCGTGGCGGCGCGGGTCACGGCCCAGGCCTTCCAACTCTGGATCTCGTATACGGCGCTCAACACGAAGCGATTTCGTACGTCGCAGGATGGCCCTTTTTCGGAGTTCAGATCGCTGTTGTTCTGTGGGACAGATGATTCAAACATGGGCGAGCGGAAATCCGGCGCATCGCTCAAGTTCTTTGAATAGGTGTAGTTGGCGAGCAGGCTGAGGCCGTGCGAGTAGCGGCGGCGCACGTTCACATAGCCGGCGTCGTACCAGCTACGCGCCGTGTTCTCCAGGTAGTTCACATTGCTGACCGGGAAGGTGTTGCTGAGGACCGTGATGCCGGTGGGAAACACGGTGCCGGGAGCGAAAAACGCGGTGTGATACGGCCGGCGGGGCTGGATCAGACCCGGCCCAGGCTGGGCGTTGTTGATCAGGTGCGCACGCTGCAGATGCAAACCGCGAGCGCCCTGGTACCCGATCTCGACCGTGGTGTCGCGCCCCAGGCTCTTTTGCAGCGAACCGCTCCACTGCTGAACGTATTGCGCCGGAGCGTGCGGGTCGAAGGCGGTGTAGCTTACGACGGTTTTACCCAACACCGGTTGCGCGAAGTTGAAGGTCTTGATGGAGGGAATATAGTTGTCGCTCTGATTCGTTTCGGGAAACACCAGTGGCACGTTGTGCAACTGATTGCACCAGGTATTCATGTCCACGGGCGTGTAGAAGATCCCGTATGCCGCACGAAAAACCAAGCCGAATCTCGGCAGTTGGTGCGCTAGACCAAAGCGCGGCGCGAAGCGCAATTCGTTGGGATATAGCAGGCCGCGCGGCATGCCGTTCTGCCCGCCGATGAACGCCTGCAGAGTGCCATTCTGGACCAGCAGGTTGCTCCATTGGCGCTTTACGTCAACCAGCGGACTCATAAACTCGTAGCGTAAGCCGAAGTCCAGCGTGGTGTGAGGCGTGATACGCCAGGTGTCCTGGACGAAGGCGTCCGCATACCATTGACGCAAGTCCATGCTGGGGATGCCGACCTGGCGCTGGCGAACCGCGGGCAGCCCCAGCAGGAAGCTTGCAAGCGCCGAACCGGTGCTGTCGTTGGTAGCCGTCTGCGTCGTGAACCCGTTGGTGAACTGGTAGTAGCCGCGGTTCTGGAAAAAGCCCCACATCGGCCAGATGTACCAGCGGTAACTGCCGCCGAGCTTGAGACTGTGGTGACCGACTTGCCAGGACAGGCTGTCACGGCCTTCGAGGATCGTGTCCCAGGAGTGCATGGGCGTAGCGGCGTAATAGTCGCCGATGCCCGAGTAGCCCTGAACATTAAACCAGGGGGCTCCGTACGCGCCCGGCCCTCCAAAGCCAACTCCCTGGATGCCCAACTGAGAGACGATGTCGTTCGCGGCGTTGTTCTGCGACGTGTGGTGCATCGAGAGGCGCGAGTAGGCCAGCGTCGCGGTATTGACTAGAGTAGGCGAGACGACACGGTTCCAGGCCAGATTCGCGTTCTGCGAAAGGTTGTCGTGGATCGCACCGAACCCCGGCAGGTACTGGGGCATCCAGCCGCTCTCGCTGCTCACCGAAAAGCGGGCCATCACGCTGTCTCCGCGGTCGAATACGCGATCCACCCTCAGCGTGCCCTGGTCGTTCTGATGGTGCCCGTTGCGGACGTCCAGATAGTTATTAGAGTCCATCCCGGCGCCGACGACTGTCGGTTGGCCCATCATCGTCATGCCGCTGCCCATTCCGTTCATCATGTTGGGCATGGGAACGTAGTTGTTCAGCATGGTCGTGGCCACCGGGCTCAGCAAAGCAGCAGGGATCAGATTGTTCGCGAAAGGGTCCCGAATGATCTGCGGATTGGACGGACTGGTGGGCTTGGCCGGGTTGTAGCCCGGGTTTGCATGCGCGGCGTTCGGGTTGAAGATGTTCGTGCCGGCCATGCTGAAATCACCGCCGGATTCCTGGGGGGTCGGCACCGTATCGATCATCGTCATCTTGTCGCTCATGCGGAAGCCTTCGTAGTTGGCGAAGAAGAAAGTCTTCCCGCATACCAGGGGGCCGCCCAGGGAGCCACCGAAGTTGTGTTGGACCAGGAAATCGCCACCCGGCATCTCATTGTAATTGCGCGCGTCCATAGCGTTGTTGCGCATGTACTCGTACGCAGTCCCGTGCATATGGGATGTGCCGCCGCGAGTGACTATGTTGATCTGTCCACCGCCCGCTCCGCCCAGTTCAGCCGCGTAGCTCCCGGTCTGGACCTGGAACTCCTGCACGGCATCGGGTGAGAGCGAGATGTTCTGCGTATTGAACGTCGGGTCGGTGTTCGTCGCGCCGTCCACCAGGAAGTAGTTGGCGTTCGGACGACTGCCCCCGACACTGATGGCAGAACGCTGGCCGGGACGCCAGTAAAGCGGGTTCATGTCGCCGGTCTGCGCGCCGTGGCTCATGTGAGCGCCGGGCACGGTCAGCGCCAGATCCAGCAACATGCGTCCATTCAGCGGCAGTTCCTTGATCGATTTCGACTCGACGACCTCACCCAGACTGGCGTCTGAGGTCTTTAGCATGTCAGCTTGGCCAACGATCTCGAGTTTCTCCTGTGCGGTGCCGACGTTCAAGGCGAAGTCCATTCGCGCTTGTTGCCCGACTTCTAGCCGGACGGGGCGCTTGGCCGTTGCAAAACCCGGAGCCGCTATTTCCAGATCGTATTCGCCCGGCTGGACGCTCGAAAGCTCGAACTGACCGTCGGTGCTGGAGAGCGTCTCACGCGCCGCACCGGTTTCCTTTGACTGCAACCGTACGCGAGCGGACGAGATGGGTTTGGATTGGGCATCCAAAACGCTGCCCCCCAAGGCAGCTAGATTTGTCTGCCCAAACGCAAACCCGGACCATCCCAGTAAGAGCCCCAGAAACATATACCGCATTGAGTCGTATTGTATTAGACATTCTAGGAAATATTCAATACTTTGCGGTACATTTTAAGATACTAATTACTTCATATTACCTCTTGCCGATTAAGCACTTATCGGAACGCTGACGGGAAGAGCAGAGGTCAGGTATTGGAGTCCCCGCGACATCGGGCAGCAATGGTGGTCACCGCGCCAACCCGTTCACCATCAACGAATTACTGCGTTCAAAACGCAGTTCAGTGGGTCGCCGCAGTAGCCTTGTCGACTTCAGCCGCCAGCGCACCTAGAGCATTCGCGACACGGCCAATCTGAATCTCAGCTTCCGGCCAATTGCGCTGTTCGATGGCTTCACGAATCCCCGGCAAGGTCTTGACGCCGTAGCCGGTGTAGAGACCGGGCGCGTAAAGCATGTGCTTGAACCAAGGTCGTGATGGCAGTCCACGCTCATCGAGTAACGATTGTTCAGCCTTGATGAGAATCGCGTCCAAGGCCATGGCACGGGCCGAATCGAGGCTACTGGTATCCGCTTTCGACCAGGCATCAACGCTCGTCTGCAGCTTAGCCAAGGCGTTCTGCAGCGGAGCGAAGTTGATGAACGGGACGGGCGGCTTGACCGGCGCCGGGATACTGGTTTTGCGAGAATCGGCCGCCAGCCGGAGCGCGCCACTGGCTGCCAGTGCCGCATAATTCGCGGTCTTTTCCCGCTCCTCGTCGGTCAATTTGGTCACTTCTTTCGCATAGCCCGCCACGGTCTTGCTAAGGTTCTCGAAACGCAGCGGCAGAACGTCGGCGTTAGCCAGCCGCAGGACCATGCGGCCCCCGAGTTGGGCCGTTGTCAGGGCGTACTGGAGGTCAGGGTCCTCGAACTTCACGTGGTGGTCGTAGGAGTCGTAGTTGGAGTGATAGACGCCATAGTCTTCCTCGCCCCCGAAGCCAAAATTGAGCGTCGCGATGCCGAGATGCTGAAGAAAGGGCGTAAAGTCCGAACCCGACCCGAGCGGGTCGATGGTGAACTCGCCCGGCTTCGTACCAGTCCTGGCATATTCGGCGGCTTGCACGCGCTCCAATGCGGAGACTTTATAGGTCGGATCCTGCACGTCGCGAGCGGCCTGGCCGGCGAACAGTTCGAGCGAATGCGAGCCGCCGATGTCCACGAAGCCGCGCCCCGTGGAGTCGGTATTGATGTACACCGCCGCATGCTGCTGCAATTCGGAGGCATGCTGTTCGGCCCATTCGGTGGAGCCGAGCAACGCCGGCTCCTCGCCATCCCAGGCGCAGAAGACGATTGAGCGCTTTGGGCGCCAACCCTGTTTGGTCAACTCCGCGATTCCGCGCGCCTCTTCCAACATTTCCACGGTGCCGCTGAGCGGGTCGGTGGCGCCGAAGACCCAGCCGTCGTGATGGTTGCCCCTGACGATCCACTCGCCGGGACGTTCGGCGCCCTTCATGCGGGCGATGACGTCATATGCCGGCGTGAGCTTCCAATCGAATTCCAGTTTCAGATGCACGGTCGCGGTGCCGGGTCCGATGTGGTAGGTGATGGGTAACGCTCCGCGCCACTCCGCTGGCGCGACGGGCCCACCGAGAGCCCGCAGCAGCGGCTCGGCATCGCCATAGGAAATCGGGAGAACGGGGATTCTGGTGATGGTCTGGGCTTCTTTTCGCTCCAGGCGCTTGGCTTCCTTGGTCGCTCCGACTCCGGGGGTGAGCGGATCGCCGGGGTAGACCGGCATGTCCAAAACGCTGCCGCGCTGTGCGCTGAACGGCGACCGGAATCCGCCTTTGGGATAGGTGTCGCCAACGTAGTAACCGTCTTCCTTGGGGTCGGAGTAGATCAGGCAGCCGATGGCACCATGCTCGGCAGCCACCTTCGGTTTTATCCCTCGCCACGACCCGAAGTAGCGCGCGATGACGATCTTGCCCTTCACGTCGATGCCCATTCGCTCCAGTCGCTCATAGTCGGCGGGCACGCCGTAGTTGACGTAAACGAGCTGGCCGGTGACGTCACCGTCCGTGGAGTAGGCGTTGTAGACAGGCAGGCCGTCGGTCTGCGTAGATGTCGCGTCCCCCTCAACTGGCGGTTCCACGAGACGCGCGGTGAAGCGCTCGGGCGAAGTCATTTCCAGAAGGCGGGTCTTGGGGGTTGAGAAGAGCGGATAAAACGTCTCGATTTCGGTCTCGTAGCCCCAGCTCTTCAGCAGCGCGGCGATCTTCTCCGCGACGATTTTGCCACCCGGCGAGCCGATGTGATGGGGACGGGAGCTGAAGTCCTTCAGCCATCGATCGAGATTCTGGCGGCTCAGCGTCCCATCGAACTGCTTTTCCAAGTCGAACTCTTTGGCCGCAGTGGTGGCATTGAAGCCGGCCAGCGCAGGAGCGGCGGACTGTGCGGATACAAGCGTGGCTGTGAGGAGCAAGGAGAGGAGGGGTCTAGGTAGCATTACGTGTGATTTACTGAGCGTAACACCGGGGGCACGGCGCAGGCTTCTGATCTTGGGCGGGGGTGGGGCAACCGGGTGGTCGTCATCCCGCCAAGGGGTTCAGCCCGATTTCGGCGCTATCATAGTCCCATTGCAGTCGCGCGTTTACCCCATCGCAGACACCGAGATTCTGGCCCGCCGCGGCTTCCAGCCTGCGGCATTCGTTGGTGCGCTGCTGGCGGGAGGCGCACGGCTCATCCAGTTCCGTCACAAGTCCGCCTATACCCGGGAGGCGTTCGAGCAACTTGAGGAAGTCGCTGCGTTATGCAGGTTAGCGGGCGCCCGGTTGATCGTCAACGACAGGGCTGATTTCGCGGCCATTTGCGACGCTGGTTTGCATGTGGGGCAGGACGACATGCCGCCGGCGCTGGCACGCCGCGTGATGGGCGAGCGAATGCTGGGGCTTTCGACTCATACGGCAGCGCAGTTGCGAGCAGCAGCGGAAGAACCCGTGGACTATGTCGCCCTCGGGCCGATCTTCAGCACGGATTCCAAACGGAATGCTGAGGCGGAGGTTGGCGTCCAGAACCTCAAGTGCTGGCGCGAACTGACGCCGAAGCCGCTGGTGGCAATCGGCGGCATCACGCTCGACAACGCGCGGGCCGTGCTGGACGCCGGCGCCGATTGCGTGGCCGTCATTGGGGGATTATTGCCCGAGTCCAATGAATCAGGTCTGGTGAAAGCGCGTATGGAGACATGGATCAAACTAGTCCAGTAGCAATGGCGACTCCGGGCAAGAGCGGCGGTCTGGTGCAGAGCTTGGGCCTGCTCGACTCGACAACGCTGGTGATGGGTTCGATGATCGGGTCGGGCGTGTTCATCGTCGCCGCCGACATCGGGCGCCAGGTGCAGTCGCCCGGACTATTCCTGATGACGTGGGTTGTGACGGCGCTGATGACTCTGGTGGCCGCGCTCAGCTACGGTGAGTTGGCGGCCGCAATGCCGCAAGCGGGTGGCCAATATGTGTATCTGCGCGAGGCCTTCGGCCCATTAAGCGGCTTCCTCTACGGCTGGACGTTCTTCACTGTGATCCAGACCGGAACCATCGCCGCGGTCGCGGTCGCATTCGCTAAGTTCCTGGGCGTGTTCTTGCCGGCGGTCTCCGCCCAGTCGTGGCTGTTCAGGCTGGGTCCCGTCGGCGTCAACACACAGCAACTGGCGGCGATCGCACTGATCGTGTTTCTCACCTGGGTCAACACCAAGGGGCTGCGAACCGGGTCCATCATCCAGAACGTCTTCACCATCGCGAAGACGGGGGCGCTGGGAGCGCTGATCATCCTCGGCATCGTCGCAGGACGGAACCACAAGGCGATTCAGAGCAACTTCGGCGACTTCTGGCAAGGCGCCACGTTCAGCTGGACCGCGGTGCGACTGGTGGGCGTGGCGATGGTCGGCGCATTGTTCAGTTCGGACTCCTGGCACAGTGTCACGTTCACGGCCGGCGAGGTCAAAAACCCGCGGCGGAATCTGCCGTTGTCCCTCGCGATTGGGGTGCTGGCAGTCAGCGCGCTGTACCTCGGCTGCAATCTGGTTTATCTGATGGCCTTGCCGCTGAAGGACATTCAACACGCCGCCGAAGACCGTGTCGCGACCACAGTAATCGCGCAAATTCTGGGACCGGTGGCGACTCAGGTGATGGCCATCGCGGTGATGGTGTCTACGTTCGGCTGCAACAACGGGCTGATTCTCTCCGGGGCGCGCGTGTACTACGCGATGGCGGGAGACGGTTTGTTTTTCAAATCGGTTCGAAAGCTCGATCCGAAAACGCATGCTCCCGTTCAATCGCTGTGGGTGCAATGCCTGTGGGCGTGCGGACTAACGCTGACCGGACGCTACGGTGACTTGCTGGACTATGTTATCTTTGCTGTTTTACTCTTCTACGTTTTGACCATCATCGGATTGTTCGTGCTGCGTCGCACGCGTCCAACGATGGAACGGCCTTATCGAGCGATCGGATACCCGGTTCTGCCTGCTTTGTACGTTGCGGCAGGCGTGCTGATCGAGGGCCTGCTGTTGGTCTATAAGCGAAACTACACCTGGCCGGGGCTGTTCCTCGTGGTGCTTGGGGTGCCGGTGTACTGGGCCTGGAGCCGGAAGTTGAGAAACGCCCAGGAAGCGACGAAATGAGGTCTGCGATTTGAGTTCGCCAGTACACAGCTGCAGAGGATTGCGAGCGGTCCACGCCAATCCCAGCGTTGCTCTGAAGCCAGACCGGAAAAGAGCCGCCATCGCGAGGGAGTTGTGGCTACCAGCGGGCTTGACCGCTCTTTGTCGTTCGTGGCTCCGTGCCAGGCAGCGGGCGCAGGCTTTCATTCTTGGGGAAGCACAGTCCGCTGGTCGTGCCGACCGCAGCCCTTGCCTCCATAGCGCCGGACGGTTTGCTACTGACCGGCACTCCCCGCATTCCACCTTTCCCCGCCAGAACGCCGACAACTCAAAGTAAACTCGAAAGTATTCCTCGCTCATGCAACATCTCTTTTCAACCAAAGCCATAGACGGCCTGATCAACGAGGCGAAAGAGCAGAACGCCAACAGTCTCCGCCGGACGCTGGGCCCGTTCTCCCTCACCGCACTCGGCATCGGCGCCATTATCGGCGCGGGCATCTTCGTCATGTCGGGATTGGGCGCCCAATACGCCGGTCCCGGGCTGATGCTGTCGTTTGTTCTCTCGGGCCTGGGCTGCGCATTTGCTGGATTGTGCTACGCCGAATTCGCGGCGATGATTCCGTTGGCCGGCAGCGCCTATACCTATGCCTATGCGACTCTGGGCGAGTTGATCGCGTGGATTATCGGCTGGGATCTGACGCTCGAATACGCCATGGGAGCGAGTACGGTTTCTTCTGGCTGGTCGAACCACTTCATCGAGTTCCTGCGCATCTTCAATTTGAAAATCCCATTGTGGCTGGCTTACGACCATTGGACGGGATTGCGCGCGGCGGTGGACTTGGTCGCCCGGCAACAGACTCTGTCCTCGAACCCTGGCATGTTAATTGGCTCGCGCGAATTCCTACTTCAAATCGACCATATCAAGACCGCCCCGTCGGCCGACATCCTGGCTCGCGCGCACCAATTGCTGGCGGCCCCACAAATCTTCGGCGTGGAAATCGGATTCAATCTCCCGGCGTTCCTGATCGCCCTGTTGATCACTACAATCCTCGTCATCGGTATCAAAGAGAGCGCCCGCTTCAATGCCGGCATCGTAGTTATGAAGGTCAGCGTAGTTTTGTTCGTCCTCGCTCTGGGTTCGCAGTTCGTGGACATGAAGAACTGGGGCAATAGCTGGTCCACCTTCGCCCCCTACGGTTTCTCTGGCATCGGAGCCGCCGCCGCCTACATCTTTTTCGCGTACATCGGATTCGACGCCGTCTCGACCACCGCGCAGGAGGCGAAGAACCCGCAGCGCGACCTGCCCATCGCCATCATCAGTTCTTTGGCGGTGTGCACGGTGCTCTACATCGGCATCGCCGCGGTGCTGACCGGCATGGTGCCTTGGCGCGAGGTCAACATCGAGGCGCCGATCGCACGCGCCTTCCTGGACCGCAATCTGGCCTGGGCCTCGCACATCATCACGGCCGGCGCGCTAGCGGGTTTAACCAGTGTGATGCTGGTCATGCTGCTGGGGCAAACGCGCGTGCTGTATGCCATGGCCAAAGACGGGCTGCTGCCCCGCAAGTTCTTCGCAGCCATCCACCCGAAGTTCCGGACGCCATATAAGAATACGATTCTGGTGGGCCTGCTGGCAGCAGTAGTGGGTAGCATTACGCCAATCGACGACATCGGGAAGATGGTGAACATCGGCACACTGCTGGCATTCGTGATCGTCTGCTGTTCGATCTTGGTTCTGCGCTACACCAATCCCGAGCGGCACCGCCCGTTCCGCACTCCGTTTGTTCCGCTGGTGCCAATCCTGGGCATTCTTTTCAATGGCTACATGATGTACAAGCTGGGATGGGTGAACTGGGCGCGGTTGATCATCTGGCTGGCAATCGGATTGGTGATCTACCTGACCTACGGGCGCAAGCACAGCAAAGTGCGGCACCCGGAAACAGAAGTGGTCTAATAGTCGCGCTCTGGGCAGAGCTTAGTTTTCGGATCATCCGGCGCGGTTCGAAGGGGTTTCCCCAGCTACAGCGCCGGTTTCGCGTATAGGCCGGTGGAAGGTCGCTTTAGGGTCACCCCGACGAACAGTCTGGACGGATGGCTATCGACGAGCCCGGCGTCGGCGGTATGCGGTGCCCACGGCGAGTGCACCCAACACCAGGGCAAACGAGCCGGGTTCGGGCGTTTGCGTCTGCCCCGGACCGGTCCACGTACCTGGAGAGCCGTCAATCCTGCCAATTGAGTCCAGAATCGTACCTGTACCGCCAATCAACGCCTGGTCGCTCCCCCAGTACGAAAGGTCCTGGAAGAACATCCCATTGGAATAGGTTTCTCCGGCAGCGAACAGCCAAAGGACTATTTGCCCGGTGGGATTTGTTACGATCATGCCCGTTTGCAGGGCCCCAAAGCCAGACATGCCGTACGTTATGACTCCGTCGCTTACTTGCCAATCCAGCAGTCTCCCGTAGTTCGATCCACCCATGTAGAAATAGCCATCCGAAGGTCCCAACGACTGGTCGAAGATCAGGGAAATGTCAATCTCCGTGAAGCGATCGCCGAAGAAGCCATCCCGTTGCGTAAACGGGTGGCCGGTGTAGGTGTAAGTGGCGGACGCAAATGCGCCCGATGCCAAGCAGAGAATGACAGCGAGAAGTGAGACGAGCTTCGCTTGTGGCATGTTTATACCTTTCATGTCGTCGCGATTGCGGGGTAGCTGATCCCTTGACCGCGGGTTCCCAGCCCACTGCCAATTCACGCCTGGGAGGTGTCCGAGGAAGGGCGCGTGAGGAGTAGAACGAGACCCCAATATACCTATTTTTCCGCGCGGCCGTTTGGGCCCGCACGGAGACTACTCGCGTGGCTTAGCCCCTATGGCGACTGGCGCTGGCGAGGTATCTCGCACTGGGCCCATGTTACGCTGAGCTCAAAATATCTGCGGCCGGAAAGGCCCCCAAGAGGAACCGCCTGAGTCATGATTAAACACGTCTTTTTAGCGATCTCGTTATGCTTGTCGCTTTGCACCAGCGGAGCCTTAGCGGCCGACAAACCGAACTTCAGCGGCTCGTGGAAGTTGAATGTGGAGAAGAGCGACTTCGGCCCGATGCCCAAGCCACAGCGCGTCGAATTCGTCCTGACTCACAAGGACTCTCAATTGAACGTCAAGTCGACAGCCCAAACGCAGTCCGGCGAAGTGACGAACGAAGTCAAAATCCTCACCGACGGTGCGGAATTCACCAACGACTTGCACGGCCAACAGGTCACGGGAACCGCAAAGTGGGAAGGGAAGACGCTGGTGGTCACGCAGAAGGCCACCATGCAAGGTACGGAAATAGTTGTGGTTACGCGCTGGACCCTGGCGGAAGACGGCAAGAACCTGTTGCAGGAAGTCTCGATTTCTACTCCCCAAGGCGAGTTGAAACAGAAGGCAGTGTTGGATAAAGTCTGAGAACCTAAATCGGCGCTTTCTTGTTCGGCAGTTTAGCAGCCGTCCCGCAGACGCGACCTTGGGACAGAGGCGGTAGTACTGGTGAATACAGTCAACCAGCCCCTGGACCCTTGATCCTTTTGCAGCCTGCGCCGCGAGCCGTGAATCTGTAAGTAGATCATGACCACCACTGCGAGTGCGTTGCGCCGATTTGAACGGGCCAATCACCAGTACCGGTTCCTCGAGACCTTCATCGTCATCTTTGTTGTCATCCTGCTGATCTCGAACCTGGTTGGTGCCAAGATCATCTCTTTGGGCAGTTTGCGGTTTGCCAGCCTCGACGTCGCAATCCGCTTCGGCGGTGGAAATCTGCTATTTCCGTTCACCTATATTTTCGGCGATATCTTCACCGAGGTTTATGGCTACTCGGGGTCGCGGCGCGCCATCTGGCTGGGCTTCTTCGCGTCGATTCTGATGGCGGTAGTGTGCGCGGCGATCGTGGCGCTGCCACCCGCACCTGAGTTCCACGAACAGCATTCGTATGAGGTCGTGCTCGGAGTGGTTCCGCGCATGGTCGCCGCCAGCTTGATCGCCTACCTGTGCGGAGAATTCGTGAACTCCTTCGTACTGGCGAAGATGAAAGTCTTCACGAAGGGCCGGTTCCTTTGGACCAGGACGATTGGTTCCACGATGACCGGGCAATTCGTAGATTCCATAATCTTCATGATTGTCGCGTTTGCCGGGTTACAGAGTGCCCGCGTGATCTGGGAGTTAATCTACTCGGGATACCTGTTCAAGGTGATTTACGAAGCGGCAATGACGCCTCTGACGTACTGGATCGTGAACCGGCTTAAACACGCTGAGGGAGTCGACGTTTATGACGTTGCGACCGATTTCAGCCCCTTCGCGTCGGGTAACGCAGGTGAAGCCTTCGTACCGCTTGGCGAAACTTTTACGAATATCCAGCGCGAACAGGTACTGAAATAAAGGGCGGTGAAACGGAAGAGGCTCGCGAGGCATCTCAACGTCCGGTAGCCTTGTACTTCGGGTTACACTGGTAGTGTCGCCAGCGCTGGGGGAAACCGGGTTCAAACGTATGCAGTGGAAAGAGTTTTGCATCATCGCCGCAACCGGCGCCCTCGTTCTGGGAACAGGGGTGGGGCTGGCTGTCGCTCAGGTCGACAAGAAAGAAAAAGACAGCGGGCCGCGCGACACCGTCGCCAAGCCGATGTCGGCGAAAGAAGCTAAGCGCAAGGCCGACAAACTGCGCAAAGAGCTGATGACGCCGTACAAGAAGTGGATGGACGAGGACGTCACTTACATCATCACCGACGAAGAGCGAAAGACCTTTAAGAACCTGAGCACGGACGAAGAGCGCGAACAATTCATCGAACAGTTCTGGCTGCGACGCGACCCCACTCCAGACACCATGGAGAACGAGTTCAAAGAAGAGCACTACCGCCGCATCGCCTACGCCAACGAGCGTTTTGCTTCCGGTATTCCAGGCTGGCGAACGGACCGCGGCCGTATTTACATCACCTTCGGCCCGCCTGACGAAATCGAGTCCCACCCTTCGGGCGGATCCTATTCGCGGCCGATGGAAGAGGGCGGCGGCGAGACCTCGACCTACCCGTTTGAGAAGTGGCGCTATCGCTACCTGGAAGGCTCCGGACTCGGCACGAACGTCGAGATCGAGTTCGTCGATACGACAATGTCGGGCGAATACCACATGTCGATGGATCCGTCTGAAAAGGACGCGCTGCTCTACGTGCCCAATGCGGGTCTGACGATGATGGAACAGATGGGTATGTCTTCCAAGACGGACCGGTTCAC
Source organism: uncultured Acidobacteriia bacterium (assembly GCA_903909435.1). Lineage (GTDB taxonomy): Bacteria > Acidobacteriota > Terriglobia > Bryobacterales > Bryobacteraceae > CAIVVT01. The sequence continues at coordinate 7,226 of CAIVVT010000182.1, read as the reverse complement.
CCGAACGGACGGCACGCACCTTGGAACCGGAACCCAGCCGTTGACGGAAAGCATGGGTGAGTTCCAGCGACTGGAACGCTACGCAGCATTGCAGAAAGCCCCGCCCATCAAGTTTAAGGACTTGGAAGCGGCGATTACGTCGAAGATCACTTACAACGTGCTGCCGATGCTGGCGCGCGCCGATTTCTTCCCCGCGACCTCTAGTTCGGTGATGACCAACATCACCGTGCAGTTCACCACCAAGGATCTGCAGTTCAAGCAGAAAGACAATGTTTCCACTGCCGCGGTGAACATCTTCGCCCGCATCACAACTATGTCGCGCCGCGTGGCAAACACCTTTGAAGACGTTGTGACCATGGAAGTCCCGACCGCCCTGCTGCAGGAAGCCAGCACTGGGGTGAGAATGTATCAGAAGTCGATACCGCTGGCGCCCGGCATGTACCGCATCAACATCGTGGCCAAGGACATCACCGGCGGCAACATGAACAACTACGAGATGGCGCTGAACGTGCCACGTCTCGAAGACGACAAGCTGATGACCAGTTCGCTGGTGCTTGCCGACCAGTTGGAAAAGGTGCCGACGCGCCAGATCGGGATGGGCCAGTTTGTAATCGGCTCTTCGAAGGTCCGGCCACGGGTAGGTGAAGCCTTCAGAAGTGACGAGAAAATGGGCATATACATGAAGCTCTACAATCTCGGTGCAGACGAGGCGACGCATAAAGTCTCCGGTGATGTGACCTACGAGATCATTAAGGCGGGCGACAACTCGAAAGTGATTGATTTCACGGAAGATCTCGTGAATTTGGAAGGCTCGGCATCGCAGATGACGATTGAGAAACTGCTCCCCCTGCAATCATTGCAGCCTGGTAGATACGTGCTGCGGCTGAAAATCAACGATAAGGTGAAGAATCAGACCTTGACGCAGTCGGCCGAGTTTTCTATATTAGGATCCCCCGCGATCGCAGCGGCCGGGGAGATTCGCAATCCGGCTGTGAGTCAACGCTAAGGTCTCGGGGCTTGACCCAGCTGATGGAGTTTTCTATAACGGCTTAGAGGCTGTTATCAACCGGGCTGAAACTCGCTTTGAAGCGGTTTCGCAGGAGATGCATGCTCCGCATTGCCGGCATTGCCTTGATGGGCCTCCTGATAGGATGCCCCACCAGTGTGCAGGGCGGCGGGATTCGCCTGCTCGGCGCAATTGAGGGACGTGTGCGCAACTCCGTGGGCATGCCCCAGCCCGGCGCGATCGTGCTGCTCCAGACCCACAACGACCGCCTGGTAGCGCGCACCCAGACAGCTGTCGATGGGCGTTTCCGTTTCGACTCTCTGGCTCCCGACAGCTACACTATCCGCGTATGGTCTTCCTCATTCCTTCCGGCTGACCGTCAGAACGTTCCGGTCCGGGCGGGCATGGAGAGCATGTTGAGCGTCCAACTGGCGAGCTTCTTCTCAAGTATCGAGTTGGTATCCACGCTGCCCGCGCAGGGCGGACTGGTGACCGACGAGTGGAAGTGGGTGCTGCGCAGCAATCCCGGTTTGCGGCCGGTCCTGCGGGTTACACCATCGCTGGATTCCTTGGCGACCGTCAAAAGCGACCCATTACCGGCCGGATGGCGCAAGACCCGTGGCGTGATCCAAGTGTCCGGCGGCGAATCCGCTTCCGATCAGACGGGTAGTTCGAGCGACTTGGGAACGGCCTTCGCTTTAGCCACCAGTGTCTTCGGAACGCGCGAGCTGCAGTTTAGCGGCAACGTCGGATACGCCGCTTCAACGGGCAATCCTGCAACCGCCTTCCGTACACGCTACACCAGTCAGGGCCCCGCTTCGCTCAGTCCGGATGTTGAATTCACGGTTCGGCAGCTCGGCATCCGCCAACACGCCAGCCAAGGACTGCTGGGAGGACCGGGTGCGGCTCAGGAGTTGCCGACCCTGAGGAGCTATTCGATCAAACTGCAGGATCGCCAGGAAATCGGCGACCGCATGCGTCTCAACTACGGGATGCTGATGGAGGCGGTGGCGTTCGTCGACCACCTGAATGTCCTCAGCCCGTTCGCCAAGCTGAGTTACGACCTACCACGCAAGAGCGGCTTGGATCTAGCCTTTAGTTCGGGCGCACCGGGCGTCGATTTCTCCTCTGCTCCGCCAGCCCCCTCGCAAGCCGAGAGTCTGGCCGGCTTGAACCTGTTCCCTCGGGTCTCTCTACTCAGCGGCAGGGCGCGCGTGCAACATGCTACCAGCTACGAAGCGGGCTACCACCTGGACGTTGGGAGCACTACTTTGCGCGGATCGGTTTACCGGGAGCGCATGTTCAATCAAGCGTTTGTCCTTTCGGGTGACACCTCGGCGCTCAATTCCAAAGATCTGCTTCCTGATATTGCTTCGAGTTCCTCGATTTTTAACTTTGGGAATTTCTCGTCCTCGGGATACCTGGTTTCCGCAACACGTCCACTGGGCGCGCAATGGAGTGTGTCCGGCATGTTCGGCTCCGGCGGCGCGTTGCGGCCGGATAGCACCGGAGCTTTAGCCACCGATGCCACCTCGTTGCGCGACCGAATGCGGATCGGGCAGACCAAGTGGGCATCGGCGCAGTTCGCGGGGGCGCTGCCCGGCGCCGGTACACGTTTTTCCATGGCGTACATCTGGACGCCAGGCGGCCGGCTGATCCCGACCCACGCTTTCCTCACGCAGGACATGCAGACCGGGCTCGGATTCAACTTCCAGGTGCGCCAGCCGCTGCCCGTCATCAATGGCTTAGGCGGCCGATTCGAGATGACGGCCGAAGTGCGGAACTTATTGGCGCAAGGCTACTTACCAGTGCCCTCGAGCGACGGACGCTCGATGCTGTTGGTGCCGTTCCCGCGATCCCTGCGTGGCGGCTTGAGCTTCATCTTCTAAGAGCGCCCGTCAGACCTGCCAGCACCGGGCCCCGAGCGGAAGTGAGCGGTGGCTTTCAGCAATCCGCCCGGCTTTCGTGCGGTCACTGACCTACTCCCGCGGGTTTGAAGGCCCTCGGAACAGACGCATATACACCATTGCAATCGGTATTCTGTTTCATTCTTGCTTCCAATTCGAGATCGGGAGCATCATCAGGGGGAGACGCATTCGTCTGGAGGCGAAATTTGTGCCCGGTGCAAAACCTGTAGCTGACCAGGAAGAAGCGGCGATCCGGCGGCTTGTCGCTGAAATCGACTCGCTGGATTCCTGGCGGGACAAGTTGGGCAAACGAATTCTCGTCCTGTTCTTCTCCACATTCGCCGGCGCGCTGTGTCTGCTGGTATGGGCCGTGACCCATGCCGAGAATATAGTCAGTACACCCGGGCCACGAGTCCCCGGTGTACTGCAGTCAGAGCGGTCCCCCGCGCGGTAGCCGCCGGCCAGATTGTCACTCGGAAGACAGAGCGCCGACCCGTGATGCCTGAAGGTTTTCGCGTGAGGTCCACGAGGTGGAGTCAGCGGCCAGCGCCGCTCAACCTCGCTCGGGTGATCGCATCCGGGCATCTCACTGGCTGAGCGTTCTACCCTCGGAGAGCGTTTGGACCATGTCCTCCAAGCTCTTCTTGTTCACCGGATCTGGTGCCTGGGCCAGAGCTTTTCTAGCATGTTCCAGTGCCTTTTGGGTTTCCCCAGTGGCAGCATAACCTCTCGCCAGTCCAACGTGGACCGGCCAAGCGTCGCCGTTGCGCTCGGCGTTCATTTGGAAGACAGCCAGGGCCTCAGCGCTCTTTTTCGCGGCCAGTAATTGACGACCGTACTGATGAATCTCCAGTGGCGTGGTTCCTGGGGCGCGCAGTGCGGCATCCATGGCCGCCTTGGCATCTGATTCCCTCCCCAGTTTGGAGAGAATCTGAGCCTTCGTGCTCAACGTTTCAAAATCAGCCTTGCCGATGAACGGCGCGCTGACGGCGGTTTCCGCCCACTTGAGCCCTTGCTCCAAATCGGTGCCCGTCGTCAGGCAAAACTGCGCAGCTTGGTTGAACGCCTCGTAGTCGAATCCTGGGGAACCGGTGAGTTCACGCCGCAGCGAGGCGACGTAGAGCTGGTTGACGTCTTTGACCTTGATGTTCCAGGCGACGGCCAGGTCCTCCCACTGCATTTCCGCAGTCGCCTCGTCAGGTTTCCGCACGGTGAACTCGTAGGTTAGCCATTCGCGGTAGTCGTGCTTTTTGGGCTTGACAGTAACCCTCAGGGCATCCTCATTGTCCTCGTAAAAAAAGCTGCCCCAAGCCGAGGAGTTCTTGTTAAAGATCAGAGTCCACTCCTCCGGGCCGGTAATCATGTGAAGGCCATAGCGCCCTGCCGGGAGCAGCTTGCCTTCGATCTCAACGTCGTGGGAGACAGTGAAGACCGTGTTCTCGTTGGCGCCAGCACGCCAAGGGTCCGGTTTGTTGTTGCCGAAGCCGGGGTTCACCAAGCCGTAGGCAACCAGTTTGCCCCAGATCTTGCCGCGCCGGTCTTCCCCGGCAGGGCTGTGGACGGCTGGACTGGAGTAGCCGATGGTGACCTCGACAGGTCCGATGTGCTGGGTGACGGAGGCTTTCTGGTTGTTGCCGCTGGGCGGCAGGGTCAGTCTGGGCGGACCTTGGGCGAACCCGAAGCCGGACAGGGCAAGTGAGAGCAGGGTAAAAAGCGTAGCACGCATAGCCGTAACAGACGCATAATTCTCGAAAACGTTCGGTTTTCATAAAGTGGGGCAGCTTTACCGGCGAAAATGGAAGCAGATGCCTGCTCAGGTGGAGTGGAAAGCCCGCGTCGCCGTGCTGGTGGCCACCTTCGCGCTCTTCGGTGTGAACGCGCAAAGCACCACGCCATCCGTCGCCCACATTTCCATCGACTACCCGTCCGACCAATCGATTTTCCCCCCCGAGATCACCGCACCTACGTTTCTTTGGCGCGACCCTGTCCGAGCCGCCAACGTGTGGAAGATCGAGATCGTTTTCGTTGACGGCTCGGTACCGATCCATGTCACATCACGTGGCGAACGGATGCGCATCGGCCCGCTCGATCCGGACTGCATTTCGAAGTCGAACGAGCTTCCGCGTTTGACGCCAGTCCAAGCCGCATCGCATACCTGGACTCCCGACCCTGCGCTGTGGGCAGCGATCAAGCGGCGCTCGGTACCGGGCGCCGCAAGCGTGACCGTGTCCGGCTACGCCCAGGCGTTGCCTGGCAAAATCCTTTCGCGTGGCAAGGTCGCCATCCGCACGTCGATGGACCCCGTCGGGGCGCCGATCTTTTACCGCGACGTGCCTCTGATGCCTACCGAAACCGAGAAAGGACAGATCAAGCCGCTCGCGCCGCAAGCTCTGCCCCTGGTGAATTGGCGGCTCCGCGATGTCGGCGAACGGAACAGCCGGCTGCTGCTCTCCGGCATGCCCGTCTGCGCCAATTGCCACTCGTTTTCCGCCGACGGCAAGACCATGGGCATGGACCTCGACGGACTCCAAAACAACAAGGGTCAGTACTTCCTGACCTCGGTGCAGCCCGAGATCTCGGTGGAGCGTAAGGAACTAATCCAGTGGCGTTCCGTGGCTGGCCGGTTGCAAGGCAACATTCGCGCGGGGTTCGTGTCTCAGGTTTCGCCCGATGGACAATTCGTGGCGACCACGATCAACCCGGCCGAACTCGACGGCCCGCAATCTCGCGCTCCGCGCAGCAACTACTACGTGACAAACTACCGCGACTATCGCTTTCTGCAGGTCTTCTTCCCGACGCGCGGCATCCTGGCCTGGTACAGCCGGGCGACAGGCAGGCTTCAGCCGCTGCCGGGCGCCGACGATCGCCGCTTTGTCCAGATGACCGCAGTCTGGAGTCCCGACGGGCGGTACCTGGTCTTTGCACGCGCAGCGGCGCAGGAGCCTAACCCCGAGGGAGCGCCGGCTGCATTGGCGGCGAACGATCCGAATGAGCGACAGGTGCGCTACGACCTCTACCGCATCCCCTTCAACCTCGGGCGGGGTGGTGTGGCGGAACCGGTGGTTGGCGCGTCGGCGAACGGATTGAGCAACACCTTCCCCAAGGTCTCACCCGATGGGAAGTGGGTGGTGTTCGTCCAATGCCGGAACGGACAACTCATGCGCCCGGACAGCCAGCTTTACATCGTACCCGCCGCCGGCGGCGTAGCCCGCCGCATGAACTGCAATACCCCGCTCATGAACTCCTGGCACAGCTTCTCGCCAAATGGGCGATGGATGGTGTTCTCCTCGAAAAGCCGCTCGCCTTACACGCAGATGTACTTGACGCATATTGATGTGGACGGCAACGATAGCCCGGCGATCCTGATCGACGGCTCAACGGCAGCCAATCGCGCAGTAAACCTGCCGGAATTCGTTAACGTCGCACCCACCGGGGTGCGCACGCTGGGTGGTCCTGCGCTCGACTACTACAAGCGTTTCAATCGGGCGCTGTTTCTGCAGAAGCGGGGCCGGCTAAAGGAATCAGCCTTAGAATGGCGGCGCGCGATCGAGGACAATCCGGAGGATCCCCTGGCGCGCGATAACTTCGGCATGACCCTGCTGTTCGCGCAGCGTCCGGCGGAAGCAGGCGTACAGTTTCAGACCGCTCGCGAACTGCGGTTGAAGAGCGCGGTGGAAGCCGCACCCGGGCTGGCGGAGCCCCACGCCGCACTAGGGCTGCTACTGCTGCAAATCGGCCGCAACGAGGAGGCACAGGCGGAGCTCCGGAAGTCGGTCGAAATAGCCCCAAGCAGCGCTGCGGCGCACTGTCACCTGGGAGAAGCGCTAGCTGCGCAACAGAAAACCGACGCAGCCTTGGCCGAATTCGAACGGGCGGCGAGTCTCGACGACCACTACGCGCCGGCGTTCTACCATCTGGGCAACACTCAGGATCAACTCGGCCGCACGGAATCGGCGATTGTGTCCTGGCGTCGAGCACTCGAACTGGACCCGGGCCATCCGGAAACGAACTTGCGCCTGGCTCAGGTCCTGTCTGCACACGGGGAGGACTCTGAGGCGCTGCAGCATCTGCGCGCAGCACTGAAGCCCACCAGTTACCGGGCATTGCGGGAGACTGCTTGGGTTCTGGCGACTAGTTCCGACGCGCGGCTGAGAAACGGGCCCGAAGCCCTCTCCCTAGCGGGAGTTTACTGCCAGGCGCCCGCGCACAAGTGCAAGTGGTTTTCAGTGAAGGGGTTACCAGCGAGAGTTTGTATTACCCACGCAGGGTACTACGGAGTTCGTCCAACCCGAGTGAATCCGCGAGACTTTGTT
>CAIVVT010000181.1 GCA_903909435.1 uncultured Acidobacteriia bacterium | reverse complement strand
GTCTTCATCTGGATACTTTTTGGGCTCGGGGAAGAAGGGAGAGAGTTTTAAGAGAGTCCCGTCTCTCGTTTGGGTTGGGACGCCTTGGGAAGCTGCGCTCTGCGCTTGGCTTCCGAACTGTGCCCCTACTTATCTATACTCAGCGACGACGAGTTTTAGAAAGGCCCTCGTGCACTATATTTTGCTGAGTGCAATACGTGGTGCCAGTTACCCGTCTGACCCAGGGCTGCTCGACGTCGTGATTATAGAAACGTTGGTGCACGCCACTCGGCAGGATGATCTCAATCGCCTCACGTGTCACTTCGCCGATGCGGTCCCCAGCGTTCAAGTACGCGGCCAGCCCGCACAGCGGGTTCAGTGGCTTGCCCGCGGTGTAAAGCCGCTCTTGCTTCCAGCCAAGACCAAGCGATTGCTCCCGAATGGCATCGACCATGGCAAGTGCCTCTGGGCTTGCCGTCGCTGGCGCCTGGGTGGCCCGTGGCGTGATCGGGTGCTCGATGGCGGGCGCACGGTAGATCGAGACGTCGGACGCGCGTACGGCTGCACTCAGCGATGCTCTATCTAAGTTCGCCATCGCCCATAGGTGGATCTGGTTGAAGCGGTTGCGAAGCGTGTCAAAGGCCTCCGAAGATAGCTGCCCGCCGAGGGCAAAGCGCTTCGCAGTAAGCATCCGGCTGCGCAGCCAGGCGTAATACTCCGGATCGAGCCGCCGGTAGACGGTGTCGTCGAGTTGGACGTCGGAAGCGAAGCACTCCGGCCTGGCCGGCGTCCAGGTGTCGAGGGAAGACGACACAAAAAGCGTGCTTCCGCTTCCACCCGGCCCTGCGTCCGATGCCGGCGTTTCCATCAGCGCTTCAGTCATGGGCACCGCCGTCAGGAACATACGGCTCGTCGGGCAGGCTGGCCAGGTCGATGGCTCCTCGACCGGCGGCGGCGGGCCTTGCGGACACTGCCGATCCTTGCGGGCCGTCGCCGGAGGTCCGCGTCAAAGGTCCGCAAACAATAAGCTCTTTAGGTTGAGTAAGATGCAGACAGTCTGCGGACCTCGCGGACCTCTGCACCAGGGCTGGCTCCTCTATACGTGATGATGATGTGTGTGCGTATGCATGACACGTATACATTTCATACTCATTACATACGGAACTTGAAGAAAGGTCCGCTACGTCCGCCGATGGTTTGTAAGTGTTTGTTTCTAAAGAACTTAATACCGGCGGACCATGCTCCAACGAGGTCCGCCGAAGGTCCGCCAGGCGTGCAAGGTCCGCCGAATCAATGGAATCAATGAGATCCAGGTTTGGCTGGTCGATTTTTGACGGATCTTCGCCACAATCGACCGGCACGAGGGCGTAAAGGAACGAGCCCACGTGCTTACTGAAGGTCATCCGTTTTACCGCACGGCCATCGAAGATCCGGTCACGCTTATTGCCAAGCGCGATTCCCAGTCGCGTCTGCTGTGAGCGCGGCGATCCGTCGCCACGAGCGCCAAACATCAATTCGCGCTCTTCGCACAGCCGATTTAGGGCGGCGACCTTCTGCGGATCGCCACG
>CAIVVT010000180.1 GCA_903909435.1 uncultured Acidobacteriia bacterium | reverse complement strand
TCCGATCCGGAACGGAGCCGCGACCGTGAGGGAGCGGTAGGATCTGGCTCTGCCCACGGCTTGGAATCGGGCGCACGATATTTTGCCACCACTCCCTGGCGGCTGCGGCTCCGAATCGGGGCGGCCGCTGACGATACAATACAAGGCACAGTGACGCCAGACGTTTCGCCCGCTATTGAAATACGCGAATTGCGTAAAGTTTACGGCGACAAGGCCGCCGTGGACGGTTTGAGCCTGTCGGTACCTCGGGGCTGCTTCTTCGGCTTCCTGGGGCCCAACGGCGCGGGCAAGACGACCACGATTCGCATGTTGATGGGGCTGGCTCCCGCCACCTCCGGTTCGATGAACCTGCTGGGGTTGCGCATGCCGCAGGATGCGGTCGCGATCAAAGGGCGCATCGGACTGGTGCCGGACGACACGCTGCTGTTCGATCACCTGAGCGGGCCGGAGTTCGTCCACTTCGTAGGTCGGATGTACGGCCTGGAGATGGATACTGTGCGGCAGCGGACCAAGGAGCTGATCCAACTTTTCGAGCTCGAATCGGCGGGCCGCAAGCTGATCGCGGACTACTCCAAAGGCATGCGCAAACGCGTCGCGATGGCGGCCGCGCTGATCCACAAACCCGATCTGTTTCTGCTGGACGAGCCGTTCGAAGGCGTGGACGCAGTCGGTGCGCGACTGATGAAAGAGATCCTGCTGGAACAGGCGCGGCGGGGCGCGACCATCTTCCTGACCTCCCATGTCCTCGAAGTCGTCGAGCGATTGTGCGAGCGAGTCGCCATTATCAATGCCGGGCGGTTGGTGGTGGAAGGCACGCTGGATGAATTGCGCTCCGGGGCGGAAACGCTGGAGGACATGTTCGTGCGGGCGGTTGGCGCCGAGGCGCGCACGAACGAGACGCTGGGCTGGCTGTAACGGTAAGCATGCTCAAGAACCTCATGCCGGCGAACCCATCCACTTTGATCCAGGTACCCTACGGTAGCGCCGGGTGCTGGGCGCGCTTCGGCGAGCGGCGTCGAGACTCATCCCGACGCCCGGCGCGTTGCTGCGGGAAGCGGGCAGGAGTGCCGGTGCGGCACGCCATAGCATGCTGCACGGGAGGACTGTCATGATCTTCGATCAACAGACCCGGGTGATCGTCTGGGCCCAATGGCGTTCCATCTTCAACCGCTTCCCACGCGAGTCCAAGTCCGGCCTCGTCTTCACCTGGTTTTTCACGCTGCTCTGGTACGCCGGATTCGCTTGCCTGGGAGTGCTGGCGGCCTGGGGCCTGCCCCTGACCAAGGACCACAAAACCCTGCTGCACATTGTAGATGTCGGCCTGCTGGTGGCATTCCTTTACTGGCAGTTTGTACCACTGCTGATGGCCTCGGGCGGACTTTCGCTCGACCTCAAACGACTTCGGGTTTATCCGATCCCAGATAGCCGTATGTTCGGCATCGAAGTGATCCTGCGCGCAAGCACCTGCGTGGAGGTGCTGCTGGTGCTTGTCGGAGCCACCATTGGACTCTGGCGCAGCCCGATCGCACCGTGGTACGGGCCGCTGTTCTTCCTGCCTTTCGCCGTGTTCAACCTGTGCCTGTCTGCCGGGGTCCGGGATCTGTTGACGCGACTGATGCGAAAGAAGGGCGTGCGCGAGTTCGTGGTGCTGGGCTTCGTGCTGCTGACACAGGTTCCGAACGTGCTCGTACACATGGTTCCACAAGAGAAGCTATCCGCTTACGCCAAACAATATTCGGCAATCAGCGCCATGTTGCCCGTGCCGTGGCAGTGGACGGCCCGGCTGGCGGTCGGCGAAATCTCGCTGGCAGCGGTGGCCGGGCTGACGCTGTGGGTGGCCCTGGGAGCGTGGTTTGGCTACTCCCAATTCCGCCGCGGACTGCGCTTCGACGAAGCGGCCGCCGAAAGCGCGAATCGAGCACCAACCACCAACAGTAATCGCATCCCGCTGTTGGAACGACTCGCCGACTTGCCGCTGAAGATCTTCCCGGAGCCGCTGGCCACGCTGGTCCAGAAAGAGTTGCTGACGCTGCCGCGCGTGCCTCGCTTCCGGATGTTGTTTTTAATGGGCTCGATCTTCAGCCTGGTCGTGTTCGTCCCGTTCCTCTGGCAGCCGGGCGGTGCGCCCACGCACGGCTTCATGCGGCAGAACTTCCTGACCTTCGTCATTCTGTATTCGATGCTGCTCCTGACCGAGCCGTTGTTCGCGAACGTGTTTGCCTACGACCGTAAAGCCGCCCAGGCCTACTACGTGCTGCCGGTTCGCTTCTCCACCGTGCTGATCGCCAAGAACCTGACTGCGGGCTTGTTCATAGTGCTGGAAATCCTGGTGGTGTGCCTGCTGACGAGGCTGTTCGGCGACACGATCGGCACGCTGCAGTTGTTCGAGGATCTGGCGACGGTGCTGGTGTTCGCGGCGTTCCTGATTTCGGTGGGAAACCTGACCTCCATCCGCTACGCACGTACCGTGGACGCGTCGAACCCGTGGCGCGGGAAAGGCAGCGGCAAGGGCGGCGGATTGCTGATGCTGGTGTACCTGGCAACCGCGCCGGCCGCGGTCTGCGCGCATCTGGCGCGGTACGCGTTCCAAAGCGAATGGGCGTTCTTCGCGGTATTGGGGTCGGCTTTTTTCATCGCTGTGCTAACTTACAGCGTGACGTTTGACAGTGCGCTGGAATCGGCGGACAAGGATCGCGAGAGGTTCCTGGCGGCGTTGGGAGAAGGCGAGAGTGTGATCGGCTGATGCTGGGGACGGAGCCGCCATCACCAGTTGTGGCGCACGCTTCAGCGTGCTGTGCCGGCTTCAGCCGGCATGGAACCGGACGTCGACAGGAGTGTCGACGCTGCGCGCTAAAGCGTGCGCCACAAGCGATGATGCGGACGCTGATTTTGCTGCTTGCAATGCTGCCGCTGCAAGCCGCCTGGGTGGAGCTGAAGCACGGGCCGTTCGTGGTTTACTCCGACGCCGGAGCAGAGCCCGCACGCGTCGCGCTGAACCACTTGGAACAGTTCAGGTTCGCGGTTGGCGAAGCGGTAGGCAAGCCCGAGCCGCTGCTGGCCTGGCCAATCACCGTGGTGGTGCGCAAGCCCGGCAAGGGCGCGACTGCTCCGTTTTTCGGATTTTCCCGCGACGGCTGGATTCTGGCCTGGCCCGCCGGCTCACAGCCGGACGCGCGGGTATTCCACGACCTCGCCAAGGCGATCCTCGAAGGCAACCTGGTCCGCCCGATGGCACCGGGCTTCGAAGCCGCCATCGCCTCGCTCTATTCCACGCTCGAAGTGCACGGGCAGCGCTGGACGCTGGGCACGCCTCCGCAGCAGTCCGACCGCACTCTCGAATGGGCGCTGCTGCACCGCTTGGCGGTCACCGAGGAGAGCACTTCGCGTTGCCGGGTGTTCCTGTCGAACCTGGCCAACGGCGCGGAGGAGGAGATCGCGTGGCGCAACGCGTACGGACAACCGACCGGCGGTCCGTGGAGCCCCAAAATGCGGGACGCCGCCAGCGCGTACCTGAAGGCCGGCCAGTTCGGGACGAAAATTCTGCCGGCGAAACTGATTGTAGAGCGGGAGTTGCACGACCTCCCTGCCCTGCCGTCGCGCATCCGGTTGCTGCCCGGCGATCTGGCGCTGGGAGGCGGGGCCCCGCCCGCCGAAATCCGGGCCGCGTATGAGACGGCGCTCAACGAAAAAGCATCGCCCGCGGGACACGAGGGCCGTGCGCTGGCATTACTACTACAGAACAAGCCGGAAGATGCGCGCGAGGATCTGGTGGCCGCTACCGCGCTGGATGGCGCAGGTCCGCGGGCCTGGTACGAATTGGCGCGCCTGGAGAAAGACCCGGCGGAGAAGCTTAAGCTGCTGCAAGCAGCCGTCAAGCTGAACATCCGCTGGGCCGAGCCGTTTCTGGAACTGGCCGCGATGGAGCCGGGGCCCGTGCGGCGCGAAGTCCACTTGAAGAAGGCTGCGGAACTGCAGCCGCGCGACACGCAGATTTGGCTGCGCCTGGCGCAGACGCAATTCGACCTGCAGCACTTCGCCGACGCGGAGAAGTCGATGCGAGTTGCCCTCGACGCAGCTGCGGACGAGGCATCACGGCTCGAATTGACGAAACGGTTCGAGGACTTCCAGCAGATGCGGGGCGACGCCGAAGCAGCAGCACGCAAGCGCTTGAAGGACGAGGACAAGGCGGAGTTGGAGCGGCTGAGAAACGAGGCGCTGGCGAACGTGCACAAGGCCGAAGAAGCGGCCAACGCGAAGGCCGGCGGGGTGAAGGCTGGGAAGGTCGTACCCTGGTTCGAAGGCCCCCCTCAGCAGTCGGTCACGGCGAAATTCAAACAGTTCGACTGCCTGGGCAAGCGCGCGCGGCTGGTGCTGGACCGGGAGGACAAGCCGCTGCGACTGTTGATCCCCGACACGACTCAGGTGCTGATCGTTGGCCCGGACGGAACTGAAGGCGGCGAGGCCAAACTCGGCTGTGGGGCGCAGCGCCCGGCGCGGCGTGTCAAGATCGAATATGTCGCCCGGCCAGACAAGGCGGCGGGCACTTCGGGCGACGCGGTTTCGATCCAGTTCCTGGCGGCGGAAGCGCCGTAGTTCGACGGCGGGATGCCGGCAGTAGGGCACACCTCGAGTGCGGAGTTTGGCGGCTTGAATTCACAATGACGATGCCCAACTCCGACAGCGCCCGCAGCGGCTCCTGGCGCTGGATCGCCATCGCCGTCATCGCCCTCTCGTCGTCATTGAACTTCCTCGACCGGCAGGTGCTGGCGGCGCTCGCTCCGCAGCTGATGCGCGAATTCCGGGTCAATGCGGCGCAATACGGCGATGTGATCTTCGCTTTCTCCCTCTGTTACGCGCTGGCGGCGCCGTTGGCCGGGCTGTTTATCGACCGGCTTGGATTGAGGCTGGGAACGTCGTTGGCGGTGGCAGGGTGGTCGCTGGCTGGACTCACCACCGGCCTCACTTCGACCCTCGGACAACTGACGGTGTGCCGGTCCGTGCTGGGCATTGCGGAAGCCGGCGGGATTCCCGGCACCGGCAAGGCGTGCGCCATCTACCTGAAGCCGCAGGAGCGGGCCTTCGGCAGCGGGATCACGCAGATGGGGCTTTCCTTCGGAGCGATCGCCGCACCGCTGCTGGCCGAAACCTGCTCGCGCGTCTGGGGCTGGCGGTCGGCGTTTATGGTTGCGGGGGCGCTGGGTTTCGTGTGGATCCCGCTGTGGATCTGGATCAGTGGACGTGCAGGGGGAACGGGCCGGATGCGCCACAATGCGGTCGGCGGTGCCGGCGCCGAAAGAGAATTCCAATCGGAGGACCCGACGCCGTCGTGGGCATCCGCCCCCCCCGGGGGGCCCAAACCGAAACCCTATAACGCGAGCGCCATCCTGACCGATCGGCGTTATTGGGCCATCCTGACGGCGAATGTACTGTCGATGTTGGCCTACAGTTTGTGGGTGAACTGGACGACCGTATTCCTAGTGCGTGTTCACCACATGCCGCAGCATCTGGCCAACACGCAACTGGCCTGGATACCGCCGGTATTCGCTTCGGCGGGAGGGCTGTTCGGCGGTTGGCTGGCCATGCGCTGGTTCGACGGCAAGAACATTTTACAAGCTCGCATGAAGGCAATTCTGGCCAGCTCGGTACTGCTGTTGGCAACGGCGCTGGTTCCGCTCGCGCCCTCAGCAGGGTTGGCGACGGCATTGATTTGCGTTTCGTTTTTCGCCTGCGTCCTAGGGAGCGTCAACATCTACTCGCTGCCGCTGGACATCTTCGGGTCCGCACGGGCAGCGTTCGCGGTGTCGGGACTGACCAGCGTGTACGGGTTGGTGCAGGGAGGCTTCTCGTCAGTGGCCGGGCGCGTGGTGGAGGCCCACGGTTTCGCGCCGCTGTGCATCGCCGTGGCGCTATGCCCGCTTGGGGCATGGCTGGTCCTGCGACTGGCCCTGCGCGCGGAATTGAGGGGGCTAGCACTGCCGGTATGAGCCGCGCGGCCATCACAATCCGGCGTATGGAGCCGGGCGACCTACCGGAAGTGGAGCGCATCCAGACCTCCTCGCCCGAAGCCTCGCAATGGAAGCCGGAAGACTATTTGCACTACGAGAGCATAGTGGCCGAACTGGCCGGCCGCATCGCTGGATTCGCCGTGGCGCGGCGCCTGCCGCCCGATGAAATCGAGATCCTGAACGTGGCAACAGGTCCTTCGTCCCGCCGGCAGGGAGTGGGCAAGGCCCTGCTGCGCGAACTGTTAAATCTGCACGAAGGCGTTCTGTTTCTCGAGGTCCGCGAATCCAACTCCGCCGCGCGCGCACTCTACGAAGCGGCGGGGTTTAGGGAGGCGGGAAGGCGCAAGAACTACTACGCGAAAGCCGGGATTCCCGCAGGCTTGCGAGAGGATGCCGTTGTCATGAAATTGCAAAAGTGATACGTTTTGGGTACGGCAGGACTGAGAGGCATGCCACCTGTCTCTGCCAGGCCGCCGGACCTGGCGGGTCGGCCCTCGTAGAGGACACGGCCAGGCATGGAGCCGATGTGGAAAATGCGTGAAGGAGAACCAGACCGAACATGGAGAACAAGGCTCTCGAAGAAGCGAAGGCGTACCTGATGCAGTCAAGCGAGGAATACCGGACCATGGCAGGGAAACATGCCGAATACTCGGCGCTCCTGGATGCCATCGAAGCGAAACCGCGCATGACGGAGGAAGACGAGATAGAGGAGCATAAGCTGAAAAAGCTCAAGCTGCACCTCAAGGACCAGATGCACGAAATGGTGAAACGCTATCAAACCCAAACGGAGGTGGCTTAACTTCACCTCAGTCCGCTGGAGGGCAGTCGCCCTGCAGGTACACGCAATGGAATAATGCCCCGGCCTTGCTCCGGGGCATTTCCTTTTTCAGGCCCTATTCCCAGACCCTGTCCAGGTTCTTTCCGGCTCTCCAACTCGCCTCAAGCCTACCCGTTTTCTACCCGCAGTCCAGGATTTCGTCCACCCTGAGCGCATTTGAACTCCGGATCGACTTCGACTTCGTATCCGCTCACCAGGCGGTTCGTCTCGTTGGCCATGCCCACAACGGCCATCAGTTCAGCAAACATCTCGTCGTTCATGCCCAGGGCTCGCGCGGCCGCTTTGTGCGACGCAATGCAGTAAGGGCAGGAATTCGTAGTGCTGACCGCGATGTAGATGAGTTGTTTGGTAAGGGGGTCCAGAGCGCCAGGGGCCATCACTTCCTTGATGCTCTCCCATGTGCGTTTCAGCGTGGCCGGATCGTTGGCGATGGCCTTCCAGAAGTTGTTGATCCAATCGGTCTTACGCACTGCCCGAAGGTCGTCGTAGACGGCTCGGACTGCGGGACTGGCATCGGCATATTCGATAAGTTGCATGGTGTCGAAGGCTGCTCCTGCGGGACATTATCGCCTGCTGGAGGTTGCAGCGAGGGCTATTGGATTGAGCACACTCGAAAACGGAAGTGCGCTTGCGTGCTAAAACGGGAAGACCAGCTGAAGGGGAATCAGCATACATGCAGATATTAAGAAACCTGACCGAAGACCTGGCTCCAGCGGCGCCGTTGGATCCCTCCAGCATCGCGTTCGGCAAGACGTTCAGCCCGCATTTCTTCGTGGCAGATTACCGCAATGGCGAATGGGCAGGAGCCCGCATTGCTCCCTTGGAGTCGTTTTCACTGCACCCCGGAGCGCTCGTGCTGCATTACGCGCAAGAGGTTTTCGAGGGCATGAAGGCGTTCCGTCAACCTGACGGCGGCGTGGCGCTGTTTCGCCCCGAAATGAACGCCCGCCGGTTTCAGGCCTCAGCCAGGCGAATGGCCATGCCGACGGTGGAGGAAGGGCTATTCCTGAATGCGGTACTCGGCCTGGCCGACGCCGACCATGCCTGGGTGATGGAGTATCCGGGCAGCCTGTACATCCGGCCGGCGATGATCGCCACACAGCCCTACATCGGGGTCAGCAGTTCCAACGAGTACAAGTTCTTCGTCGTCACTTTGCCCGCGGGCAAGTACTTCGCCAACCATGACCCCGGCCCGGGCGCAGTGGACGTCCTGGTGGCCGAATCGATGGTCCGGGCGTGGCCCGGTGGCACGG
Source organism: uncultured Acidobacteriia bacterium (assembly GCA_903909435.1). GTDB lineage: Bacteria > Acidobacteriota > Terriglobia > Bryobacterales > Bryobacteraceae > CAIVVT01. Next base: position 8,715 of record CAIVVT010000180.1, on the reverse strand, counting down.
GAAACGTGAAGACGGCCGCGAACTACGCGATGACTCTCCAGATCACCGCGAAAGCGATTGCGGCAGGCCTGAGTCAGGTGCTGTTCCTGGACGCATCGCCCGAACGGCGGGTCGAAGAACTGGGCGGGATGAACGTGATGTTCGTGGAGGACGGCGGGCTGGTGACGCCGCCCCTCGGCGGGACCATTCTGCCTGGCATCACGCGCGACAGCGTGATTACGTTGGCCAAGGACGAGGGCATCGCGGTGCGGGAGTATGCCTACTCGCTGGTCGAACTGATCGCCCGCGTCAAGAGCGGCCAGATCACGGAAGCGATGGCGTGCGGGACGGCGGCAGTGGTGACAGGAATCCGGACGCTGTGCTTTGAGAATGGGCTCAGGCTGCCGGTCGGAAATGCGCGGGGCCGGGGCGAAATCTCAAACAGGCTGTTCGAGCAGCTTCAGGGGATTCAGTACGGCCGTCAGCCTGACAAGTTCGGCTGGCTGCGCCGCGCCGCAAGTGCGCAGTCCTAAAAGCCAATTTCGCCCGGCGCCGGGGCCAAGGTCCGACAGGCTTTTAGTGCCAACGCGCCTAGCCAATCGTCCGGCTCAAGCCTCTGGTTCGAGAGCAGCCAACTGCCGGTCGATGTACTCCAGTTCCGCGCGAAGTTGCAGCCGAAAGCGTTCGTTTCGGGCTGTGGTGAGTTCGTTTGAGACACGCGAACGATCCAGCATCAACGAAACTCGTTTGTTAGCGAGTTCGCGCTCCAAATCGTTGAGATCGTGAGGGTCTTGCTGGCGGACAGACGCGTGAACTCCAGTAATCTGCGATTCAACGTCCTTGCTCTCCCAACCTCGGGCCATGTTTTACTTGGCCTCCTGCTTCCAGTCTACCTCCGGGCAGGCGTGGACAAGCGGTTTCGGGGAAAATGAAGCTCTTTTTAGAAAACAAAATCGCAGCTTGCTTCGTATATGCAAAAGAGAGACTAGGAGAGTCCCCCTATATGAAGCCGCAAGCCCTGTTCTCGCTGCTGTTGGTGGCCATTTTGTTGTGCACCGGCTGTGTCTGTAACAACAACGCCGCCCAAGCCCGGGAGGAGGCGCGCCAGGCGGCCGAGGAGGCCCGGGAGCAGGTCCGGCAGGCCGCTGAGGAAGTGCGCCGCGCCGCCGAGGAAGTTGGCGAAGAGTCCCGCCGCGCCGCGGAGGAAGCGCGCACCCAGGTGCAGCAAAGCGCGGACGAGACGCGCCGAGCGCTGGACGAGGCGCGCGCAAACCAGCGCCAGTCTCTCGAAGAGTCTGAAAACGTAAAGCGCGAGACCGCGCGCGCCGCCCGGGAGACCGTCCGCGCAGAGCGCGAATCGGAACGCAGATCGAACCAGTCTGAAGAGCAGTAACCGCCAGCAACCGGCGCCAGGTATCTTCGACCTCGAAGCGCCGCCCGAGTTGGAGCCGCCGTAGCCTCTCAAATCGCGGAGGGCGTGTAGCGCGACAAATTGAGGTGACAAATTGAGGTGACGCTCTTACGGGTGGTCGAGGTGATAGAATCGCCGGGAACCTCCACACCGGAGAACGCCCCCCATGAAAACATCGAGCCTACTCACCATCCTCCTCGCTGGAGCCACGTTCGCGTCGGCACAACCCCAGCCGCCGCAGAACCTCCGCTGCGAGTATCTGACTAATCCAGAAGCCGTGGACTCGGCGCCGCCACGCCTCTCCTGGCAGCCCGTCTCGACCGTTCGCGGCAACGTGCAGACGGCCTACCAGATCCAGGTTTCGAAAGACGCGTCGATCACCGCGGGAGACGTTTGGGACAGCGGTGAAACCAAGAGCGCGCAGTTCGTGAACGTGGCCTATGCGGGCAAGCCGCTGGAAAGCGGCAAAACCTACTTCTGGAAGGTCCGCTCCTGGGACAAAGCCGGAACCGTGAGCGAGTGGAGCAGCGTGGCGCGCTTCGGCACAGGCCTGCTCAAGAGCAGCGACTGGAAGGGCAAATGGATCGCGGGCGGCAACGCTTTGCGCAGGGAATTCAAGCTAACCGGCAAGGTGGTGAGCGCGAAGGTTTTCATCGCCGCAGCCGGCTACTACGAGTTGCACGTCAACGGAGTCCGCATCGGCGATCACGTGCTCGATCCCTCAAACACGACGTACGCCGAGCGGGTGTTGTACAACGCCTATGACGTGACCCATTTCGTGCGCCAGGGCGGCAACGCGCTCGGCGTGCTGCTGGGCGAAGGCTGGTACGCCAATCGCATCGCGCTGGTGCAGTTGAACGTCGAACTCGAGGGTGGCCAGAAGATCGAGGTCTCCAGCGATTCGTCGTGGCAGGCGGGCGGCAGCCCTATCACGCAGGACAGTTTGTACGACGGAGAGAGCTACGACGCGCGCCTGGAGCAGCCCGGCTGGGACAAGGCCGGGTTCACGGGCGCAGGCTGGAAGGCCGCCGAGGAAAAGCCCGTCCCCACCAAGATCGTCAGTGCCCAGATGATGCCGCCCATCCGCGCTTTGCAGGAGATGACTCCTAAGCGCATGACCAGTCCCAAACCGGGCATGTTCGTCTACGACCTCGGCCAAAACTTCTCCGGCTGGGTACGGCTGAAGGTGAGCGGCCCGCGCGGCACTGCGGTGAAGCTGCGCCACTCCGAATTGCTGTATGAAGACGGCACATTGAACGTCGAGAACCTGCGCGCCGCGCGGGCCACCGACACCTACACCTTGAAGGGCGAGGGCACGGAAGTCTATGAGCCGCGCTTCACCCAGCACGGCTTTCGCTATGTCGAGGTCACCGGCTATCCCGGCACGCCACCCATGGATGCGGTTCAGGCCCGCGTGGTGCATAGCGACGTCGCGCCCATCGGCGGCTTCTCGTCCTCGAAGGAGATCCTGAACCAGATCCAACACATCGTGCAGTGGGGCATCACGTCGAACCTGATGTCAATGCCGACCGACTGCAACCAGCGCGACGAGCGCATGGGCTGGATGGCGGATGGCCACCTTTATGCCGAAGCGGCCATGTACAACTTCGACATGGCGGCTTTTTACACAAACTGGCTGCAAGACATGCACGATGCCCAGGCCGCCGACGGCAGCGTGCCCGACACCACTCCGCGAGCTCGTTTTGCCCAGGGTCCGGCCGACCCGAGTTGGGGCGCGGCCTACCCGCTCGTGCTCTGGTATTCGTATCAGCAGTACGGCGACCGCCGTCTGCTCGAACAGCACTTCGACGGCATCCGCAGATGGTCCGACTTCCTGTGGAGCAAGAGCAAGGACGGCACGACCGATTTCATCAAGTACGGCGACTGGGTGCCCGTCGATTTCACGCCCGGGCCGCTGGTCTCCACCGTGTACAGCTACGTCGCCACCGACATCGCGGCGAAGACGGCACAAGCCATCGGCAAGACCGCCGAAGCAGACGCGTTGCGCCAGCGCGCCAACGCGATCAAGGACGGCTTCAATAAACGCTTCTGGAACGCAGCGGAGGGTTACTACGGCAACGGCACGCAGGGTTCGCAGATCCTGCCCCTGGCCTACGGCATGGTGCCCGACGACCTGCGCGGCAAGGCCGCCGGCTACCTGCGGAACCAGGTGGTTTATCACAACGATTCGCACCTGACCACGGGCATCTTGGCCACGAAGCACGCGCTGCCTGTCCTCGCGAAATTCTCAGGGCTCGACTTGGCCTACGATGTGGCTATTCAACGTTCGTTCCCTAGTTGGGGTTACATGATCGACAACGGCGCGACCACCATCTGGGAACTGTGGCAGAAGAAGGAAGGCCCTTCGATGAACTCCCACAACCACGCCATGTTCGGGGCTATCGGCGACTGGTTCATGACCGATCTCGCCGGGATCAAACTGGTGCCCGGCGGGGAGGGTTGGGAGAAAGTCGTGATCCACCCCGGAGTCGTCCGCGAACTCAAGTGGGCTTCGGGCAATTTCGAAACGCTGCGCGGCAAAGTGCTCTCGTCATGGCAGCGTACCGACGACGGCTTGAAGCTTGAAGTTATGGTGCCATTCGGCTCCACGGCAGAGATCGTAATCCCGAAACTGCAGCTCAATAACGTGGCACTGTCCGAGGGCGGCAGAACGATCTGGCAGGCGAAGAAAACGACCGAGTCGGTTGAAGGTGTGACCTCCGTGAAAGAGGATGGTGGGGAGATCGTGGTCGAAGCCGGCTCGGGCCGGTATCTCTTCGAACTGAAGGGCAACTGAACAGGGGCTAGCTTCTGAGTTGACGGCGCGTTGTCGGTCGCACGCGCCTTCAACTCCAGTCGCTTTACCAGAGCGCGCCCCAGAGTTCAAGGCTCCGGCGGCGCTGCTATGACGGGCGGCGGCCAGGTTCCTGAGTGATGAGGTGAAACCGCACCGGCCTGGCTACTTCTTCTTCGTCTGATCGAAGCTGAACCGCACTCCGGTCGTGAACAGCACGTCATTCCCTTTGCGACCCGGCAGCGGGTCTGTTTGGTACCGATCGTCTATGCCGAAATTCCATTCCAGGAACTTGTAGATCGGCATGCTCGCAGTTGTATCGAAATTCAAGCGGAATTGCCCCGTTTCGCTCATGTTCGGATAGATCTGCAGGCGCTCGACCACATTAAGCCGTGACAAGAGTTTGATGGCGAACTCCTCAGTGCCCAGCACTTCCGCCGAGTTCCGATTCTCGCCAGTCGAGTATTTCTCATGGTCGTAAACAGCGCCACCGCCGAGGTCCAGATGCCCCTTCTTGCTCTGCCAGGCGTGGTAGCCCAGACCGCCGCCGAAGACACTTCGCAGGTCCAATCCAAGAAACTTGTCGTAGTCGTAATCGGTGGTGCCGAACACAAACATCTTCGGGGAAAAGTCGCGATCCAGACGGAACCCGCCGCCAATGCGATTGGCCGTCTCCCCGTATGGTAAGGTCGTGCTCTGTGTCGCATAGACCTGGCTAAAGTAGAGCGTCATCTTGTTCTTGCCCGCGGCTCGCGCGACGCCCGCACTGGTGTTGAAAGTCGTCGCGTTCGAGTTGCCTGACGCCTCGGACAAACCAAAGGCCAGCGAGCCAGCCCAGAAGTCGAGCAACTTGGGATGGTGCTGACGCTCGTCCTCACGCTGCCAGGCTTTCTGATTGTCGTCGTCGCGAATGGCGGCCACTTCCGCAATCTTCGTGTGCGCCCCCCCCTCGACGTTGACAGTGTCCCCGGTCAGGGAGACTTTGCCGCGGGATTGGTCGCCGCCTTTCAGCGCTACATTCAGAGGTGCGTCGCTGGTCATAGCGGCTACGGCGATCAGGTCGATTTTGACTTCGCCGGCATAGTCGGTCTTGACCACCACGGCACTTCCGTCGGTCTTCAGTATTTTGCCGCTGATGCGATCGCCGTTCTTCAGCACGATCGCGTCGGCAAACAGCATTGAGGCGAACATCGCGGCGATGAGCAATCGCAATAGTGAAGTCATTTCAAAAAGATCGCACGCAATCGGCCGGTTGGCTAGCTCATTCGTGCAGCTGGTTTCCGAAAGATCAGCTCCACAACTCGTGCACGAAATCACCGTGTGTTCTCAACTCGAGGTCGCCGCGGATCTCGGCTCAGGCGCTAGCGTTGTCCTCCGGGATTTGCGGGCGGGCTGGCGGGCAGTGGTATCCCAGGCCGCAAGGTGCCCGTCGCAGGCGGAAGCGCAGGAGGAGTTTGCGGTAGCGCCGGCAGCGGCTTGCCCGAATCGGCTGGATGCTCGCTGGTGGAGGCCGCTACCCCTGGCTTCCTCCGCAATTCGATCGAATTGCCGGTACCAACCGCAATCACTCGCAAGTTCTCCTCGGTCACATCCCGGCCACGCACGATGTGCGGAGTGACCGCGAAAATGATCTCGTTCTCCGTGCGCTGCTTGTTTTCTTGCGCGAACAAGTACTTCAGCAGTGGGATCTTGCTCACCCAGGGATAGCCGCTCAGAGATTGCGTCTCGGTGTCCTCCAGGATGCCCCCGAGCAAGTTCACCTCGCCATCCACGAGCCTTGTTTCATGCTCGATCCGGCGCTGGCCGATGATCGGTTGTGTGATTCCGCCGATGGTCTCCGAACCGGTGACTGAAGAGATCTCCAATGTCATCTTGAGAGTCACTTCGTTGTCGGAGTGTATATGCGGAGTGATGTCGATATTCACGCCGACATCCAGATACTGGAATTGGGTGCTGACCGGACTCACGCCGCCCGCGGAAACGAGACCGGTTTGGAACGAACCAGTCGCGATCGGGACGCGGTCGCCGATCCTGAGTGTTGCCTTCTCGTTGTTCAGAGCGCGAATCTCGGGATTCTGCAGGAGCTTGGTATTGCTGTCGGTAGACAGGGCCGTAAAGGACCCTCCGGCGACGCTGAACGAGAAACTGCCGGCAGTCCATCCCGTACCGGTGCTGGTCGATCCAGAAGCCCCGCCCGACAGGACCCCTATGCCCGCGGACGTCGGCACGTTCGTGCCCAGAGTGCGCACCTGATTGCGGCTCACCTGCATCACGGCGATGTCGATGATGACCTCGGACTTAGGCTTGTCGATGTTGGCCAGCAGCTTTTCGGCTAACAACAACTGATCCTGAGTACCGCGGATTACGAGTGCGTCTTGCGCCTGAATCAGTTGAACACGGCTAACATCCAGCAACTGGCGGAGTACGTTAGCGGCATCCTGCAGTTCAGTTGGTGTGGTGACGTTGCGCAAATAAAACGTCCTCATTACGTTCTGTTCCAGCTCTTTGCGCTTGGTTGGGGAGTCGCCCGCTACGAAGATTGTGTTCGCAAGAACCGGCCGCCAGAAGGTCTTGGACTGCAGACGGACCATTTCCAGTGCCTCGCGCAGAGTCACATCGGTCAAATCGACGCTGATGCTCTGCGGATGGAAATCCGGATCCATGACCACGTTGATTCCGGCCAGCTTACAGATTGTTTTGTAGGCCATGTCAGAGTTCGCGGTCATGTGCAAAGTAATCGGAGCGTTCGAGAGCGGCCGCAACTCCACCGAGTCCTCGATCTCTTCGCTCAACTTGACCGCTTGAGGATTGACCTTGGGGAGCGTCTTCTGCCGCTCCTGGCGCCGGAGCATGTCCGCCGTACGCCTCAACTCCTGCTGCGCGATGAAGCTCGAACCGTCGATCTCTGTAGCCCGCTGGAACTGCGCCAAAGCCTCGTTAACGGCGCCCGTGTTGCGCAGAATCTGCCCGGTGTGGACATGCTGCGCGGCCGCGCTGAAGCGCATGTGCGTGTAGGCGGATAGATACTTCGCGTTCTTGGGCGCGGCCGTGTATGCCTGCTTGTAAAACGAGTAGGCCGTATCATAGTCCGATTGGTGCTCAGCCCGCACGCCGTTTTTGTAAGCACTGCTAGCGGTATCCGCGTAGGCCGGCAGACTCAGCGCAACGAGGGCAATTAGGGTAGCCAGCCGTGGACGATTGACCTTGATACCTATTTCGACCAAGTTGATTTCCTTCTCCAGACTTACTATTTTCGCCGCAGTCCCCTGCGCGGAAGTTTGCGGAAGCGCAAGGACACCGATGGTGAAGACCGGTTTCCTCCGCACCGCGGCCCTTAATGGGGATGAATCCGCCCTGCTGTTCGATGCGGATGGTTTGCCTTGAATTGGCAACTCGACCGGACGACGCCGCAGTCAGCAATCCCCGCTCCCGCATCTTTCAAGAAGTCTCAAGTCGGATGCGACGACCGACTGGGGTTCGCTACGGCCGATGTTCACAAGGCTGCTTCCGCGTCACTTGCCTTTCATCAGGAATGCGCGTGAAGAAATGCCACCACTGAGTTGACTGAAAATTCTGACATTTCTGCTTGGGCTTGCCGTTGGACAAGGAGCAATGCACGGTCGCCATGCTAAGACTGCCGGATTCGAGTTGTGCGAAACTCCTTCTCAAGCGCAGGAATTGCCAGCTACTTCACTTAAGACACCTTAATCCAGATCTTAGAGAGGGCCCACCAACTCACGATTAGGGCATTCTGCCCCTCGAGCGATAAAAAGTGGCGCCCTGCCAGCCACGGTTCAACCGTTCCAGCGCTACGCGGTATCACCTGGTTATGCTTCCGCGGCGGGGATAATCCGCACGGCTTCGAATGGCAACGGCATGCACTCAAGTCGATGATTCCACACGACTACATCGCCCTCCGCGCATGGAGGACCAGTTCTCCTCCCAGCACTCCAGTTAGCCAGCAACCGGAGTTCAAAACCGCCACCAACCTAGGACGACTACGCTCGCGAAGGGAATGAACCGTTTCCCACAAGCGGGAAACTGATCCTCGTCGAGGATTCATTACGACTTAGCTGTGACTGCTGCGCATAGTTTCCAACCCCGATGTATTGCTAACTCTCGTGCTTACTATTTACTCTGTGGCTTTCAATTAACCGCACGCCGGAAGCGATTTTACTATGGGAACACTCGGAAACGAGAATTTTACATACTTTTTACAGCATACGACTTGACCTGCGAGCACACGCCGTAAGGGCGTATTCCACTGGTGTCACCAGAATCACATAGATGAGCAAATGGTGCTTCGGACACGCCTTCCGGTAGTCTCCAGCAGAGCATCGGAAGTTCTTCCACCGGCGGCGGAGGTCGAAACAAGTTGACCCTGGAGGCCGGTCGAATTCGAACCCTAGTGCAAGGTACGCGTCCTGTGAACACAGGCCACCGCCCCTGATGTGGGCGCACAGCGTTTGGGTTTGAAGAACTGGCCTACGTAGTGGCGGGTTTCCAGTTACTCGGGAGGAGTTCGTCGAGT
>CAIVVT010000179.1 GCA_903909435.1 uncultured Acidobacteriia bacterium | reverse complement strand
TCCTGCTTGCAAGGCAGGCGTTCTCCCGCTGAACTACGGGCCCATGGACAGTGACGGTCGGCTCTCCACACTGGGCGGTCGGCTGGCCGTCGGAGCCTCTGTGCGGAGTCGAACCGCGCCTGGTCGCCTACAATGCGTCCGCTCTCCAGAGAGCTTCAGAGGCGTTTGGCACCTATTCGCGGCCGGTGCCAGGCCAAAGTGGAAGCGCGGGTGTCATCCGATTGGATTGGAGACTCGAGCCGCCGCGCTTTCGGCTATGCAGGAGGAACGAAGGGTGGGCTTCGACTTCTGAGCGGGAACCACGAGCACAAGAACGCCTTACCGGCTCGCCTTGGTTCATGTACCCCGCTCAACCGCCGAAGACACTACTTGACCCTCTAAATGTAGGTGGTTGCTTTCAGGGGGGACTCGCGTTCTGTGCCGCCGTTTCTTGGCTGTCTCTCTGCACTTCGGCTTGTCGTACACCCTCGGCGTTCCCCTCTTGTCCCCAACGAGCACCCTGAACTTGCGCTTGCACACCGGGCAGACTCGTTCTTCGTGCCGAAGCCGAAGGATGCGCTTGCGTTCGCGGCGGTCCTTCTGCCTGTCGATGTCCCGCTGTCGTCTCCACATGGCCCAACCGAACACCATGGTTTGCTGCCAAGTCAACTCGGACTCCATGGCGGCCGCAAACTCTTCCGCTACCTGCTCTGAGATGTCGTCCCCCCAGGCCATGACTCACGGCGTCTCGGTGATGGTCAGCCCATCGTCGTTGACCCACGTATGATTCTCCTGTGGCGAGAAGTCCATGTTGTCCATCGTGTGGTCTGTCTGGAAGATCCCAAAACCGGATTCGATGTCATCAACAGCGTCTCCCTCATCGTTTGAGTCGTCGCCTTCGTCGTCCTCGCGTCCAGACCATTCAAGCCATTGACAGTAGTGGTCCTCGAACTCGTGGGTGCACCATCGCTCATGCGCCTCGAAAAACCTGGACACCCCAGGGAGAAGCGCACCGTACCAAGCTGGATCGCACACGTCTATTGCCCCCATGGCGATCTCACCGTCGAATCGGATCCCCTCTTTCACGCAGATCCCGCGCATCCGTTCCAATTGGTACTCGACGTGATCCTTCTTTGCCACTTTCATTCGTGCCACTCTTTCAAGTCTCGGCGCGTGTAGAGCGCTTCCCCCTTTGGGGCTGGCGTGTCTGCATATGTGTGGTTCCCGCCCTCAAACCATGTCCCGTGAATCCGTGCCTGCTTCACCCATGACAGGTCGGGTACTCCGTCGTCCGCCACCCACGACGGCGCGGTCCCCTCATCGGCTGCGCAGAACGATCGGAGCGCTGCGGTACGCTTCTCGGTCGCTTCCCCGATCACCGCCTCCAGGACCACCGCCCTTGCGTCCGACCCCTTCCCGGGCATGGTCAACCAGTCCACGAACTCTCTGAGAGTTCGCGCCTCCGCGCCAGGCTTGATCTTCGCGCATGCCCTCATGTGCTCCACCGAGGCCCGCTCGGTCGCGCAGGCGAGCTCCGCCGAGACATCGGAGCCCTTGACCAGGACCACGTCTGCGAATGCGTGCTGCAGGATGGAGCTGTGCTTCGGGCCGATCTTCCGGAGCCGCTGATACACCGCCCCGCCTTCCGCGGATACGTTGCCACGTTCGTCCCTGTGTCTGTCCACGTAGGCCGCGAGCGCGTCATCAGCGCGCGGGAATGAC